>CAZBTX010000001.1:0-134997 GCA_964494945.1 uncultured Candidatus Saccharibacteria bacterium
GCAAGGTGGACGACCAATTTGAAGTTGACCGCAAATTATGGGAACAACTTATGAACAATCCCGAATTAAATAAGTATATTGAGAAGAAAATGTTTAGATATGTGGCAGACAAAATTTTGTCGCTACGGGAAGAATAAACTATGAAAAAGAAAAGAAAGAATGAAAAAACTATTTCCGAAGATAAAGTAATTGATGCTGTTTTGAATTGGGCATACAAAAATAGTTATGGATTAAGACCTAAAATTAAGCACGGACATAAACATGGCGTAGATTTAGAGTTAAATCATGAAAGAACAAGGCATAAATATTATATTGAGTGTAAGGGTGGGCCACACCATGAGGTTAATTTTGTATTTTCTCTCGGACAAATAATTACCAGAATGAATAGAAAACCGCTTGGGGTAAACTATGGAATTGCTCTACCAACAAAGTCGGCGGAAATCGCGCGAAAAAGAATTCCCCGTGATTTTGCCACAAGAAATAAACTAACCATATTTTCAGTTTCAAATAGCGGCATTGTTAAGAGGCTAGTACCGTCAGACTTTAGAAAAGAAATAAAATAACCCCATGACCCAAATTTTAATTTCCATAATTATTTTTCTTGCCGCGGCGGTTGTTGCGCTGATTGTTTTTGCGCGAAAGGAAGCGAAACGGCATAAGACCAGCGAGCAAAATTGAAGGAATTGTTTGAGAGCGTATTGCACAAATCAATGAAAAATGATTCAGTTTTACCCCATTAGAAATCGCGGACGCGGTTGCGTCCTATTTCTAACGGGGCGAGTCAAAATCGTTTAAATAAAACATGGTCAAGATAATTCAAAAAGACCCCTCGACAGCGTTCGGGGCAGGTAAAGAGCTATACCAATGCTCGCCCCGTTAGAAGTCCGATGTGTAATACATCGGCAGACGCTTCTGGCGTCTTACTTCTAACGGGGCGAGGAGTGTGGTTTTCACTATGCGGAGAAAGAAATGGCCGAGAAATGCTTGCCCCGTTAGAGAAAAACTATGTGGTACACCTATGTGATTCAAAGTAACAAAGATGGCTATTGGTATACTGGCATTACTGACGATTTACGAAAACGCTTGAGCCTGCATAATTCTGGTAAGGTGCCTTCTACCCAAAATAGGACTCCGCTTGAGCTTATTTATTATGAGGCGTGTAAGAATCAAAACGATGCGGTAGCTCGGGAGAAATACCTTAAGAGTGGTATGGGAAAACGATATTTGAAAAATAGGCTCAAGCGTTTCCTTTCTCTAACGGGGTGAACGTGGTGCCGGGAGCATAAAAGTTGTCCCGATTTTGTAAATTTTAATCTTTCATGTATTACACTTATATCCTGAAATTGAAGAAAAATAATCAGTATTACATTGGTTATACCAATAATCTTGACGCTAGATTAAAACTTCATAACGCCAACAAGGTATTGGCCACAAAAGGTCTTGGCCCGTGGGAGATTTTTCATAGTGAACAATTTCAAACCGAAAAGGAAGCAATAGATAGAGAAAGACAGATTAAATCTTGGAAGAGCAGAAAGGCAATCGAAAGATTAAAATTTACCCGTCCTCGACCGAGTCGAGACGAGGTCGGGAAACAAAATCGAGGATCCGCGACTTTCAGTCGGGACAACATCGAGATCACGGCGCATGCCAAAGAAAACAAATAACATCCTTACAAACTTGAGAATGTAAGGATGTTGTGTATAATGTAAATATGGGAAAAATAAAAACGGCAAAACAAATGGAGCGGCACTTGAAAGGGATGGCCAATCACCATCGGATCGAGATTTTGTTGTTTATCGCAAGCAACGACGGAGCAACACTGGATGATATTGTTACCGCTCTTGGCGCGAACGAGAAGACTCTCGGCGAACATACGCGGAGGCTGTCTGTAGCCGGGCTGGTGAATAAAAAGTATCGTGGTAAATTTGTGGAACACGCGCTTTCGCCGTATGGCAAGACATTCGTCCGTTTTCTGCAATCGTTTCAAAGGATTTAATAACACATCCTTATAAACTGGAGTTTGTAAGGGTACTATAAAAACAAATTTATGAAGGTAAATAATTTCTTCAAATTAGTTATTGCGATTGCGGTGTCGGAATTGGCCGGTATAATCGGTTCGGTTTTTACTATTTCCGCGATTCCAAATTGGTATGCCGGACTCGTGAAGCCGGCGCTGAATCCTCCTGCTTGGGTTTTCGGGCCCGCGTGGACTACGCTTTACGCGTTGATGGGCATTTCTCTTTTCCTCGTCTGGAAGCAACATCCTTATATACTTGAGAATGTAAGGATGTTGCGAGTGTGGAAAATTGGTATCGCAGCGTTTTTTGTTCAGCTTTTCTTGAATGCCATCTGGTCAATTATTTTCTTCGGCCTGCAAAGTCCCGGCTGGGCATTGGTTGATATCATTCTTCTCTGGCTTGCAATCGTCTGGACAATGGTTGTGTTCTACAAAATCTTCCCTTCTTCGCATAAAGCTACGGAAGGGCAAGGTCATCCTTCGTCCTCGTGGTGGACTACGGAAGGACACGGAAAGCTCGCGGCGTATCTCCTTGTGCCGTATCTTCTTTGGGTAAGTTTCGCCTCGTATCTGAACTACTCGATCTGGATGTTAAATTAAACAAATTATGACCGATGATAAAAAACAATTGAACTGCATTATAATTCATGGTTGTCCTTCTGATGAGGAGAAGGCTATGGACCCAGAAAAGAGGACATACGATAAGCACTGGATTCCGTGGGTTAAGAAAAATCTTACGGCTCTTGGCGTAAAAACAGAAACTCCTCTTATGCCCAATCCGTGGGCCCCGGATTATGATGCATTCAAGCGAGAGTTCGAGAAGCTGGAAGTTTTGGAGAATACGATTTTAATCGGCCATAGTTGCGGATGTGCTTTTCTGGTTCGTTGGCTCGGAGAATCAAAAAAGAAAATCAAAAAGCTTATTTTGGTTGCACCGTGGAAAATAGCAGATAAAGAAGATAAATTTCGCCCTGCGTTTTATAACTACCAGATAGATGAAACAATAAAATCGCGCGTTGGAGATATCGTGATGTTTACCGCGGATGACGAAGAAGAAGCCGGTAAAGAAAGCGTGCAAATTTTTCACAAAACTCTCGGCGGTAAAATAATTGAGCTTAAAGGCCGAGGACACTATACCCTTGATGATATGGGGACAGAAGAGTTTCCGGAGTTATTGAGTGAGATAAATCATCAATAATTCACGATCTTGAACGGCGACCCGCCTTCGTTAAAACTTCGGCGGACAAGTAAATGCGTGAACCCCCACACCAAAATTTGGTGTGGGGGTAGAGCGCGGAGCAAAGAATTTTATTGGACCTAGGTCACAGGCCTGCCTGCCGGTAGGCAGGCTCGATTCCACGCACCGGAGCCATCCTTTACAAAATAGCACAAAAGTGCTATTTTGTTTTTAGTTCATAGAATCATTTCTTGGCCGCATGTGCGCATATGTAGTGCGTAGTTGCGGCCAAGAAACCAATCACACGTTCAGAGATGCTAAAGGAGGGAAGCTGTCCATGGCGAACACTAGACCCAACGACATTCCCTGGGGCGGGAACTATCCGAAGGATGCTGTGCAGTGTGATGGCTGTGCTGGTCATGGGTGCGTGGTCTGTGGCAATAAGGGCTGGCTACCGGTTAACCACCCTCGGGGGAAGCGATGTCTATGGGATAGATGTGGGGCGCCGATTGCACCTCCCCATTGGGGTGTTTATTGCACTTCAACATGTGCTTTCTTGGACGGGAACTTAGATGACTATTGGGGAAATTGAGCAATTGGTCGTTAAATAATGGGGGCCTGGCCAGCTCCTATTAATTTTGTTTTATAACCATTTCCGTACGTATTTTTCTTATGAGAAAATAGGTCCTGACGTTGTTCAGCAATTGCGAGTGATGTCTTTTACTGTTCGGAGTTGATTGACGAAGGTATAACAAACATGCTTTTGTGTACTTAAGCGGTTATTTGTTCGTTAGGAGGAGACCAATGGAACAGAGGGAGGAACTGCTCGCCGATGGAAGGTCGGGAGAAGTCGCGGCCATAGCGGAGAACGGTGCGCGGCGTAGCCCCGGTCGCCCATCCGTAACGGCTCCGTTCGCGTTCGTGATCGGGCGGTGGCTCAATGCCCGGCCGGAGACCTCAGGCGCTGAAGTGTTGCGCCGCGCGCGACGTGTCGGTTACAGGGGCGGCAAGAGCGCCCTGTATGCCCTGGTCGCGCGCTTGAGAGCGGCCGCCATCTCCTCAACAACCCAGTCCGTCGATGCTTGAAGTCAGCCCGTCTCCGCCAATGGCAGTAATGCCAACGGCGGAGACGGGCCATTATATTTATCCCCACACCTTCCTGAATACCCTGCGGTCTTGCCGCGAGGATGAAGGGCGGATTCAAATTTTTCCCGCGGGGTTCAATGCCCAGTGAGAATGTGTGGGGATAAATAAAAAAGCGTAATTATTCCAAGCATTTTTCAACTTGGGGAGCACTTTGATAAACTGTGCAGCGGCATTGACAATAGCATTGCAATATGCTATGCTTTGTGTTGTTCTTTAAGTATGTTTTGCGGTAACAAAAAGTGTGTTTAAATGCCCTTTTTGTTGTCGCAAAGCGATCAACCATTCCGCAATAAGGCGGGATGCAACCCAGGAGGCGTGCCATGGAACGGTCTTATCAGTCCTTCCAGGCTCCCCGGGATGTAGTGATCCAGTTCGGTGCCAGCGACAGCGTTGGCAACGAGAAGCCTGGGTCGCTTCACTTCCTCAACCTCAACGGAGTCCAGCCGATGTCGAGTCCGTACGGAACGCCTGTCGGCAATCCGGTGGACATCAGCATCGCGCTCTCGCCCCGTCAGGTGGCGCAGATCGTGAAGCACTTCTTCGTAGAGGTCGTCTTTGCGGGCGGCATCTACCAGAAGTTCTTCGAGCGCCTGATGACGAAGCGCTGGGCGTTGATGACGGCGGCAGAGTACAAGTCGCCCGTCATGGACTCCGAGGCTTTCCGCGAGATGCACTACCACAAGGACCATCCGAGTGGCCTGGTGCTTCCCGAGGAAGATGTCGACTGGGCGCACCATCGGTAGGGGTTCTAACCCCGCCAGGTGATAGTTTCGCGAAGCCGCGAGACGATTCACCTGGCGGGTGTTGTTATTTCTGGAGACCAAGTTGATTCAAGAGTTTTCAAATCACTGACAATTCTTTTCCAATCCAGAATTCTAAACACATCCAGCCGGGAGCTGCATGTAGACGAGATATTGACAGGATAATTTAAGTGTGATATCTTTTACACTAAGTCGGCGCTGGATAAGGCAATGATCGAGGCCTAATTGTCAGCTTGCCGATATATTATTCGCAGAACTTTCTTTTGTATTTATGCCAGAAGGAACCATTGCCCGTAAGACCGATAGAGGCTTCGGCTTCATCAAGCGCGCGGGCGAGGAAAAAGACCTCTTTTTCCACTCGAACGAATTGAAGGGAGTTACCTTTGATGAACTTCAAGAAGGCGACGCGGTGACATTTGAAGTCGCGGACAGTCCGAAAGGGCCGAACGCGGTGAATGTAAACCGCGCCTAACAAAAACAAAAAGCGTCCCGACATGCGTCGGGACGCTTTTTGTTTTTTCATTTTGATTTGACAGGGGAGTGGGTACCATGTGAACCTATACAAAACACCATCAAACGCTCCATGAAAGGAGGCGCCAATGCAAGCGTTGTACACGAACATCATCGTCTACACCGTCTTTCTGGTTCTCTGTTGTCTGTTGGCGCTGATCTCCGTTTGGAAAGCGCACAAGCGGAAGTTGCGCTATGTCTGCTGGATAATCTCACGTGGAGAGGGGTACGTCAGCGCGGAGATCATCTGGCGCCGCATGGGGCGGGAGGGCGGCGGGGTCATGTCGCCAGATTTTCTGAAGAGGTTCCTTCCGAGGTTGCGGAAGGAAGGATACCTCACCATGCAGCGTCCCGCTTTAATTGCGCTCTACCAGCTGACGGACAGAGGTCAGGCGGAAGCTCTCCGGCACCGCCCCAGGCCTCGTGCTGTCGTAAGGAGCTTGCGAGGATGAGAGAAATCATTCGTGGTACGCCAAGTGTCGCTAGGAAGTACTGCCCGGCGTGCGAGCCGGATGCTGACCCCAGTCGCGAGATTCTGGACGTACTCTGGTGCGAGAAGCACGTGCCTTCGCGGGATGGCAAAGACGATGCGTTGGCGAAGACGAGCGACGTGCCTTTATCTAGAAACGCCGAGGCCGGCGGGGACAACAACCGAAGATGGTGCGAAGCACTGCATCGGCGTTAAGGGCCGCTGTGGGAATCAACTCCCCGGCGGCCATTTCTTTTTGTTGACATAAGACCCAAAGTGTGCTTCTCTTTGATTACGCGTTTCTAGATTTCCCATGGGCAGAAAGAGGAGGCCCGAGTATGAGCGGACGGGCGGTGAAGCACGTGCGGCAGTCGCTCGGCACCAAGCTCCGCGTGCTCCGGAAGTCACGTGGGCTCTCGCAGGAGCATCTCGGCGAGAGGTCGAACCTCTCCGGAAAGTTCATCGGCGAAGTGGAGAGGAGCGAGAAGTCCATCTCCGTGGACTCGCTCTGGAGAGTCGCGGCGGCCCTCGAGATGCCGCTTCGCGACCTCGTGGACGCGGACTGGAGGAAGCCGGTGACGGACCGCGACAAGAAGATCGCCGAAATCATGGCGCTTCTCCGCCGGAAGGGGCAGAAGGAGCTCGCCATGGCCTACGCGCTTCTTCAGGCGCTCTTTGGGAGGTAGACAAGCTTGGGGATATTCCGGCGCACGCCGCGGTCGTTGTCAGACCGCGGCGTTTTTCTTTTTATAGAAAATGGGTGTATTTTAAGGGCATGAATTACGGAGAAGGATACAGCCCGCCCGAGTCAAAAAGCCCGCTGACGGCCCATTATTACGGAGATGCCGTAAGACGCCTTTTTCTACTTGGCGGCATCATCATGATTCTAACCCTGCCGTTTTTTTCAAACCTTATCCCCGTGTCTGGCTGGGTTTCGCTTTTTGCCATAATTGTTGTTGGAGTAGTATCCGGTCTTACGAATCCAATGCATATTTGGGTGGCAGTATTCAATCTGGTTATATCTGTTATCGCTTTTGCGGTGTTTGAATATTACGCGGTGTTACAGTACTTGGCGGATGGCAACGCGAAAGAAACGTGGTTTTTCTTGACCAACCAGGCGCTGGCTCTGATATTTTTTGTCGCAATATACTACGCGACTAAAACCCTCCGCGGGGATCTCTTAAGAAAAAAAGACGCTGTTTAGAACTATTGCATACGCGGGGGAATTTGGTTATAGTCCCTCGTGGAATTTGATATGGATGACATCCGTGCCGAAGCATCAAGATTTGAGATAATTGAAAGACGCGAAAAAAATCGGCGCTTTAAGTGCGCGGCTATGTGGCTTTCCGCCGCCGTTTTTGTCTCCGGCGCCGTTGCCGGAACTTTTTGGTTGGCTAAAAATGAAGGACCCGCTGTCACCGCTTCTATTTCCGAGGCCGTGTCGGAAAAAGATTGGTCCAGGGGCTCGCCCGACGCCAGAGCGGTACTGGTTGAATACAGCGATTTCCAATGCCCGGCTTGCGCGGCTTATTACCCCATGGCTGAAGAACTGCAGAAAGAATTTGGAGACAAGCTTCGTTTTGTGTACCGGCATTTCCCGTTGCGACAGCACGCCTATGCTAATTTAACCGCTCGGGCTACCGAAGCCGCCGGCAGACAGGGAAAATTTTGGGAGATGTATGGCATAATTTTTGAACATCAAAAAGAATGGGCCGCTTCCGACCAAGCCAGCGAGCTTATGGCCGAATATGCCAAAACCCTTAATCTTGATATGGATAAATTCTCCAAAGATCTGGCTTCGGACGAGGTGAAAGAAAGAGTGGAGAATAATCTTCAGAGCGGATTGAGTTCGCGCGTGGAAGGCACGCCAACTTTTTTCTTGAACGGCTCAAAAATCCAAAACCCCAGAAACTATGCTGAATTCAAACAACTTATCACCGAAACTCTCGCCGGCGGTTCTTAAACGTTTGGCGGTTATTTTTCTGATATTAGGGTCTTTGGGATTTTTGGACGCCCTGTATTTGAGCGTGAGCTACATTAGCGGCGTTCCGCCCTCTTGCTTCATTACCTCCAGCTGCGACGTTGTGACCACGAGTGAATACGCGGCCATCTGGGGGATACCGGTAGCAATGCTGGGAGTTTTTTACTATTTTACGGTGTCTCTTTTGGCGCTTTTGACGCTGGATACGAAAAATGAAAAGTTTCTATCGGGACTTTCATGGTTCACGCTTCTTGGTTTTTTGGCGTCATTGTGGTTTGTTTACGTACAATTCTTTATTCTTAAGGCCCTTTGCATTTATTGTCTGCTGTCTGCTCTGATTTCCACCCTGCTTTTTATTTTGGGCGTTTACGTTATATACTTATTTAGGCGCAAAGTCGCGTAATTATTTTCAATAAAAACTTTTAAATTATATGAACATGCGTTTGATTGAATGGGTTTTGCGAATAGCGGTAGCCGGTGAGTTTGCCGGGCATGGCATGATAGCCATGCAAAACCTTAATCCCAAATGGTCTCTTTGGATACAGCAATTTTTGCCGTCTTTGTCGCACGAAGCGGCTGTTACGCTTTTATTTTGGATAGGGGTCGCGGACCTTTTGGTGGCTCTTATAGTTCTTATAAAACCGATAAGAATAGTTTTATTGTGGGCGGCTTTTTGGGGATTTTGGACGGCCTTAATGCGTCCCTTGGTAGGTGAGCTGGTTTGGGATTTCATAGAGCGCTGGGCCAACTGGGGGGCGCCATTGGCGCTGCTTTTAATGCGCGGGTTCTCTTGGAATTTGCGCGGCTGGTTTAGATAACCGCAAATTGGGTATAAATATCTTGCTGATTGACTTAGGGGTAGTAGATTGGTAAGTTGCTAGAGAATCGCGTTCACGTCAAACCAGAAAGGGGGGCGTGGCCCCATGATGACAAGCCGGACTCGGCGCAGGATAAGGCGGTTTTTCAGAAGAAACAGACCCTGGATTTTTCTGGCTTCTGTGCTCCTCATGCTGGCAGTAGTCGCGGTTTTGGGGTGTGCTCCGCGGCGGGAAGTGCCGATGCCGAAGAGTCAGGAAACGATTCCGCGACCGCGCCATGACGACTTCGTGGCACAGTTATCGGGCGAGAAAGAAATATTCGGGAACGAGCTGGAGTTGCCGCCGCGCACGCATGAGCACGGTCTGCGCCGCGCGCCCATCCCTGACGCGGATAACCCGGCTGTCCCACTTGACTACTGGCGGCGCTGCGAGTTCAGCGCCATACCGGAGAATGGACTTTCCATCCTCAACTGCTTCTACCCCAGCGGCCAGAAGTTCCGCTACGGTCCTATAGCCGGTCACCAAGGGCCCGCGCGACGAACAGCGCGGGCCCTTTTTTTAAGACGTTTTTAACGAAGGTGCTATGATTTAATAATTATGAGGAAGTTGTTATTTATTGCATTGATCGGCATCGGACTTTTACTGGCGCTCGCTTGGGGCGTTGCCTTTTATCCCCACACCTTCCCGAATACTCCGTGGGAGGGTGTGGGGATTTATTGGGAAAACTTGCGCGGAGCGTGGTTTGCGGTAAAACCCGCCGCACCCAAAATAACTGAAAAAGAGACCGTTTCGGAACTTCCTTTAAAATTACCGGCAGACCTTTCCATTTCGTTATTCGCCAAAGACCTTCCCGGCGTTAGAGTCATGGCGCGTGACTCTTTTGGTAACTTTTGGGTAAGTCAGACATCAGAGGGCGTGATCTCATTTTTGGAAATGGAGGGCGGTAAAGTAAAAAGCCAAAGTATAATACTCAAGAATTTGAAAAAGCCGCACGGTCTGGCCTTTGACCCCGAAAATCCTTTTACGCTTTACTTTGCGGAAGAAGATAAGCTCTCAAAAGTGACGGTCTATCCCAACGGGCTCCCACAAAAAATCGCTGATTTGCCGTCGGGTAGTGGGCACTTTACGCGGACCATTGGATTTGGGCCGGACGGGCGGCTTTATGTTTCCATTGGGTCTTCCTGCAATGTTTGCCGCGAATCTGATAACCGGCGCGCCGCTATTTATTCTATGAAAAAAGATGGGTCGGACTTTAAATTATATGCCAGTGGTCTTCGTAACGCCGTATTTTTTACTTGGGCGCAGGACGGAAAATTATGGGCGACGGATAACGGTCGTGATCTACTGGGGGATGATCTGCCGCCGGATGAAATCAACATCATTGAATCCGGCAAGAATTATGGTTGGCCGATTTGCTACGGCAAAAACATACATGACACCGTCTTTGATAAAAATACTTATATTCGCAATCCGTGCATGGAACCGTTTGAAACACCATCTTATATAGACCTGCAGGCGCACTCGGCGGCCCTGGGACTCGCTTTTGTACCCCAAAACGGTTGGCCGGAGGATTATCAGGGTAACCTGATAGTGGCTTATCACGGCTCCTGGAATCGGACCGAGCCGACTGGGTATAAAGTAGTGCGTGTTAAATTGAATTCTTCGGGCGAATTTTTAGGCATTGAAGATTTCATTACCGGTTGGCTCCGACGCTCCGACGAGAAGTCAGGAGTCGGAGTCCCGACCGTAACGTCGGGACTGACTTCATCGGGCAAAGTTCTAGGCCGTCCGGTTGGAGTTTTCGCCGAGCCGGGTGGGGTGGTCTACATTACAGACGATAAAGCGGGGATAATATATAAGATAAGCAGAAAATAATGGCGGATAACCAATATAACGAGGCCTATATTAAAGCCAAAGAGCAACAGGCGGAAAAGCACAAGGAGGTTTCTCACGAAAGATCAAAAGACCGCTTGCCGCCCGGCCAAGTACTTACTAAAACCTTTCCCATTCTGGATTTGGGTATTAGGCCGACTTTAGACCGTTATCCCAAGTGGACACTGGAGGTTAAGGGTAACGTGGAAAATCCGATCGTATTATCCATTGATGAAGTGAAAAAAATGGCCGATACCGATATTACGGCTGATTTTCATTGTGTGACGCGTTGGTCGCGGTATGACCTGCATTGGTCGGGGGTCCCATTTTCTAAGATCATGGAGCTTGTAAAACCTCGTCTTTCCGCAAACCCCCACACCAAACGAGAACAGCTGGAGAGTATGAATTTTAGTAGTGTCAGTCCTCGTTCTGGTGTGGGGGTAAAATTCATAGTTTTCCATTCTTTTGACAAATATACGACGAACGTAACTTTGGATGACGTAATGCAAAAGAACGTTATTGTGGCGACAAAACTGGAAGGCGGCGAAATACCGCCGGAGCACGGCGGGCCGATCAGGATGATACTGCCGCATCTTTACGGCTGGAAATCGGCCAAATTCTTAACGGCGATTGAATTTGTGGACGAAGATAAACCCGGTTTTTGGGAGGTACGGGGATACTCCAATAGAGCGCGCCCCTGGATTGAGGAGAGATACAGTGGCGATTAATGATTTTGGCACACCGTTTCGTTTTTAGGCGCGGAGTCAGGCAGTACGGCGTTTAAAACAGAGCTCACAGCATTAACGATAACGCCATTTTTCGGATTTTCCTCCTTTAACTCTTGGATTAAGACCTTAGCTCCACCCACAGCCGATTGTAGAATTTCTCTTTCTTTTGCCGTTTTGGGTGCCGGAGTTTGGGCGATAACTTGTATCTCTTTTTCCAGTTTATCTATTATCTCGGCACGCTTTTCCACGGGATTATCTGGTTTTATCCTTTCGGCGATATTGCCGGCGATGGGCGTTATCTTAGCTTTTAACGGTGGAAGCAGTTTGTCGGGGGAAAAGTTAGAAAGACCCACCGTAGCCATGGCGTTTTGAGCTTTTGCTTTAATGTTCTTTTGTATTTCCGGCGGTAAGTAGCGAAATCCAATATAGCCGGATACAACTATAGCTGCAATTATAAAAGATGTTTTCATAAGATAAGCAAATTCATAATAGCATAAATTTTGTGGTGTTTTATGGTGTTCGGGGTCTTATCCCGCCTTATATCCCTAATTCGCACGAATTAGGGATATATTACAATTATCTGCTATAGCATGTTATTGATGTAATTTTAAAATTCAAGAATATGAAAAAGACACAAAAATTCAATTTGACCAAGCGTAAAGCGCTGTGCTACGAATAAGACGTTCGCTGACATCTGAATATAAAAACGAAAGGGGGCGATGCTGGTGGGACGAAAGTTGGTGAGACGAAGGATGGGGGATTTGCCTAGAGTTCTAAAACAGGGCGCTGTTGCCGTTTTTGTCGTTGACGCCGCAACTTCATCCGCTAGCATCGTTTCTCACGTTGCTGCTGTTGAGAAGGCGGCACTGAAACTCGCGATTTTCTTAGAGAAAGATGCGAGCGGCAAAGAAGAAGTACTGGCGGAGATGGGCATCTTTAGGGGACGTCCCTATCGATCGAACCATAAGGCACGCAATTTTGTTGGGATGCGTTCTTATAAGCGCTCACTAACAGAGGTTCAAGCGGGGCTGGCGGCGCGGCATATCTGCCTTTTTCTAGACGGCCTAGTGCACCACCGTAGCCAGCAGGAGAAATTGCCAGGCGAGAACGGCAGAATGCGCACGCGCGGCTGGGCCCCGCCCGAGATCGATTGGAACTTCAGGCGTCCCTACGGACCTTGTATCACCATCGAAGAGCGCGATTCCGCCCTACTCCGTCTTTTTGAGGAGCTGGAGACGCTGAATCCGCTTCTCGGCTGGGGAGTGCAGAAGGTAGCGAACGTCGCCAATCATGGTAACTTTCAGAAGACCTACCGTGTCCGGAAGAAGGGTGGTAAGTTTCCCAAAAGTTGGTGGGAAGCAGTTGAACTTCTGAAGAAGCGCGACCGGCGGCCGTATTTGAGGCCGCATGTTTTGGCGAAAATCGCTTGCCGCGTCAGAAATACTTCCAAGCGGGACAAGCTGTATAACGCGAAGCGTTTCATCGAACTCTGCCGTGAGGAAGAGCTCGTCGGCCCGTGGGGATACGATCGGGCGCCGCATTATCTCACGCATCCGTACAAGTTTAAGATCCTCCCGCGGGGGGCGGAGTTCTGGGACGTGCTGGAGGGAAACCACGGCGTGGCCGTAAGTTTCATCCGCAAGATCGAGAGCCGCTACACGATTCGTATCGTGGAGCGAAGAGCAAGTTGGCACAGGAGGAACGAAAAACACCAAGCAGCCAACGGTCACACAGAACAAGGTGATCTCTTCGCCGACGATGCGGCGTTCCAAGAGTTCTCACGCATCATTGACGAAGCTTAGAAGAAAGGAGGCGCGGCATGGCTAAGCTCGGTACGGGCGCGGCCCTGCCGCGCCCTGATCTCGAACGAGCGGAGTTCGTGTTTCAGAAGCTCGCGAGGGCATGGCGGGAGCGTGAAAGCGGTGGGTACTTCGGGGGTCTGGTGGCGCCGCAACAACGCTATATGCCCGAAGTCATCAAGAAAAATCCCGACCGCGTCGCGCAGTTCCTCACGTTTTCCGCCATACTCATGCGCGGCTCGGTTGACTCGGATCATATGTTCGCTTTCGTGGAGAAGTTCTACCGCCTGTACCCTCACTTTTTTGACCCGCGGGTGCTGGCGCGAACAAAACCGGATGTTTTGGAATCGGTCTTGCGTGAAACCGCGCGCCTTTCTTATCCTAGGGCCTCATATGAGCGCCTCAAAGGGATAGGCCCGCTCGGGTACAAAGCGGACGAGTTCATACAGCATCTTATCGCCATGGCGCGGGGGATCTGCGATCAATGGGAAGGAGATGCGCGGAATATCTTCTACGGCGTCAGCAACTTTGACGAGGCGGTGAAGCGCGTCAAGTTCCAGGGCATAGGAGAAAAAATCCTGGCGCTCTGGATGCTGTGGTTCTGGGAGTTCGGGTTGATACCCAAGGATGTGTCGCTGCCGGGTGTGGCGGACTTTCACTTCCTCCGGATACTTCTCGCCAACCGCATTTGGCAGCCGGAGTTAAAGCCGCTTCGTGAGGTAGTGCGCGCCGCAGGCCAAAAGCGGTTTCTGCCGCACCTTCTGGAGACGCCGGGCGTGAGGGTTTTAGACAGCACGCGCAATCGCCTGATGCGCTGGACGGACGAGTTCCTGCGAGACTTGGGGCTTGACTCTTATGATGTCTCGCACGGTACGTGGTATCTGTCACGGGAGTTCTGCTCGCTCTATCCCGGGAACAGGGCATCCTCTACCGGTAGGAAAAAGCGAAACGAGATAGTCATAACCGGTTTCGCGGATCTCATAGGGCTTGAGCGCGGCGAGGGCTGGCCCGATCGTCCCGACTACTGCGGCACCTGCCCGCTCTCATCAACCTGCGAGCTCTCGGTCCCCAACGCGCCGTACTACAGGAACGGCGTAATGGCGGTGGTGGGGAAGCGCATTCATTCGCCGTTTACGGAACTGCCGGTTATGCGCGAGGTGCCGAGAGACTTTAAGGAAAGGTCATCGGCCTGGAGCCCCGCCCGTTGAAGCACAGCGCGGCGGGGCTCTTTTCTTTTGCGGGAAAATTGGACATAATGTTCGGGATGATTACACTTGACGATTTTAAGAAAGTTGAAATGAAAGTCGGCAAAGTTTTGGCGGCCGAACGTGTAGATGACTCGGAGAAACTTTTGAAATTGCGGGTAGATATCGGGAGCGAGAAGCGGCAAATTATCGCGGGTATAGGCAGCTATTACGCTCCGGAGGAGCTTATGGGGCGAAATATCATAGTTGTCGTGAATTTAGAGCCGCGGATGTTGATGGGCTTAGAATCACAGGGTATGCTACTCGCAGCTTCCTGTGAGGGCGAAATTTCGATTATTATACCGGATAAAGACGTGGCGCCCGGATCAATTATTCGCTGATAAAAAGATAAAAACAGTATGGAAGCGCTATTATCAAAAAAATTTATTCTTATTACTCTTGGGTTTTTAGTTGTGCTGGCACTTGTTACTAGTTTTGGTTTGCGCTGGTATAGCGCTAGGCAGGAAGCGGCCGGAACCGCTAAAGAAGAAGCGGCTCGTCAAAATGAAACGAATGCCGCCAGGAATATCAAAGAAAATCGTGTGAATTATATCGATGATGGTTTCTCGCCAAAGGAACTTACTATTGCGGCCGATAGGGGACTGGGTTGCGTGGTGAATGTAGAAAATCAAAGTACTCACGCACTGACGGTTGGTCTTTCGCCGCATAATCCCGTCAAAGACCCAGGCCAAAATTATCTTCCCGTGCCGCCGGGAGAGAACGTCATGTTTGACCCGCGTTATTCCGGGTACACGGAACTTAGTTTTCACGACCACGAACGGCCGCAATTTGAATTTACCGTAAAATTTGAGAAGTCATGTCAATGATCTCTTTCTAGGTCAATACTTCGCTATAGCAGAGTATTGTACGTTCCAATGTTTTGCAGAACATTGGAACATATTTTAGGTTGGTTCGGGTTAATTAGGTCGTAAATTATGTCTGGATTTAGTATCAGTCAGTATTGGTAAGTGTCCACGATGAGGCTGTTTTCGTCGTAGAGGGTTATAATATCGTGGAGTTCGCGCCAGAGTTTTTCGGTGCGGTTTAGATATAGATGCCAGGTGTTCCTGTAAAAATCTGAAGCATTCCTGAAGTCGTCAACGCACCCCCGGTAATGCATATGATTGGCGATAAATTGGGTACATTCGTCTCCGATGCCGATGGTGGCCTCACCGGAAATAACGGGTATGCGGCAGGTCGAAAATTTACTTTCTAAAAAGCGCAGGCACACGTCTTTTAAGCTGACAAGTTTGGCAATATCGATCCGCGGGCACGATTCCGAAAGCCGCGGCGAGAAATCGTTATTTTCGTTAAGGTATCCCGTGCAGGCGTTCTCCCGAAATCCAACATTGACAGGACTGGAACCCGTGTGGATGAAAGCTTCTTGATTAGGTTCAAATTTTACCACCGACTTATCAGACACTAACGGGATCAGCGCACCCTCTCCTAAGAGATAACGCTTACCCTGGGTGTTCGCGAGGGACCAATTGTGAATGTAGATCGGCCCTTTCTTATTCCCCGTATTGTAAATTCTCACGTATTGATCGCGAATCCCGCCGTAGGCCGCGCCGCTGACGCTTGAAATTTTAACGCTGCCGCGGAAGCCAGAGATGCCAGATTCTGGTTTTAGCACCGGTGCCGGCGGTTCATAACCCGTGCCGCCTGCCGGAGCCGGTTCTTTAACTCCAGCCGGTGATGAGCCCCAAAACCCGCCGCCGGGTCCGGAGGCGCGGGGGCCGGGAGATAAGAAGTTAAATCCCAAAGTCCCTTCTTTCACGATGCCAAATCCGCCGGTTGCGATTACCGCGACCGCCACCAAAAGCCCAAAAATTAGAAATACTTTGTCCATCCCGTTAGAAGCAGATCGCGATCAGAGTCGCTTTCTGCTTATAATAATCTCTTAATAATGCCATAATTTATTCTTTAAACTTCTTTCGCGATCGCGGCTTCTAACGGGATCCATGTCTAAAGTTTATATTTATAGAAGCACCGCGCCGATGATATCAGGATGTCCGCGTATGAATTCTTCGGCGGTCATCGACTTTCCGCCCGCGGGGCATAATCGGTCAACGGCCAACGCTCCCTTCGCGGTTTCCACCGCCATAGGCGTTCCCTCGGCTCGCCAGACGGTGCCGGGCGGATTCACCCGAGTACTCGGTATGGCGCGAGCGGCTTCTATCTTCAAGCGTAGCGCATCACGGTCCCTCTGCCAAAAACAGTGCGATTCGGGCCAGCGGAGGTAAGCCCTGATCTGGCGTTCCAACTCTTCGGCGGTTTTATCCCACGTGAGCTTGCCGTCCTCTTTTTTCAGTATTTTCGTGTAGGTCGCGAACGCATGGTCTTGCGGAGCCGGTTCTAAACTCCCTTGAAGCCAGGCCGGAATGGCATTTTTGGCGCACTCCGCGCCAAGTTTCGCCAGCCGCTTTGAAAGCGTTTGTCCGGTATCCCGGTCTTCAATCCGGAGTCGCGCTTGGGTTAAAATCGGGCCGTGGTCCATTTCTTTGTCCATTAGCATAATAGTGACACCGGTCTCTTTTTCTCCCGCCAGAATAGCGCTTTCAATCGGGGAAGCGCCGCGATACTTGGGAAGGAGCGACGGATGGATATTCAAAGCGCCGTGCCTGGGAATGCCGAGAATCTCATCGGGAATTATCTTGCCGTAAGCCGCCACTAAGAAGAGGTCGGAGTCTAGATCGCGCAACATTCTCACAAACTCTGGGTCGCGCAAGGTTTCCGGCTGGAAGATTTTAATACCGTGATTTAGGGCGAATTCTTTCACGGGGGTAGGGGATAATATTTGGGCTCTCCCCACCGGACGTGGGGGGTTGGTAACTACCGCTACTACCTCCATTCCCGCATTCAAGACCTCCGAAAGCGCCGGCACGGAGAATTCAGGGGTGCCCCAAAAAACAATGCGCGGGTTTTTATCCCCACACCTTCCCGAATACCCCACGGTCTTGCTGCGGGGATGAAGGGCGGATTCAGATCCTTCTCGCGGAGTATAATACCCCGTGGGAAGGTGTGGGGATTTATTAGAAACGTGTTTCATCGGGTGTTATGTCAAAGAGGCGGACTACCTTGTCAATGAAAAGAATGCCGTCCAGATGGTCCAACTCATGCTGGATGACGCGCGCGAAAAATTTGGAAGCGCCGTGCGAAAATTTTTTGCCGTTCTCATCATAGGCCTCCACTTCAATTTTTTCCGGCCGCCCGACGATGCCGTATTTGCCGGGCACCGAAAGGCATCCCTCCACGAACTCGGTCTTTTTTGTTGAGAACTTTTTAATGACAGGATTGATATAAACGTATTGGGCCCAATTTTCGCGCTCCCGCCGCTTAGGGTCTTCAATGAATTTTGCTTCTTCGGAAACGACAAAAACGCGAAGTGGTATGCCGATTTGCGGCGCGGCAATGCCGATGCCGTCTCGGCTGGCAGAGAGTGCCGCTTTCATGTTTTCAATTTTTTGAGCAACTTTGGGTGAACCGAGGGAGGCCAAGTCCACCTCTTGAGAACGTCGGCGGAGCAGGGGATTGGGTTCGGTCAATATACGCGGTGTCATGGGCATAATTAAAGCAATGATTCCGGCCCCACGTCAATGAGAACCTCCGCGGGCACCGTTTCGGCGATCAGGCGCTTGGCTGATAGCGATTCGCCGGCGCTTATTATTTTTACCAGGATATGAAAAATAAAAACGCCCTTTTTCTTCTCTATGTAAGCAGGATAGGGGTTGGTTATTTCTACGATGCCGCGTCCCAGCTGATGTTCCAGGACCTGCAATAAGCTGTAAAGTTTTTTAACTCGGGAGAGAGCTTTTTCGCGTGATGTATCATTGACAGTTAATTTTATCAGTTCTCCGTAAGGGGGGTAATTGAATTTTTTTCTTTCTTTTAATTCTTTCTCGGCGAAATATTCAAAACTGCCGTGGAAGAGGTCCGAAAGCACTTCCGGTTCCTTGGCAAAACTTTGCAGAATGAAGATCTTAAGGGCGAGAGCGCGCACCACGGATAGAATTCTGAAAAGCCGCTCGTTTTGGGCAAAGTCGGGGAGCGATAGCGCCGTGTCAATGCTGACCACGGCCGCCAAGTCAAAGGTCGGGAGTTCTATGCCCGAGATGGCAAATTCCGTGCCGACGGCGATGTAAGAACTAAGTTTGTTTAATTTATCGGAAATGAGCTTTATGTTATCCGCTTTTTTTGATTCTCCCAAACTTACGGGAATAATGGGCATCTCCGGAAACATTTTCTTCAGTTCTTTTACCACGCGTTCAACGCCGATGCCGTAGAATTTCAGACGGTGTGAGCCGCATTCGCGGCAGACATCGGGCGGACTCTGCTTGGCGCCGCAGTGATGACAGAGAAGGGTAGATTCGGACATGGATTCCTGCGTATGGTATACAAGCGGCACGGCGCAGTCGGTACACTTGAAAATATAACCGCATTCTTGGCACAAAATGAAGGGGGCGAACCCTTTGCGGTTTACGAACAAGAACGCACGGCCCGCGTCATGTACCAGAGTTCGCAGTTTATCTTTTAGGACTTGAGAAAATATCACAAACCCTTTGGCTTCCTTAATTTCTTTTTGCATGTCGGCGAATATGGAAACAGCCAACGTGCGGGGTGACGGGAGTATCACGAGGCGTTTGTTGGGTCCGCCGTCCTTGACCAGTTCGTAAGCGCTAAGCGAGGGAGGCGCTCCGGCCATTATAAGAGTGCTGCCGTGCATGGCTTGGAGTTTCTTGGCCACATCCCGAACGTGATATTTAGGGGCCTGATCCCAGGATTTATGAGCAGGAGAGCCGTCGTCATCAATTATGACGAGGCCTAGATTAATAAAAGGCAGAAATAGCGCGGCCCTGGTGCCGACAATCGCCATGGATTCACCCGTTCTTATCCTATGCCAAGTTTCTCGCAGTCCCTTTTTAGGCAAAACACTGCTGAAATTACGTATCTTATCGGAAGTCAGTGCGCCAGATATTTCATTAAATAGAGTTTCGCTCTTTGTAATTTCGGGCGCTATGACCAAAACCTGTTCGGACCTGGCTAGAGTTTCCACTACGGCACTTTTATATCTTTCTATTGCTCCCGGTCCGATTATGACCTCGGTTCTTGGAATATTGATAGCTGGGCTTTCTAGCCGGGCACCCCAATGATTTATATCACCGGCAGTAATGAACGAAGGTATCAGCATTTTCAAAATGACGCCAGGCGAAGTTAGGTAATATCGGGATAGCCACCACAACATTTCCACATCACGAGAGCTAAATACTGGTTCCTCTTTTAGAACTTTTTTTATTTTTTTCAGCGTAAAAGAAGCGGAACGCAAATTTTGCTTGGCGTGCCGCACCGGGGAGGACTTTATTACAAGGCCCAAGAGTTTTTGACGACTTATCTCAATTTCAACCAACACCCCCGTGGCCAAGGACGAAGCATGGAAATATGAAAATGACTCCGGCAGCGATTTAGGCAAACGTGCCAGGGGTATGACTTCAATTAGAAACATAGCTAGGCGTATGATAGCAGAAACCAAGTCTTGCGGCAGTAGGTTATAAGGTAAAACTGACGCGAGGAGGAAAATCATTGGAAAGTATTTGGGAGTACGTAATACCGTTTTCGAGAGAAGTACTCACGGGAATAGTCACTGACCGAAGTCCCGCGCATATCGGTCCCTACGCTCATGCTATTGATTTTCTCATGCCGCCTGGTTCAGTAGTCCTCGCGCCACGTGGTGGGCGAGTAATAGCGATGAAAGATGATGGCAGGTTAGGGGGCCCCAGCCGCTCGTTTGCCGAGCACGCGAACTATGTTACGCTCGCGCATGGCCAGAACGAGTTTTCCGAACTCGTGCATCTCGCACCAGCATCGATTCGGGTGTCAGTTGGCCAATGGGTCGAGGAAGGAGACCCACTCTGTCTTACTGGACTGACCGGCTGGCTTTATGAGCCCCATCTCCATTTTATGGTCTTTGTAACACTCCCCGACAGAAGTTTTCAGAGCCGCAGGGCTCGGTTCAGGGTTCCGCTATGATATTGTGCGGGACCCTTTTGTATTTAGATTGACGCATACATATTTCTTTGAGAAGATAGCTTTGATGGAGTCCCGTTAGAAGCCGCGATCGCGGTTCGCGGGTTTAAATAGCAATGAAGCTAGAACTAATAAAACAATCTAATTCGCAGAAAGCGACTCCGATCGCGATCTGCTTCTAACGGGATGGAGCCCGCGGGACGCACAAAAAGATTGATGATAGCGTTGGCGTTTATTGTCGTCGGCGCTTCTTTCTTTTTGGGGATCGGGGTGGGGTACATCAACCGCCCGGCGGTGGAAAAAGTGGCGGGAATTTTAAATAAAGAAACGGCCAAGCCCGCTGAAGTGGATTTCAACCAGTTCTGGGACGTCTGGCGCCGCATTGAGGAGAGATACGTGGATAAAGATAAAATTGAGAGAGGTAAACTGATCGACGGAGCGATTGCCGGTATGGTCAAGGCCGTAGGTGACCCTTATACCGTTTACCTGCCGCCGCAGGAATCCAAAGAATTTCAAGCCGAGATCAAGGGCAGTTTTGAGGGTATCGGCGCGGAGATCGGCATCCGCAAAAATATTTTGACGATCATAGCGCCGCTTAAGAATTCACCCGCGGAAAAATCGGGTTTGAAAGCAGGTGATAAAATTTTAAAGATTGGAGACACCATAACCGCCGACTTATCCGTGGAAGAAGCCGTGCGTCTGATACGCGGACCCAAAGGTACTAAAGTTAAACTCACTATATTTCGCGATAACGACGGCGAACCGAAAGAGATATTTGTCACGCGTGACGTTATCGTGGTTCCCAACATTAAAACGGAATTGAAACCCGGTGGCGTTTTCTACATACAGCTTTCTCATTTTTCCGAAAATTCATCCAGCGATTTCAAAAAAGCCGTGGCGGAGTTCCAGCGTTCGGGGTCAAACAAGCTGATTTTGGACCTTAGGAACAATCCCGGCGGCTTTTTGACGGCCGCAGTTGATATCGCCAGCTGGTTTTTGCCGGCCGGAGACACGGTGGTTACGGAACATTGGAGCAACAGCAAAGACGAGGTTTATCGGAGCAAGGGATATAAAGTTCTCGAGTCAACACCGGTCGTAGTTTTAGTAAATCAAGGGTCGGCTTCGGCCTCCGAGATCGTGGCCGGTGCTCTACGCGACAAAAGAGGAGCGAAACTCGTTGGCGAAAAAACTTTCGGCAAAGGGTCCGTGCAGGAGCTCCAGGATCTGGCCAAGGGCGCTTCGCTGAAAATTACCATCGCCAAGTGGTTAACCCCCTCCGGCAAATCCATAAACGAATCGGGGCTGGAGCCGGATTTCGCGGTCGCGGCGACCACGACGCCGGATATTGACCCGGTGCTGGAAAAGGGTCTGGGACTCCTAAGATAATTCAAAAATCAAAATGGAAAATGACGAGTAGAACGACTAATTAACCTAATTTCTAATTATTCTAATCAAATCCCAATGTCTAATGACGCAATGATTTAAAATAATAATTAATGAGTCGTTGGACATTCAGGCATTAGACATTGATTAGATTAATTAGAATAATTAGATATTCATATGGTATGAAGGTAATTCTACTTCAAGACGTTTCAAAAGTTGGCCATAAAGGCGACATAAAGAACGTCTCTGACGGATACGCGCGGAATTTTCTCCTGGCGCGTAAGCTGGCCGTGGAAGCCACAAAAGAAATGCTCGCCCAAAAAACCAGCGAAGAAAAACGAAATGCCGCAAAAAGACATGAGGAGGCGAGAAAATACGAATGGCTTCGTGATCGGCTTTTAAGTATCACCATTCCTCTTTCTTTAAAATTGGGCGAGAAAGGCGAGGCCTTCGGCTCGATTGGGGCGGCAAAAATTCTGGAAGCGCTTTTAAAGCAGAAAATTGAACTGCAAAAGGAATGGCTGGTTCTGCCAAAGGCGTTAAAAACACTGGGCGAGCACCATATACCCATTAATTTTCCGTACGGCGTGCAAGCCACCGTTAAGGTAATAATAGAGAAAGCCGCATGATAATAAATTCAAAAATCAAAAATCAAAAGTCAAAATGACAAATCAAAATTCAAAAATAAATTGCCGAAGGCGTACCAAAATTTTGCACTTTGACTTTTGCATTTTGCATTTGTAACTATGACGCGTTTTATTTTTGTGGCGGGCGGGGTGATGTCGGGCATCGGCAAGGGCGTGGCCACGGCCTCCATTGGTAAAATTCTCTCCTCGCGTGGATTTCGCGTTTCGGCCGTAAAGATCGACCCGTATTTGAACGTAGACGCCGGCACCATGAATCCCATTGAGCACGGTGAGGTTTTCGTTACCGACGACGGCGTGGAGTGCGACCAGGACATGGGGAATTACGAGCGCTTTTTGGACATAAATCTGCCTAGGGACAATTATATGACGACGGGCTCGGTCTATCAGACGGTGATAACCAGAGAACGCAATTTGGAATACGGCGGTCGGTGCGTGGAAATCGTGCCGCATATTCCCGAGGAGGTCATCGCGCGCTTGGATAGAGCCGCTAAAAAAGCCAAGGCCGATTTTCTTTTAGTTGAGGTCGGCGGCACGGTGGGGGAATATCAGAACCTTATTTTTCTGGAAGCCGGGCGCATGATGAATCTGGAGCGGCCGGGGCAGGTGATGTTCGTTCTGGTTTCATACTTGCCCGTACCTTCCTTCATCGGCGAGATGAAAACCAAGCCCACCCAGCAGGCGGTGAGGACCCTAAACGGCATCGGCATTCAGCCGGATATGATACTGGCCCGTTCCTCGCATCCTTTGGATGAACCGAGGAAAAGAAAAATATCAATTTTCTGCAACGTGTCGCCACAGGACGTTATCTCGGCGCCGGATGTTTCTTCCATTTACGATGTGCCGCTTAATTTTGAGAAAGAAGGACTTGGGGACAGAGTATTGGTAAAATTCGGGTTAAAGCGGCGGCGGAACGGCCGTGATATGAAAGAATGGAAGCGTCTGGTGCTGCGCGCGAAGAGAGTAAAAACGCCGGTGAAAATCGGAATTGTCGGCAAATACTTCGGCACCGGCAATTTCACGCTTTCCGATTCGTACCTTTCCGTGATAGAAGCCATTAAGCACGCTTCCTGGGCCGAAGGCCGGAAGCCGGAAATAAAGTGGTTGGACGCCGAATCATACGAAAAATCGGCCAAAAATCTGGAAGAGCTTAAAAAGTTTGACGGCATAATCGTGCCCGGCGGATTTGGTTCTCGCGGGATTGAGGGAAAGATAAAGGTCATTGAATACTGCAGAAAAAAGAAAATCCCGTTTTTGGGATTATGTTATGGGCTTCAATTGGCGGTGATTGAGTTTGCCCGAAATGTTTGCAAGTTGAGGAGCGCTAACACGACGGAAATTGACGCGAAAACCAAGCATCCAGTGATACACACTCTGCCGGAGCAGTTGATGTACATTCAAGAAAAAAAGATGGGCGGGTCCATGCGGCTCGGCGCTTACACTTGCGAGTTGAAGCCCGGGACAAAAGCCGCAAGAGCTTATGGCGAGCATATGGTTTCCGAGCGCCACCGCCACCGCTACGAGGTTAATAATGAGTACCGCGAAATTCTAGAGAAAAAAGGGCTTGTTGTCTCCGGCCTAAATCCAGAGCGGAATTTGATTGAAATCATGGAGCTTAAAAATCATCCCTTCTTTCTAGGCACCCAAGCGCACCCTGAATTGAAATCTCGGCCGCTTCATCCGCATCCATTGTTTAGAGCGTTCGTCCGGGCCGCGAAAAACCGTAAATAAAAAAAATGAGGCGGGAGTCACGTCGCTTCTCTTGTCATACCATGCCGCTCTGCGGCCGGTTGCCCGTTAAGGCATGACGTGAGTGCGCGTTCCCGCCTCTGGGCTCCTAGGAGAGCCCGTTCAGATGGGTGCGAGCCATGGTAGGTACCTCCCCCGCTGGTCTGACCTCCCGATGGGGCTATTGTACATATCTAAGGATTCTTGTCAAGGGTCGGAGAATTTAGTAGTATTATTGGGCCTACTTTTAAGCTAAAATCAAATATAACCCTCCCATAGCTCAATGGCAGAGCAGTTGCCTTTTAAGCAATTGACCTAGGTTCGATTCCTAGTGGGAGGACAGTATAGGGGCCATTAGCATAGTGGCAGTGTCCCGACTTACATTAATAAGTTTAATCATAAGAAGTCGCGGATGCTCGATTTTCTTAAGAAAATCGAGCATCCGGTTTGTCCCGATTTATACAAATTTTTAAATGTTTTATCTTTATGTTTTAAAATCAATTCAATTTGGGACCTACTATATTGGTAGTTGTAAAGATTTGCAGATTCGGCTAAGACAGCATAATAGAGGCAAGGTGAAGTCAACAAAGTTTCGAAAGCCATGGGAACTAGTACATTCAGAACGATTTATGACTTTATCTAAAGCTCGATCAAGAGAACTAGAACTCAAATCTTTAAAAAAGCGTATCGCATTGGAAAGGTTGATAAAACATTTCTAAAATTTGTGAAATAAATCGAAGATTCTCGACGGCAGAGGTGGGCCCTTAGCTTAGTGGCAGAGCACCCGGTTTGCATCCGGGAGATAGGAGTTCGATTCTCCTAGGGTCCACCTCTGCCGTCGGAACATCCGGAAGGCGGGAGTTCGATTCTCCCATGGTCCACCAATCTCAAAAACGCGCCCGCGGGCGCGTTTTTGAGATTGACCTCTGTTGCTCGTTGACGGCCGGTTTTTTGTATGCTATAGCTTGCGAAACGGTTTAAACGCCCTTTACCAATTTGGGAGAAGGAGAGGTGACCAGTGAAACAGAAATGGGGACGGATTCCGTTCGTTCTTCTGGCCGCGGCGGCCGTCATGCTGGCGGGGGTGCCTACTCTCGCCCGCGCTTTTGAGCCGACACGGCTTCTGCAGTGGAATCAGGAAGAGCGCCTTTCCGCGAATATCCTCGGCCGCTACTTTCTCCTGAACAACCGGCCGGTCCAGCGGGGCACGCCGGAAAGCAGCTCCTCGGCGGCCTGGGAATACGGCCTGCGGCTGCAGTACCGCATTCTGGAAGTCCCGTCGCTCGGCAAGCTTGAGGCCTATGCCGACAGCGAGGGCTTCACGCACGAGGACGTTTTTGACAGCTGGCAGGTTCTGGTTCAGCTCGGCTGGACGCTGCGTAACTTCCGGGTTTCACTCGGGCACTTGCGCGAGCTGAATGTCGGACGCGGCAACCAGCACGGCGACGGAAGGCACGGCGCGTTCCAGCTTTGGGTGGGACCGGATGTCAAAGTCGTAGATACCGAGAAGTGGCTGGTTGACGCTTACGGACGTTATTTCATCAAGGCGAACATCCAGGCCTCCGTGAGCAACCGGCTGGACGAGGGGAATGCGATGCTGGGAGAAGTCGGACTGCACGCGACCTATCGTCTCCTTCCTTACCTTTCCTTGAACGCATCTCCCTACGTTCTCGCGGACGACAAGGTTGAACGCCTCGGTGTCTATCCTGCTGTCATCTTTGACGTAAGCAAGAAACTGCCGTTCGTTCCCGCGGGTATGTCGCTTGAGCTCGGGGGCAACTTCGGCTCTTCCGTTCATCGGCGCGAAGAAGTGGTTTGGTTCGGCCTTAACTGGAAACTGAAGTAGCGTGCCGGCCAGCGGATTTGTGGGCGGCCTCGCCATCGGGCGAGGCCGCCTCTTCTTTTTGTTTTTTTGTGCATGAAATGGCCTGTTTAGAAAACCATTTTTACTTTACTGGTAAACCGATTGCAAAAATACGGTTTTTATTGTATTTTCAAGATAAGTAGCAGTCCTTTGATGTGCTGGTCTTCAAGTGGGGACCTAACATAAATTTCGCAGGATCTGGAAAGAGAGGTGAGTCATGAAGAGGTTCGTCGCCGTACTTCTCGTCGTCATCGCTGTCGCGATGCTGGCCGGGCCGGTCGAGGCGCACCGCCACCACTGGGGCGGCCACCACCACTGGGGTGGTTCGTACTGGTGGGGACCCGGTCCCTACTGGGCTCCAAACCCCCTCTGGGCACTGCCGTATTACGTTCCGCCGCCCGTCGTGCGGGAGAGGGTCATCGTCGTTCCGGCCCCACAAGAGGAGCCGCAGACCTACGTCCAGCAACAGTCGCCGCCCGTGCAGTACTACTGGCACTTCTGCCGAAGTGCGAATGGGTACTACCCCTACGTGCCAACGTGTCCGGAAGCGTGGGAGCGAATCCCAACACAACCGCCTAAGTAGCGGCTAGAGAGGAGGTACGGAGATGTTGAGAAAAAGCGCCACGAGGGCTGTTGCTCTTCTCTTGCTTGCGGTCTTCGCCGCCGGTTGCGTATCGCTGCCGCGCGAGGGTCCGTCCAATCCTGCCTTGATGGGACATGGGAAGAATGTCGCCCAGTACTACCAGGACGACCAGAACTGCCGAAATCTGGCGCTGGCAAGAGTCGGAAAGTCGCCGCAGGAAGCCGCCAACGAAAGTCAGGTGGCAAGCACTATCATCGGTACTATCATCGGTGCGGCGGTGGGTGCGGCGATTGGCGCCGCCACTGGTAACGCCGGTGCTGGCGCTGCCATAGGCGCTGGCACTGGTTTCGTCGGAGGCACAGCAGCTGGCGCAAGCGCTGCCGCCGAGTCGGCAGTTGCCTACCAGCGGCGGTACGATGCAGAATACAACGTCTGCATGTACAACGCCGGTCACCAGGTCCTAGGGCGTCAGGCGGTTCCGCAGTACGCGCCGCCGCCCTCACCTCCTCCGGGTTATGCGCCCCCGCCTCCTCCCGGTACACCGCCACCGCCCCCTCCGGGAGTTCTGCCCCGGTGAACGCTGGTCTCGCAAGAGTCCATGGCGGGGTGCAAGTGAGAATCATTCGAAGGCCGTCGCGGCCGGGCAGATGTAGTTGCTCTACATCTCGCCCGGCCGCTCTTTGTTTTTTAAGTAGCAACCGCAAGTTTATCGTGATAAAATGCCTACAGTACGAATAATTTCTGGATATTATGCAAAGGACGCTAACTCAAGAAACACCGGATAAAAAAGGGGAGACCGTTACCATAAAAGGCTGGGTGGACGGCAGGCGCGACCACGGAAAAATAATCTTTATTGACTTACGCGACCGCACAGGCCTTGTGCAGGTTGTTTTTACTCCCGCGGGCGGAGAAGTTTACGACCTGGCGAATCAGCTAAGGGACGAATGGGTGGTGGAGATCAAGGGAGTTGTCGCCAAGCGCCCGGAAAATATGCGAAATCCCGAATTAGCCACGGGCGAAATTGAACTGCAGGCATCCGAACTCCGCGTTTTGAACCAGTCCCAGACGCCGCCCTTCCCCATTCACGGCGACGGACGCGAAATTGAAGAGGAGTTGCGTTTGAAATATCGTTACTTGGATTTGCGAAGAAGTCGGCTTCAGAAGAATTTAAGATTGCGGCATGAAATCATCCTCTTTTTGCGGAATTACTTGACTAAAGCGGGGTTTGTGGAAGTGGAAACGCCGATCCTGACCAAGGGCACGCCCGAGGGGGCGCGCGAATATGTCGTGCCCTCGCGCATTTATCCTGGGAATTTCTATGTTTTGCCCCAGTCTCCCCAGCAGTATAAACAGCTTCTGATGGTGGCGGGCTTGGAGAAATATTTTCAGATCGCCCGATGTTTTCGCGACGAGGACCAAAGAGGCGACAGACAGCCAGAATTTACTCAATTGGATCTCGAAATGAGTTTTGTAACCCAAGAAGATGTTTTAAAACTTGGAGAAGAACTTATGAGCGCCTTAGTTAGCGCCGTGATGCCGCATAAGAAAATCTCCCAGATGCCCTGGCCGCGCCTGACGTATAAAGAAGCCATGGATAAATTCGGCACCGACAAACCCGACTTGCGGCGCGACAAAAATGATCCGGATGAACTGGCGTTTTGCTGGATTCACGATTTTCCCATGTTTGAGAAGAACGAGGACGGCGAGATCCAAACCGTACATCATCCCTTTACGCGGCCGCATCCGGAAGATGAGGCGCGGCTTGAACCCGATCCTTTAGGCGTCCGGGCCCTGGCCTATGATATCGTTTTGAACGGATATGAAATTTCGTCAGGCAGTATTCGCGTGCATGAGAGAGCATTGCAGAACCGGATCTTTAAGATGCTGGGGCTTTCGGATGAAGAAATCCAATTAAAATTCGGCCATATGCTGGAAGCTTTCGCATACGGCGCGCCGCCCCACGGCGGGTTCGCGCCGGGGCTTGACAGGATCATCATGATACTAGCCGGTGAGCCGAATATTCCCGAAGTCATAGCTTTTCCCAAAACCGGCAACGCCCGTGACCCAATGATGGGCTCTCCGGCCCCGCTAAATCCCAAGCAACTTAAGGAACTTCATTTAAAGACAGAAAAAAAGATAGAAAAATAAGCATTATCTATAAGTTCAATAGAATATTCTATTGTACCAATTACGGATGCCTAAGGTTTCCCGCAATATATTATCAGAAGAAGTGCATCATCAGATAATGGATGGGCTGGTTAGAAGTTTTGCCAGAACCAGCGACGAAGCCAAAATTAAGAAGTTCATGAATGATCCATTTACCCCCACAGAAAAAATCATGTTAGCCAAACGGCTTATGGCGTCTGTGCTTTTACAAAGAGGATATGGGTATTTGGCGATTTGTCGGATGCTTAAGCTTAGCAAGGCGACTGTAAACTTCATTAAACGCGACATTGAGCGTTCCGGAGAAGGATACCGCTTGATTTATGAGAGTATTTTTAAGGAGAAGGGAAGTCGCTTGAATAAATGGCTTGAGGCATTGCGTTTACCTATGAAGGGATCACGCCGTGACATGCGCCGCTGGAAAAAGGCTCTTTACGAGCTTTGAGCTAAAGGTATGATAGAATATTCTATTGAACTTATATGAGGCCGAAGTATTACGTAAAGCAGGAAAAGTTTGAAGGTCCGTTGGACCTTCTTTTGGAGTTGATAACCAAGGAAAAACTTCCGATAAACGAGATTTCTCTTTCCAGTGTCACCGAAGAATATTTGGCGGAAGTGAAAAAGATGGAAACGATTGACCAGGAAGCGCTGGCCGAATTCTTGGTGATAGCGGCCCAGCTTATGCTTTTAAAATCCAGATCGCTTCTACCGCATCTGGCCTTGTCGGAAGAGGAAGAAGAATCCATTAGCGACCTGGAAAGACGTTTGCAAGAATATGCCAAGATCAAAGAACTTGCCAAAGAGCTGAAATTTATAGAGAGTCGGGGTAATCACATTTTTTCACGTGAGCCGTATCTTGGGTTACCTGTGGTATTTTATCCGCCACCGGGGCTTAGAGCAGGCGTTCTCGCGTTCATTTTCCAGACGCTTTTGGCGGCCATCCCCGCCGTAAAGTCGCTGGCCGAAGAAAAAATAAAGAGAGTAATTTCACTGGAAGAAAAGATACGTGAGATCCAGTCGCTGCTGACGGCCAAAGTTGAGCGGGTATTCTCGGATATCATAAAAGGCAGCAAGGAAAAAATTGAAGTAGTGGTATCTTTTCTCGCCATTTTGGAATTGGCCAAACAAAAGCTTATCTCGCTGCACCAAGATGAGGCCTTCAATGATATTATGATAAGAGCCAACAGCCATGAAAAACCTTAAATCCAAAATTGAAAGCATCTTATTTTTGGCGGGCGAGCCGATGGCTTTGGCTCGTTTGGCAAAGATCGTTAAAGAAAAACCTAATGCCGTAGAAGCAGCGCTTAAAGAACTGGAACGCGAGTACAATGAGCGAGGTATCAGGATATTGCGCCATGACGGCGAATGGCAGTTAGGCACCGCTCCAGAAAATGCGCCGGTTCTGGAGGATTTGGTGAAGAGCGAGTTTACCGAAGAGCTTTCCCGCGCGGCACTGGAAACTATCTCTGTCATCGCTTATAAGGGGCCTATGACGAGGGCCGAAATTGAGCATATCCGTGGAGTGAATTCGTCATTTTCCTTGCGCAACTTGTTGCTTAGGGGCTTGGTGGAAAGAATTGAAAATCCCAAAGATGCCCGGTCTTATTTATATAACGTCAGCATGGATTTTCTGAAATATCTGGGCCTCGCTAACCGCGAAGCCCTACCGGAGTGGCGAACTCTTAAAGAAGCAAAAACTCCCCAAATTGATGAGGTCGCGAATAAAGACGCGGCCGGGTAAACCAAATATGCCAAATTTTAAATTATGGCTTCCCGCGTTTGTTTTTCTGACGTCTTTGCTAGGAACGTCAATTTGGATAAGTCAAAAAGAGCGGGAACTTAATCTTAAAAATTCCGGGGCGGCAATTTATAATCCCGTACCAGTAGCTACTGGAAAACATTCATTGCCGACATTGAATACAGCAGATATAAAAGCCGAAGCGTTTGTGGTCGGCACGGCATCCGGCAAGATAATTGCCGAAAAAAATAAAGACGTTAAAGTTCCAATTGCTAGTATCACTAAAATTATGACGGGGCTCCTCCTGGAAGAACGGGGGAGTGATGCCGTGATTTGGCTAACACCTGAAGCCAAAAAAGCCAAACCGAAATTGAGCGCTTTTCCGGCCGGCACCATACTTTCCAAAGACGTAGCCGCAACGCTTCTCTTGGTTGAATCGGACAACGACATAGCCGAGTCGATCGCTCGAACTCTCGGCATATTTTTTGATGCCAAAGTGTCGTTCCCGCGCGAGTCATTTATTAAGGGTATGAATAGAAAAGCCGTCTCACTCGGCATGCAAAATACCCATTTTGCAAATCCTACGGGCCTGGATAGTCCGGAACATTATTCCACGGCTTCCGACATATTCCGCTTGGTACAGTACGTTTCTCAAAAATATCCTGGTTTTTGGGATCGCACCGCGAACCCGCCTGATAGTGTCGCCTCTCTTTCCGGGGCCAAAATTGACTTGACGAGTTCCAATTTGCTGGCCGGGTATCCGGGACTTATCGGCGGCAAGACCGGCCTCACCGACGAAGCGCTGGGAGCGCTGGTGCTTAAATACCGCACCGAATATTTTCCCGAGGATTTGATCATAGTCATTCTCCGGTCTGCCGACCGTTTTAAAGACGGAGAAGCGTTTTTGCGCGAAATAGAAAAAGCGTTTAAAAAGAGCATCGGCCGCTGACGCTTCACGTCCGGCTTGATTTTACGTATCTCGCCATAAATTTTAGAGCAAGGTATAATAAGCCCATAATTGGGCGTATTTATGGGCGGAGAACGAGAACTCATTTTAAACGTGTTGAAGGTCTTTGGATTGGCTGCTTTTGCCTTTTTGGTTGCCATGGCTTGGACGCCGGTGCTCACGAATTTTCTTTACAAGCATCGTCTGTGGAGGAAGAAAGCCAGAACTCACTCTCCCGACGGCACCACGACACCGATCTTTAATTCGATGCACAAGGAGAAGGAAGTTTCGGTGCCGCGGCTCGGCGGCCTTTTAATTTGGGGAACGACGCTCGGAATTACTCTGGGGTTTTGGCTTTTAACATATTTTACGGATATACCGCTTTTGGGAAAGATGAATTTTCTTTCGCGAAATCAGACCTGGTTGCCGCTTTTCACGCTGGTGGCCGCTTCGCTTTTAGGGTTGGCCGACGACATTTTGCAAATTTACGAACGCGGAGGATACATCGCCGGGGGCGTGCCTTATCGCATACGTTTGGCCTTAGTCGCGCTGATAGGTGTCGCGGGCGGATGGTGGTTCCACTATAAATTGGGATTCTCCGCGCTATATGTTCCGTTTCTCGGCGACATTCCCATTGACGGTCTTTATATACCTCTTTTTGTGATAGTCATGGTTGCGATGTTTTCTTCAAGCGTGATTGATGGATTGGACGGCCTGGCGGGCGGCGTTTTTGCTTCCATTTTTGCCGCTTTTGGAGGCATAGCGTTTTTTCAGAATCAGATAGACCTGGCGGCTTTCTCGGCCGTGATGCTGGGGTCTCTTTTGGCCTTCCTTTGGTTCAATATTCCGCCGGCGCGGTTTTACATGGGAGAGACGGGTAGCTTGGGGCTGGTCGCGGTCATTACGGTGCTGGCGTTTCTCACCAATTCCGTGATCGTTCTTCCCATCATCGGCTTATTGCTGGTGGTGGAATCGCTTTCGGTAATTTTGCAGTTCGCTTCTAAAAAGTTCAGAGGCAAGAAAGTATTTCTAGTGGCACCCATTCATCACCACTTTGAAGCCAAGGGCTGGCCGGCCTATAAAGTTACCATGCGTTTTTGGGTGGTGAGCGTGGTATTTGCCATTATTGGGATGGTCATAGCCCTGGTCGGCAGGTAAACATATGTTGGATCTGATTATCAGAGACGGAACTATCATTGATGGCACGGGCAGGGCTGGATTTTCAGCCGATGTCGGCGTAAAAGATGGGCTCATTAGCGAGATAAGGAACTTAAACGAGGTCAAAGCGGAAAAAATCATTGAAGCGGGTGGGCGATATGTGACTCCCGGTTTTATTGACATCACCAACCACTCCGACGTCACAGCGGCCATATTTCAGGCACCCCTGATGGAAAATTTAATGCGTCAGGGCATTACCACGATTATCGGCGGGAACTGCGGTGTGTCTTTGGCGCCCTTAACGGACCCGGACGTGATACACGGCATCAGAAAATGGGTTCAAACCTCGTCAATCAACGTTAATTGGCTCACGGTAGGGGAGTACTTGGCTCAAATAGAGAGTTTGGGTATTGGCATAAATTTTGGGACGCTGGTAGGTCATGGCACGATACGCCGAGGCGTTACGCATGATGCCGTTCGTCCCTTAAAACTGGAAGAGTTAGCCAAAGTAAAACTCATGCTGCAAGACGCTATCCGCCAGGGCGCTTTGGGATTCTCCACCAATCTTGCAAGTTCCCATGAGCTTCACGCTACCACCGAAGAACTAATAGAGATGGCGCGCGTGCTTGCAACCGAGGGCGGTGTTTATAAGACCCACTTAAGAGATGAAGGAGCCAATTTAATATCGGCGGTCAATGAAGCACTCCGTATCGGCGCTGAAGCCGGGGCGCCGGTCATCATATCTCATTTAAAAGCCATAGGCAGGCAATCTTGGCCTCTCATGAAACGTGCCGTCAAAATGATAGAAACGGATTCCAAAAGCGGGCATAAAGTCATGTTTGACATTTCTCCTTACCGCACCACCGGCTCGCAGCTTTATATGTTGTTGCCGGCATGGGCGCGCGAAGGCGGATTTTCTGCCATGTTGCCGCGACTTCGCGACGCCACCTTAAGACCTAGAATTGTCGCTGATTTAAAGGCGTTATCTTTGCATTTCGGTAAATTCTGGGTGTCTGAAGCCGAGGACGGTTTAAGTACGGGGAAAACGCTAGAAGCTCTGGCCGAGAAGATGGGTACGGACCCGCACGAGACGGTATTGGAACTTTTGATCGCCAATCGCGGCCGCGTCTCTATTATTGGAAAAACACTTCATCCCAAGAACGTTGAAATAGGCATAAAAAGCGCTTTTAGTATGGTTGCTTCCAACGGCAGCGCTTATGATATGGCCGCCATACCTCTGGATTTCCCGCATCCGAGGTCTTTCGGCTCTTTTCCGCATTTCCTGCACGTTTACACGAGGGACAAGCAAATTCTTTCCTGGGAAGACGCGGTCATGAAAATAACTTCAGCGCCCGCAGAAGCAATGAGGATTAAGAATCGCGGTAAGATCCTTAAAAATTATGCAGCCGATATGGTCGTGCTTAACCCTGATACCATTTGTGATGAAGCGACGTATAAGAATCCTTTCCGCGTTCCCGAAGGCATTGATGCCGTGGTAGTTAATGGAGGAGTCGCGCTGGAAAAAGGACAAACTGCGGGTATTCGTAAGGGTAAGATAATACGCAATTCGTAACGCGATGAGGTCAAGTTACGCTTTTAAAGAAAAATGGTTGCTTGTGATAACCGCCGTGCTTTTGGTCGGCGGGCTTTTTTTGGTGTCTTCGGCCTCTGTCGCATTTTCACAGCGGCTTTACGGTTCAATTTCTTTTATCGCTTTTCGCCAGTTGCTTTGGGCGTTGGTTGGGCTTGCGGCGTTTTTTACAGTGCAGCTGATACCCTATAAAGTTTGGAAATGGTCAGCCCCCTTTTTATTTTTGCTGTCATTGATATTGCTTTCGGCTGTTTTTTTGCCCGATATCGGCTTTGAATTAAAGGGGGCTCACCGCTGGATACAGATCGGCTCATTTAATTTCCAGCCATCGGAAATCGCCAAACTTTGTCTTGTTATCTTTCTGGCTTGGTGGTTAGACAGGCAAAAGGGACGGGCAGCCACGATGCGATATGGAGCGCTTCCATTTCTTGGTATTATGGTTGTGGTCGGTGTTTTGATTATTAAAGAGCCGGATTTGGGGACTCTCGGCGTTATATCCGCCACAGGCCTTCTCATGTTTTTTGCCGGCGGCGGCAAGTTGACGCACCTCTTTGGACTTTTGGTTTTAGGGGTATTCGCGATACTAGCCGTTGCCTGGTTCATGCCGCATTCAGTAGATCGTCTGCGTGTTTTTTGGGATTCCAGCGTAGACCCCGGCGGCATTGGCTATCAGGTGCGCCAGGCGTCCATCGGCATCGGCTCGGGCGGTTTCTGGGGTGTCGGGTACGGGGAGTCACGCCAAAAAGAAGGATACTTGCCTGAACCCATTGGGGATTCAATTTTTGCGGTAGTCGCCGAGGAGTTCGGGTTTCTGGGGGCGAGTGCGGTCGTCATAGTTTTTGTGCTCCTTTTGTGGCGCGGAATAATTATAGCCAAAAACGCCCCGGATACGTTCGCTAAACTCTTGGCTTTGGGTATTACGGGCACAATAGTCATCCAGGCCTTTATTAACATAGGAGCTATTTCCGGCCTTTTGCCGCTGACCGGCATACCTTTACCCTTTATTTCATACGGCGGCACGGCCTTGGCGGTCAATTTAGCGGGACTTGGAATGGTCTATCAGATAGCCAAGCACTCTTAACAAATTCGAAATTTAAAAATCCTTATACGGCCGAGCCGTCAGGCTGTAGGCAAAAATCAAAATGACAAATCAAAATTCAAAAATTAAACACTCTATAATTATCCCGAAGGGATACCTTAATTTTGACTTTTGCATTTTGCCTTTTAAATTTATTGTATGAGAATACTTTTTACTGGCGGCGGAACGGGAGGGCACTTTTTCCCGATCGTGGCTATCGCGAGAGAACTTCACCGCATTGCCGAAGCAGACAGGATTTTGAACGTGGAACTTTATTACATCGGGCCGGATGGTTTCGGCCGCGATGTTATGCTTCGCGAAGAAATCATTCCCGATACCATACCGGCCGGCAAAGTGCGCCGCTACTTTTCGCTGGTAAATTTTTCTGATACCTTAAAAACGATTTGGGGCGTTCTGGTGGCGCTCTGGAAATTATTCGTAATGATGCCTGACTTAGTATTCTCCAAGGGGGGATACGGCAGTTTCCCGGTGCTGGTTGTGGCGCGCCTCTACCATATTCCAGTGATAATTCATGATTCTGACGCTGTGCCGGGCCTGGTCAGTAAATGGTCGGCGAAATTCGCCAAACGCATCGGGGTGGCTTTCCCCGGGGCGATAGAATATTTTCCCAAAGAAAAGACGGCGGTAGTGGGTAATCCTATACGTTCTCGGATCTTGGGCGGTATTAGGGAGAACTCGAGAGAGCATCTGGCTGTATTCTCTCAAAAGCGGGTACTGCTTATTTTGGGCGGCAGTCAGGGCGCTGAACCCATTAATCAGATGATACTCTCGGGCCTCTCTGACTTCGTGAAAGAGTATGAAATTATACACCAAACGGGAGAAAAAAATTTTGCTGATGTATCACAGCAAGCGAATATTGTTCTATCCAGTGAAACTAAGCTCCTTTACCACCCCTTCCCATTCCTCAATGAGACGCAATTAAGAGAAGCGTTGGCGGCCTGTGATCTCATAATTGCCCGAGCTAGTGCCGGCAATATTTTTGAAATTGCCGCTGCGGGCAAACCGTCGATTCTTATTCCCTTACCGCACTCAGCCCAAGATCACCAACGCGCCAACGCTTATGAATACGCCAAAGTAAGTGCCGCTTTGGTCGTCGAACAAAATAACGCCACGCCGAATTTGATTCTGCATACTCTTATGCGGATCTTTGAATCGCCGGAGGAATCAAAAAAGATGACCGAAGGCGCCCAGAGATTCGCCAGAATTGACGCGGCGGAAATTATCGCGCGCGAAATACTTAATCTGGCGCTGCATAAAGCTTAATTTGGTACCCAACCTATGAACGTTCGTGTTCGCATTGCGCCTTCTCCCACCGGACATCTGCATGTCGGCACCGCGCGTTCGGCGCTTTTTAATTATTTGTTCGCCAAAAAAGCAGGCGGCGAATTTATTTTGCGCATTGAAGACACCGACCGCGAGCGGTCAAAAAAAGAATACGAAGAGGGGATTATTGAATCACTAAAGTGGCTTGGCCTTGATTGGGATGAGGGGCCGATCAGACAAAGTGAACGAGTTGATATTTATAAGAAATATATTTCTCAATTGCTAAAAAATGGTAAGGCATTTGCCTGTTTTTGCGAAAAAAATATTATCGAAAAAGAATTAAAGGACGACCAGCATTATATGCATTATTGTCCATCGAGGAATGATGCTTTTAATTCAAATGAAATAAGGCCATTCGTTATTGCCTATAAGAACGACGACTTTGGAGAGCAGCAAAAACAACTTAAACACGAATTACAAAATACAAAAAAGATTGGTGGTTTTAGGACTGTGAGTTTACCAACTGAAACAAAAACGTGGATAGAATTTAGCGATGAAATTAGGGGGGAGTTCAGTTTTCCTAAAGAAATATTTGGTGATTTTATCATCGCAAAAAGTCTCGAGGAGCCACTCTATAACTTTGCGGCAGTTGTTGATGATTATGAGATGAAAATATCGGATGTGATCAGAGGAGAGGACCACCTCCCTAATACACCTAAACAGATTCTTCTTTATGGGGCACTTGGTTGGCAACCACCAAAGTTTGCCCATCTTCCGCTTCTTTTGGGAACTGATCGTTCAAAGCTTTCTAAACGTCACGGAGCGACTTCGGTGATTGAGTTTCGGAAAGAAGGATATTTACCCGAAGCTTTAATCAATTTCCTGGCGTTACTCGGCTGGAACCCCGGGGGCGAGCAAGAAATCTTCTCACTTAATGAGTTAATTGAAAAATTCTCGCTTGATAAAGTAAATAAGTCGGGTGCTATTTTTGACATAGCGAAGCTTGATTGGATGAACGGCGAATATATCCACAAGATGGCTGTCTCTAAACTTGCGGATTTGCTTTCGCCGTTCATGGATAATGCCGGACTGGATGCCGCTAAGATGCCGAAAGAAAAATTAGAAAAAATAGTGGCTTTGGAGCAGCCCCGCCTTAAGCGCCTTGCCGAGATAGGGGAGAAGGTAAAATATTTTTTCCGCCAGCCGGAATATGATAAAGAGTTGCTGCGGTGGAAGAATATGAGCGATGAGGAAGTTGCTGACTGTCTTAAAACGGCGGAAAAAATAATTTCCAATTTCCAATTTCCAATTTCCAAAGCGGTGATTGAAAAGGCCTTTTTACATGAGATAGGGGAGGGGGACAAAGGGAGAGTTCTTTGGCCGCTGCGGGTGGCGTTAACCGGTCTTCGATCTTCACCCGGCCCTTTTGATATCATTGAGATCCTGGGACGGGACGAGTCAATTTCGCGCCTAAGGCGCGCCATAAATTTGCTCTGAATGTTATACTGGCTATATGCGTGCGTATGCTCTTTCTCGGGGGAGTTTATTTTTGTGCTTGGCGGCCGTAAGCGTTTTTTTAGCTTGTCCCGTCCAAATTGGGGCGGCCGAACCCGCGCCCGGTGAATTGCAAAGTCAAATTGAAGCCAAAACAAAGGAAATCAAGGCCCTGGAAGCCGAAGCGGAAAAATACCGGCAAACTATAGCTACTACAGAGGCCCAAGCCAATACGCTGAAAAATCAGATCGCCAGGATAAACTCCGCCATCGCCAAGCTTCAAAATGACATTAAACTTACCGAGCGGCAGATTCAAAGAACCAATCTTGAGATAAAGAGTTTAAAGTTCCAAATCACAGATACAGCATCTGACATCAGTGAGCACCAGGAACGCCTTAAGGAGTTGGTGCGGCTTTTGGATATTTACGACCATGAGCATCCGTTGGAGATCCTTTTAAAGAACAGGCAATTATCGGAATTTTTTAATAGAATACAGTCAACCATAAATCTGCAGGACGAGGTCAGGACGGTTATAGATGAACTGCGAACTCTAAAAGGCGACCTTTCACATAAGAAATCGGCTTCGGAGGTCAAGGTCATTGAATTAAAACGCGAAGGTGAGCGCTTGAACGACGCTAAGGCCCTGCAGGTGAATGCACAGAGTGAAAGAGCGAAGATCTTAGCCGAGACGCAAAATCAAGAAAAAAAATATCAAGAGCTTTTGGCCGAAAATGAACGGAGGCGCGGGGAACTGGAAGCGGAAGTATTCGCTTTTGAGAATAAATTGCGCATAACGCTTGACCCCAATGCGTTGCCCAAACGCGCCTCGGGCGTTTTGGATTGGCCTCTGCCCAAATTGGCCCAATCATTGTTCCAGTGCGGCCATACGGTTTTGGCATTTTTAACGCAGTGTTTTGGAGATACTTCATTCGCAAGATCCGGCGGCTATAATGGTAAGGGACATAATGGGGTGGATTTTCGAGCTAACGCGACCACCGAAATATATTCGGCCGAGAAAGGAGTGGTGCGCGGGGTTGGGGACACGGATACGGCTTGCCGGGGCGCCTCATACGGCCGATGGGTGTTAATCGACCACGAAAACGGCTTGGCCACGCTTTACGCGCACCTTTCTTTGGCCAGGGTCTCCCCGGGCCGAACTGTGGAGCGCGGCGAGGTAATTGGATACGCCGGTAAAACCGGCTACGCCACCGGGCCGCATCTGCATTTCTCGGTATTTGCCAGGTCAGCGGTCAATATTGGCGTTTTGCCGAGCCGCGTATGCAAAAGGAACATGACATTACCGCTTTCACCCTTTAACGGTTACTTGAATCCGCTGGATTACTTATAGGCCTCGCTTAGATCTTTGTGGTTGTTTATAATAAATATATGCCATCAGATTTACCCCCACACCGGGAAGCCACAGCTAGAAGGCTACGGAGTAATAATCGTCCGCTCCCAGAGGGAAATTACTTAGACGCCACACTCGTAAAGGCGTGGTATGGGGGTTTACGATATCGCACCTGGGTCGCGGCATCCTTGCTTTTGCCGTCTTTGGCGCTGGCAGGCACTATACAGATGACCCCCTTAAGGATCTTAACGCCGGATGAATTTCTGCGAACGCTTGGTTTTCAAATTTCAGCCGGTGAAGTGAGTGGCCGCGCCCAGAATATCCTTCAAGACATAGAGGCAAGATTCAGGCAAAGCAGGGGAATGGAGTTGGTGCAATATGTGGAAAAAGATACGGGCATTAATCTAATAGCGCTCGTAAGAAATATTTTGACCATTTCAGCGTACCTTTTCGTACAAATATTCGCGATTATTTCCGATATTGCTTCTAAACTAGCCGCGCCTTAGAAAATAAGTCCGGGGGAGTATAAGTTGTACCTATAAGCTATAAGGTCGTTTAATCTGCATTGTACGACGTAGTTCATAGGCCGCAGGGCGTTCTCCCCCACAGATATTACACGGCCAATTTCCCGGCAGCATTTTTTATTATTTATTATTTTAATGTCTCCCAGTGAGTGATGTTCACTATCTAAACCGAGCAATGTCCCCCCAATACATGCTTCGGGATACTTAGCCGGGAAAAGGGTGTCTAGTGGTCTCTCGCCAACCCCGCCTAATCTTTCCAGAATAAGATTCTCCGGGGTCATAGAATTTGACTACTGGATAGGGTCATAGAATAATGTTAACAAATAACAAGCGACCGCAACAGAGTTGTTAACATTAGCTCGGGGATTAGAAAATAAATAAGGGGCGGCGCGCTGCGCCGCCCCTCGCTGGATCTTGAAACTCTCCCCCACCTCTCCCTTAGACGACCTTCTCCACTTGGTCGGGGGGCAGCCAGATGTGCTTATCGGCGCCGTCAATGCCCAGAATCTTGCCGTCTTCGGTAGAAAGTGGGTTCCTGAGCTCCGTTATGGTCACCACAACAACATCCTCACCGCGGCTCACCCTCACCTTATCACCGATGTAGAACCTTCTTCCCACCCCGTCGACTATACCTACGATACGGCCCTCCTCTTCGCATGGCGGTTGCCGGTTGGCTACAGTCATCTGTGCAGGATCTCCTTTCTTTTATCTGCGGCCCACATCATAATATACCGAGAAAAGCCATTTGCAAGTTTGCAAAGCCATTAATTTATGCGCACTTCTTATTCAGCGCTGGCCACCTTCAAGCAGTGCCCCAAGCGCTTCCAATTCAAGATTTTGGACAAAGTCAAAGAGCCCAAGACCAAAGAGCAGGTCTTCGGGACGCTTATTCACGATTGCCTCCACTTTATGTTTCAGCATGATCCCCTGTTTCCTACTCTGGATCAAGTGCTGGAGCATTATTATGAGAATTTTCCATCCGACGGTTGGCAAGAATCGGAAGCCGAGATTTATAAGAAACAAGGTGAAACTATGCTTAAGAAATTCTACGCGCATAATCAGCCGTGGAACTTCGTGGTACTTGACTTGGAATCGCGTTTTGAAGTGACGCTGGAGGACGCCCAAGGCGGTACCACACATATTTTAGCCGGTATTATGGATAGGATTGATAAACTGCCCGACGGCCGAATTGAGATCATTGATTACAAAACGCAAAAACGCATTCCCCCGCAAGACACGGTGGATAAAGATCTCCAACTTTCCATTTACGCTATGGGGCTTAAAAAACGCTGGCCCCATATTGAAGCTGGCAATATAAAGTTGTCCCTGCAATTTTTGAAGCATGACGAAAAGTTAACCACCACGCGATCCGAGGACGATTTTAAGAGAACCGAAGCTGAAGTGTTGAGGATGATTAAGGACATTGAATCTCGCGTTGCCGCGGGGCGCGGTTTTGAGCCACGCGTTTCCCCTCTTTGCGACTTTTGCGGGTATAAGCCGCTCTGCCCCGCCTGGAAGCATTTATATAAGAATGTAAAAAATGAAACAATTGACGGCGCTAAAATCTCCGGGGTCATCAAGGAATATTTTTCTTTGCGTGAAGAAAAACAAAAAGCCGAAGTCCGCCTAAAAGAGCTGGGGGTTCTGCTCACCCGCTATTTGGCCCAGGAAGAGATTGACAGGGTTTTTGATGAGGTCGGCGTGATCTCTAAGCGCCTTTTGGAAAAATACTCTTATGACTTTGAAAAGATACGTTCTATCCTGGAGCCGCTGGGCAAATGGCAGGACATTCTGAAAGCTGACGAGGCCAGATTGAAAAATATTATGAAGGAAATTCCCGAGTGGGCCCGAGAAGAGATAAAAAAGTCCCGTTCATTGGTTCATTCATCAATTACGCTTGCGGCTACCAAAAAGAAGATTAAGTTGCCCGAGGCCAGTGGTTAGTTTCCGGATAACCCGGAGCAGTTGGCGGCGGGCCTGTATCCAGCTGCCCTGGCTTCAGCTTCGGTGGTAAAACCTATCTTATTTTCCAGTTTGATGCGGTTGGCTCCGGCGCAACTTTCCAGGTAATAGGCCGAGCCGTTTTTGCTGGCCACATATGCCCCCACTGGCGTCACCGCTTGTGATACCGCGGCGTCATTTTTAGTGTCCCCCGTCACTTGGGCACCGGCATCTATTGCATCAGACGGCATTTCAATCTTGATTGGCGCGTGCGGCGCCCAAACAACCGACAGTCGCCCTAATCCAAAACTTGCCAAACTTATCAAAACAACCGCAAGTCCCAGAATTAAGTCAGTTTTATAGACACTCCCCCACTTCTTGACCCTCTCGATAAATTCTGCTATCATCTTAGGGTTATTATACCTGAAATTATCAACGAATATCGAATCCAAAACGAATAAACGAATTCGTATATTCGCAAAAATTCGTTATTCGTTGATGCATCGTTATGGCCACAGCCAAATCCGCCGGAGCAGCCAAATACGGACGCGACTCAAATCCCAAATACCTGGGGGTTAAACTGCATGACGGCGAATTTGCCAAGCCCGGTAGTATCATTATTCGCCAAAGAGGCCGGCATTATTTCGCGGGTGCCAACGTCCGTGCTGGAGGAGATGATACGCTTTATGCCACGACTTCGGGGAAAGTAAAATTCATCACTCGGCACAAAAAGCGCTTTGACGGAAACAGAAAAATAGCTAAAATTGTAAGAGTCATACCTTTGAAATCCTAGGCACTAAATTCTAAATCGTGTAAAGATCGTATTAAGTTCTAATCCCTAAAATAGAAAAAAATAGAAAATAAAGTGTCACTTTAATACTGTACAGTATTAAAGTGAGCGCCTACGGGGCATATACGCAATCTTGGGAAGTCTGCGGATAGCTTCCTCTAGTTTTTCTAAAGGTTTCGCGAAATTTCTTAAGATGGTATCAATTTTTTCTTTGCGCTCCAGTTGTTTTATGGCAGCGCGGAATCCCCGTCCGCCTACTTTTAAACGCTCACTCACTGAACCGATCGTCGGGTCAGACACTTTTAACCTTTGCCGTATATCTAAGTAGGAAAGGCCCCGTTCAAGCATAACTGCAATTAAAAGTCGTTTTCCTAGCATGACTTTTTCAGTTGTTGAGAGAAGATCATGAAAGAACGACTGTAAATCTTCCCGATTTCGCAAGAGAAAAGATACATCAACCACGCGTTGACTTAGCTCATCAATTTGGCTATTTGAAAGTTTGTATTTAGATATATGAGGCATATGCTTTTACTTTAATACTGTACAGTATTAAAGTAAAGAAAAGGAAGGATTTCTAGTGACCATTCTAATAATCATGTTGACATATTGGGGTGCAAAACCTTGTATTTTTTGGACGAGTTTATGGCGGTAAATTTAGAAATTGTCCGCCGGAGACGGATCCGCCTTTGGCGGAAAAATTTTGATCAGCTGCTAGGCGTTGAACTGGCTGTGGTGACTAGAGAAGAGTTCTCACTTAAATACTGTACAGTATTTAAGTGAGGGTAACTAGGTAAACTGTTGAGCGTTGAGCGTTAAGTGGTGGAAGGTTTTAAAAGTTAACTGCTTGGCGTGGAACTGGCGGTGGCAGTGGTGGATGAGGCGGTGTCGGTGGTTGAGGCAGCGTCAGCTCCGACGCTAGCGTTCGGAGCCCCGACCCCTTCGGGCGTCAGGGTTGTTGTCGGCGTTGTGATTGTGGTGTCGGTTGAGTCGGCAGTCGGCGTGGTGCTGGCCGTGTCTGTCGGCGTGAATGAAGCTATGGGGCTTACGTCCGAGATCGGCGGCAAGCCGTCGCAATTTCCCGAAATGGTGCTGACGGCGCCACGCTCTATGAATACGCAATATGCCGCTTTGGTGGCGCGATCAAAAAGCGTAATGCCGGTCGGGGCTTCAGTAGAGCCGACGGTTAAGTGGTCGGTTTCGATATACTTCATCGTCATGCGCCCCGTCTCGTCAATTTTCCAAAGGCCGTTTTGCGAGACGATTTGTCCGACTCCCAAGAGGGCATTGCCGTTTAAGTTCACATCCCCGTAGAAGTTGACATTCACCTTGCCCGTAGTCTGATCCACCGACCAGCCATTAGTCGCTATTCCCTGTTCGCTATTCGCTGCTAGCTGGGTCGTTCCTTCATCAAGCTTTGAGTAGCCGAGGTTGATGAAAACCAGGATTTTGCCGGTTTTCACCGTCTGGCCGTCGGGAAGTCCGACTTCGGCGGTGTTTGAAGTCGGACTTCCAACAGTTGAGTCGTCAAAGTTTTCTAGAGCTATACCCACTGTCACGCCGGATACGGTAGCTTTCATGCCTACTCCTGCAAGCGAGGAGGAAGTTATCCTGTCGCCTATCTTGATGGGGCCGGATTCGGTGGAAACCTTAACGGGAACGCGGCCGTTCAAAGCAACGGGAAGTTTGTTTATGGTTTCGGGAAGATTCTTTCCTGCCGAGGTAAAATCAGAGTAATTATTTGAGGTGATGCCAAGGAGGTTTGATTGATAAGCGGTAGTGGAACGCTTAAGTTCGGAAACATATCCCAAGTGAGGCAGGGTGGAACTTGCGCTTCCCTTCTCGTCGCTGGCATAGGTTTCAATCATTTTACTGCCATCTCCCAAAGCCACGATCTCGCCGTATTCAATTCCTTGTTCAACCGGATAAAGCTCGGCATAGTCGGCTCCACCGGAAGTGCAGTCGCCGATGCCGCGCAACGCGTCTGCGGAAAGTTCAGCGCCGCTATAACACATAGCAACGTTAGAAATTTCGTCATCTAGCATGGCCTGCACGGGGTTGCTAGCTGCATTGGCGTCTACTATAAGCCCATTAGTCCAGGTGATGGCGTCACCCGCAGTTCCTGATGGCGCCGTGCGAAGAGTTATATCGGCGCCGCTATAATAGATTTGTTGCGCGGGATTTGTAATCTTATATCTCCAACTTCCGTCGTAGTATATATTTGCGCCAAGTCCCCCATCAACGCTACCAATATTCGTGAGCGAAAGCGTTCTTCCCGCCGAACTATTCCCAATAACGAGCGCTGGTATAGTCCATCCTGGATCTGAAGGTACGACACCGAGAAATATTTGCTGGTCGGCATTCGGGAGTTGCAAGGTGGGGCCGGCAGTGTTCACTGTGAGAATGCCATCAGTATCTATTGTCATCCGATAAGCCGCCGCAGTTATATCTCGAATCTGAAATAACCCTGTATCTTGTACACCTACAATCCAATCCCTACTTGCTTTATTGGAAAATCGTAAACCTACGCTGTTGGTTGCGTCCTGATTCCGTATATTTAATTGAGGCGTACTCGAGTCCAAACTCGACATGCCAGAACCAGAAACAGCCAGCACTCCAAACGGACTCGTCGTCCCGATGCCGACGTTGCCGCTTCCATCAATCCTCATCTTTTCTGCCATAGTTGACGCTGAATTTTGAGTGAAAAACGTAAGTGATCCTGCCGTGCCTCCGACGGCCTCTCGCATCAATCCTATTAGAGCTGCTGGATTACCATTACCAGCGGCGCGAAACTTAATTTTAGAGCCAGCCCCGACTACGTTAGAGTCGGACAAAAGGTTCAATTCCGTATTATTGTCGTCATAGTATGAAGCCCCGGTCGCTATAGTCGAGCTTGAAATGTTGAATGTTGCACTCCCCGTATCGCCAGCCGCACTAGTTCCAACCAAAATCCTGCCGTCGCTTCTTATTCGCATACGCTCAGTCGAAATATTAGCGTTATCGGCACGTGTAAAAAACGCAAGGATTCCACCTCGTTTGGTTGCCGTTGTCCCGCTGAGATTAGAGCTGATTCGCGCCACCTCTTTGGAGAAAGTTCCTCCAGACTGGGCATCTGCGTGAAAAGAAATAACTCCAACATTATCCGCGTCAGCATCAGCGGTAAGGTTGCCGAGCCGCAGGATTCCGTAATCGTTCGTAGCATCAAGCACACTAAAGAACGAATTTCCTGAACCATAAGGACTGGTGGTAATTAGCGATGCATCAGCAGCATCACCACTTCCAAAAATACCGTTACCCACAACCGATAACTTGGAGCCCGGACTCGTCGTCCCGATGCCGACGTTGCCGTTGGGAAAGTTAACGCTCGAAATCGTCGCCCCACTGCGCTTCACATTCAGCCAAGAATTGGCCGTGGCAAGGGAATCATTTAATGCTCGAAAATCAAATTCGCCCGCCGTCAGCATCCCTGGCCCAAAATCCCAAATCTTGTTGTCAGCGGTGGCATTGGTGTTATTCATCACAATGCCGGTGGTCGCCCCCTGGATTTCCAACTTGCCATCATGCCCCGGCCCGATACGCGCCGTGCCTCCGATCTGCACATCCGCTGTACCAGAACCAGCCGCTTTCAAGATATGCAAGCCAGAGGCCGGATTCGTTGTCCCGATGCCGACGTTGCCGGATGTTTGCTGAACCACGAATTGATTTGTCCCCACAGTAAAGCCGCCCGTAGCTATTGTAGAAGTAGCGGTAGTAGAAGTGGCAGAGAAGTTGTTGGAAACAATTTGGCCGGTGACTGAAAGCATGGCATAAGGAGATGTCGTCCCGATGCCGACGTTGGCTCCGCTTCCGAGGATCAACGAGTTGGATTGAGTTACCACGGCGTTGTAACCGATGGCCGTCGCGTTGGTGAGGTTGGCGGAGGTAAGACCGAAGGTACTATCGTCTTGAGCGCCAATAAACGTATTGGTTGACCCCGTGGTATTGGCACGCCCGGCGTTTCTGCCGACCGCTACGTTATTGCCGGCGGTGGTATTTAGCAACGAGTATATGCCAATCGTAGTGTTCTGGATGCCGCTGATGTTATTAAACAGACTATCAAAACCAACAGCCGTATTTTCACTGCCACCGGTGTTTAGCTTCATCGCCTCAAATCCTACGGCGGTATTAGAACTATTAGTATTGCTCGTTAGTGCCGAGCTCCCTAAAGCCGTGTTATTACTGCCGGAAACATTGGCGGCAAGGGCTCTGTCGCCAACAGCCGTGTTGTCGTCCCCCGTAGTGTTTAAGGTAAGGGCGTTATAGCCAACGGCGGTGAGCGAGGTGGCCGCAGTGGTGAGCGAGGCAAGGGCATTAGTGCCAACCGCAGTATCTCTCTGGGAGTCCGTGTCCATGGTCAAGTTCCCCGCGCTGACCCCAACAAAAGTGTTGTTAGTGCCGAAAGTATGCAGAAGCGTATTTGCAGCCGACTTGATAATGCCTACGGTGGCTGTGGTGGCCGGTAGCGTGATCGTTCCCGTTGCCGTGATATTAGCAACCGAGGTGATATTTCCGGAAATCAAGGCATTCCCCTGCACCGAGAGGGTTGTTGCCGGACTCGTCGTCCCGATGCCGACGTTGCCTGAGTTTTTTACTATGAACCTGTTCCCGTCGGTCCCATCATCACTGGATAGCATGAAAAGATCGGATGCTCCTGCTGATGCACTGACCTCCAAAAGCGCATCTGGATTTATGTCTCCGATGCCGATGTTGCCGCCCTCAAGAACAGAGAACACCTCGTCGTTCGTGCCTGCATAAAATCTTGCCCTGTCGGCATCAAATCTTAACGTTGCCACTGTGGTGCCCCCGCCTTCAATACTCCACCCCGTACTTTGAGATATGAAACTGAGGCGTATTTGCGCATCAGCGTTTGCTGAATCAAATGCTGTACAACTGGAAACGCCGCAATCAACACTCACTCTGCCACCGACAATATCCAGTTTTTGACTCGGATTCGCCGTCCCAATTCCCACATTCCCGGAATTCAGAACCGTGAAGAGCGTCGTGGTCGCTGAAGCCGTTGACGAAGCGATGGTCAAGAGAGGTTGAGTGGAATCGGTCGCAAGATTCGCGATGGAAAGTTTTGAATAAGGCGAGGTGGTGCCAATGCCGACGTTGCCAGAGTTTACAATCCGCATCGCCTCGGTGGCTCCGTTGTTGCCGACTAAGAATTTAATGAAGTCAGTGGTGCCAACGCCCGAGGTGGACTGTAAAGATAGTGAAGAGCCAACTGCGCTCCCGCCGATCAAAAGTGGGTCAATGATGGAGGTGCCGAAGTAGCCAGTTTTAATGAGATTGGTGGATTTTCCGATATCGGAGCCATTGTTGGCCTCCGGATAAAATCCGGATGAGTTGTCAATGTTCCAACGAGTGCTGCCCATGTTTTCAGATAACTGGAGAATTCCGCCACCCGCGCCGATGTTTAAGTTCTGCGTGCCTGGGCTTCCCGCTCTCTCAATGCCCAGAAAGTGACTGCCGTCGCTGTTTCTGGAGTTTATGCTGAACCGAACGTAGTTGGAGGCATTGGTGTAGGTTGAATATATATTCAGGCCCTGTTCTTGCGTGCCGTTTTGGAGCGCAACGCCTTTGACTAAGTTTCCTCCAGAGCTTGAGAATTGTTCCTTTTGCAAAAGCACATCCGCGGTTCCCGCGCCGTTGTCCCAGCCGATGATACTTGAGGAAGCCACGGTGAGCGCTTGGCTTGGATTAGAAATCCTAATCCCCACATTCCCGGAAGCATCCACAATGAAGGAGGTGGCGGTTGAGGAGCCAATGGCGAACGCGGTCTGGGTGGTTCCGGCCGGGGACTGAATGGAGAGCGTGGCAAAGGGCGAAGAAGTGCCAATACCCACTCTCCCGAAAGGCGAGGATGAAGTGTCCAAAGAAAGCAGAGGATTGGCGGCTGTGGTGCTTGTCGCCAGAGACCAGGCATTGACCGTCAGGTTGGGAATGGTGCTTGTCGCCCGATTGTTGTAGACAATGTTCCCGGAGTTGATGGAGAAAAGGTCTCCGATGGCATCACCCACATATAAAGAACCCTCCACCAGCAAAGAGGAGGCGGAAGTGGAGGCCACGGTGACTGAACCGGCCGAGGTCAGGGAATTGACATACACATCCCCCTCGGCATCCACCAGGAACTTGGTAGAGCCATTGACCGCCAGACCCAGGAGATTGGTATCGGAGACGGCTGATGCGGGATTGATATACAGGGAAGAGTTGGACACCGCCGCATTGGCCACTCCCGTGGCCCAGGCGGGAAAGGTGTGGGGCGTTACGGGGACATAGGTAGCCACCACCTGGCCGGAACTGGTGGTGGTGGCCGAGACGGATAGAGTTCCGTTATTAGCCGAGAACACCCCGCCCACCGAGAGCGCCCCGTGGATCTGGGTGTCTCCCGATACTTCAAAGTTGCCGGAGGTGGTGGTGGAGACACCCACCCCCAAGCCCCCGGTGAGATATGTATGGCCGGATACGGAAAGAAGCTGGGAGGGTGAAGAAGTGCCGATGCCCACTTTATTCCCCCCAAAATCAACCACCAGAGTATCGGTGTCTATGGTCAGTCCTCCCGCCATGGTGGAAGTGGAGGTGGTATCGGTCAGGGTCAATTTAGAGGCGGTAACTCCTGCTGTTACCGTGAGCGACCCCGTGCTCACCATAAGATCACCGGTTCTCACGGTGGCGCCGTTATAAATGTCCAGGGAGTCCAGCTTGTCTATTCTCTGCGAGACGGTCACCATCTGGAGGGAAGAGCCGGCCACGCGGGAAGTATTATTCAAGTCCCCCCGCACGGTGAAGAGGTCATGGGAGAGGGAGGCCAGTTCCACTCTGATTTTGTTGTTTTCCTGCTGAAAGAGTTGAGAGAGCTCTTGCTTAAGACCGGCGGTGTCCGTTATGACCAGTTGTCTTTCTATGATGGTGGAGGGTTGCTCTTGCTTTTCGGCAGATGCGGCTGGTTTCTCCGGCTCTTGGCCGTTTAGCGTAAATTCAACTGTTCCCGATGGCAGGGTCAGCGGCTCGCGAATTCTAGAGCCCAAAAGCAAATTGGAGAAGAAAGGCCGGATGTTCTTGAAGAGTCCCGCGATGTTGCCTTCGCTTTGGATGATACGCGCGACATTCTGCCCGGTGTCTTGGGTGGCGGTGAGGCCGGATTGATAGAAATTCAGGGAGGCCTCGGTTAGAGAATTTCCCAGCGAATCAATTAGGTTGCTTTTTAAAGCGGCGGGATTTTTAAAATAGCCGCCAAGGCCGGTTAGAATGAGATTTGCCGTATCCGGCGTGCCCGAAGTGATATCGGAGATGCTTAGCCGATTTTGGGTTTCAGCCGGTAAAATTTGGCGATGGGATGTTGAAACAGCTAAAGAACGCAAGTGCTCCCCGGCGTCTTTTGCCAATTGAGCCAGGTCTGCTCGGGCATTGAACCCAATCCCGATAGCCGCCGCCAGCAGAATTAGCGCGCCAACCAGCTTAAAATTTGATACGTATCTTAATCTATCTAAATATTCAGTTAAATCGTATCTTTTTTCACTTTTAAGAATATGTTCTTTAATTCTATCGTCATTAAGTATTGCCAGCAGGTTCTCCTTTTTAACAGCCAACAGCGTTTCCGAAGGTCTGTAATATTTTTTAGCTTCTCTTCCGTCACGAGCAGTTAAAATTTGGCTCCCAGCCGGTTCCGCGGGCTCAATATAGGCCCCTTTTGCCTTTTTCTTACGCCCGGAGAGGTAATCAAGTAGATCTTTTTCCGCAACGAACCAGTCGCGACCAACTTTCACTCCCCTTAACGATTTGCGGTTGATAAGAACTCTTAAATAATCCTGGTGAACACCGGAAAATTTTGCCGCCGCTTTGAGTCCGATCAATTTTTGCTCCATCTAACGCGCACTGATACGTAAACGTATCTTTGATACGCATCTTCATCATACATCTGTATGAAAAAATTTTTCTTGTGGATAAGTTTATTTTTACAAAATTTATTTTTAATAAATTGTTCATAAGTTTAAGTTCTCATTGCTTATATTACCCAATATGATAATGGGATTAACCGGCAAGATAACTCGTCATACTTATTTATTAGAAAGTCATTTGATTACTCATTAAAACAAAAGAGTTTTTCAATGCATTGCTATAGCATTAAATTGAAAAAACGCTTTATTCTAATAAGCGCGATTGAGTAAGCCGTATTGGCGGCTTAAATTAGCTTAAGTCACCTTATCCTCTTAAACTGAAGAATTTTTTAGCCGCATTTTCCTCCGTGCCCAGGGACCTTACTTCAAGGCAGTTGACTCCCCCATCAAGGCCGAAAACCTCGCAAATGAATTCAATTTCATCTTCGCAGGGCAGGAAATGCGCGAAGACACTTTTTTGGAGTTTATAAAAATTCATGTCATTTAATTTTTTGGACAGGGCGTCGCGCGCCTGTTTTTTATTTTCAGGAATATCAAACATCACTACGCGCCAGAGGCCGTCCCAGCGCGGTGTATTTTTTAATTTGAGATTCTCTAGATTATATTGGCGCAACCTTTTCTCTCCGGTTGCCGTTAGACGCAACAATGTTTTGTTGCCGGAATTTTCATGTTCCAAAAACTTTTGCCGGCGCAGGCGTTCAATCGCCACACGAATGCTGTTTTTTCGTTTTCTGCCAATGCCAATTTTTTCCAGCCGCGGGAGAAAAAGATCACTGATGGAAGCGTCTCTTCGCGAAGAAAACGCGGCGGGGCGGTCGCGCAAAATAGAAAGTATTTCTTTGGCGATAGTCCCCTTTTTTAAATTTTCCCCGCGCTCAACAGCGATTTTGGGCATATTGTTTTAAGCATAGAATTAAGTAATTAAATACACAATGGCTCGCTATAGCGAGCCATTGTGTATTAGATGTGGATGAAACGGGGGTTACCCGCGCGATTTGGCCTTACAGTCCTTCCATTCTTAATTTTTCCATGAGTTCTCGGAGTTGTTTTGATATCCTGCGCGGTATTTCCACTTTGATTTCCACCAGTAGGTCCCCGTGCTGATAACCGCGGGCTTCCGGCACGCCCTTGCCTCTGACTCTTAAAATATCTCCCGATTGGGTGCCTTCCGGGATTTTTAAATTAATTTCCCCTTCCAGTGTTTGAACGGCAACGGTACTCCCCAGTATGGCTTGCGATATTTTAACCGGTAGTTTCATAACAAGGTCATCCCCTTGCCGGCTGAAGACCCTATGCGGCGTGACTTTGAGCCGAATATAAAGGTCGCCCGGCGTTCCGGTCGGATCGGATATATCCCCCTTACCGGTCAATTTAATACTCTCATCCGGCCGTATGCCCTTAGGGATAATAAGCTCCAGCGTTTCTTCCTTTTTCTGTGCACCCTTACCGGAGCAGGTAGTGCATGGTTTTGACGGTATTTCTCCTTTACCGCGGCAGGCAGGGCAGGTTTCCACACGAGTTATTGAGCCGAGAAAAGTTCGCTCGTTATGCTGGATATTGCCTTTGCCGCCGCAGGTATTGCAGGTTATGGTCTTGGCCCCAGGTTCGCCCCCCATCCCCCCGCAATGAGTACAGCGTACAACCCGCCTTAGAGCTATGCTTTCTTTTCCACCCAGAATACTTTCCTCAAATGGTATGGTTAGCTCCACGACAATATCTTTACCACGCTTTTTCTTGGATCCACGGTTTGCACTAAAGCCAAACACACCCTCTAAAATGTCGCCTATATCAAAGTCAGTTGAACTGTTTTCTCCAAAGTCAAACTTAATGCCGCCAGTTTGTCCGTGCGCCTTGAAAATATCTCCCCAATCAAACCCGCCGCCAAATCCTCCCCCGGAATTAAACGCTTGGCCGAAGTTATCATATTGTTGACGCTTTTTTTCATCACCCAATACTTGGTAGGCCTCATTGATCTCTTTGAATTTTGCGTCGTCTCCCCCGCCTTTGTCGGGATGATACTGATGTGCCAGTTTGCGGTAGGCCTTCTTGATCTCTTCTTGAGAGGCGTTTTTGGGTATTCCCAGAACTGAATAAAAATCTTTTGGCATGAAGTTAGACGAATGTCTAATTAACCTAATTATTCTAATCAATACTCAATGTTTGAATGTCTAATGACCAATTTTCTTCTTCCTAAGGTTTCTGGTAATACTGTTAAATATCAAATTCAATTCCTTTGCTTCTTGCCAAAGTTTTCTAGCTTCTTCTCTCGGTTCGGGAACAGCAATTGCTGTCATTCGTAGCCAATGCTTTGTTTCTCTCGCTTCTTTTTTACAAATGCCAATTTTGTGTTTGAAGTCCCGGCCCGATTCGGCGTCATCGGCTTCGCAATAATTAGCTCCCACACTTGTCCCAGATTTTACTAACTGGTTAATGATCGGCAGAGTTATCGGATTCATTGGTAATTTCTTGGCAAATTTAATGATATCTTCACCAAATTTAGCCGTTCTTTCCTCAAGATCATATTTATTTTTGACCGTATCATTGGTCATTGGGGCTTGATTAGGATAATTAGAAATTAGGTTAATTAGTCATTTTACAAGGAGTACTTAGTGGCAGGAACACTGGAGGCCGATTCTTGGATGACGCCAGTTTTTCTCCCAAGCGTAAAAAGTAGAGAAGCTATCAGCAATGTCAGCCAATATATGGGAAGAAATATTCCTTTAACGGTCAAAAATACGGCAATGGTATAAATCAGCGGCATATATGCTTCATAGGGCTTGGTAAATTCAGCCGATTTGCGGCCTATAAGGTCATAGAAAACGTCTCCCAGGCGTTCCCCGCCGCCCAAATGAGTTCCGAGTTGCTGGGAAAGATTATTTCTGGCCTCGGCCAAAAATGAATTTATTTTTGCCGGAGGAAGCGATTTTATGTCTATACCCGGCCCTATTTCTGGCTTGGTAATATCTAACAAAAGCTCATTTACTGTCCTATCCTTATCCAATGAGATACCCGCGGAAATTACACCAGCAAGTCCCTTAGCGATGTATGGGAATGAAATGTCAAATACGGAACGCGGCAGAATGACCACATTTTCTTTTTGCGCGCTGGTGGTGTAGTAAAATAACGCCGCTAAGATAGCCATGCCGGTAAATAGCGACGGCAGGCCGGAGCGCAGTATTCTTCTTACTCCAAAAAGGAAGGTAAAATCGCGCTGTTTGGATATCTCCCACCATCCAAGCGCCGCGGATATAAAGCCCGCGAATACCCAAGCGTATGTCCACTGGTTCAACGGCAGAAAATAAAATGAGGCCGCGAAGGGAATTCCAAGGCCAAGCCATTTCCAATAAAGTGAGTTCATCAAAATAGCTCCCAAGCCGTAACAAACGGCGAAGACCAGGATCAGTCCAAGAGTACTTAGCGAGAAAAGTCCTTGCTTATTGCCCGCCCAGAGTGCGCCCAAGCCCAATAACGCCGTTAATGCCGCAAGTCCCGCTTCCTTATAATAGGTGCTTATCATTTTTTATCATTATCGTTTTCTTTCGGCTTCTCTTCAAACTCCGCTTCTTTGGTACCCGATGGGGTATCTTTATTTTCTTGATTGGCTTTATATAAGATTTCCCCAATTTTTTGGAGTGCCATTGATAGAGATTGCGAGCTTTTTTCTATCTCCGATTTTCCGTCGGTTTCTTTAGCTTTTTTTAACTCGGCAATTTTGCTCTCAATATCGGCTTTTACTTCGGCTGGAACTTTATCGCCAGCATCACGGAGCGCTTTTTCGGAGGTGTAGATAAGCGCGTCTGCCGCGTTTTTTACTTCAATTTCTTCTTTCTTTTGCTTATCTTCAGCCGCGTGCAACTCCGCGTCTTTCTTCATTTTTTCTATTTCTTCCTTGGAAAGCGAAGATGAGGCCTCAATTCTTACCGATTGCTCTTTAGAAGTCGCTTTATCTTTGGCCTTGACCGAAAGAATGCCGTTGGCGTCAATGTCAAACGTTACTTCCACTTGCGGCATACCGCGGGGTGAAGGCGGAATACCGTCCAAAACGAACCGCGCCAGGGTCTTGTTATCATGCGCCATTTCGCGCTCGCCCTGTAAAACATGAATTTCCACCTGCGTTTGGTTGTCGGCGGCGGTTGAAAAGATCTGTGATTTGGCGGTCGGGACCGTGGTGTTCCTTTCTATGATCTTGGTGAACACACCACCCAGCGTTTCGATGCCGAGCGACAGGGGCGTTACGTCAAGCAGTAAAATGTCTTTTACGTCGCCCTGCATGATACCGGCCTGAATGGCGGCGCCCATCGCCACAACCTCATCGGGGTTTATGGTTTTGTTCGGTTCTTTGCCGAAGAGGTCTTTAACGGCGTTTTGTATGGCCGGCATTCTGGTCTGCCCCCCGACCATGATTATTTCGTTGATGGTTGATAATTGGAATCCGGCAGCTGATACGGCGCGCTTAGTAATTTCAATTGAGCGGTCAATGTCGGGCTTGACCAAGGCCTCAAGTGTGGCGCGCGAGAATTTCATAGCCAGGTGTTTAGGCCCGGAAGCGTCAGAAGTGATGAAGGGAATATTTATCTCGGTCTGTAACGTGGAAGAAAGCTCGTGCTTGGCTTTTTCGGCAGATTCTTTCAGCCGCTGCAGTGCCAAGATGTCTTTGGAAATATCAATGCCCTGGTCTTTCTTAAATTCAGTGATTATCCAATTTATTATCTTTTGGTCAAAATCATCACCGCCCAAATGCGTGTCGCCGTCGGTGGATTTCACTTCAATCGTATCGTCGCCGATCTCAAGCACCGAGATGTCAAATGTTCCTCCGCCGAAATCGTAAACTACGATCTTTTCATCTTTCTTTTTATTCAAGCCATAAGCCAGGGCCGCGGCCGTGGGCTCATTAATGATGCGTTTGACCGCAAATCCCGCGATCTCTCCGGCCGCTTGCGTGGCCTTTCTTTGGGAATCGTCAAAATAAGCCGGCACCGTAATAACGGCTTCGGTGATCTTTTGTCCCAGGCGCTCTTCAGTGTCGTGTTTTATTTTTTGAAGGATCATGGCGGAAATCTCTTCGGGTCTAACCCATTTATCCCCCATCTTGGCCTCAACTCCGCCATTAGCCGATTGACGAAGTTCATAGGGCAGAAGTTTTAGGTCTTTTTGCACTTCTGCATCAGCAAACTTGCGGCCAATCAGGCGCTTAATGGAATAGAATGTGTTTTGCGGATTGGTAACCGCCTGGCGTTTGGCCAAAAGCCCGACCAATCTATCCCCCGCCTTAGAGAGCGCCACCACTGATGGCGTGGTGCGATTGCCCTCTTTGTTCTCAATGATTTTGGGCTCACTCGCTTCTACGACAGCTACAGCTGAATTGGTGGTACCGAGGTCTATGCCGATGATTTTAGACATAATATCAATTAATTTTTAATTTCTAATTACTAATTTCTAATCAAACTTAAATATCTAATGACCAACTTAAAGATTTAAAAATTTGGGAATTAATCATTGATTAGGAATTAGGGATTAGATATTGGACATTTTTATAGACTTTTACCTTGGCGGGACGCAGGACACGCCCGCCGCGCATGTACCCTCTTTGCATTTCTTCCGCGATGATTCCCTGCTCGTGGTCTTTAGATTCAATTTCATCAATGGCTTCATGCAGTTCTGGATCAAATTTAGTGCCGGCAGTTTTTAATGGTTCTACTCCCAGACGCCGCAGGATCTCCAGGCACTGCGACTGGATTAAGTAAAATCCTTTTCCCGCTTCGTTGGATAGATGTTTTTTATGCTCTTCTCCCAGGGCTAGGTCAAAACTGTCCAAGACCGAAAGAAATTCCAGAATTAATTCGTCTTCCAGCCGGTCCTTCCAGATTCGTAACCGTTTTTCATCATCTTTTCTGGAATTAATTATATCCGCCTTTGCTCTTTGCCACCCGTCCAGATACTCTTTCTTGTCATTTTCGCAGATAGCCAATTTCTCTTTTAATTGTTTTATCTTAGCGACAGGATCGGGGTGAGCGGATTCACCATATTCTTCATTAATTTCCAAGTCATCCATGTTTTAATTCTCTTGCATTATCTCATCTAACACACTAAGAAGTGAAAGTCCTCTGTCGTAATGCATACGTTTTGAACCGACTAGGGCTATAACGCCCGTGTCTTTGCCGCGCTTCAAGGTTTTTATGATCATACTGTAGGGTCGCGCCTCGCGGATGGGATTTTCGCGGCCAATAAAAACTCGCGGCGCACTAAAATCCTCTCCTTTTATGAGAATTCGCATATCCCTGTCAATGGAATCCATCATTGTTCCGAATTGGTTGCGAATATCGTTATCGGAAAATTCTGGGTCAGCCAGTATTTGGCCAAATCCGCTTTTATAGAACGGCTCCATGTCTTCGGCTAAGCTGCCCCCTATAACTAAAGATTGCGTTAGACGAGCAAAGATTTCCGTGGAAATTCTGAAGAAGTCGTCTGAGTCATCCAGATGGGCATCCAGCGCTTCGTGGAGCGAACGCAAGTCGTCCCTATTGGGTTTCATGGGGACGGCTGACTCTGCCGCGTACCAACGGTATCCATTATCAGTGGGAACGCGACCGGCGGAAGTATGCGGTTGAGAAAGGAAGCCCCGCCGCGAGAGGTCCGAAAGCTCGTTCCTAATAGTAGCGGGGCTGTAGGGCAGGCGGTAGCGTTTTCTAAGGTCGTCAGAAGACACTGGATTCCCGGTTCTGATATATTCGGCAACGGTGGCCGAAAGCAGGTCTTTTTGGCGTTCAGTGAGAGAATTCATGCAAGAAAAAGTTTAGCATAGTTAGCAATCTGCGGTCAAGAGTGCTAATCCCTCGGTCAGTTTAGGGCTAAAATGAAGAGCCCACACGGTGAGCTGTGTGTGGCTCCCCATGTGGGCTTACTGCCCCGCTTGCTTCTTGCAAAGCATGTCCAGCGCTACCTGGTCCGTGACGGGAAACCCCTCGTCATCCAGGAAACCCCGTGAGCACGCTTGTAGCGACAGTTCCTTCGCTATTGCGAGACGCAGCGGGTCAGGGCCGATGGGAGCATTCGCCAATTTCATACCCATATCTCCTTCTTACTTACGAGGACGCATGACGGACCACTAGCATCAGTTGCCGGAGTTTTCGCTCCAGCTTTTGGAAATACGCTGTGCACTTCGGGCAGGAGTCAATATGGGATGTTGCAGCCGCGACATCCCTCTCCGCCACTTCTGCTTCGTCTTTCTGGAACAGCTCAAGCGCCGCAGTGCAATCCATTGCTCTACCTCCTTACTAATTTGAATACAGTATTGTAAACTATATGTCAATAGCACTAACAGGACTAAGATGTTCGCGTGAGTTTACGGTGTGTTAGTATAAAAACATATGCCCGCCTAAGTTTTTGGCCGGGCTTCGTCAGATTATTACATAAGCTAAAAATTTAGGCGGGTATGGAAGTTATCAAGCACAAAAATATTTCTTGGGTGGATATCAGGAATCCCGGCGACCGGGATTTGGAATTTTTAAAGAAAGAGTATGGCGTGCACGATGATCCCCTGCGCGAATTAGCCATAGAGACCGCCACACCCAAAATCGACCATTTTGACAATCAGCTATACGTCGTCCTACATTTTCCCGTTTTCAATTATGACAAACGCACCAGCGAAGGAAAAGAGGTTGATTTTATCGTCACCAAGGAGACTTTGGTTACGGTGCGCTACGATGAAATCGCGCCGCTGGAAGAATTAAGCCGCACCTGCGGCATCTCGCCTGGCGTTCGCGAGGAATGCTTCGGCGATACTCCCACCCACCTTCTTTTCATCATTCTCTCGCATATGTACGACTATTTGATGCGCGAATTGGGTCATATCAAGAAAAACATTGACGAGGTTGATTCTACGCTTTTCCGAGTGAAGGAAAACCAGCTGGTGCGTAAAATTTTAGAAATTCGCAGAGACATCCTTAACTTCCGAAGAACTTTGGCTCCCCAAAAACAAATTTTGGAGTCCATGGCCGAGCGCGGCGGTGAGCTCTTGGGCCGCAGGTCGCGCGAGTCGTTTCAAGATCTTATGGAGGCTTATAATCGCGTCTGGAGTCTTCTGGAGTACCACAAGGAAGCGATTGAGGCGATGCATGAAACCAACAATTCTCTCTTGTCTTCGCGCCAGAACGATACCATCCAGACCCTCACCATTCTTTCCGTAACCGCGTTTTATCTTACGCTGATTGCGGCTGTATTCGCCGTAGACGCCGTTTACAAGCCCATAGTCGGCAGCCGTTACGATTTCTGGGTAATCCTGGCCTTTATGGGAGCGGCAGCGGTAATACTGCTCGGGTTTTTCAAATGGAAAAAGTGGTGGTGATAATATGCCAATTAGGTTTAGAAACACTCTAACCAGAAAAAAAGAAGTTTTTAAGCCACGTCACTCCAGTCGTGCGGATTTTTTTGTATGCGGGCCCACGGTTTACGACCATTCGCATATCGGGCATGCTCGCACTTACGTTGCTTTTGACGGCATAGTTTCTTATCTTCGTCTCCGGGGATATAAGGTCAAATACGTGATGAATATAACCGACATTGATGACAAGATCATCAATCGCGCCCGAGAGATCAACGTCGATCCGCTTCAAATGTCGCGCCGATTCACCGAAAATTTTTATGAAGACATGCGGCGTCTGGGCGTTAAAAGCGTTTCAAACTACGCGCCGGCCAGCAAATACATTCCGCAAATAATAAAACAGATAAAGCGTCTGATAAAGCGCGGATATGCCTATGAGTCGTATGGGTCTGTTTATTTTTCAGTGAATAAATTCAAGGGTTACGGTAAGCTTTCGCATCAGGTTATTTCTAAATTAAAAAAATTTACACGTTTGGAAATAGACCCAGCCAAACGTGAATCACTTGATTTTGTGCTTTGGAAGGCGGCAAAACCAAATGAGCCGTCATGGCCGTCACCGTGGGGGCCGGGACGCCCGGGCTGGCACATTGAAGATACGGCTATTTCCGAATCATTTTTCGGATCGCAATACGACATTCACGGCGGCGCCGTTGATTTGATATTTCCTCATCACGAATCGGAGATCGCCCAGCAGGAAGCCGCTTCCGGCAAAAAACCATTTGTGAGGATTTGGCTGCACACGGGACTCTTGAACATCGGCGGCCAAAAAATGGCAAAATCATTAAAAAACTTCATTCCCATAAAAAACATGCTGGCGCGACACTCCCCCGAGGACTTCCGTATGCTGGTGTTTCGCGCGCACTACCGTTCGCCCTTAAACTATACAGAGGAACTTTTAAAAGAAGCGCACAGATCGGTAGAGCGTCTGGGAACGACCATTAGGCGGCTTAGGTTGGTCAAAGAAAAAACAGGACGAGAATATTTTAGCCGAAAGATTAAAGATGAATTTATAAAACGTCTGGATGACGATTTTGACACGCCCCAATTTCTAGCTTACCTTTTTTCGGCTTCGCGCGGGATAAATTCGGCTATGGATAAGCGCCGATTATCCAAGACGGAGGCTCTTAGCATTATTAAAGTTCTGTGTAATATTAACAGCGTGCTTAAAATTATGCCTCTCAAGTTGTCTAAGTTTGATACGGCTCTAACCGCGGAAATAAAAGAACTGTTCAGAAAGCGCGAAGTAGCCCGTAAAGCCAAGAATTGGCGTGAGTCCGACGCGCTCCGCGATAAAATAATAGCGCTTGGCTGGTCGGTAAAAGACACGCCGTCCGGCAGTATATTAGAAAAAGTCCAGGGCTAAGTTACCTACCTTAAATTATCATGCACAGCTTATAAACTGGCCGTCTTTGGCCTTAGGGTCTATTCTGTTTTATAGTCAAGAAACAAAAATGGCGTCTCAAAATCCAAAATCTATCCCCTCTCCCATATCCTCCAATATTCAGGAGGGGCGCATGCCGCCGCAATCCGTTGACGCGGAAATGTCGGTGCTGGGTTCTTTGATGCTGGACCAGGAGGCCATTTACCGCGTTTCCGATATTCTTTCGGTGAGAGATTTTTATAAACCGGGGCATCAGGTCATTTATGAGGCGATGCTGGACCTTTTCAAATCCCGAGAGCCGCTGGATATTGTTTCGGTCTCGTCTCGGCTCCGCGAAAAGAATGTTTTGGAGGATATCGGCGGGTCAGCTTATCTTACGAGTTTGGTGAATCTTGTGCCTACGGCTTCGCACGTCCAGCATTACGCCAAAATCGTGCATAAAAAGCGCGTGCTGCGGGATCTCATTGACGCTTCATACCACATCGCCGAGCTTGGTTATAAGGAAGAAGAAGGCGTGGAAACATTACTGGACGAAGCCGAGCAGAGAATCTTCGCCATTTCACAGACCTCGCTTCAGCAAGAATTTTTCGCGGTCAAAGACGCGCTGGATGACGCCTGGGAGCGCATTGACAGAATTCACAAGGAGGGCTCGGCGCTTAGGGGTGTCACCACCGGATTTAATGATCTGGATAATTTGATCGGCGGTTTGCAAAAATCGGATCTGATAATTCTCGCTTCGCGTCCGAGTTTAGGCAAAACATCCTTAGCGTTGGATATCGCAAGAAACGCCGCGTTAAAAGCCGGGGCTTCGGTGGGAATTTTCAGTTTGGAAATGTCCAGGGACCAGCTGGTTGATCGTCTGATAGCCGCCCAGTCCCATGTGGATCTATGGAAATTGCGCACGGGGCGGCTTTCGGCCGAAGGCGATGACAATGATTTCGTAAAAATTCGCGACGCCATGGAAGAGCTTTCCCGGGTGCCTATTTTTATTGACGACGCCGCTATGCCAACGGTGATGCAAATAAGGGCTATGGCAAGACGCTTGCAGGCGGAGCACGGCTTGAGTTTAGTGGTAGTTGATTACCTGCAGCTTATTAAAGGCGAAGGCAATTCGGATAATCGCGTGCAAGAGGTAAGCGAGATATCCCGTTCGTTGAAAGCCATGGCTAAAGAACTTAACGTGCCGGTATTGGCACTCTCACAACTTTCCCGCGCCGTAGAGATGCGCTCCTCCGCCATTCCTAAATTATCGGACCTTCGCGAGTCAGGTTCATTGGAACAGGACGCGGACCTTGTGGTGTTCATCTATCGCGAGGATAAAAACAAAGAAAATTCAGAACGCAAGAATATTGCCGAGCTCCGGATAGAAAAACACAGGAACGGACCCACCGGCATAGTTGAACTTTATTTCAATCCCGAACAAACTTCCTTCCGCTCCATCACCAAGCATTATGATTACTAAATTCCTAATTACTAATTTCTAATACCTAATCAATGTCCAATCTTCAATGCTTAATCTTTCTTCTTCCCGCTTTTGTCATTAGTCATTAGGATTTGATTAGAAATTAGTCATTAGAAATTAAATGTTTCGCGAGATGTATCCCAAACCTATACAGCGTCTTATAGAACTGCTATCAAAATTGCCGGGCGTTGGTCCGAGGCAGGCCGGTCGCATGGTCTTTTTTATTTTGCGCGAGTCAAACGGATACGTAACTGATCTGGCCGATGCCGTAAATAATCTTAAAAGGAATGTAGCGGCTTGCAAGGAGTGTTTTCATTTTATGGAGAAGGATGAGTCGGATCTTTGCGAGTTTTGCAGAAATCCCAAGCGAGATAAAACTTTGATCTCTGTTGTGGAGAAAGAGGCAGACTTGGCTAATATTGAAAAAACCGGAGGATATCACGGCCTGTATCACGTCTTAGGCGGCACATTCGCGCCCTTAGACCCGGATTCCCCAAAGAAACTCCGATTGGAGGATTTTTATAGTCGGATAGAGCGCCATGCAAAAAACGGCAATACTTTAGAGGTAATAATAGCTACCAGCCAAACTACCGAGGGCGAAGCGACCGCCAGATACCTGGAACGCATGTTAGAGCCGCTCGCTAAACGCTACCCGGCGCTTAGCGTTTCGCGCCTGGGCCGGGGCATGTCCATGGGTTCAGAGATCGAATATGCCGATGAAACAACGCTCCATGAAGCATTCAATCATCGAATAAAGCTGTAATAGAAATTATTCAAAAACTCCGACGCATGTCGGGGTTTTTGAATGAACAGTTATTAGCTCTTTCGCAGTATCTTTTTTATGAGTACCTCGGTAAAATGCTGGCGGTGCCCTTTCTTTTTGCGATATCGGGTCTTGGCGTGGTACTTAAAAACTATAACTTTTCTGTCTCTCCCCTGTTTTAGTATTTCTCCGCTAACGGTTGCCTGTGATACTAATGGTTTCCCAACCTCCGTTGTTTTGTCGTCAAAAATCATAAGTATTCTAGGGAACAAAATAGCGCCCCCTTCTTTCCCGGAGAGCTTTTCAATGTGTATCTTCTGATTTTCCTTGACGAGATATTGTTTCCCGCCGGTTTCAATTACGGCAAACATAGCGGTCACTCGATAACTTTTTGGAAAGCGTATAAAAATCCCAGCGAGATTTTTATCCTCGCCGCGCTCCTCATCGTCCCGACTGCGTCGGGAACCATGCCGATTCGTCGCGCGAGCGTTTCCAGAAAAGCTATCTTCACTTAGGTATTTTCTGAAGGTAGCCCTATGGGCTCTTTATTTATAAACGCCAAAGCAATGTAGCAAATCATTGAGATACTTGCAAGCGTCTACCGCAACTCCGCTTCTTCCGGCGCCGGGCGCTGAAGTTCCAGGGGCTCAATCCCCGCATCTTTACTGGTAATGCGTAAAATATCTTTATCAACTTTTCCCAGTTCTTTGTAGGCGGTGTTATATGCGTTTACCGTAGTTCCGAGATTTGAACCAAGCTTTTTCATGTAGGTCTCATAAGCATCCAGATGCCGGCGGAGGTCTTCCACGCGTTTCCTTATCTCCTTGGCCGATTCTTCAATTTGCATAGCTTTCAACCCTTGAAGCACCGTTTGCAAATAGGCAAGGAACGAGGTAGGAGAAACAATCACCACGTGTTTTTCCGCCATAGCGTACTCAATTAAGTCACGAGTGTTGCTTTTAATAGCGCCTATCTTATTTACCAAAAGGTCGTAATAAACGGCTTCGGCTGGGATGAACATAAAAGCAAACTCCATGGTGCCCTCCGATGGTTTGACATACTTGGCGGTTTCATCAATGCGGAGCTTCAAGTCGCCTTTGAATGCTTCCTCCAGTCGCTTACGTTCCGCCTCATCTCGTGTTTCCAAAAGACGTTGGTAATTTTCCAAACTGAACTTGGAGTCAATGGGTATCACGCGGTCTTTCACGCGAATAATGTAATCAACGATACTGCCGTCTTTAAAGCGATATTGCTTTTCATAATTATGCGGGAAGAAATTGTCCAATATCACTTCTAATGAGTATTCACCGAGCATTCCGCGTTGTTTGGGATTTTTCAGGATATCCTGGAGATTTCGTAATTGATCGGCAAACCCAACCACTTGGCGGTTTGTTTCCTCAAGTTTCGCCAACTTTTCGGTAACTTCCCTTGTAATTTGTGCCGTGGTTCCGAATTGACTTTGGAACATCTTAGCTGACTCACCCATTTGGGTATTTAGGGTTCTATTCATTTCAGCTATCTGATTTTGTAGAAGAACTAGCGGCTGGTCGGGTGTTTTAGATTTTTGCCCGCGCCAAATTAAAAAGCCAATGACGGCAAATCCGATAACAACAATGATTCCCAATATAATAGCGTCCATGCTTATTTAACTAATTTTTCAATTTCACGCCAACGCGACTGCATCTCGTGCTCCGTATCTGCCTCAATGGTGAGGCGAAGAATTGGTTCCGTTCGCGACATTCTTATATTAAACCACCACGAAGGGTATTGCACGCTAAGGCCGTCTAATTTAGAGCTAATATGTTTTTTATGTTTTCTTTCCAGGATTTTTAGGACTCGCGCTGGATTTTTTAGGCGGATTTCAAATTGGTGGAAAGTCGAGCGCGAAACGCTTCCGACGATTTGCGACAAAGGTTTTTTAAAACTGGAAACAAGCCGCAATACCTTAAGCATAGTCAAAAGTCCGGAATCAATATTATGCATATCGCCGTGATAGATATGCGCCGATATCTCGCCGCCGAGAACCGCCTTCGCTTCTTTCATCTTGCTGCGCACATGCACTCCGCCGACCTTGCTGGTATGCAGTATGCCTCCGTGCGCGGCGATATAGGGGCCGAGAAAGCGCGACTGCGTCAATTCAAATACGAAATTGAGACCCCTACGGCCGGTGAGAGCTTCAGATGCCAGCAGGGCAAAAATTATATCGTCCCTAATTCTCTTGCCCCTCTCGTCAAAAAAAGAAACACGGTCTCCGTCGCCGTCAAAAGACATACCTATGCGGTAGTTTCCCCTTTTGCTCTCGTGCACCATTATTTTTTCCACTTCGGGAGATAAGGGGTTGGGAATATGGCCCGCAAACATCGGGTCGGGATTAAAAAACAGCGGCTTATAGAAAATTGGGTAATGGCTTAAAAGCTCCGGGAGCATGAACGAGACCGTCCCGCCGCCCGCGTCTATCAGTGCTCGTAGCGGCTCAATTTTGGGCACCAGCCGTTTCAGGGCCTTTAAATAGCGCTCCTTTTCTCGAGTCAGTAGGTTAATCCCGCCTAAATATGGCTTATGTTTGAATTTGCCGGCTAGGACAAATTTTTTGACTTGGTTCAATCCTTCTTCCGCGCCTATCTCGCCATGTTTAGCCAAAACAAATTTAAACCCGTTATACTCCGGGGGATTGTGAGAGGCCGTGATGATGACAGCCCCGTCCATGTCCGGCCGGGTTTCGACTGAAAAATAAAATTGGGGCGTTGTCGCTATACCCATATCGTGGACGTGAGCCCCGTATGATAAGACCCCTTCTATTAAATTTTGACGCAGGATATCAGAAGAGGCGCGGGTGTCTCGCGCTATCAAGAGATTGGGATGCCGGGTGCGCGATTTTTGAGACACGAATTTGGCAAAAGCGTATCCTATGCGCTTGGCCGCTTCCGGGGTTAAATCGTTGGGATAGACGCCCCTTACGTCGTAATCGCGGAAAATGGCTGGATTCATGGTTCTAAATTTCTAATTCCCAATATCTAATTTCTAATCAAATCAAAATGCCCAATGACCAATTTGAAAATTTGAGCATTAGTCATTGATTGGTGATGGCGAATTGGACATTAGACATTTCATGGCGTTGCTGTTATTACTATTATACCAGCGTCTAGAAATTAGTAATGGCGAACTGGAAATTTTTCTGTCATGGGACTCAAAATGGGCATCGTAGGCATGCCGAATGTAGGCAAATCAACTCTTTTTCGCGCCTTAACGGCCAAGCCGGTATTGATCGCCAATTATCCTTTCGCGACCATTGACCCCAATGTGGGGGTCGTGGAGGTACCTGATGAGCGATTGAATAAATTGGCACAGCTTTCGCGTTCCAGGAAAGTTGTTCCGGCCGTCATAGAGTTCGTAGACATTGCCGGGTTGGTTAAGGGAGCGGCCGCGGGGGCCGGTCTCGGGAACGCATTCCTCTCACATATCCGTGACACGGATGCGATCCTACACGTGGTCAGAGTATTCAAGAATGCCGACATTATTCACGTGGATAAAGAACCGGACCCGGGGCGTGATTTCGAGACCATTTGTTTAGAGCTTATATTAAAAGATCTAGAAACGGCTTCCAGGGCTCTGACTAAGTTGGAATCGGACGCTAAAAGCGGCGATGCGCAAAAAATAGAACGTAGAGACGCGTTATCTCGTCTTAAGTCAAACTTAGAAAAAGAATTACTGCTTTCCCGCGTGGGTTTATCGGAAGAAGAAAAGATAGTGGCCGCGGAGGTCGGACTGCTGACGCAAAAGCCGATACTTGTCGTATTCAATATATCGGATGAGGAATTGCGTGATAATTGGCAGCCAGATAAAGTGCTTTTAGAAAGACTGGATGGGATTCCTTATTTGGCTTTCCCTATTGGCATTGAGGGTGAGGCCATCGGGCTCTCGGAAGCAGAAGCCAGGGAATTCAGGAACTTAGCGGGTATTAAAGAACGCGGACTTGATACTTTGATACGAAAAAGCTACGAAGTGCTTGGCTTAATTACTTTTCTTACCACGGGAGAAGATGAGACGCGGGCCTGGACTATTCCGGCGGGGTCCAAAGCCCCGCGCGCGGGTCGCGCCATTCATTCCGACTTCGAAGATAAATTTATTCGTGCTGAAATAATCTATTGGGAAAAACTCTTGGAAGCTGGTTCTTGGGCCAAAGCGCGCGAACTCGGAGCTATTCGCACCGAGGGCAAAGAATACGTCGTTAAAGATGGCGATGTAATAGAATTCAAAATATAACTCGCTGCCGCCATTATCGCCGCCATTATCATCGCCGCTATCACTCTTCACTTCAATATTAGTTCCACTCCAATACTAGCGAGTATTGGAGTGGAGAGTTTACTGGCGTGAGAATCGCCATCGCCCTTTCCCCATTGGCGGCATTACGTTAAGCCCCTGTTTAATACGCTCAAAAATACGTTCTATTTTAATTTCTTTTTCTAATTTTTTCATCGCCACGCGGAATCCCCTGCCATCTCGCTCAAGGTTCTCCTTGATACTTGAGATGGTGGTTTGACTTACTTTCAGCCAACGGCTAATTTCCGCATAGGAATATCCTCTTTGGAGAAAGAACGCTATCAATAAACGTTTACCCAACATGATTTTTTCTGTCCTGGTTAGGAGATCATTAAAGAAAAGTGCAAGTTCTTCTTTACTTCGCATGAGCGTCACCGTATCAATGATTCTCTGGCTTAGCTCCTCAATTTGCCGTGATGTGAGCGGATATCGTGAAATTCTTGTCATAAAATTATTATACTCCAATACTCGCTAGTATTGGAGTGGGGAGTAAATGGTTAAATGGAGGGAGTGGTGCTGGCGGTCGCTGTAGAAACCGCCGCGGTAACAGTGGTAGTTGTGGCCATAGACGGGGTGGTAGTGGCCGTGTCAGTTCCGACGCTAGCGGTCGGAGCCCCAACCCCTTCGGGCGTCGGGGTTGTTGCCGACGTCGTACTTGCGGTTAGGCCGGTGATATCAATTATGGGCGTGGCGGTTGATGTTATTGGGATTGGAGCGGCAAGAGACATACCGGAGGCGCAATCTCCGGGTTCGGAATGCAGAACATTATTGTCGCTGAAGACGCAGACCGGATGTTGGGTGGCGCGGTCATAAATGGTTATACCGGTTTGGGTTATGTCCGCGGCTTTAACTTGAATATTCTGCACGATTATTTTTTGTGCATTGATTTCCTCCGCTTCTATATACTTCATCGTCATGCGTCCCGTCTCGTCAATTTTCCATAAGCCGTTTTGCGAGACGATTTGTCCGACTCCCAAGAGGGCATTGCCTCCCAAATTCACGTCCCCATAGAAGTTGACGTTGACCTTGCCGGTGGATTGATCAACCGACCAGCCGTTGGTGGCAAGCGAACTCGAATTAGCGGCGGCAAGTTGCGGCACGGCATCGTCCAGTTTCGAGTATCCGAGGTTCACGAAAACCAGGATTTTTCCGGTTCTGACCGTCCGGCCGTCGGGAAGTCCGACTTCGGCGGCGTTTGAAGTAGGACTTCCTGTTGTTGATTCGTCAAAGCTCTCCAAAGCAATCCCCACGGTCATCCCTGAAGTCGTGGCCTTCATGCCCACTCCGGCAAGAGACGAGGAAGTTATCCTGTTGCCGATGGCAATGGGGCCGGATTCGGTGGAGACCTTGACCGGGACGCGGCCGACGAGGGCAACGGAAAAATCCGGGCTTTTGCCATAGTCATCGCCAAGCACCATGCCCGGTTGGGTGGAAATCGCGCCAAGTAAAGTTTCTCCCGCGGCCGCTTTTTTGATAAAAGGCTTAGCGCTTGTGGCAGTGGCGATGGCGCCGGCGTCAAGCGAAATAATGTCGCCGGATTCAAGCGCTTCCAAAGATGGATACTTTTCCGCGATGTCGGTCCAGTTGGCGTGGGCGGTGCCGTAGTAGATGTCGCCGGCGGTGCCGACGGCGGTACAGTGGGTGTCCACGGCGGTATCAAAGCACCCGGCGCCCGCAACTTCTAATTTGGGGTCGGGATTCGTCGTCCCGATGCCGACGTTGCCGGTGTAATCAATGACAAACGCGGTTGTTGTCGCGCCCGTGCTTGTTGCGCCGGCAAATACCGCAAAAAGCGGGTCGGTGCTGAATGCCGCGCCTACCACGGTTAGCCGCGCGGGCACGCTGACGCTGGAGGTGGCAGATCCAATGCCTATTCCCACGTTGCCTAAAGAATCTATACGCAATCTTTCTCGGCCGCCGGTGGAGATGTTGAGCATGCTAGACGTTAGAGACCATATGCCCGTGCTTATGTCGCCAGAGAACGTGAGCGCTGGAGAATCTTCGGCGCCGCTTGAGGAAAGAGTGAGGTGCGGGGTGGTGGTGGTTGCCGAGAAAAGTTCTTCTGCAAGCGCGCTGATATTGACGCCCTGCTGAAGGTTCATAAACACTAAAATTGTCTCGCCTATGGAAGCGGCGGTATGCGGCTCAAGCGCGATTCCGACAGAAGCGTCAAAAAGTCCCGCCTTCATACCCACACCAGGAACAGATGAAAGCGCGATGCGGTCGCCAATGGCAATCTCGCCACCTTCCAGATTTACCTTCGTCGGCACCCGTCCGGCGAGAGCCACGGGGCGCTGCCCCGTCGCGTCTGTTTTGTCGGTGAGAAGAAGCCCTGGCTGTGTGGAGATGATGCCCGCAAGAGGACGGTGGTCTCCCCTCACTGCACGTTTCACAAAAAGCGGTTTTTCAAAATCAAAGGAAACAATCTCTCCGGCGGAAACCGACGAGTCCGAGACGGAATAATTTTCCGCCAAGTCGGCTCCGGAGGTGACAGTTTTGTATTCGTAGACAATTATGCTGCCAGCGGTGCCAGCACCGCCGGCGCCGCTGGTGACACCGTCGCCGCCGCGGCCACCGATGTTGTCGCCAGCGGCGATACCGCCGATGTTGCTACTGCCACCGTTACCTTTCAAATTTACATCACCACTAGAGCCACTGCCGCCGGCGCCGGGGGTGCCGGTGCCGCCTTCGCCGTTGCCGGCGCTGCCGCCGGCGCCGCCGGTTGCCTGCAGGAGCGGAGTGGTACAGGCGGTAGCGTTTGTTCCGAAGCACAATTTCACGCCGTCTGTGCCGTTATTGCCGCCGCTGCCGCCGGCGCCGCCTCCGCCGGAGGTATATTTGTATGTAGCGGCCGGAGTCGCAATAGATTTCATCGAGTACCCTCCCCCTCCCCCTCCCCCTCCGGTGCCGAGGCCGGAACCGCCGCCTTGGCCGCCGGCGCCGCCTCCGTTGCCCCAAAGCTCAACCACTATGTAGGAGGTGTTTGCTGGCGTGGTGTAGGTAGCGTCTGTCCCACTGGTGAATGTTTGAATCGAAGCGAACCGCACGACGGTATCGGTGTCCGCCGAACAGGTGACTCCACCCGAAGCGGTTATTGCTGAAACATGCTGACCCGCCGAGCAGGTGGTGCCAGTAATTAGGGTGTAGTCCGTGCCGTTGGCGGCCGCAGTGAATGCCGACGTGCCGTTTCCTTTAAGTACTCCGGTAAGTGTGGTGGCTCCCGTTCCTCCGTTGGCTACCGCGATAGTTGCTCCGGTCCAGGTTCCGGAAGTGATGGTGCCGACTGAAGTGAGTGAAGAGCCGGTAACTCCCGAACCCAGAGTTGTGGCATTCAAAACCGAGGTTCCGTTAATTTGCAAATCTCCTCCGGAGCCGAGATTAAGGGTATTGGTTGTGAGATAACTCGTGCCGGCGCCTACTTGCAAAGTGCCTAATATTCTTAAGTTATTTTCTATAGTGGAGGTGCCGGTGCCTCCGACATAGAGCCGGTTAGCAACTGCGAGTTGTTCCGCCGGACTCGTTGTACCTACGCCGATGTTGCCGTTTTGATTTACGCCGCCAATAAAGAAAGCCGGTGTGGAACTACCTTGGTTTGAGACAACAAAGGAGGGGTTTGTGGTATTCATTTCTACCGAAAGATTGCCCCACGGACTCGTTGTACCTACGCCGATGTTGCCCGAGGTCGCGAGGAAGATAGATGAGGTGGCGGTGAGCGTGGCGCCGACGTAGGAGAGCATCTGCCCGTCCGTGCCGGTAGGCAGGCCACCGACACAAGTGCCATTCACCGCCAAGCATCCGGTCAGAACATTTAATCCGCTGCCGAAGGTGCTGGTGGCGGTGGCGCTGATATTGATGGTGTTGGCCCCAGTGTTACCAAGAGAGAGCAGTGTCCCCGGACTCGTCGTCCCGATGCCGACGTTGCCGCCAGACAAAATTGTCATGGCTACGGCATTATTAGTAGCGAATTGGAGAGGGAAAGCGCCGGCTCTATGTATAACCCCGGCACTGGCAGAAGTCCCTAAAGCAAGGGTACCTCCGCTGGTTGAATCAACGCCCACATAAAGAGGAGTAGTAGGAGCATTATTTATAATGTAGCGTGTTGCCGCCGCCTCAGTGCTTGCGTTTTCAATATACTGGTTTGTTCCACCACTAGAATTATATAAATGCAATTTTGCTCCAGGCGCCGCCGTCCCAATGCCGACGTTATTGCTCGAAAAATCATACACCAACCCGCTGGTTTCAATGGCAAGGCCTCCAGTGATAGTCGAGGTAGCAGTAGTCGAGGTCGCGTTAAAGTTTCCGAAGGTCGGAGTACTGGTTCCCGTAAGAACTCCGGAAGCGTTAGTTGAAAGCAAACTATTGATGGGAAGCCCCGAAAGCGTCAGGGTTGTGCCGGTGGCGGTGATGTTGGCAACCGTGAGGTTGCCGGAGAACAACGCATTCCCCTGCACCGAGAGTGTTGTAGCCGGACTCGTCGTCCCGATGCCGACGTTGCCGCTCTGTGTGATAAATACGTCGGGAGAGCCGTAGGTTACCTGGGATGCAGGAGAATTCTCACTAATACCCCAAAGCCCAAGCCCCCTGTTATTAACAACATCGATGCTGGCATAGCCACCAACTGCACCATATGTGAATCCGTCGTCTGTTCCCGTGTACGCAGTGACCACTCCGCTTCCGTTTACATTCTGATTGAGGCTTCCTCCAGAGATAATTTGATTGGCACCTACAGTACCAGAAGTGATGTCCTTTTTAACCTGCAAAGCTGTTTCGGGTCCCGCCGTCCCGATGCCGACGTTGCCGGAGTTTGAAATTGTGAGAGCCGCAGGTGTTGAAGTCGCATACGCATCCGTCGAAGTCCCCACATACAAGTTCCCGCCCATTGATGAGAAGAGCCAGTGTTTGAGGTTGGCTGATGCAGAAGTATCCGAGAGCGCGAATGAGGGACGTGTTCCCGCGACTTGAAGGAGCCAGTTCGGGGTGGTCGTCCCGATGCCGACGTTGCCGCTCATATCCACAACAAACCGACCAGTCGTACCAGACGCGCCGCTATAGAGCGCGAGAAGATTAGAACCCGCCCCGTGCGCGGTGTCCGTGATCGCGAGCTTGTACACATCCACGACGCCGGTCGTATTGAGCGTTCCGCTCAAGCTAGCGAGCGATGAGGCATTGGAGCCGGTGAGGGAGTAGTTCTGAACATCAATTAATGTAAGATTGCCGCTGAAACTACTACTCCCAAGAACTAATTTCGTCCAACGATGACCAGTGTCACCGATAGATGTGTTAGCTTCAGGATAAAAGCTCCCACCAGCGAACACAGCAGTTACGGCTCCATTGTAGGCAAATTGCAACGCTCCAGAACCTCCGACGATCATGTAGTCACTCGCCATAGAGAGCGCGGTCAAGTCCTGGGTGTTCGCTGCGTCACGATACATAATAGAGGAGCCGGCTGGCAATCGGATCGTCCCCGTCGTAGCAGGGGTCGCTCCAAAACTCAAAGCCCCTGACCCGCCAACGTGAAGAGCAGTCCCCGGCCCCGCCGTTCCGATCCCCACATTGCCGCTAGATTTATCAACAAAGAGAAGCGGCGAGGAAGTGCCTACAGATAGGAGTGAGTTGGATGCGGGCGTGGTGGAGCCCACCGAGAACACTCCGGCCAGAGTGGAGGTGGCTGTGGTGGAGGTTGAGGTGAAGTATGAAGAAATAAAGTTGTTGCCGAGAATATCCCCCGCAACCGAAAGTTTCTGCCCGGGCGTTGTCGTCCCGATGCCGACGTTGCCGGAACTCAAAACCGCAAGTTTGCTACTTCCGCCCACTTGGGCGTTTATCAAATAATTACTTCCGCTTCCGACTGATGTTTGTGTTGAATCTATGTTGAGGACTGTGTATCCTGCCGTGCCTGATTGCGCGATAGTCGGTTCAAGCGACATCCAGTTCTGATTTCCGCTCGCGGCAGTCAACCTCCCATCAGTATCTTTATCATCAAACAAATAAACAGTAGCTCCAGCAGTCGCTAAATCAGTTCCCTGATAAAGTCTAAGTCCTTGATTAGTCCCACCACGAAAGAAATCTATATAAGAGTTAGAATTTGCTCCCTGAAAACGGTAGGAACGGAAACCGGTGCCTTCTTCGGTACGGGTATTGCTAACTATTCCGTTGTTTGGCTGAAAGGCAATACCTCCAGCTGAAGTTTTTATCACAAAATCATCGTCTGTGTAGTGATATAAATCCGTATATCTTACTCCGTTTGCGGCATATATTCTTAGGGCGGGCGTTTGCACAGGACTGCCTGTCGGCGTTTTTAAAGTCAAAAGAACATCAGGTGTTGCCGTCCCGATCCCCACATCCCCGTTAGCATCCACAATAAAGCTGGTGGCGGTGGAGGAGCCAATGGCGAACGCGGTCTGGGTGGTTCCGGCCGGGGACTGAATGGAGAGCGTGGCAAAGGGCGAAGAAGTGCCAATACCCACTCTCCCGAAAGGCGAGGATGAAGTGTCCAAAGAAAGCAGAGGATTGGCGGCTGTGGTGCTTGTCGCCAGAGACCAGGCATTGACCGTCAGGTTGGGAATGGTGCTTGTCGCCCGATTGTTGTAGACAATGTTCCCGGAGTTGATGGAGAAAAGGTCTCCGATGGCATCACCCACATATAAAGAACCCTCCACCAGCAAAGAGGAGGCGGAAGTGGAGGCCACGGTGACTGAACCGGCCGAGGTCAGGGAATTGACATACACATCCCCCTCGGCATCCACCAGGAACTTGGTAGAGCCATTGACCGCCAGACCCAGGAGATTGGTATCGGAGACGGCTGATGCGGGATTGATATACAGGGAAGAGTTGGACACCGCCGCATTGGCCACTCCCGTGGCCCAGGCGGGAAAGGTGTGGGGCGTTACGGGGACATAGGTAGCCACCACCTGGCCGGAACTGGTGGTGGTGGCCGAGACGGATAGAGTTCCGTTATTAGCCGAGAACACCCCGCCCACCGAGAGCGCCCCGTGGATCTGGGTGTCTCCCGATACTTCAAAGTTGCCGGAGGTGGTGGTGGAGACACCCACCCCCAAGCCCCCGGTGAGATATGTATGGCCGGATACGGAAAGAAGCTGGGAGGGTGAAGAAGTGCCGATGCCCACTTTATTCCCCCCAAAATCAACCACCAGAGTATCGGTGTCTATGGTCAGTCCTCCCGCCATGGTGGAAGTGGAGGTGGTATCGGTCAGGGTCAATTTAGAGGCGGTAACTCCTGCTGTTACCGTGAGCGACCCCGTGCTCACCATAAGATCACCGGTTCTCACGGTGGCGCCGTTATAAATGTCCAGGGAGTCCAGCTTGTCTATTCTCTGCGAGACGGTCACCATCTGGAGGGAAGAGCCGGCCACGCGGGAAGTATTATTCAAGTCCCCCCGCACGGTGAAGAGGTCATGGGAGAGGGAGGCCAGTTCCACTCTGATTTTGTTGTTTTCCTGCTGAAAGAGTTGAGAGAGCTCTTGCTTAAGACCGGCGGTGTCCGTTATGACCAGTTGTCTTTCTATGATGGTGGAGGGTTGCTCTTGCTTTTCGGCAGATGCGGCTGGTTTCTCCGGCTCTTGGCCGTTTAGCGTAAATTCAACTGTTCCCGATGGCAGGGTCAAGGATTCACGGAATTTTGAACCCAAAAGCAAATTGGAAAAGAAGGGCCGGATGTTCTTAAAAAGTCCCGCGATATTGCCTTCGCTTTGAATGATTTTCGCGACATTCCGACCGGTGTCTTGGGTGGCGGTGAGGCCGGATTGATAGAAATTTACGGACGCACCTAAAGCCGCATTTTTTAAAGCTACAAATGTTTTGCTGAAATCATTAGGATTTGAAATGCCACGACTAAGCGCTCCGGCCAATTTTTCTAAAGTCAGGGGAATATTTTTTGTCTTTTCATAAACTTCAGATAACCCGATATCTTTATCAGGAATAATCTGCTTATGGGACGCCGAGACAAGAATGGGATTGAGGGTTCGACTGCCGTCTTTAACCAATGCCGCCAGATCAGCACGCGCGCTTATTGCCAATATTAGAGACAACACAGCTAAGGTGCTTATTCCTAGAGGTTTAAATTTAAAAAAGAAATTTGGAAATTCAGATACTTTCGTTCTTTGATATCCTTTTTCTTTATAAACATTTAGCGTATAGAAAATATTTTCTCTCGGTATGGATGAAGAAACATGGTCGGGCTCCCGCAATTTCACCGTACTTTGTATCGGTTTTATAGGTACGCTCCGGGAATCGGAACGCGGAATTTTTACGCTTCTTTTCCATGAGCGGTTGTTTAGGTATCTCGTCAATTCCTCGGCGTCAATGAACCATCCATGCCCAATTTTTTCTCCGGCTATTACCCTCCGATTAATAAGAACTCTCAAAGAGTCCGGTTTGATGCCGGATAGATCCGAGGCCTGTATTAAATTCAAGAGTTTTTGCTCCATCCCGTTAGAGACAGGAAATGCGGCGCTCCGCATTTCCGGAAGTTAACTAGTAATCTTGTATAGAGATTTTTATCGTTTCGGTTTCATAAATCATAGATAAAGTAAGGGGTGGGTCTCTAACGGGATCCATCAGTGTAAGTTACGAATTCGTAACTTGTTCCCGTAACTAAATTATAGAGCCGATCATCAGAATAAACCGTGTGGATAAAGTATTTATTCCACAACTTTTTAAAAACTATTCCTTATGTTTTAACGATGTGTTTTAGTGATGAATGAGTTGAGCGGCCAAATAAATATCCGGTATTTGATAATTTAAACGGGGATGCCCCATGGTTTTTGATGGAGCGAACTTTTTACTTAAATTTAATCGGATTAGTAGATTATTAAATATAGATTTCATTTTTCAGCTATAGCGTGGTACTGAAAAAGACCTTTATTTTGTGATCTACACGAATAAATTAGCTTAGCCGATAAGATAGCGGCTTAGAGAAATTGCTCTGGTTGCGGAAATAGGGTCAATCTGTTAACCTATATTAGCTAATAATTAAGCTGCTGACGGCATGGATTTAGATGTTAGGAAATACGAAATCGCCTACTTAGTGTCTCCCCGGGTCGCGGAAGACGATGTGGTTAGAATAGCCGGAATCGTTACCGGAGCCATTGAGGAGCAAAAGGGCGTGGTTCGCCACGTTGAAGAGCCGAAAAAGAGGAAACTGGCTTACCCTGTGGAAAATGACCGCATGGGTTATTTGGGCTATACTAGATTTTCGGCAGATCCTAACGCGGCATCGGGAATATCCAAGAAGCTTAAATTCCAGAAAGAGATAATGCGTTTTCTTGTAGTGGAAGAAGAAATTGAGCCGGAAAAGCGCCAGATCACGAGGCGCGCGTGGCGTTCAACCGAAGGCCTGCCATCCACGGTAACAGTGGGGGCCCCCAAACGTGAGACAGAAATTGTTGCTTCACCGGAAGAACGCGAGGCCAATATAGAGAAGATAGATAAGCGGTTAGAGGAAATACTGGGGCAATGAAATGCAAAATGCAAAAATCAAACATCAAAATGAATGTAGCGCTGAAAGCGCCTCCTAAATTTTAATTTTTAAATTTTAATTTTTGATTTATCTAGTTTTATGAATCTCAATAAGGCCATGATCATAGGCAATCTGGTGCGCGATCCGGAATTGCGCCAAACACCGACGGGGCAGACGGTGTGTTCATTTGATATCGCGACCAATAGGGTGTGGCTTACCCCAAGCGGAGAGAAAAACCAAAAAGTTGAATACCACCGCATTGTGGCCTGGGGTAAACTTGCGGATATCTGCGGCCAATATCTTTCAAGAGGGCGCCTAGTATTTGTGGAAGGCAGGATTGAGACAAGGTCCTGGCAAGATAAAGAAAGCGGCACTAAAAGATACCGCACCGAGATCGTGGCCGAATCCATGCAAATGGGGCCGCGTCCCGGAGAGCGCGAGGAACGTCCTAAAGCCGAAACCGCACCAGCCGTTGAAGAAGAACCGGCATCCATTCAATACCCCGGCGGCGAAGATATTGAAGTAAAAGATATACCCTTCTGACTAATACTCAATTTCCAATTACTAATTTCTAATCAATGACTAATGCCCAAATTTTTAAATTGATCAATTAATCATTGGACATTGGGATTTGATTAGAAATTAGGCATTAGGGATTAGACATTTTATAAACTCTACCAAATTAAATGAGAAGAAACAGAAAATTATGATGAATACTGCAAAATTTATCAAAGCTCCACTGAGGCCCACACAGTGTGCTTTTTGCGCCACCGGTACGGAAGTCATAAACTACAAAGACAGCGAAATGCTTAGGAAATATTTAAATCCCCAAGGCAAAATTCAACCACGACGCCGAACGGGCACTTGCGCCCTGCACCAACGATTACTCGCACGCGCCATCAAACGTGCCAGATTTTTAGCCATACTCCCCTATACTATTCGCTGATAAGAAACAAGAAGTAAGAAACGAGAACCAAGGACTAACGATTACTCGTCCGGTATACTCGCGGCCTCGCCACTGGCGAGTTTTTCTTTTATTATTTTAGTCAGCTCCGATCTTACTTTAGGGTTTTCTTTCAGGAATAATCTCGCGGCATCAAATCCTTGTCCCAATTTAACGGCACCGTACGATAAAGACGCGCCGGATTTTTTAACTACTCCGTACTTAATGCCAAGATTTAAAATTTCGCTTTCGGGCGCGATGCCTTGATTGTAGAATATATCAAATTCAGCAGTGCGGAAGGGAGGGGCCACCTTATTTTTTACGATCTTGGCTTTCACGCGATTTCCAATGACCTCATCCCCTTTTTTGATCTGGGCTGCCCTACGCACCTCTATTCTCACGGAGGCGTAAAACTTAAGCGCTTTGCCGCCGGGCGTCGTTTCGGGATTGCCGAAGAAGACGCCGATTTGCATCCTAATTTGATTTATGAAAATTATCGTGGTCTTGCCCTTAGCCACAATGGCAGTCAATTTTCTTAGTGCGTGCGACATGAGGCGCGCCTGCAGGCCCATGTGCTGCTGGCCCATCTCGCCCTCAATTTCGGCTCTCGGCGTTAAAGCCGCCACCGAGTCCACCACTATCAGGTCCACCGCGCCGGATTTAACCAAGGATTCAACTATTTCCAACGCTTGCTCGCCGGTGTCCGGCTGTGAAATGAAAAGGTCGTTAATTTTCACACCTATTTTCTTAGCGTATTCCGGGTCCAGAGCGTGCTCCGCGTCCACGAAAGCCGCGATACCCCCGCGCTTTTGGATTTCAGCGACGATATGCAGAGCCAAGGTCGTTTTTCCGGATGATTCCGGACCGTAAAGCTCCACAATCCTGCCCACGGGAACTCCTCCCACGCCGAGGGCCGCGTCAAGCGCAATGGAGCCGGTGGGGATGGCGTCAACGTCCACCTTGCGGGCCTCACCCAGTTTCATGATGGAACCCTCGCCGTATTTTCCTTGAATCTCCCTTACGGTGTATTCCAGGGCCTTAGTTTTTGCCGATTTGTTATCTGCCGATGCTTTAGTCATAAAATTAATTTATCAAAAGAATATAGCGCGTTTCCTTAGTTATTTTGCCGCTGACATTGACCGCCTCAAGGTCTATTCTATTGAGTCCCCCGACAAGATACAACCGTTCTTCAAATCCGCCGTCTTCCGCCAGAGTCACGGGTCTTTGATTAACGCTTAATCGGGCCTCTTCCTTTAATTGGCCTAGTATCATAATTGACGGCTCCCAGGTCGCGAACAATTTGTCTCTTGGTGCTGTAATTATCAATTTCGGGGAGGAAATTAAGAACGAAAGCTGATAACCAAAATAAGAAAGTATTCCGAGCCCTATCAGCGCACTAAGTACAAAGACATTATGTCTGGGTCGGAGATTCGGCGCCATGCGGCGCCACCAAGCCGGTTTTTGGAAGCGAAGGGCGTCTCGAAAAGCGTAGGTCTCCCATTCGCGTATCATGTCATCGCGGAAATTCTCATCATAAATCCCCAAAAATTCCGCATAAGCCCTGCCATATTTTTCCCAATAAAGCCGTCCGCCGAATTCTCTGAAATTAGTTTTTTCGGCCGCTAAAATAAAACGTGCCGCCAAGCCGGTCTTAGCGGATACGGTTTCAACGGTATGCCCCAAGGTTTCCCGCGCCTCGCGTAATCTTTGTCCGATTGACGACTCCATGATCAGATAATTTCGTCCTCATCGATTTCGGCGTCATTTGGACCAGTCGTTCTTTCATGCGGCACTAGAATATCGCGCGGCTTGGCGCCGGAGCCGGGGCCGATAATTCCATTTTCCTCTAAAATATCCAGGAGCCGCGCGGCTCGGGCGTATCCCACCCTAAGCCGCCGCTGCAGTAAAGAAGCCGAGGCCTTACCCGATTCAATAACCGTGCGCTTGGCTTCTTCGTATAGCTCATCCCCGGAATCATCATCGGTTTCCCAGGAACTGCTTTCTTTATCCGGCTTGGGCTCGGTAATGCCGGTTTCGTATACCGGCGCTTCTTCCTCTTTTTTCAAAAATTCCACGACTTTGCGGACTTCCTGCTCCGTTACAAAAGCGCCCTGGATGCGTCTGGGTTTGGCCGTATCGCCCGCGAGAAACAGCATATCTCCGTTACCCAGGAGTTTTTCAGCACCCGCCATATCCAGAATGGTGCGGGAATCAACCTGGGAACCGGTCTGAAACGCGACACGCGAAGTAATATTGGCCTTTATGAGACCCGTGATTATCTCAACTGACGGGCGCTGGGTGGTCAAGATCAAGTGTATTCCGACGGCTCTCGCCATCTGGGCCAATCTCACAACAGAACCCTCAACTTCCCGAGGGAAGGCCATCATGAGGTCCGCTAACTCATCAATGATGACCACAAGATAAGGCAATGGCTCCTCATCGCCATCTTTTTTAGAAGCCAGGTTCACATTGAAACCTACAAGATCTCTGGCTCCATGCGAGGCCAGCAGTTCGTATCTGCGTTCCATTTCGCGCACCGCCCATCTAAGGGCGTGAATGGTCTTTTTGGGGTCGGTGATAACGGGCGTTAAAAGATGCGGTATGCCGTTATAAATGGAGAGTTCAACACGTTTGGGGTCTATCATGACAAAACGCACCACTTCCGGCGGATTGCGGTAAAGATAGGAAGTTATTATGGAATGCATGCAAACCGATTTGCCGGCGCCCGTAGCGCCCGCGATCAAGACATGCGGCATTCTAGCCAGGTCGGCAAATACGGCCGAACCGGAAACGTCTCTGCCTAAAGTAAACAAAAGGGGGGAGGCGGACTCTTGATACTGTTTTTCCTGCAATAAACTCCTAAGACCGACAAGCGCTATGGACCGATTTGGCACCTCAATGCCGACAAGCGATTTGCCCGGGATAGGGGCTTCCATACGGATAGGATGGGCCGCCAAGGCCAGCGCCAGATCATTTTGCAAAGCTGCGATCCTTGAAAGCTTAACGCCCTCGGCGGGCTTTAGGGTGTACTGGGTAATGGTTGGGCCTACAGAGACCGTAGACATTTCAACCGGTATGCCGAAATTTTGCAAAGTTCTCTGGATGATATTGGCATTGGCTTTGATGTCTCCGGAAGATGGTGTGCCGCGGTCGTCATTCAAGAGATCCAGCGGCGGCCTACGGTAAGCGAATTTATGCGTACGCTTTGGAATAACAAATTCATCGGTGTTGGGCATCGCTCGCGGCCGTTCTATGTTTTGCGGCGCGGGGACCAATATCGGTTGAAGTTTTGCTCCCACGGCTTCTTTGGCTTGGCGCAGGGTATCGGCTATACCGACCATCACTTCTCCTTCTTCATCAACTTCATCTTCGTCATCTCCATTATCACTTCCGAAATGAAGCAACGGAATATTAAATATGATAAGGAGTGCCGCGATGTCCAGAGCGCCCAAAATTACCATACTCGCCCAGAAATCAAACACCTTCAGAACGGGATAACTCACAAAGAATCCGATATAACCTCCGGTTTTATTACCCCAAATAAGTTCCACTATGCCGAGTGATACAGCTAAAGCCAAAAGGAGGCCCACTATGGTTGAAACGTAAAATCGCTCGCGAAGCGACATCAAAAATGAAAGCCCGCCTAACACCAATACGGCCGGCGCCAAAAAATACCCCCTGCCCAGAAGAGAGTCCAGAATAAGAAAAAAATATTGTCCGAGAACCCCGGCCTTAGCGGTATAGGCCAGGATCGTAAGAATAGCCGCCGTGAAAAATATGACAGCGAGCACGCTCTTTTTGGTCTCTGGCGATAAATCGTCGTGCCAGGCACGGCCTTTTGCCTTATCTCTGGGTTTTTCAAGAGGTGGTCTTCCTCGTTTTCGTTTGGGCATATCCGATAATACTTGCCTATTGTATCATTTTACCCCCATACCCAAGAAGCTACACCCGGGAGAAGGCGCAAACTTAGTAGGGCGTGAGGGTTTACTCCGCGCCCAGAAAGCCGCGTTTTTTAAAGCGGGGACGAGAATAGATACAAATCTACTTGCGGCAAAATCATACGTTCAATTTGCGGTCGCAAATTGAACGTATGATTTTTAAAAGCCCCCGACGTACGTCGGGGGCTTTTAAATCAGCAAGATTATTCGATCTTGGGGGCCGCAAGCTCGGTGTTACGTATCTCTTTTCGTTTATACCCGGCGATTGGACGTTTCTTATAACCCGTACCGGCCGGTATCAGGCGCCCGATGATGACATTTTCTTTGAGACCCCTTAGCCAATCTTTTTTTCCTTCAATGGCCGCACCAATCAGCACACGCGCCGTTTCCTGAAATGAAGCCGAGGAAAGGAAGCTGTCGGTCGTAAGCGCGACCTTAGTTATTCCCAGGAGTATCTGGACGGCTTTGGGCGGCGTTTTTTTGGCATGCTCCATCGTTCTTTTCTCTTCACGGAACCTGGTTTTCTCCGCGATCTCGCCAACCGTGAAAGAGGTATTGCCGGGATCTTTGATGCGAACCCTGGAGAACATTTGGCGCACAATAACCTCAATGTGCTTGTCGTGAATAGGTGCGCCTTGCAGAGAATATATTTTTTGTATCTCTTTGATGATGTAATTTTGCGTAACGCTCGAGCCGGCGTATTTGAAAAGTTCTTTTAGATCGGCATGCCCTTCACTGATAATATCGCCGCGCTTGATGCTATCCCCCTTCTTGACATAGACGCCGATGTGAGTAGGTAAACGGTATTCTTTTCTGTCTTCAAGCGTCGTAGTTTTAGATTTAGCGGACTTTCTTTTGGCCTTAGGGAATTCTTCGTCTGGCACAATGCCCACGCTAATAATACGCTCTCTGCCAATCTCCGTTATTTCCTCGACTATGCCGGAAACGTCCGCTACCAAGGCCTTACCTCTCGGCGGCCGCACCTCAAATACCTCATCAACGCGCGGCAAACCCAGAGTGATATCGGAAGCCCCGGCCACCCCGCCTACATGGAAGGTGCGCATGGTCAGTTGTGTACCCGGCTCTCCGATGGCTTGCGCCGCTACAATACCTACCGCCTCGCCTATGCCGATCAAAGCGTTTTTGCCCAAATCGTATCCGTAACATTTTTGACAAATGCCGCGGAAACCCCGGCAAGTAATGGGAGAACGGACTTCCACATTTTCAACTCCCGCGTCCTCTATCAATTTGCTTAGATCCCTATTGATAAAAGTCCCGGCTTTAGCAATTACTTTGCCTTTGGCGTCCTTAACGTCTTTTAGAAGAGCCCGGGAAAAAATCCTTAAGGACAGGACTCGCCCGATCTCCGCGGAATCAGACCTTAATATCGTAATACCTTTTTCCGTTTTGCAATCCTCTTCCGCCACTACCACATCCTGAGATACGTCAACCAATCGGCGCGTTAAGTAACCGGCCTTGGCGGTGCGAAGCGCCGTATCGGCCGTGCCTTTTCTGGCGCCATGCGTGGAAATGAAATACTCCAGCACGTTCAGCCCCTCTTTATAGGAAGAGATAACCGGCAACTCCATAATGCGGCCGGCGGGATTTTTAACCAATCCCTTCATACCCGACATTTGCATGGTTTGGTCAATGGAACCGCGGGCCTTGGATACCATCATTAAGGCGGGAGGACTTTTGGGGTTAAGCGCCAAAGGAACCGCTGCTTTAACTTTATCCATGGTATCGCGCCAGACCTCTATGACCCGTTCGTATCTCTCGCGTTCCGTAAGAAGCCCGGTTTGATATTGCGCGGAAATGGTAGCAACTTCTTTTTCTGCCGCAGCTATCAATACTTCCTTCTCCGGCGGCACCCTCAAGTCGTCCATACCCCAAGAAATGCCGGACTTAGTCGCAAATTCAAACCCAAAACGTTTTATGCGGTCCAGAATTTCCGGACTTCCCGCCGTTCCGTAGGACTTTATGATATTGGATACCACGGCTTCCAAACTCCTGGAGGTCATCTCGATATTTATATATTCGTGTTCCGGGGGCAACACGCGATTAAAGAGCAAACGTCCAGGGGTTGTTTCTATAATCTCATCACCCCTATGTGTACGCTTGACGCCATTAGCTCCATAGATCTTTTCTTTAGGCAAACAAATTTTTACCTTGGCTCCTAGGGCTACCTGATCAAAATCATACGCTAAAATGACCTCTTCTTCCGAACTAAATATCTTGCCTTCGCCTAAGGCCCCGGTCTCGATGGCTGTCGCCCAATAGCATCCCAAAACCATATCCTGGCTATGCAGCACTACGGGCGAGCCGGTGGCTGGTTTTAGGAGATTGACGGATGAAAGCATTATCTCGCGAGCTTCTCTTTGGGCCTCATCGGTCAAAGGCACATGCACCGCCATTTGGTCGCCGTCAAAATCCGCGTTGAAAGCGCTACAAACCAACGGATGAATTTGGATGGCGTCCCCCTCTATCAAGATCGGCTGGAAGGCCTGGATACCCAAGCGGTGCAGGGTCGGAGCGCGATTCAGGAGCACATATTTCCCCTGAATGACCTCTTCTAATATTGCCCAAACCTCCGGCGGCCGCTCTTCTATCAATTTACCAGCGCCACGGATGTTGTGGGCAATTTCCAGTTCCAAAAGACGGCGGATCACAAAGGGTTTGAAAAGCTCCAAAGCCATTTTTTTGGGCAAGCCGCACTGATGAAGCTTAAGATCGGGGCCTACGACTATAACCGAGCGGCCGGAGTAGTCCACGCGCTTACCCAGTAAATTCTGCCTGAATCTACCCTGTTTGCCTTTCAGCATATCGGAAAGCGACCTTAAGGGGCGTCGCTGGACTTGAGAAGCCACGGGGTTCTGGCCGCGGCGGATACTGTTATCAATCAACGCATCCACCGCTTCTTGCAGCATGCGCTTCTCGTTTCTAGTGATGACTTCGGGCGCTTTCAGTTCGTGTAGCCGCTTCAGTCGATTGTTGCGATTGATGACTCTACGATACAGGTCGTTCAAGTCGGAAGTCGCGAACCTGCCGCCGTCTAACTGCACCATGGGCCGCAAATCAGGGGGTATTACCGGAATGACAGTCAAAAACATCCACTCGGGGCGAAGGCCAGCCGCAATCATGCCCCTCGCCACCTTCAAACGTTTGATAAGTTTCTTTTTAGCCAATGGCGTTGCGGTTTCCATTTCGGCGCCGAGCTGATGCTCCAATTTATGAAGGTCGACTCTTTCCGTGATCCTTCTTAGAGCCTCCGATCCTATTTCAGCACTGAATACATTGCCGTATTTGAGGGACAAGCGATGATATTCAACTTCGGAGATAACACGGTTCAATTCCAGCGAACGCAATTCGTCTTTAGCCCTGTCCTTGGCCTCTTTTAGGCGCGCTAATTCTGGCTTGTCGGCTTTTTTGATCTTTACTTTATATTCCCGTTCCACGTTTTCCAGCGCTTCTGCTTTAGCTTTCTCGTCAATGTAAGTAATGATGTAACCCGCGAAATAAATGACTTTTTCCAGATCCGAAACCGACATGTCTAAAATAAGTCCGATCTTGGAAGGCACGCCCCTTAAGAACCAAATGTGCGAAACGGGAGATGCCAGTTTAATATGCCCCATGCGTTCCCGGCGCACGATAGAGCGCGTAACTTCCACTCCGCATTTTTCGCAAACGATGCCCTTGTAGCGAATGCGGCGGTACTTGCCGCAATAGCATTCCCAGTCCTTGGCGGGTCCGAAAATGCGCTCGTCAAAAAGCCCGTCGCGCTCGGCCCGATTTGTTCGGTAGTTCACCGTTTCGGGTTTGGTAACTTCTCCGTGCGACCAGCCCAAAATCACGTCGGGAGACGCTAGACGCAGGGTGATGGCTTCAAAATCGCGTAGTCGTGTTTCCATGCCAGTGATGTCTAAATTTGCGAGGCCAAGGCTGAAGCAAATTTAGCTACAGCATTGAGTACCCCCCACCACTCCTGACATAAGACCAGTGTATATGGGAGGATGTAAGGCGAAGCCGCCTGGCGGCTCTGTCTTTTGAATAAGTGTGAGTGTGACATAAGGAGTGGCGGGGGGTAAAGGTTTTGTGGCATAATTTTATTCGCTGATGCTCTAAAATTCTGACAAAATCCTTTACTTACTCACCATTCTTTCTTTAACACTTGCGTCTTTGGACCGGACACTTTCAATATCCGGAATAATTTCTTCTTTTTTCTCTATCAGATCAACGTCCAGCGCCAAGCCCTTGAGCTCGTTCACTAAAACATTAAATGAAGCCGGGAGGTTGGGTGCTTGTATCTTCTCTCCGTTGATGATGGCTTCGTAGGTGGCAGACCGGCCTTGTACGTCGTCGGACTTAATGGTCAACATTTCCTGCAGGGTATAGGCAGCTCCGTATCCTTCCAACGCCCATACTTCCATTTCCCCGAATCTCTGTCCGCCGAATTGCGCCTTGCCGCCCAAGGGCTGCTGGGTAATAAGCGAATAAGGCCCGATGGAACGCATGTGAATTTTATCCTCAACCAAATGATTGAGTTTCAACATATAAATACAGCCGACAGTAACTTTCTGGCTGAAGGATTCACCTGTGCGCCCATCAAAGAGCTTGACCTTGCCGTCTTCCGAAAGTCCGGCCTTTTTTAGTTCTTCTTTGATCTCTAATTCAGCGGCGCCCGCCAAGGCCGGTGTAATGGCTTGATATCCCAAATGCTTGGCCGCCCACCCCAAATGCGTCTCCAAAATTTGGCCAATATTCATGCGAGAGGCCACCCCCAGGGGGTTTAAAATAATATCAACGGGCGTGCCATCGGCTAAATGCGGCATATCTTCCTCCGGCAAAATGCGCGAAATCACGCCTTTATTGCCGTGGCGGCCCGCAAGCTTGTCTCCAACGGCGATTTTGCGAAGTTGCGCCACCTCCACCTGTACTTGCTTGATCACGCCGGATTCCAGCTTGTCACCAAGTTCTCTGGAGAACTCCTGAATGCCGACTACCCTGCCGCGCTTGCCGTGGGGCAAGCGCAAAGACGTGTCTTTAACATCCTTGGCTTTTTCGCCGAAGATCGCTCGGAGCAATCTTTCTTCGGGCGTTAGATCCGCTTCGCCCTTGGGCGTAATTTTGCCGACTAGAATATCCTGCGAGCGCACCTCCGAGCCAATTCTCACAACCCCCGATTCATCCAAATTACGCAGAGCCGTTTCTCCCACATTGGGGATATCGGCGGATGTCACCTCCGGTCCCAACTTGGTGTCGCGAACCGCAATGGAGTAATCTTCAATGTGCACGGAGGTAAAAGTATCCTCGTGAACCAATCTCTCATTGATGATTATGGCGTCTTCGTAATTGAACCCGCCCCAAGAAAGAAATGCTACCACTAAATTCTTGCCGAGTGCTAATTCCCCATGGTCGGTTGAAGAGCTATCAGCCAGAACCTCCCCCCCGAAAACCTTATCGCCCCTTTTTACGCGTACTTTCTGGCGGACCGTAGTACCCTGATTAGAACGCAGGAAAGAATTCAACTGGTGTTTAACTGGTTTTGTGGTTTTGTGGTTTTTTACGACTATATGACTGGCATCCGCTTCCGTGACCTCTCCTTCTTCTTCTGCTAAAAGCACTCTTCCGGAGTCCTTAGCGGAGCGGGCCTCAACGCCGGTTGAAACGAAGGGTAATTCAGGAACTACCAGGGGAACGGCCTGCTTTTGCATGTTAGAGCCCATCATGGCTCGATTGGCGTCGTCATGTTCCAGGAATGGAATTAAGCTGGTTGCGATACTGATGGATTGCTGACTGGAAACGTCCATCCACTCAACTTTCTCTTTATCCACAGTCGTGGGTTGCCCGGCAATACGTACCTCCACTCTTGGCTCAACTATCAGCCCATCCCTAACTTCGGTGGAAGCATGCGCGATAACATACTGCGCTTCCTGCGAAGCGTTCATGTAAACAATCTTGTCGGTTAGACGCGCGTTCTCAACTTTAACGTAAGGCGTTTCAATTAATCCTAGTTCGTTAATGCGAGCATACCCCGCCAAACGCACCACAAGCCCGATATTCGGCCCTTCGGGGGTATGAATGGGGCAAATACGGCCGTAGTGGGTCGGATGCACATCGCGGACTTCAAAGCCGGCGCGTTCTCTGGCAAGGCCGCCGGGACCTAGGGCCGACAGCAATCTTTCGTGCTCTAGTTCCGAAAGAGGATTGGTCTGGTCCATGAATTGGGAAAGTTGCGAGGAGGTAAAAAATTCTTTAAGCGAAGCAATGAAGGGTCTTGCGTTTATCAGTTGCGCCGGAGTCAATGTATAAATATCCAGTGTGGACATGCGATCCCGGATGATGCGGGACATTCTGGCAATACCGATGCGAAGCTTTTGCTGCATAAGCTCGCCGACGCCTCTCACCCTGCGATTGCCCAGCGCGTCTATGTCGTCCGCCGCCGCTTCTTGTTTGTTGTTCAAATTAATTATCTCGCGGATAACCGCTATTAGATCTTCCAGCGTTAGAACTCTATACTCTTCCTTGGTGTAATCTTTTTTAGAGAGCCCCAACCGCTGATTGAATTTATATCTTCCGACTTCAGCCAGGTCATAACGCTCAAAGGAAAACATAGAATCAATAAGTGCGCGGGCGTTGTCCACCGTTGCCAGGTCCCCCGGGCGAATGCGTTTATAAACCTCAATATAGGCCTCATCGCGGTTCTTGGTCTGGTCTTTTTCCAACGTCTTTTTTATATGGTTGATCTCTCCGGTGTCTATATCTTTAAAGCTATCTTCAATGAACACCGTGTCAGCAGCGCCAAAAACGCGCAAAAGCGAAGTAATGGGTATTTTGCGCCGGCGGTCAATTTTGGCGATGATGGTGCCGTCCGTTTCCGTTTCAAATTCAAGCCAAGCGCCGCGATTGGGAATGATTTTGGCGCCGTAAAGCTTTCGCCCTCTTGTTTGATTCATGGTGAAATAAACCCCGGAAGAACGGATGAGCTGGGATACCACCACCCTTTCAACTCCATTCACGACAAATGTGCCTCTTGGCGTCATAATGGGAAAATCCCCGAGATATATTTCCTGCTCTTTGACTTCGCCGGTGCGTTTGTTGGTCAATTTTGCCGTAACGCGCAACGCCGCTTCAAACGAAAGGTTGCGGCTTTTGGCTTCGGCTTCCGCGTATTTCGGCTCGTCCAGATAATAGTCCAGAAATTCCAGAGAAAGCTCTTTGGCGGTATAGTCGTGGATCGGCGAGATCTCGTTAAAAAGCTCCCTTAAGCCCTTCTTGAAGAACCAATTATACGAATTTAATTGAACTTCCGAGAGTAGCGGAAGCTCTATCAATGGTTTTCTATAACGGGAGAAGTATTTCTTGGGTAATTTTTCCATCCTTCGCTACCTCGCTTCGCTCGGAGCTACGGATGGCACAGCCATTTGGGGACATGATTCGCGGGTATAAACCCTGCGGATGATGTCATCCGAAGCTTTAGCGAAGGAGGACTATTTACTAATACTTAGTTAAAGCCGCAACTTGAAACACACGCGCAAATAAAACACAAACGAAAAGTCCCTCCGTTAGATTAGGGATTCCGCTAATTTTTGCGATTGCCTAGTAAGTTCGCAAAATAATTATCTTATAATACTTGTCTACCCCCTCCCTCGCCCTCAACGGGTGAGAAAATTGATATTGGGTTTAGTATACTCGTCCTAAAGAGTATGTCAAGAGCTACCCTTCTTGGGTAAATTAGAATAGCCCAGTGCGATATCTTGTTCTACTATCTCTCCGGGATGGAAAATGTATTCTCCTTTTTCTCCGATATCTGTTCTGGTACCAATCGCATGTGCGACATCAGGTGTTGCTGGAGAAAAAAGTACACTGGTTTCGTCTAGGGGGAGTTCTGTAATCCGAACATTCGGTATACCAACATCAAGAACCCCTTTCTGAATCTTCCCCCACGCTTTAGTCAGACGCGGTCTTCCATAAGTGTCATTTGCTTGTTCATTGGGAGCGTTCACGATTAAAGTCGCGGAAATTTGTTCTTTTGGGATATTGGGCGGCAGTTGCTCGAGAATTCTCGCCACATTCCCTTTTATCATCTCGTCGGCATTTCCATAACGGTGGTAATAATAACCAAGAGCGCCGGAAGAAGTCATATGAACTACATATCTAAAACCTGGGCCTTCCAGAAATAGGCATACGCACCCGGATAGTCGTTCTGTAACAACTTCTCTATTTTCAGGTACAATCGCTCCCGTACCGGTACGGACAATCATTATTCTTTTGTTCTCAATATCCATAAGGGCATTTTTGATGTCACCGCGTTGGCCAGAGGTTTCGTAGTCGCCAACGGCAAGATGCAATTCAATGTTCCCATAACCCTCGCGCATTAGCTCTCTCGCGGATTTAATTGGCGAATGTTCAATTTCTTCAAACATTACGTAGATGCCGAGCGTGATGCATGCAGTTACGGCAAGCAACACGCCGATCGCGATCGCAAATGCCGGCTTCTTGCTGTGAAGCCAGCCAAGAAATGCGACCACTCCGACCACCGCCGCGATCGCAGTGATCCAGCTGACGGCTAGCCAGAAGTTCGGCGAGTACCAGAGGTAGGTTCCCTGGTATGCCAGCCAGACGAGGCCTGCGGCTGGGATGATCAGTAGGATCGCACCCTTGGTCTCGATGATTCCGATTACCAGGAACACAATCAACCCGATCGCTAACAGCCCGAGACCGACGACCGGAAACTCCCAAGCTAGTACGAGAAGGAGTAACAGGAAGAAAAGGGTCATCTTGCCCTCCTGGGCTTTCTGCACCGACTTTGTTCATCAGGCGCGGTGCCGCCTTGTATCGCCAGCGAACTCCGTCATGGAATTCGTCTCGCGACAACAGAAAAAGAGTCAATTTTCAGTTCCTTTTCTATTGCCGCGAGTATATAAAGGTACAAAAATAAGATAGCACATCAAGTGTTATCTGTCAAGCGCGCCCGGGTGTGAAGTCCTAGGTCCCTAGAATTTTACCTGTGGCAAGGCCTTATCGCCCTCATCCGCGTCAAAGAAGGTTTTCTTTTGAAAACCAAAAGTGCCTGCCATTAAATTCGTGGGGAATGAGTCAATTTTAGTGTTCAGAACCAGAACGTTGGAATTATAGAACCTGCGAGCGGCTTGGATCTTATTTTCGGCGTCTGCCAGTTCACGCTGGAGGTCTAAAAAATTGGCATTGGCCTTCAGGTCAGGGTAATTTTCGGCCACGGCAAAAAGTGTCTTTAATGTATTGGAAAGAACGCTCTCTGCCTGCCCTAGAGATTTTGGGTCTTTCGCCCCCATGGCGCGGGTTCTCGCTTCAGTCACTTTTTGAAAAACACCGGATTCGTGCGCGGCGTATCCTTTGACCGTTTCCACCACGTTCGGTATCAGGTCATGCCGACGTTTTAATTGCACCTCAATATCCGACCATGCTTCATCGGCACGATTCCGCGCCAACACTAAACTGTTATAGGCCCAGATGAGCCATAAAATAATAAAAGCCGCAATCCCGAGAATAATATAGATAATGTTCATACCAATTCCAGTATATCAAACCGGCATTAAAATTCCTAATTTCTAATGCTCAATTCCTAATCAAATCCAAATACCCAATGACCAATTTAAGAATTTGGACATTAGTCATTGATTAGAAATTATGAATTAGACATTAGAAATTCCGCCTAGTAGTCCTCTTGCGGCATTCCTCCCATGCCCGGCATTTTTTCTTCTTTTTTGGGAATATCCGTAACGGCTACTTCTGTGGTCAGAAGCATGGCGGCAACTGACGCGGCATTTTGCAAGGCCGAACGCGTAACCTTAACCGGGTCGATGATGCCGGTTTTCAGCATATCTGGCACTATCTCACCGGCCACCGCGTCATATCCAATGTTGGAATTGGGAGTATCGTGCAATTTGGCCGCTATTTCATTAACTATCCGGTCTTCATCTTTACTGCCGGTATTCCTTACAATTTGGCGCAATGGTTCTTCCAGCGCTCGCCAAACGATCTTAGTGCCGATCTCAAGCGCTTTTATGTTATGCTCGCCCTCCGCTTTCATCTTCTTAGCGTCTTTTAGGGATTGAACACCGGCTTTTAATAGAGCCGAACCGCCACCCGCGACGATCCCTTCGGCTACTGCGGCTTTAGTCGCGTTTACCGCGTCCTCCACTTTCAGTTTCAAATACTTCATCTCGGTTTCGGTGGCGGCCCCGATGCGAAGCACGGCGACTCCGCCGGCAAGTTTCGCCAACCGTTCTTCCAGTTTTTCTTTATCAAATTCTGATTTGACCTCTTCAATTTGCGCTCTTAACTGCTTTACGCGCTTATCAATTTCCGATTTCTTGCCGCGGCCGCCGACAATCGTAGTATTTTCTTTACTAGCGACAATGCGGCGCGCCGAACCCAACATAGAAAGCTCCACGTTCTCAAATTTAATGCCGAGGTCCTCGGAAATAACCGAGCCGCCCGTAACTGCCGCTATATCACCCAACATCTCTTTTCTTCTATCCCCAAATCCCGGGGCCTTGATGGCGAGAGCGTTAAAAGCGCCCCTTAAGCGGTTCACAACCAGTGTCGCCAGCGCCTCGCCTTCTATATCATCCGCGATTATCACTAAGTCCTTTTTCCCGGATTTAGCGATTTTTTCCAGCACCGGAATGATCTCGTGAATTGAAGATATTTTTTTATCGGTTATCAAAATTGGGGCGTTTTCCATCACGGCTTCCATACGCTCGGCGTTCGTCACCATATAAGGAGAAACCCAGCCGCGGTCAAATTGCATGCCCTCCACTATCTCTTTTTCAATGCCGGTGCCCTGGGATTCTTCCACCGTAATAGCGCCGTCCTTGCCAACCTTAGTTATGGCCTCGGCTATCAGTTTCCCGAGTTCGGCCGACTCCGCGGCGATGGTTGCCACTTGTGCTATCTCTTCTGATGATTTTACTGGTTTGGCTATCTCGGCAAGCGTCTCGCCCAGAACCCGGGTGGCGTGCTCAATGCCCTTTCTCACCCACATGGGGTCAACGCCCTGGTTAACATATCCTGTGCCTTCTTGTATCATTATCTGCGCCAATACTATGGCTGTGGTCGTGCCGTCTCCCGCCGCGTCGTTCGTTCTTTCCGCCGCCTGCTTCATAATGGAAGCGCCTAAATTTTCAAATTTATTTTCCAACTCAATATCTTTGGCGATGGAAACGCCGTCGTTAGTGATAGTCGGCGCGCCGTAGCCCTTATCCAAAACGACATTCCGTCCCTTGGGGCCGAGTGTGGCCTTTACGGCGTCCGCTAAAGTATCTACGCCAGTTTTCAGCGCTTCGCGGGCTTTTTCGTGAAATAGGAGTTGTTTCGCCATACGTTTTGTGACATGGGACAAGTAGCAGGTAACATGTCCACACGCCGTTATAAATTTAATTAAAAACTTATCCCTTGTCTCTTGTTACTTGTCGCTACTCCACTATCGCGACTATGTCGTCTTCTTTGGCAATTAAGTATTCTTTGCCGTCAATTTTCACTTCTTGCGGGCCATACTTGGTAAAAAGCACGATATCGCCCTTTTTAACGCCGACAGGAATGTGTTTTCCGCTCTCGTCAATCTTGCCTGAGCCAACGGCAATAACTTTGCCTTTTTCCGGTCGTTCTTTAGAGGCGGTTTCGGGCAGATAAAGTCCGGATTGGGTCTTGCCGCCCTTATGTTCGCCGAGGGGCTCAATTAATACTCTGTCTCCTAGTGGTCTCACGTTCATAAAAGCTAACATTTAGCAATTAAATATTCCGAGTGCTAATTTTAATCAATCTTTATTTCTTAGTCAAGATGGCAAAATAATTGTGGACACGGCCCCGCTCTCGGGGCCGTGTCCAGTCCAGCTCGCGTTAGACGCCGACTTCGGCGCGTTTTCTCCGACCCTGGGCGCATATTCCGCAAACTCCAGCCGCGAGTCCGCTACGGAAATCCCGCGTGAACCTCTTAAGACGCTCCACGACTTTAGGATCCGCTGCCCCCTTCATTCGCGAGTTGTAGCTGTCGCGAAACCAGAAGTTCATGGCGATGACCGCATCGCCGCAACAGAGCACACTGTTTTCGTCCAGTCCCCGCTGGCGCAGAAAGACGCGGAACTCATCTTCCAGGATCTGCCACAGTTCCGGGAATTCCTTCAGCATTTTTTCCCGAACGTCGCCGAAAGTCGGCACGCCGCACCCCCTTATGAAGCGGTCTTTTTAAGCCACTGGCCGGTGTATGATTTTGTGGAAAGTACTATATCACGAACCGTACCTTCCGCAACTATCTTGCCGCCACCCGCTCCTCCTTCCGGCCCCAGATCAATTATCCAATCGCTATTTTTTATCACGTCCAAGTTATGCTCTATCACAAGCACCGTATTGCCTTTTTCTACCAAGGCATGGAGAACCGAAAGCAATTTGCGGATGTCTTCAAAATGAAGGCCCGTTGTCGGCTCATCTAAAATGTAAAATGTTTTGCCCGTGTCGCGGCGCGATAGTTCGGCGGCTAATTTTATGCGTTGGGCCTCGCCGCCGGAAAGTGTGGTGGCCGCTTGCCCCAGCTTTACGTATGAAAGGCCGACGTCGGAAAGTGTTCTTAATTTTTGTTTAATGCCGGGAATGGCTTCAAAGAATTTGAAGGCCTCCTCTACCGTTAAATCTAAAACATCCGCGATGGTCTTATTGTTGTAATGGATCTCCAGCGCTTCGCGGGAATATCGCCTGCCGCGGCATTCTTCGCACTCCACGTAAACATCCGGCAGAAAATACATTTCTATTTTTTTAACGCCCTGCCCTTCGCACATCTCGCACCGGCCGCCCTTGACGTTGAATGAGAACCGGCCCGAGGCATACCCCCTGGCTCTGGCCTCCGGGGTTTTGGCAAATATATCGCGTATCAATCCAAACATGCCCGTATAAGTGGCCGGATTTGACCTCGGAGTTCTGCCTATGGGCGACTGGTCCACCACCACGACCTTATCCAAGTGTTCCAGGCCGGCAACTATGTCATGCGCTCCGGGAATCACGTGTGTTTTGTAAAGCTTGGCTAAAAGAGCCTTGGCTAAAATGTCGTTGATAAGAGTGGACTTACCGGAACCGGATACTCCCGAGACCGCGACGAATTTGCCGAGCGGGATCTTGACATCAATATTTTTTAAGTTGTGCTCGCGAGCGCCCACGATTTCCAGGTATTGGCCGCTCCCTTTTCGTTCCGGGTGTTTGATGTGAACTTCTTTACGCCCCGCCAGATAATCGGCCGTCAATGTTTTGGATTTTGTCAGTGATTTAAAATTCCCGGTGAAAATCACCTCACCCCCATGTTTGCCCGCCCCCGGCCCCATATCAATAATACAGTCGGCCTCACGCATGGTTTCCGCGTCGTGCTCCACCACGATGACGGTATTCCCCAAGTCGCGAAGTTCTTTTAGGGTTTGGATAAGCATGTGATGGTCTCTCGCGTGAAGTCCTATGGATGGCTCATCCAGAACATAAATAACCCCCGTGAGACGCGAGCCTATTTGTGTTGCCAAGCGTATGCGCTGGGCCTCGCCGCCGGCCAAAGTCGTGGATTCGCGGCTGATGGTCAAATAATGCAGTCCCACGTTCATTAAAAATTGGAGTCGCTTGGTTATTTCTCGCGTCAATGGAACGGCAATCTTGTTATCGTTCACGGTCAAACTTCCGGCCAAATCGCTAAAAAATTCCAGCGCTTCTTCCACCGTAAACTCCGAGATCTCTGCGATATTCCGCTCGGCTACCGTGATTCCTAGGGCTTCCGGTTTTAAACGGCGCCCATCGCAGGCCGGGCATCTGGCGATAAGCATGTACTTTTCAATTTCGGCCCGCGTCCATTCCGAATCAGTTTCTTTCCAGCGGCGTTTTAAGTTCGGCGCCACGCCTTCAAATCTTGATTTGTCGTCATCCGCGTATTTCCTTTCGCCGTTTAATATCAATTCAACTATATTCTTGGATAAATCTTTTACGGGCGTGTTAAGTGAAAATTTATGCCGAGACGCCAGATCCTCCAGCATCCACCAATACCATGACTGCCTTCCTACGCGGTGCGAAGCGTGCGACCAGGGCGCTATAGCGCCTTCGGCAAGCGTCAGGCGCGGATTGGGGAATACCAACTTGGGGTCAACTTCTAAAGTTGAACCAAGCCCCGTACATGACGCGCAAGCGCCGTAAGGACTGTTAAACGAAAAAGTACGCGGCTCTATTTCCGGCAAGTTGATGCCGCAATCGGGACAAGCGAAGTACTCGCTGAAAAATTTATCTTCGTGTTCGCCTTTTTTGGGCGCGTTTTTAGACATAACAAGCAGACCCTTCCCAATTTTCAAAGCCGTTTCCACGGAATCCACAATCCTGGAGCGTTCCAGCCCGCGGCCGATCTCTATGCGATCCACCACGGCTTCAATGGAATGCTTTTTTTGCTTATCAATGGGAAGCTCCATAGCTTCTTCTAGACGATGCACCACGCCGTCAATACGCGCTCTTACAAATCCAGCGCGCGTTATTTCTTCCAATATTCCTTTGTGCTCGCCTTTTTTGCCGCGAATTACGGGAGCCAGTATCTGAATTTCCGTGCCGCGTTTTTCTTTTAAAATATGGTCAACTATTTGCGAGACGGTTTGCTTGCCTATCGGCTTTCCGCAATTAGGGCAATGGGCTTTGCCGATGCGCGCGAATATTATTCTTAGATGATCATAAATCTCGGTGATGGTGCCGACCGTGGAGCGCGGATTTCGCGGCACGCTTTTTTGGTCAATGGCGATGGAGGGCGAAAGCCCTTCCATGGACTCCACGTCGGGTTTGTCGGATACGCCGAGGAACTGGCGCGCGTAAGCCGATAACGACTCCACATATCTTCTTTCGGCCTCGGCGTAAATAGTATCAAAGGCCAGCGAGGACTTCCCCGAGCCGGAAAGTCCAGTGATGACTACTAATTTATTTTTAGGAATGTCAACGTCAATATTCTTTAAATTATGAACTCTAGCCCCGCGAATACGAATAAAATCGTGCGAATCTTTTTTATTTAGTTTGTAGCGGAGGCGCGCGGACATACGAGTTTTAAATTGTACCCCCAGTGTCAATAAAAATCAAGGTATTGGGGGTCTTTTGTCTGGCGTGTTTAAGACCATATACTAGGCACATATCAAAGTATGCTGAAAAAGCCAAAAAATACCCCCACTTATCCCGGCGTTTATATTTTCTGGAAAGGACATGCGCCGCTTTACGTCGGCAAAGCCACTAATCTAAAAAAGCGGGTTTCTTCGTATTTCAAAAAAAATGCCGGTTGGAAGGTAGCCCAACTTATAGAAGAAGCTACGCAACTTGAATTCATTAAAGCCGAATCAGAAATTGAAGCGCTGGTGAAAGAAGCCGAACTCATAAAAAAATATTATCCCAAGTTCAACATTTTAATGCGGGATGATAAAAATTATCTTTACGTTTCGCTCACAAGCCCCCAGAACAAACGTTCTAATGTTCTTAAGAACCTAAGAACGTTTGTGACGAGCGGAGAAGCGGGATTCCCCAGGTTTTATTTCACTCATCAGCCGGAGCGCGACATTATAAGCGTGGGGCCGTTCGTGGAGTCGGGAAGCGTCTATCAGGCCATGAGATTGCTCCGGTCCATATTCCCTTATTGCACTTGCAAGTCTCCGCATAATGGGCGATGCGTCAACGCTCAAATTGGTAGGTGCCCCGGTTACTGCTGTATCAAAGGAGAAACGCCGACATCGGAACAAAAAGCTGAATATCTGCATAATGTCCGTTCAATTCTTTCCATTTTTTCCGGCAAACGAAATTCTTTGTTGAAAGAATTCAAACGCGAGATGAAACGCGCCTCCCAAAATCAAGAATATGAGAAGGCCGCGAAACTCCGTGACCGTATCTACGGCCTGGAATTAATTTGGAAACACCGCGGGGTGGCTTTGCAAAAACGAGCGGAAGTGCCTTACCGAAAAATAGAACGCGTATTGCAAACGATTTTAAAGACCAGAGAACCCATCCGCCGCATTGAGGGCTATGATATCTCAAATATTTCCGGCACGGATGCTACGGGTTCCATGGTCGTATTTTACGAGGGACGTCCGGATAAATCCCAATACCGCAAATTCAAAATAAAGACGATCGCAGGCGCCAACGACGTCGGCTCGCATCGTGAAATACTCTCGCGCCGCCTTGCGCACGAAGAATGGGAATATCCAGACCTAATACTAATTGACGGCGGCAAGCCACAATTAAATGCTGTTCTCCCGATTTTAAATAGAAGGTCGTTCCAAAAAATAAAAGTAGCGGCGCTTGCCAAACCGCCGCGCCGCTATTTCTCCCGCGCTCCATCCGGTCTAGGATATAATGAAGATATTCTTTGGGTTGCCGGCCGCGAGAACCCAATTAAATTAAAGTCGCTGCCTTCCGAAGTCATGTATCTCTTACAAAGAATACGGGATGAATCCCACCGATTTGCCAAATCGTATCACGGGGTTTTGCGTAAAAAAACATTTTCAAGATCGCGTTAACGCCAAATTATATCATACCGTAAAGTATGATATAATTGGGTATAAAGTTTGAGCTATGAAACGCACCGTAAAATCCGAACGGCGGGAAAAGAAGAAAAAACGTCATTTAAAACGTCAATCCGGCAGGGGCGTTTTCTTGCTGGCTAAAATTATACGCGCTAAGAAATAATTGATCTCGTTAGAGATAGGAAATGACAGTCATTTCCGTCCGGCACTTCTTTAGTTTGAGGATATAACTTTGATTAAGGATGGTATGATACAGTTTCAGCATGGCGCCAGCATCTCTAACGGGGTTGACTGGTACCCATCTTTCGGTTATTCTTATAGAGCCAGAACCTACCCCCATGGGGCTAATCTCTAAATTGATAGCAAGGGTTGCGCTGAATGCCGCCGTCATATACGGTATTGCGTATTACTTGCCCGGATTCCAAATTTCAGGCGGCACTAAAGGGCTGATACTCGCCGCTTTAGTGGTGGCACTGGCGCATTTTATCTTGCGCCCCATTTTAAAACTCATTTCCTTCCCGCTTCTAATCTTCACTTTCGGGTTTTTCAACATAGTCATTAATTTTTTCCTGTTATGGGCGGCCGATGCTTACTCAACCGCGCTAACCATTGCCGACTTGAAAACTCTATTTATTTCATCTATCATCATTGGGTTCATAAACTCAATTTTCTAAGTATCCATGCAATTGATAAGATCATTTTTGCCCATATTTCAGATTGTTGTGTCAATCCTTCTTACGGTTTTTATTCTTCTGCAGCAGCGCGGCACGGGTCTTTCCGCCACCTTCGGCGGCGACGGAAACGTTTATCGCACCAAGCGCGGTTTGGAAAAGATCATCTTTTACGTAACCATGGTTTTGGTAGTACTTCTTTTAGCTTCAGCCATGGCCACTACTATTCTTCAATAAATCTAAAAATATAATGGCGATAGAAGATACAAAACCGACACCCACGCCATCTGCCGAAACCCTGAAAAATCCATTTAAGACGCTCTCACTCCACGATTGGGTCTACATCCCCCATATCCTTTCACGCAAAGAAAGAGCGATGTTGGTGTTTTTTACCGCGTTAGCGCTAATTACGGGTGTTGGTGGAGTTACGGTCGGGTTTTACCGAATCACGCACGACTCTCCCAAACTCGGCGGCACCTATCGCGAAGGCGTCATCAAAGCGCCAGAACGCGTGAATCCTCTATTCCTTTCTAATAATGATACTGACCGTGATGTCGTATCATTAGTTTTTTCTAATCTTCTTTATTACGACTCCGAGGGGAATCTAAAACCAGATCTTGCCGAGAATTATTCAATTTCTCCAGACGGTAAGTCCTATACCGTTAACATAAAAAATAACGCCATCTGGCACGATGGGGTTCCCTTAACCGCAGATGACGTGATATTTACCGTAAAAGCCATACAGGACCCGAGTTATAAAAGTTCACTCCGCCCCAACTGGCAGGGTGTGACCATTGAGCGGCTAGGCGACTACGAGGTGCGTTTTGTTTTAAAGCAGCCCTATTCTCCGTTTCTGCAAAACCTGGTTCTCCCTATAATCCCGCGACATATTTGGGAAAGGGTCCCGCCTGAAGGAGCGTCTTTATCAGAAATAAATTTAAAACCCATTGGTACCGGGCCTTACCGTTTTAAGGAACTGGAGCGAAATTCAAAAGAAGAAATGACCAAATATATTTTGGAGGCTAACACAAATTACTATCGCGAAGGCCCTTATCTTGAGAATATTGAATTTACTTTCTATGAATCTGAAGAAGAGTTACTGCAGGCCTTCCGAGGCGGGTTGATTGATGGGATTTCTATCGTCTCACCCAAAAATGTTGAGGTCTTAAAGGGCTTGGGGGCTTCCGTTTCCACCATAAGGATGCCCAGGGTATTCGCTATTTTTATAAATGAGGCCAATCCTATATTAAAAGACAAACAGATAAGAACGGCTTTGGCTCTCGCCATACCCAAGGAAGAACTGATAACTAAGGTTTTAGGCGGTGGTGCCATACCCGTTGATTCACCCATTCCTCCGGGAACTTTTGGGCATGACCCTGAAATACCTAGAACCGGCTTTGAACCGGAAAGGGCTAAATCCATTTTGGACAAGGCCGGTTGGAAAGAAATTGGCGCTAACGGCATCCGCCAGAAAAAAGCAGCCAAAAAAGGTGCTTCGCCCGTGCCTCTAAAGATAATTCTAACTACTTCCGATTGGAAAGATCTTTCAAAATCGGCTGAAGTTATAAGGGATTACTGGAAAGCCGTGGGTATTGATACCGAAATTAAAATTATGCCTATTTCGGAACTGGAGACAGACGTTATCCGCCCGCGCAAATACGATGCCTTGCTTTTTGGTGAAATTTTGGGCAGAGACCCGGATCCTTTCGCCTTCTGGCATTCTTCACAATTAAAAGACCCAGGTCTTAATATAGCTCTCTACCATTCGCCTAAAGTTGACGCGCTTCTGGAGCAAGCTCGCAAGTCAACTGATCGCAATGACATAGAGGCCAAATATCGCGAATTCCAGCGTATTGTGGTCGCCGATTCCCCCACCATATTCTTATACTCACCGACTTACTTTTACGCCCACAGGTCCAATGTGAAGAATGTTGAAGTGAAAGCAGTGGTTCTGCCGTCGGAACGGTTCAGCGCGGCTAATACTTGGTACATTAAAACCAAACGTTCTTTCTAACATGCCAACGGACCTTTCTAAGGTAAGCGGCCTTGCGATATCTTTGGATGACGACCTGATGCTCAAGTTTCCGCACGACTTGATGGTAAAAAGCGTTTCGGAAAGAACGTTGGACGGCATACGACCGTACCTTATTTTCAAAGATGCCGAAGCTGACATACCTGTCATTTACCGCGTCTGGCGCAACCTGATGCCGATGCAAGATGAGGCCGAGCTCTCTGGCGTTGGCATCAGATATGACATCACTATTATCCCTCCCGGTACTTTTAAATTCAGGAACGGCCAGCGTGAGTTCTTCCATACCGCCGGCCATTACCATGACACGGCAGAAAATGCCCTGGGCTATCCGGAAATTTATGAGGTGCTGTCGGGTCGTGTTCGCTCACTGATCCAAAAACCATTGGAAACACCCGACCGCATTTCCGAGACCTATTTGATAGAGGCCGGCCCCGGAGAAAAAATACTTATCCCTCCCGGGTTCGGTCATGTCTCCATTAACGCTGAAGATAAAGCGCTGGTACTGGCCAACGTGATTGCTACTAATCCCAAGTACATTTACGGCGCCTTTGAAGAACTTGGCGGCGGATGCTATCGTTTACTTGCCTCCGATGACAAGAGTATGATAGAAATTGAGCCGAACTCTAAATACCGCGATATTCCCGAATTGAAGAAACTGACACCTAAAAAAGATTGGTTCAAGGGATACTTCGAACCCCTTTGGAACGCTTATATAAACCATAGAGACCAAATCGCATTCATAATAAAACCGGAGTCCTATCGCAAAGAATTCTTCGCAATCGGCAATCTCTACAAAGAAATAAAGTAAACAATAATCTACTTAACCAGGGCGAGTGGTGAAACTGGTATACACGCTAGCTTCAGGAGCTAGTGGGGGCAACCCCGTGGAGGTTCGAGTCCTCTCTCGCCCACTGTAGTAAACCCCCCACACCAAATCTAGACGACACCAAATGGTGAAATAAACAACTTAAGATTATGGTGTGGTGGTAAACTCACAAATCATTATTCATTAATTATTTACAGAATAGTGCAAAGCTCATCTGGCTATGTGCATCTGTCTAAAAAGAAAAAGTAAAAATGCAAAGAAAAACATTAGAAAGGCCGAGACGAGATTTTAGGCGTCAGCGCTCTCCTCGCACGGGAGGGTCTGGGCGCCCGTTTCCGTCAGCCGCGAGATCACCCATACAAACCTTCCACGGCAAAGCAGGAACATTGAGGGTCGTACCTTTGGGGGGATTGGAAGAGGTCGGCAGGAATTGCATGTTCCTGGAATATAACGACGACATTATCGTGATTGACCTGGGTCTTCAATTCCCAGAAGAAAACATGCCGGGGGTTGATTTCATTATTCCCGATTGCACCTATCTAAAGCAAAATAAGCATAAAATTCGGGGCGTAATTATCACCCACGCCCATTACGACCACATCGGCGCTATTCCTTACATCGTGCCGCAAATCGGGAATCCAACGGTCTACGCCATGCCTCTAACGCGCGCCATCATCATGAAGCGCCAGGACGACTTCAAGCACATGGGCAACATCAAGGTGGAGCAGATCAATAAAGAAACGATTCTGGAACTTGGTGTCTTTAAAATTGAATTCTTCCACGTAAACCACAACATTCCCGATACGGTCGGGGTAGCCATTCGTACGCCTGTCGGCATAGTGGCTCACACGGCTGACTTCAAGTTTGACAATAACCCGCATGGCGATATGCCGGCTGACTACGCCAAAATCGCCCAGCTTTCACAGGAAGGTGTCCTTCTCTTAATGTCCGATTCCACGGGAGCGGAAAAGCCCGGCCACTCCATTTCCGAGAGCACCATCTACGAAAACCTGGAAGAAATTTTCCAGCACGCCAAGGGCCGCATCATTACGGCGACTTTTGCTTCGCTGATATCCAGGATCCAGCAACTGATAACACTAGCCGAGAAATTCGACCGCAAAGTTGTTATCCAGGGTTACTCCATGAAATCCAACGTCCTGCTCTCGCAAGAACTCGGCTATATCAAGGTGAGAAAAGGCACGCTTGTGGACATCCGCGACATTGAGAGTTACCCACCCAATCGCATTCTTGTCATCGGCACGGGTGCCCAGGGAGAATCGGAGGCCATGCTTATGCGTATCGCTCAAAGGGAGCATAAGTTCATTCGATTCGGCGAGGGAGATATCGTTATCTTCTCTTCTTCGCTCATCGTCGGCAATGAGCGCACCGTCCAATCCCTTAAAGACATCATTTACCGCCAGGGCGCTCGAGTGTTCCACTACGGCATGATGGATATTCACGCCGGCGGGCATGCCCAGCAGGAGGACCTAAAACTGATGATTAATCTCATGCGGCCGAAATATTTTATGCCGATTCACGGCAATTATTTCATGCTGCGCCTGCACGCCGATCTGGCCGAATCCGTTGGCATTCCCAAAGAAAACGTGATTATCGGCGGCAACGGCAAAGTGGTTGAATTAACGCCCCACTCCGTAAAGCTGACGAAAGACGAAGTGCCATCTTCCTATGTTTTCGTGGACGGCCTTGGCGTGGGAGATGTGGGCGAGGTGGTATTAAGAGACCGCCAGATGCTGGCCGAAGACGGCATCTTCGTAATTATCACCATCGTGGATTCAAAAACCGGCAAGGTTTATACCTCGCCCGACATCATCTCGCGCGGGTTCATTTATCTCCGTGAAAATCAGGAATTATTAAAAGAAGTAAGGCATAAGGTAAAAGAGATCGTAGAGCACTCTACCACCGCCGGCCAGCATCCGATAAACTACGAATATATCCGAAACCAAGTGCGAGACGAGGTCGGCCAGTTCTTGTACCAAAAAACCCACCGCCGCCCCATGGTGCTTCCGGTAGTCACAGAGATATAAAAAGAAGAGGGCCAGGGGCGCGTTAAGCTTCGCGCTCCCTGGCCAATGGGGCCGCATTACCGGCGATGTACAAGAGGAGGACTTCTCCCCGTGCCGGTTTTAGCGACAGCCAAGCCCTTACCTTTTCGGCGACACGGCGGATGGCCAATCCAATGCACGTGGGGCTACCTAGAATATAATACTCTTTCAAGTTAAAGTAAATTAATGAGAATTTTCTCTGGCATCCAGCCCACAGGCAACCTGCACATCGGGAATTACCTCGGGGCAGTTAAGCAATGGGTGGAATTGCAAAACGAAAATGATGCGATCTACTGTATTGTAGACGAGCACGCCATCACTGTCCCGCAGGAGCCGGAGAAACTCCGCCAAGCCACATTGGACGCCGCCATCACCATACTCGCCGCCGGCATTGACCCAGATAAATCCTTAGTATTCATTCAATCACACGTCCCGGCCCACGCCGAGCTTGGGTGGATATTGAACACACTCGCCCCGCTTGGCGAACTCATGCGAATGACACAATTCAAAGGAAAAGCGCCGATTAAGTTTGAATTTGAAGATATTAAAACCCTTAAAATAGGTTTGGAGCGAATAAATAAAGATATTCAGGCGATATCGGTTTCAGGAATTCAAGATGCGCTCAAAGCAGTTTCGGGCGATATTGAACCAATTGTAGACCTTTCTGAAAAACGCAGGGCGACACTTGCCGGTCTTTTCAACTATCCAACCCTTATGGCCGCCGATATCCTTCTCTATCAAACCGAGGGCATCCCCGTCGGCGAGGACCAGGTACAACATATTGAACTCGCACGCTCGCTGGCCGAAAGATTTAATAATAGATTTGGCGAAACATTCGTTATACCTAAACCGCTTCTTAAAAAAGAAGTTGCGCGCATCATGTCACTAACCGACCCCGCCGTAAAAATGTCCAAATCGGACGAATCCGACAAATCGCGTGTCAATCTTTTGGACGCGCCCGATGCCATCAGGCAAAAGATCAAATCGGCCGTCACCGACTCCGGCGCAGAAGTTAAATACGACGAAAAAGAAAAACCGGCCATTTCCAATCTCTTGAATATTTACTCGGGTTTCTCCGGCAAATCCATCGCCGAAATTGAAAAAGAATTCAATGGCAAATCATACGCGGAATTCAAAGACGCGCTCGCGGAAGTTATTGTAGAGGCCTTAACCCCATTCCAACAGCGCTACCAAGAACTCCAAAAAGAAAAAACTCGGGTGATTGACCTCCTAAAACGCGGCAGCCAAAAAGCCGCATCTCTTGCCGCTCCGATGCTTCAAAAAGTCAAAGAAAAAATTGGGTTTTTGGTGTAATTATGAAAATCTGCTAAATTTTTATAATTGACGCAAATTCTTTAAAAAGTAAAAAGGAAACGGAGCACCTTGGGGTGCTCCGTCAGAACTGCTGATGTTGCGGCGCGTCGCTCTAGGCCTCGACGGCTTTGAGCATCGCCTGGGGGTCGCGTCTCAGCAACCTCCGGACGATGGCCAGCGCATGGGTCGCGATCACTCCCAGAGTGCTCGGTCTGGCTGGCGTGTCCATGGTCAGGTGCTGACCGAATGCGATGCCGAGCATCGCGGCGATGACAGCCGTGATGACATGCGCGACCATCGCCCGCTGGGTCATGAGAATCCTGCTGGTCATGAACGAGAAGGCCTCCGCGTAGGTCTTGGTGTACTCGTAGCTCTCGAACGCGCCGACGTGAACTGCGCTGAGGAAGAGCGGGATGACCACAGCCCCGGCCGCGCCAGCCACGATGAACGAGACGAATGTGCTGAAGCCCCAGCGGTGCCGTAGCGTGACGGCGAAGGCCACCACGAACGCGATGGCGATCGCGTGGGTCACCCAGTCCACAGCCGCGATGGGGACCATCGGGTTGTAGAGCTCGAGCAGCCAGTTGCTTCCCGCCGACGTGTTCGGCAGGTGCGAACCGAAGGACTGCCACAGGGTCAGACCGACCTGCGCGAGAGCGAGACACACGGAGATGGTGATGACGTACGCAAACTTCTTCCGCATACGATCCTCCTTATCGTTCCTGCCTGCCTTTCGGTCAGGCCTCTGGAACATATTGCCGCAACAGAATCTACGGCAACAAAGAAGAAACTAACCCCTTAACTCCCTCTTTGTTACCGTAGAATAGAGCTTATTCTAAGGTGCTAAGTTTCTAGCTGAATGATAGCATATCCATATAAAAAAGTCAAATTTAAGTTTTTAGCTTAATATTAAGCTAAAACAAATCTCCAAAGTCGCTTTTGGGCCTTACCATGCCCGCCGACATTAATCCGCCTTGTCTTTTTTATTTTTGTTTCTTGCTTTTTGTTTTTATCTCCTCCTCTATCCTCGATCCAAAGCCCGCTTCGCTTATTCGCTGGCTTCCCGTAAAGCCGCCTATCAATCTTTAAGTCGCGGCAAATCTTGCCGGGCCCGGAAATGCCATCCACGCCGCGAATAAGCACAGCCCCCGCTTGGCCGTCACGCTCCGTCACGATATTCAAACAGTGATACATCCCATAAATGAAATAGACATACCAACGCCCGGGCGGGCCGAACATGACTTTGTTGCGGGGCGTCATCCCATTAGCCGCGTGCGACGACATATCGTCTTTCCCCGTATATGCCTCAACCTCTGTTATCATCAACGCCCGTTCTTTATTCCCAATTTTCCGCACCAAAAACTTACCCAGCATCTCCTTCGCCACCATCGGCGCCTTCCGCTCAAAAAATTTATACCCTAATATTTTTCCAGACATACGATCAAAACCTCAATTGAGAAAGTAACGAAGAAAATGAGCGTTTAGAAAAGCGGTATTTATTATCTAAACCGAGTAACGCTCTCCAAATGCGCGCTTCAGGATATTTGGCCGGAAAAAATGTATCAAGCGCACCTTCGCCAATTTCACCTAATTTCTCCAAGATAAGGGCCTTTAAAGTCATATAGTAATGTTAACAAATAACAAGCGACCGCAACAGGGTTGTTAACATAAATTCATTCTAATGTTCTGTAAAACAAAATATATGGGAAATGTATGGAATTGGATAAAATCTAATTGACTAATTGTAGTTTTTGAAACCAAATGTGTGTTTAATACCACGGATGATGTGGTGGCGGTGCTCGCGGTCACGGGTGAAGTGGATGATGGCGGGCAAGATGGAAAGAAAAACTATCAAAGCCACAATGGGAACAATATAGCGGTCAACGCCGGGGATGAGGGTGCCTAAATAATACCCGGTAAGCGGGAGGCCTATGGCCCAAAGCACGGCGCCAAAGACATTATAGAAAAGAAAAGTTCGGTATTTCATAGTGCCCACACCGGCCAAAATGGGCGCGAAAGTGCGAATGACTGGCATAAAACGCGCCAGCACCACGGCCTTGCCACCGTGTTTTTCATAGAATCTTTGAGCCCGCAAAAGATTATCCTTATGAAAAAAAAGTGAATCGTCGCGCCTGAATATCATAGGCCCTACCCGTCTGCCGAAGGCGTACCCAACAGAGTCCCCCAACACCGCCCCAACAAATGAGAGCAGAATTAAGATACCTATATTAAAAAACCCTTGTGAAGCCAGAAACCCAGCCGTAAATAAGAGCGAATCGCCCGGCAGAAAAAAACCGATAAAAAGCCCGGATTCGGCAAAAACAATAAAAAAAACCCCAAGATACCCAACGGTTTTTAGTAACGAGACAATGTCAAACATTGGGGTTCACGAACCTATTTCTATCTCGCTTCATTACTTTATCAAAACTTCGGCGGATGGCTTCGTCCAAATTAATGTTATGCGAATTAGCAAAGCAAATCAGCGTGTAAATAATATCGCCGATCTCTTCTTCCAGTTCCTGCGTCGCTTCATCCTTCTTTTTCTTTTTATCGCCATATAAGTGATTGACAAGCCGCGCAAACTCACCACACTCCTCAAAAAGCCGCGCCAAAATGGATAAGGGCGACCAATAATCCCACTTATTTTCTTTAAACCATTTATCTAGATCTTTTTGGTGTTGTTGCATAAAGCGGTCCCAGAGGGATTCGAACCCTCGATCTCTTGGATGAGAACCAAGTATCCTAGGCCTCTAGACGATGGGACCGAGATGGAAAGAATATAACAGAAAAATAGACGTCTGAAAATAGCTTGCCCCGTCCCGAGCTCGGGACGGGGCTTAACCGCCGTAGCGGTCGTAGTGAGGCGTGGCGGACCCTGCCAGTACGGGGCTTGGACGCTGAAGTTCGGCTATCACCTTCTCGCGCTTATACTCTTCCCCAGGACTGAAAGCGCGAACGGGAGGAATGACCAGTGTTCCGCACCCGCCTTTCTTGTCATTACAATAGTACCCGCAAAAGAGCTGACCATAACGCTTGCACTTGGGACATCTGGCGAATACTTGGAGTTTGAACCCGGAACAAATGATGACCGGATGGACCTCCAGGAATCCGTCAGCGTTAACCATGCCCTATCACCTCCTTTCTTATTCTTAATTCTACGCCACATACAAGATCAACTTATCAACATCGTAAACTGTCTGGAATTAGTAAAGTTTTACTAACCGGCTTCATCAAAATATATCATACTTCAGAGTATGATGTATTTTGATGATTGACGGATAACGGGTACTTGCGGTGATCGCTAGTCCATCTGTTTCCAATCCATAGATTGGCGTACAAGTAAATCCTTGGCTTTTTGCGGTTCGGCCATCAGGTCTTCCACCACGCGCTCCATCCGCATAGATTGCGCGCCTTTTACCAAAATAACATCGCCTTCGCGGATAATCGGCAAGATCAATGCCGCTACTTCCCGCGACATTTCCACCCAATGGATATCTAACCCCTCCAAACTTGCTTCGTCACGAATAAGAGCCGCTTTATCCCCAACCGCGATAAGAATATCAGCTACTTCGGCTACTAATTTGCCGATATCCCTGTGAGCTTCTGCTGTATACTCGCCCAATTCCGCCATATTGCCGAGTATGGCGATACGCCGACGCGCGGGAATAATTTTTAATGTAGCGAGAGCCGCTTCTACGGCCGCGGGAGCGGCGTTATAAGTGTCATCTAAGATAATACTGCCGTTAATACCTTTGATTATTTTGGTACGTCCCGCCGGAGGCCTGTAAGCGTTAAGGGCTGATGAAATTTCAACTGAATTCATTCCCAGTGCTTTTCCCACGGCGTATGCCGCGGCGGCCGCCATAGATTGGACTGGATTAATAGCGTCATTTAAATGAATCGGAACTACCGCGCCTTTATCAGAAATTTTAAACGTAAGCCAGCCGAGGATGGCATTTTCCGGTTCTAAATTAATCCCCACACCTTCCAGAATACCCCGCGGGAAGGTGTGGGGATTAAGATGCGCTTCTATATTTTCTACGCGAATATCGGCATTCTGCGACGTTCCGTAAAGCAGGACGCGCGCCCGAGCCATACTCCGCATGGCGAGCACTTGCCTATCATCCGCGTTTAATATCACAAAGCCCTTAGGATTCGTGTGTTCCACTAAAACGGCTTTTTCGGCCGCCAGCGCTTCGGGTGAATCAAAAAATTCAACATGCACCGGGATTTTCCCAACAGCCGTTACCACTCCGATGTTGGGCCTGGCCAGTTTCGTTAAATAATCAATGTCGCCGGGCCTGTCCGCGCCCATTTCCAGTATCAATATCCTTGGGTATCCCCAAAAACCCATTAAAAGAAAGGGATAGGTAAGAGAAGTCCAGAGCCAGCCAAAAATATTCTTGCGATAGTTGGACCACCCCAAGATCGTTAAGGGCACGCCAAATTCATTGTTAAAATTCTTTTCCGGTCCCCTGACCTTGAATTTGGCGGATAGAACTGCCAGAATCGCTTCTTTGGCCGAGGTCTTGCCCACATTACCAGTAATGGCGATAATTTTGGGACGGAAACGCCAAAGCGCCAGCTTAGCCAGAATGTATAAATAGCGCTTTAATAATTTTGTCAACATTGTTTCTGGAATCGTGAATTATGAACTAAGAACTATGAATTACGGGATATCACTTGCCATTATTCTTAATTCATTATTAGTAATTCTTATTTTTCGTCTGGGGGAACCTCATAATAATTCAAAATATACTCCGCCAGGTCATGAAATGTCGGAGATAAACTGGTGGAAGCAAAATTAACGCCCTTGGGCCGATTCATCTGTATGAATATCAAAAATTTGGGGCCGAAAGCCGGCGCGTATCCCATAAATGAATGGATCACATCCGCGGAATAGCCGCGGCCGTTAGTATTAGGGACTTGAGCGGTGCCGGTCTTGCTTGCCACAAAAAATCCCTTGACTCCCGCCCGATTTTCAAACCCCTGCCGCGTTACGGAAACCAGCATCTTAGAAACGGTTTCAGATGTTTCTTTGGAAATAACTTGGCGCCTGACTTCCGGACCGAAAATTTGTTCAGCGCCGGAATCGTCAACTATCTTTTCAACAATATACGGCTTCATCAAGTTTCCGCCGTTAGCCACGGCGGATTCGGCCATTATCATCTGTAGGGGCGAGACCGCGATTCCCTGCCCGAAAGAGGCCGTGGCAAACTCAATATCGCGCCCCGTTTTTAAATTGGAGATATTACCCATAACTTCGCCCGGCAGTTCAATCCCGGTTTTCTCGCCAAAACCGAAATTCTTTATATAATCCAAGAATTTATCATTGCCCAATTTTTGTTCGGCAAATACCGCCCCCGTGTTCAATGACTTTTCCAAAACGCCTGTCATAGTTTGTTTGCCGTGCGCTTTCAAATCATAGTTTTTGATAGTATATCCCTTGATCCTAACCTCGCCGCTGTCTACATACGTTGTGTCTGGTTTTATGGCATTTTCATTGATGGCCGAGGCCATGGTAATCGGCTTCATGACGGAGCCCAGTTCATAAGTTGATTCAACGACGTGGTTAAGAAAAACGCCGACATCGGCAATTTTCCCGTAGTTATTGGGATCAAACGCGGGGCTCGCGGCCAAAGCCAAAATCTTTCCTGTCATGGGGTCCACGATCGTAATGCTCCCGTTTTCCGGCTTCCACTTTTCCATCAGAAACTTCAGTTTTTCTTCAGCTTTCCGCTGGATATTGTAATCAATGGTGAGTACAACACTTTTGCCGTCTTTGGGAGGATTTAGTATGCGCTTACTAACCATCCAGATAGAGCTCAAAGAATTATCAATCCCTTCCCAAAGTCCGTCCTCTCCGGCCAGCTCCCGCTGGAAAAACCGCTCAATGCCGTACTGCCCGCTCTCTTTGTCGTTATCAAATTTAACGAACCCCAAAATGTGTGAAGCCAAATCACCGCCGGGATAAATACGGCGCGACTCTATTTCCAAGTAAATTCCCCTAAGACCCAGAAGACGTATTTTTAACGCCGTCTCGTCATCAACTTTCCGCGCGATAATTTCATAAGTGTCATTCAAACGCGAGAGTTTTTCTCTTATTATCTTTTCATCTAAAACCATCAGGGGCGCCAACTCTTGAGCGGCTATGGCGGGATCCTGAATATCCTTAGGAACTGCCGAAAGTGTATAAAGATTTTTATTCAAGGCTGCCGCCTGAAGATTTCCATTTTTATCTTGGAAATAAATGGCGCCGCGGCGCGGAGTCGCCAGCTCGCCATTTTGGGCTTGGCGCGCGGCGATACCTGAAAATTCGCGGTATTGCATTATCTGCAAATAAAAAAGGCGTAAAATAACGCCGAAGCCTAAGAGCGCGAAAAACGCGAACACGAAAAAAAGCCGCCCACTAAGCATCTTGGATGTTCTAGCGCTGGCTACCACAGCTAAATTCTAATATCTAAATCCTCGGACTCAAAATTAGGGGAGGGGGCGAGAAGCATCGGCAAATACAGAATCCGAGTGAATGTACGAGAGATCGGAATTTATATTCTGCATAGCTATATTCTCTGCTTTTGCCGTGATACCCGCTTCATTGCTTGGCTGATTGACACCGTTTAAAAGTAGGGCCTGATTACGGGCGAGTTCTGCTGCCTGGCTTACCACTTCTTTATTTAAACTGCTTATCCTGTATTGAGCGCCGGCTATGGCGTTGATCAGCACGGCGTATATCGCGGAAAGCACTATAAAAACCGCCAGAATAGTTAAAATAAGGCGACGAGTGTGTTTGGGATTTGCTATTGCCGTATAAGGCAGTAAAAGTGCTTTAGATGACATTTTATTTAATTCTTTTTAAATGCTCTTAATTTAGCTGACCGGGAACGCGGATTCTCCGTTATTTCGCTGCGTGTGGCTGTTATTGGTTTAGGAGTAAGTATCTCACCTTCTGATTTTTTCTGACTCTCTTTAAATATTTGCTTGACTACTCTGTCCTCCCCGGAATGGAAGCTGATGACCGCCAACTTGCCTCCGGGTTTCAAAGTTTTTATGGCCTCTAAGATACCTTTCTCCGCGTTACCCAGTTCGTCATTCACCGCGATACGCAGGGCCTGGAATATCCTCGTTGCCGGATGAATGCGCCCTCGCGGTAATATTTTTTCTATCAACGCCGCCAGTTCTTTTGTGGTTTTGATAGCACGATGTCTGCGCTCTTTAACAACTGCTTCGGCAACTCTTCTAGCTTTCCGTTCTTCGCCGTATGTTTTGAAGATTCGTTCAAGCTCACTTAGCGGCGCGTGATTTATGATGGCTTCGGCTGTTAGTTCTTCATCCTCGGGGTTATACCGCATATCCAGCGGCTCATCTCTTTGAAATGAAAATCCTCTGTCGGAAGCCAGATGATAGGAGCTCGTGCCGAGGTCGAAAAGGATTGATGAGGGATGGAGCACCCCATTCTCCTTTGCAAGAATCGCTATGTTCGCAAAATTGCCACGAGCCACCATCATCCGGTCTCCGAATTTTTTTAAACGTTCTTTGGTGCCAGCTAAAATTGATGGGTCTCTATCAATGCCGAGAAGTCGTCCCTTGGGAGCAATACGCTCCAGTAGGACTTCGGCGTGCCCACCGCCGTTGACTGTCGCGTCAATTACGTCCTCATTTGCTTCTGGGTTCAGATAATGCAGTACTTCTTGTAAAAGAACGGGAGTGTGCACAGTTTAATCAGTTACGCTTCGCTACAGTTTAATCAGTTAATCAGTTTCTAATCTAACTCGTTAAACTCATTAAACTGATTAAACTCATTAACTACTCCCCAGCTCGCCTAATCGCTCCGCGATTTCTTGTGTGTTCTCACCTATTTTGGCTTTGTGCTCCTGCCATCTCTGGTCACTCCATATCTCAACCCGGTCATAGAGCCCCACGACGACCGCCTGATTTTTAATATCCGCGTGACCCCTAAGGTATTCGGGAATTAAGATACGGCCCTGCGAATCAATCTCGGCATCCGAGGCCCCGCCCAGCATATGCCGTGAGAAAGCCCGTGAATCGGCTTGGGTGATCGGCAGCTTTGCGATTTTTTCCGCGAGTTTCGCCCACTCTTCGGCCGGGAAAAGATAGAGGTGCGGGTCAATACCACGCGTTACCACCACCCCTTCTTGAAGCAATTTGCGAAATTTGGCCGGGATTGCCATTCGCCCTTTGTTATCTACCGAATGTGCGTATTCGCCAATAAACATAAGGGCTTATCCACAGATTTACTTATTTATCCCCACCTTTATCCACAATTCACCACTTATTCCCAGTATTATGTTTCACTCCCCCATTGTCAAACATTTCACGCTGAATTCTGATAAAAACAAAAAATGGCTTAATTGAGCCAATTTTTATAAAAACTCTATTGACTAATTCACAGGTTTTCCACCCCGTTAGAAGTCCGCTTTCACTATAGGAATAACTTTCTAGTGATGAAGCCAATATTGTGCTAGGACATCTTTTTTGATTTTAAGACGCAAAAGAAAGCGGCAGCCCCGACGTGACGTGGGGGCTTACTTCTAACGGGGTCCACTCTACTAAAACTAGCTAAGTTCAATTGACAATCTTTTATCCTATGCTTAGCTATAGCCAGTTCATTTCACAACCCTCCTTCTTAGCTGGAAGTGCCGTTAGAACAACGACCTTTCCACCCTGAGGAGGAACTCAATAATGCCAATCAGTAAGAACCGTCAACAGATGATCGGCCTCCGCCGGCTGAACGCACTGCTGAGAGTTCTCAGCTCGGCTCGCAAGGCAATTCGCCACTTCCAGCAGGGCCGTGAGGCGTGGGGGCGAGCCGCTCTCGCAGAGCTGGAACGGAATCTCCAGAGCCCGAACCTACCGAAACAGAAGTGAGAGGAAACCTCTAATGCCCAACTTCAATGCCGGATACCGGAGAATTGCCGAGTGCATCTTTTTCTCGGGCATCGACGAACGCCGTTTGCTTACCCTCGCGACTTATCGCAAGAGCAAGACCTTCGCTGACGTTCGAATCGCAGTCGAAAAAGCAAAAGCAAGCTGGCACCGGAGACCGTTCAGAGATGTAGAGACACGCATCAGCGATGCGATTCGCGAAGTGGTGATCCCGAACGCCGCCGCATGCAAGGAAGATTAGCAACCGCACGACCTTTCCACCCTGAGGAGGATTAAATGAGATTGAGAATTGAAACCGGAGGTATACCCGTCACCGGATACGAAGTTCACGCACGGCTTCGGGGAGGACGCATTGTCTTCCGTATCTGGGATGGACAGAGGAACTCCTACGCGACAGATGAGATCACGGGGGCCGACGCGTGTGGCCGCTTGATCCGGTTTGAAGGCCGGCGAAATAAGCGGCTAACTCCCGCCGAAGCATCGCGGCGCGTGCAGAATGCAAAGGAGGACGGCTTCGAGTCGCCCTTCGTGACGTCTGGTGAGCTTCGTGATCCTTGGAAACAAGAAGGTCGACAAATAAGGCGCGGCATCTAGAGCCGCCCACTGCAAACGGGAAGCCGCCCATGCAGTACGGGCGGCTTCTTCTTTTTTCTAAAATATGCTTAGCTATAGCCAGTTCGTTTGACAAACCCTCCTTCTTAGTTGGAAGCGCCTCTAACCAAGAGACCTTTCCACCCTGAGAAGGAGAAGCTGGCAGATGTCATTCAATGCCCTCCAGGAGATCCGCAAGCGGCGAGCAAGACATTCATTTTTCAGGGCATCCAGAGAAGCAAGAAAGGACAGAGCGAAGGGTTATAGGGTCATCTCAATTAGTCTCTATAACCAGCAAGCCGAAGCCGTTGACTGGGCAATGAACGTCCTACGCCGCGCCGGATACCTCAACGCGAGCCGTTCGTTCGTCATACAGACCCTCATTGAACAGTGTCTTGAGGGTAAGAGCCCGAGAGAAATAGAGCGGTTCTTCGAGGGGCGCAGGATGAATTTGCTAAAGCCGCGCTCACGCAAGAAATAAAGGAGGTAGCCGTGAGTGAGATTGTATCGCCGTGTAACGGTCTAGCGCGATGCTTCCGCCACCAAACTAGATGCTCACGAATCGTGCTGACATCGCGGGAAGAGTATGCCGCACGCCAGCGCCGCAAAACGAGGCGCCGTCGTCTCTGGCGCATAATCCGTGAGCATTATCGGGTCGGCGTAAAGTGGGGGCTAGACCCCATCCCGCACCGATACCACCTACAGGCGGTTCTCCTGATGGAGCGGGTGCGTGGTGAAGAGGAGCTACGACAGCGTTTAGTAGCCAGCGGGCACATGGCACCCGAAAAAGAAGTAAGCTAATAAGACCAATCCCGCAACGAGGAGAAGTTCTTCCGCCATGAGGAGGACAAGACAATGAAGGCCACGTTGATAGAGTTCCCGTACAGCGTTGATACCGGTGATGAGTGCAAGGGGCCCCGGCGCCATACAGTGAAGTGCGGTGCCATTCTCTTCGAGGATGGCGAACATAAGGTGCTCTTCCTCCAAGGCACTTACGACAGGCAGGGTGCGTTCTTCCATGTCACTGAGATGGAAGATGGCCGCCCCAAACTTGAGGGACACCTCTGGGATTATCGTGCGCCAGACGGTCCGGTGACCTCAATCAGGGAGCTCCCCTTCACTGAGGACCAGATACGTGCAGCGCTCGCGATGCCCGAGAAGCAGGAGTTGCTCCAGAACATTGCTCGGTCAATCAAGGAGATTGCCAAGCTCTGTGGCGAAACGGTACCAAGAATGAGTTACTAGACCTCGGCATCTCCGAGCTCCGAATGGTCACACACGAGAACTTTCGGCGCAAGAATGCGTTAACAAGCCGCCACACTGCAAACGGAAGACCGCCCAGCAGTACGGGCGGCTTCTTCATTCTCAACACGTTTTCTAAAGAAATTGTTTAAGTTATTCTGGGGTTATATCTATAACAAAAGATTATCAATAGTATTTATTACATACATAGCGTCAGAATGATACTTATATACTTCCGCCAAGGTAACCGTGATTGGTTGTCCATGAGCTAAAGCATTTTTATTTTCTACGATACTATTTAATGCATCTCGATTTTGTCTTGGAATACTGCGGACAGCGGCTTTCCAGGTCGGATTAAATCTACCCAAGAGTTCCCCAATCTTTTCCGTATCTGGATTACGGAAATTATTCCCTAAGGAACTTTTGACAAAATTACTGATTCCATTGTTTCTAATCATGGAAACCATCTCATTTACAATTGTTTCAACAACCTCTTCATAAATTCCACAAATATAAACCACTAAAAATTTAGCTAAATATGCTTGCTCTAAATGAGAGGCTGAGGTAAAACTTTTAATATCCTTAATAGCATCATCGATCTGGAGAAGAAGATTACTAGCATTAAGACTTTTCATAGCCTAGATATTTGATAGCCATCCTAATTCTCCCCTGAACCTTATCTATATCCGTTGTTCCAGTAGAAATATAGGATTTAAAACTCTCATTAGTCTTTAGTTTATTGTATTTCTTCTTGAGATCCTGGTCATTTTTATTAAGTAATATAGATGCAACTCCTACAGAAACTGCGTCAAAAAGAGCTACATTAATTCCGGCTTTTATTCGGAAAGCATCTTTACCAATTTTCTTATACACAGTATTCATCACTTTAATGAAAATATTTTTATATTTTTCTTGATCACCCTCAGATATATTACTTTTACTTTTCATGAAATCGGTTATAAAATCCTTCATAGGTTTTTTATAAGTCCTCCAACCATAATAGAGTGCAAAAAAACGAAGGATCATCTCTATGTCCTTCATACGTGTGTCTGATGTTGGCCTCTTGAGCAATTTCCTCCAGCTATCACATTGATTTAATGTGTGAAGAAATGAATTTATTTCTCCCTGAATAACTGCATTCCTTATTTCCTGTTGATTCAAAGGCATACCTCCCGTATTAAGGCGATAAAAAATTTCATAAATACTTCTCTTATCTTGTGGATCAATCTGCTCAAAGACTGTGGCACGCAAAACTGTATTATTTAATTTACGTTTATCGGCGTCTGAAAGTTCTGCAAATAGCTTATTATTCCAAGGAGAATGCACTTCTTTTAGACGAAATGGGGCTCCATTTTCAAATGAACCCCTCAAATAGTACAGAATTGTCTTTAATCTCTGCTGTCCGTCAACTACAATTAGCTTTTCATCACCTTCTTTATACAGAAATACTTGAGGAACTGGGAGCCCAAGAAGAAATGATTCAATTAATTTACTAGCTTTTCGTTCGGGCCAAACATATTTTCTCTGAATAGTAGGCACATAGATATCCCCGTTAGAAAGCTGTTTAACCAAAACTTCAAGAGTATAGTCGGCCCCATAGGTCCTAATCTTATAAGAAGCTACATCTTCTTCTGAATCACGTTCTTCCGATTGGAGTTTCTCCAATACTAAATCCGATGCGGTTTGTTCATCCTCTATAGTATGCTCTGTTACAATAATTTTAACTCTTTTCTTCTTCATACTTGTGGGCAGTGCAGGATTCTCACGATGACTATCGGGATCCCGACTTCTTTATTTTATATCTGAATGTGCGTCGGGAGAACTTTTACGTAGGCACAGGGCCGCCTGATTTTAATTCTGATGGGCAGGGTGAGAGTCGAACTCACAGGGCCATTTAAGACAGCGGATTTACAGTCCGCCCCCGCCCCCTACGGGTCTACCTGCCCATATATTATCTAGATTTTTAAGAGCTTCCATAGCCCATACCTTTTGCCAAGAGCCGAGGGCGAGATTCACCTAGACCGCTGACTGCGTCAGCAGTCGGCCAAGGGAACTCGCGACCTGTTTATCCCGTTAGAGCCGACCCCGAGATTCGAACTCGGAACCTACGGTTTACAAAACCGTTGCTCTACCATTGAGCTAGGTCGGCTCTAACGGGACTGGCGCAAAACAGTTGCACTGCCTACCGGCGGGCAGGTCTACCGCTCCGACGTTTAGTCAGAGTCCCGACTTCACTTCTTAAAATTATACAATAGTGCGTCGGGGCTGAGCTAAGGTGGCGCTAATTTTTATGAGGAGCTTCGTCTTTGGCTTTTAATTCATCCCAGTATTCTGGACCGGGAGTTTGTTCGGCAACGGCTTCGTGCTCATGTGTAACGCCATTTTTGTGCGCTTCGTACCTAATGTTCAGAAACTGTATCAGATTGAACAAAACTCTTTCAAGCCGCAAGAGACCAATACGTACCCACCGAAGCGCCCGAAGCGAAACGCAAAATATTGGGTCCCAATATTCCCCTTCTTTTATCCAGGCCTTAATGCGAAGTACTCTGATATGCAACCTGGCCGACCCCTGGTCAAAGTAATCGTCTATCACTTGCCGGGGTGTCGCCAACACCATCGGAATTTTCCGCGTAATTACCAACGACGCCCCAACCACTCCAATGATAAATAGTATAAGTAAGAACCAGAGCATCCCGTTAAATAGAATAGCGAATAAATTTGCCTACTTTGATATTTTCTCCGAATTTTCCGATAGCCCCCTCGATTAGGTCCGCGATTTTTTTACTGGGGTCTTTAACGAAGGGCTGGGACAAAAGCGAAACTTCGTCTTTTTCTGAAGCCGGCATGTCGGCAGGCGCTTCTTCCGGTAAGCGATACAAAGGATTCATAGCCGCGATATGCAAGGCAATGTCGTGAGCTAGCGCTTTGAACTCAGGATTCCTGGCGACAAAATCCGTCTCGCAATTCAATTCCAGCATTACGCCGACTTTGGCGTTCGGGTGGAGATAAACGTCTATCAAACCGGCTTTGGTGTCACGGCCAGCTTTTTTCTCCGCCATACTGCCAAAGCGCTTCAATAAAACCTTCTCGGCTTTGGCCATATCACCTTCGGCTTCTTCCAGGGCCTTTTTGCACTCCATCACCGAAACGCCCGTGCGTTCGCGGAGTTCTTTTATGACGTCGCTTGATGCCATTGTATTCAGCTTATTTGGCTTCTTCTTTGAGTGCCTCCTTGGCGGCGGCCGCGACTTCTGCTTCTCTTTCTTTAGCAATTACTTCGGCTCGCTTATATTCAGCTTGCCCGTTTATTGCGGCCTCGGCAAATCTTTCTGCCATATATTGAACCGCTAAACGTGCGTCGTCATTAGACGGAACGGGATACTGAATTGAATTCGGGTCGCAGTTGGTATCGCAAAGCGCCACTATGGGAATTCGCATGCGCCTGGCTTCTGATACGGCCAGTTTGTCTTGGGTTGTATCAATCACAATCACGGCATCCGGCATTTTCTTTAATAGCCGAAGGCCGTTATATGTTTTCAAGAGCGATTGGTATTCGTCGTTGATGCGGGCGCGTTCTTGCTTGGTGTATTTTTCCAGGTCGCCGGAAGCAGTGCGTTTTTCAATATCTTCCATATCGGCTATGCGTTTGGCGATTACCTTGAAATTGGTAAGCAATCCGCCAACCCAGCGTGAAGATATCCAGGGCATATTTGTCTTACCGGCTGCCTCGTCAACGGCGGCGCGAGCCGAAGCCCGAGTACCAACCCAAAGTATGAGTCCGCCGCGGGCGGTAATACTTTGGAGAAATGCTTCGGCTTTGGCCAGATATTCGCGCGTTTTTACCACATCAATTATCTGGACATTGCTTCTGGTGGTAAAGATAAAAGGCCTCATGGCGGGATGGGTCTTGGATTTGACGTGGCCTACGTGAACCCCCGCCTTCATCAAGGTCTGGAGCTCGTCGTCCGCCAGTAGGTCGTGCTTAAATTCTTGGCCCAAAATGCTATCCATATGAATTATGCCGCCTTTCGGCGCACCCAAGTATGGTAGCCGAAAATGGGTTTTAAGGCAAGATAGAGCCAGATAATGGCGGGAGCGGCTTTACCCCTACACCGTGCGGGCTTAGACCCACGGTGTGGGGATTTACAGATACGTTAATTTTGGGTAGAATATCCGAGTTATGAAAAGGGGAATCCATCCGACATATTCAAATAAGGCCGTAATTCAGTGCGCCTGCGGGAATGTCATAAAGACCGGCTCCACTAAAGAAAAACAGGAAATTGAGATCTGCTGGCATTGCCATCCATTTTACACCGGTAAATCAAAATTGATTGACGCCGCCGGCCGCGTGGAGCGCTTCAGGGAACGCCTCAAGAAGCGTAAATAACAAAATTTCTAATCCATAATTTCTAGTCAAATCCTAATGACTAATTTTTATGTGTTGGGTTTTCCGGCATTCATTAGAAATTAGTGATTAGATATTAGATATTGAAGGATCTATTCCGAATATAACAGAGATGAATCTCTCCGAAATCTCGCAGGAAATTGAGGAACTCACCAAAAGGCTCTCTGACCCTGGGTTTCTTTCAAATTCGGCGGATGCCAAAGCTGCCGGGCAGAAACTCCAGAAGCTTCAGAAAAAGCTGGAACTTTTAGAGTTACTGGAGAAAACCAGAAAAAATCTGGCGGAAACCAGGGCCATGCTAAAAGAGAAGCTTGACCCATCTTTATTGGATGTAGCCAAACAAGATGAAGCCGATCTGATATACGAAGAAAATAAGCTAAGACAAGAGTTGGAAGGCCTGGAGAAAGAACCGGAAAAAGAACTGCCGTCTGACGTTATCATGGAAATCCGCGCGGGAGCCGGTGGAGAAGAAGCGTCGCTATTCGCTATGGAACTTTTTAATATGTACTCCAAGTTTGCCGAGTCAAAAAAATGGGATACTAATCTTATTTCCAGCTCCGCCTCAGAAATTGGTGGATACAAAGAAGTTATTTTCGAAATAAACGGGCCGGATGCCTATAAAATGTTGCGCCAGGAATCAGGCGTGCATAGGGTTCAGCGCATTCCGGCAACGGAAAAACAAGGCAGAATCCATACTTCCACCGCATCCATAGCGGTATTGCCCAAGGTCAAAGATATTGACGTGGAAATCAGGCCAGCCGACATTAAGGTTGAGTTTTATCGCTCTTCCGGCCCCGGCGGACAAAATGTAAATAAGGTGGAAACGGCGGTGCGCATCACGCACTTGCCAACGGGATTTGTCATCACTTCTCAAGAAGGCCGTTCGCAATTAAAGAACCGCGAACGCGCCATGTCGTTGTTGCGTGCCCGCATTTACGACATACAGCGCGAAGCCGAAGAAAAGAAATTATCCGCCGAGCGGAGATCTCAAATTGGCACAGCCGATAGGTCAGAAAAAATCCGCACTTATAATTTCCCACAAGACCGCGTCACCGACCACCGCGTTAACCAAAGTTGGCATAATATTGAGTCCATTATGCAAGGTAAACTGGACGACATCATCTCGGCTTTCCAATAACAACTTACCGATACTATATTTCCCCCATACCATATATGTTTCCCATAGGAAACATATATGGTATGGGGGTTCGGTAATTCAGAGGTTTGAAGCTCGTCTTAGAGGGCGCGTTCAATCTCTTGTGATAAGGAATAAACGCGATTAGCGTATGAGATACACGCGTATCTGGCACTGCCCGCCGCCGGACAGTTGGGCCTGCCGCTGATATAGGTGCGGGCGGCGGCTATTTCACCGGATTTTGTTTGCGATTTAGCGCCGGCATCCGCCAGAAAAAGTGCCGAAGCCGTAAATGAGTCCTCCACGTTCCAGGGATTAGCGATGCTTTTCCCCAGTATTGAAGCTACGCGATTAGAAAACAAAAGCCAGGTGGTGGGTATGAATTGCGCGGGTCCCATGGCTCCGCCACAGCCATAATTAGGACGCCTGGATACCGGCATTTTATCGGGGTCCAAACCGAGAGCCGTCGTTATCTTAAAAAATGCCGCCTTTTGATTTTCTGCCGTAGAGCGCTTTCCCAAATTGATGTAGCACTGATACATGTCAGTGGACCAATTCCCCTTACCAACATTATGCCCCACCGTGATTTGACCGTTCTCAAATTGCTTGCCTGTTTCAACCTCTAATAATCCCAAAAGAAACGCTTGTCTTATGCCGGTACGGTCCGCAGCCAGTTTTGAGTATTTCAGTGCGTCTTCGGCGGAAATACCCGTGCTTTCAAGATAAAAAAGTTTGCCGCGGATGGTGGCGATGTCCGTTTTTTTCTTTTTCAGCAATTCTTGAAAAAGCGACTCTTTACCCTGGGTCAGTTTTAACAGCTGGTCGCGCTCTAAACGCTTTTGTGAAAGCGAGCGCTTGTCCACTTCCTGGATGGCCTTAGCCGCTTCCTGCCCTTCGCGGAAATCCTCAAGTTCGATTTTCTCCTGCTCCAATGACTTTTTGTAGTCGCGCAATTCCGCTATCTTATTCTGTATCGTCTCCTGCAGTTTTTCGTTATTGTTCAGAACTAAAAAGAATTCTGATAAGCTTTGATTTTTAAGCATTAATTCCAAAAGGTTTTCACCTCCTCTTTGCGCCAATTCCTTAACGGCAGCACCTAGTTCTCTTTGCGTGACACCAATTTTTAGTGTTGTCTGTTTTATATTTGATATTTTACGTGCGATATCGGTTTCGGTTTGTTTAATAACCAGCGTTAAGCGGCGGATCTCCAATTCCCGGCGCTTTATCTCGTTATCTAAAAGCGCGATCTCGTTTTTTAGGGTGCGGGCCTGTCCTTGGATCTCCTGAATGTTCTGGTCCAAACCCGCGGCTTCTTTTTCCAGCTGATCCAGTTGTTTGGTAAGAGAGCTGCGCTCTTCCGGCGAAAGATTATCTTGGGCGCGTATAAAAACTGGCACTGAAAGCACCAGCGTTATAAAGAGATATGGAGTAATCTTTTTAAATAATGCCCACATAAAAAACAGCTTGCTACCAGCGGCTGCTTTAGATTATATCACAGAAAAACCCCCGACCTAGGTCGGGGGTTTTTCTGATTCAAATCATTTTTTCTTTTCTTCTTCTACAACTTCACCAGCCGCAGCTTTGGTCTCTTCATCGGCCTTTTTCTTGGCTTCCTGCTCGGTCATAACTTCAACAATCGCGGCTGGCTCGGCGGTTTCCAGCGCTTTTAATTCTTCTTCGGTCCTCGGCGGCTCCACAAGCACTATTACCTCTTCCGGATCAACAAGAAATTTAACACCGGGCGGGGCTTCTATGTCACGTAAAGTCAAACGGTCGTTAAGTTTTTCCAATCTGGAAAGGTCTACGTTAATTTGATGCGGCAGGTCTTTAGGAAGTGCTGCGATCTCAACTTCATGCATAACTTTTACCAGAACACCTGCCTCATTTTTGACTGCCGGCGACTCGCCTATAAATTCAAGTAGCACTTTGGTACGAAGCTCTTTGTCCATTTGCACGGCCAAAAAGTCGGCATGCAAGGGAGCTTCAGTAAGCGGGTCTATTGATACGTCATGTATTAAAACATTCAAAGATTTACCGTTTACCACTAAAGATACTAGCGTAGATTCACCCGCTTCCTTAAAAACTTTTTTGAATGATTTGGTGGGTACCGCGATGGACTCGGTTTTTACCTTCCCGCCATAAACTACCGCGGGTAAAAGGCCGCGGCGGCGAAGCGCTTTAACGGATTTGCCCAATAGGGTTCTTTTTTCGGCTTCTAATGTGATCATGCCCACTTAAGTTCTTGCCATTCAGTTTTATGGGCCCGCCCCGGCAAAAACTTAGGCGGGCATAGGCGCGAGAATTATGTTATCACATAAAATTAAAAAAGAGAAGGTCAGGGCGCGAAGCGCCCTGACCTTGGACAGAAGTCGGCGACTTAATGTCGCTCTATGGCACCATCGGAAATAGGAGCGAACGCGCACTTAGCTGTTTAGGCGCGAGGCCCTCAATGATGGCGGCTAGGACCCGCGGGGTGATATGCAGGGTGTGTAGAACTTGCACTTGGCTATAGATAGCACTGGGAGCGCAGCCGACGTGGCAGTCCGTGTAGACGATAACGCGATCGCGAGGTAATGCGTTGAGAACCTCAATGATGGCCGCTACGTCCGTCTGGTCGGTAATGACGATATCAGGTTTCTCCTTCGCGATTACCTCACGAACGCGCCCGGCGGCACCTGGCGGCGCCATAACTTCAACACCGTCGAGACCGCTAAGGGCTTCCACCACTGGTCTGACCTCACCCGGCGAAAAGATCACAAGTACCTTCAAGGGTCACCTCCCCACTGAATCTTTTACGGCTTGTAAGGTTTATATCAATAATTATCAAGGCCTGTCAAATATGAATGGCGTTGGGCGCGGGATTTCCTGCCAAAACTTCTAAAATATTCTTTGCCGCGACCTCACCCATTTTTTGCCGAGTTTCTTCCGTGGCCGAGGCAATATGCGGAGTAACGATAATGTTATCTAAATCTTTCAACATCGGCTCCATGGCGGGCTCGTTCTCAAAAACATCAATGGCCGCACCCCTAATTATTTTGTCGCGCAGAGCTTCGGCCAGCGCTTTCTCGTCTACGATCGGCCCACGGGAAGTGTTCACTAAATAAGCCGTGGGTTTCATCAAGCGAAGCCGCTCGGCATTTACCAGATGATGCGTTGTCGGCAAAAGCGGCACGTGAATGGAAACAAAATCAGCTTCCTTAAAAATATCTTCAGGCGCGGCTCTAAACTCCGCCCCAACTTCTTTCTCAAAATCCCCGTTCCTTTTTACGTCGTAATACAAAACACGCATATCAAAGCCCTTAGCGCCGTGGTGTGCCACGCGGGAGCCAATCCTGCCGAGACCCACAATGCCCAGCGTTTTATGCGATAAATCAGTACCTAAAAGCAATTCCGGCTCCCAGCCGATATATTTCCCCGCGCGCATGAATTTGTCAGCTTCAGCCACCCTGTGCGCTATAGCAAGCATTAGCGCGAAAGTATGTTCCGCTACAGTTTCTGTTAGAACATCCGGCGTATTTGATATGGTAATCCCTAATTCTTTAGCGGCTGCGACGTCAACGTTGTCATAACCCACAGCGTAATTGGCAACGATCTTGACGCTTCCCTTCCACGCCTCAAGCACTTCGAGGGTAACTTTATCCGTTAATTGCGTCAAAACCGCGTCCTGGTCTTTTCCGCCGTCAATTAATTCTGGCGGCGTTAACACGCGGTCATGCGGGCTAATTGTTATCTCATGCCCCGCTGACGTCAACATGTCTATGCCATGATTTAGAATTTTTCTGGTGATGAAGATTCTCATGTTTGAACTCAAAACCCAAAGGGCAAAAATCAAAAATTCAAGTTAGAAGTCAAAACTGAACGGGAACTTTTGGATTTTGACTTGCACTTTTGTATTTTGATTTTTGACTTTTGATTTATAATTTATCAACTGCTCCAAATAATCTTAGTTTTTCTTCAACGACTTGCTTCAGTATATCACGTGCGGCGGTATCGTATTTATACGGCGTCGTTTCGTCGGGTTTCTTCGCTAATTCCTCTCTTAGCGCCTTAGAATAAGCTACGCGGATGTCGGTATTTATGTGAATATTGGCGATACCGGCGGCGATTGCGGCTTTGATTTGTTCATCGGGGATGCCGGAACCGGCATGCAATACCAGCGCTACTGATTCGGGAACAGACCCACGTATTTTTCGTATCAATTCAATATCCAACGCCGGCTCATCCAGCGAAATGCCATGAATATTGCCTACGGCAATAGCCAGACGATCCACTCCGGTTTTAGCGACAAACTCGGCGGCTTCTTCCGGTTTCGTATAACTTTCGGGGCTAATCTCAATTTTCTCTTTATGAATTTTTGACTCCCCCGCCAAGTAACCCAATTCCCCTTCCACATTAATGCTTGTCCCTTGTCCCTTGTCGCTTGTTACTCTGCTTGCGTATTCCACAATTTCTTTTGTCCCCGCAACGTTGTTTTCATACGTTTCCGCGGAGAGATCAATATGGATTGAATCATATCCCGCATCAACTGCGGTTTTGGCTGCTTCAACGCTCTTATGATGATCAGCATTAAGAAAAACGGGTATGCCGAATTCTTTTCTGAAAGCGTCCCGGAGAGCTGCGGCCTCAAGATAACCTAGGTGTTTGGCTTCACTCTCCGAAGTACCGATAATGGCAACCGTATTAAGTTCTTTAGCCGCTTCAACTACAGCGCGCATTTGGTCGGACTCGGACGCGTTAAAATGGCCGGTTGCCCAACTCCCCCTTGTTGCCTTCATTAAAATTTCTTTCAGCGTCATGTAATTTCTAATTTCCAATTTTCAATTTCTAATTTTCAATCAAATCCCAATGTTTCAATGCTCTAAACGTTTGAAAATTAAATCATTGAAAATTCATTGAAAATTGAAAATTGAGAATTTACAGAAGCTTCGGCTCATAATCCGCCGGGGCTTCGGCCAAATATTTTTCCAATTGAGAACGCGACAAAAGTCCCGCCCGAGCGCCAATTTGCTGTACCACCGACATGGAATTCACCGGACCCCAAGTAAGGGCAGTTTTTAGATCGTTCCCCAGCGCTAAAGCCGCGGTAATGGTTGACGAAAAAGCATCTCCCGCACCGGTGCGCGATAGCGGCGGCTTAGGGTCGGGATAGATCGGCATCTGCCATATTGTACTGCCATCCGAAGCGTAGGCCCCAGCCGGGCCATCGGTGATGCAGACCATTTTGGGTCCCAAAGCGTGAATACTGAAAATAAGTTTTTTTATGTCGTCTTCTTTGGTATTTAGAATTCTTTGGGCCTCATCGCGATTACAGAAGAATATTTCAGTATGTTTGTATATTCTAGATAATGCTTCGGCACCGAACTTAATTTGATAGGTACCGGGCTGAAACGCCAGTTTTATATTCTTATGGGACTCCAAATAATCGGCGATGGTATTATGCATGGGCAGTGAATTTTCTCCGGCCGAAGAAAGGTATAACCACTTGGGCGAGCCCACATCCGGCATTTCGTAATCAAATTTTTCGTGTTTTATTAATATGGTCCTGTCGTCATGGAACCAAAGCACGTAATGGTAATTGGTTTTCTTGCCGGGATTTACTTTAATGAAGCGCGTGTCCATGCCTTCGGCTGAAAGCGCCCCAATTATCTCCTTCCCATCATCATCATCTCCAACGTTGGAAACAAACGCTGTTTTTAAGCCAAGACGCGCCGCGGCCGAGGCGGCATTAGCGCTATTTCCCACCCCCGGGACGACGGTAACGCTCTCGTACGGCACCTTGTCGCCGAAGTGGAAACAAATCTCTTTGGCCCCGTGGTCAATATCCACATGAGCCGTAACGTCCGATAAGCGAATAAACGCGTCCGTCACCGTGTCACCAATAGCTATAAAATCATATCGTGCTGACATAATTATTTCTTCCTTGATTTTACCCTATTGACCGCTTCAATAATATGCGAAACTCCCATTCCGAATGCCTCCAAAAGTTGAGCTGGTTCTCCGGATTCACCAAATCTATTTTGTACTCCTATGAATTCAATCGGCACTGGGAAATTTTTTGCAAGAAATTCGGCCACAGCTGACCCCATACCGCCGGCGACTTGGTGTTCTTCCACCGTAACTACCGCACCCGCGGCATTGGCGGCATCAAGAATGATCGCTTCATCAAGGGGTTTAACACTGGGGTTATTAATTACGCGAACTCCTATACCTTCTTTTTCAAGCTCCGCGGCCGCTAGAATGGCGTTATGCGTTAAGGGACCGCAAGCGATAATCGCGACATCCGGCTTGCCGGTCTTCAACTCGTTCCAAAAAATCTGTGCTTTGTTTATCTCAAACGGAGTTTCGTTGGTGGTAAATACCGGCGTCTTTTCTCTAGCGAAACGCATATAAACGGGACCAACATATCGCGCCGCGGAAATTGTGACCTTGCGCGCCTCTTCCACATCACAGGGCGAGAGCACTACCATATTCGCGATTGGCCGCATCACCGCCATATCTTCAATGGCTTGGTGCGTAGCGCCATCCGGGCCGACCGAGACCCCGGCGTGGGCTCCCGCAATTTTTACGTTCCGCTCGTTATAACATATAGTCGTACGAATTTGCTCCCAGTTCCTGCCGGGAGAGAACATGGCGTAAGAAGATATAAATGGGATTTTCCCAACAGCCGCAAGTCCTGATGCCACGGATGCTAAATTTTGCTCGGCCACGCCAATCTCGATGAATCGTTTGGGAAATTTTTCCTTAAATAGAATTGTCCGTGTGGACTCGGTAAGGTCCGCGCAAAGCGCCACTACGTTCTGATTTTCCTCTCCGGCTTTAGCAAGCCCCTCGCCGTAACCGTTTCTGGTCGGCTTTTGCTCAATTGATTTCAAATCAAGCAAATTGGGAACTAATTTCATTTGCGGATTAACCGGCATATTATATATATTCGCGATTATTTATCACTCCCCTAACGAATCTGAAGGCAACTGCTCCGGCCCAGCGCTATCTTGATTGTGCGGTTTAAAAATACCAGCGTTTTTGGAACTCTGTACGCTGTCAGCATTGGTTGTAGCGTTGGTATCCAAAAACGAGCGATAGATCATCAATGTTATTAACGCCGCAAACAACAAAAAAACTACGAAATACAACTTGGTCTCTATGGACTGGGTGTAGGGATTGGAGGTCATAATTAGTTCTTGGTTTTCAGTTCTTGTTTTGATTTTTAGTTAATAGTTTGAATTAACCAGAACTGACAACCAGTAACTGTAACTAAGAACTAATAATTAAGAACTTTATATTAATTGATGTCACTGGTGCTCGCTTACTATTTTACCACCAAGCGTGCGCAATTCTTCCAGCGCCAAACGGGCTTCTTCTTTATTGGGCGGGATGCCATGCCATTTGTAATCGCGCTCCATAAAATCTACGCCCTTGCCGGGAATGGTATGGGCGATTATCATTTTAGGCTTTTCATAGATGGCCTTGGCCTCGTCAATAGCCGCTGTAATTTCTTCAAAATTATGTCCGTCAATTTCTAAAACATGCCAATTGAATGCTTCATATTTTGCGCGCAGGGGTTCTAACGGCATAATATCTTCAGTATTACCGTCAATCTGTATGTTATTTCTGTCCATAATAGCGACGAGATTCCAGAGTTTTTCTTTGCCAGCCAGCATGGCCGCTTCCCAGGTCTGCCCGCAATCCTCTTCTCCATCCGACATCATACAAAACACCCAGTTCTTTTTTGCATCCATGCGAAAGCCCAGAGCCATACCCACGGCTTGAGAAAGGCCAGAACCCAAGGGACCAGAAGTTATCTCAAGACCGGGGAGTGAGGTACGATGTGGATGTCCCTGGAGCCGAGTGCCGAATTTGCGCAATGTCTTTAATTCTTCAATCGGGAAATACCCCACATGAGCCATGGTCGCATATTGCACCGGGCAAATGTGGCCGTTAGATAGAACCAACCGGTCTCTGCCTTCCCAGCCGGGGTTTTTAGGATCATGCGCCAAAATATGAAAATACATGGCGGTAAAAATATCTGCCATGTCCAACGGTCCCGCCGAGTGCCCGCTTCCCGCCTCCACCAGCATCTCAATGACTGATTGGCGGATTTGGTTGGCTTTTTCTTCCAGGAACTTCAGTTTTTCTTCGTGTAAATGATTCATAGAATTTATTTTTCCTGCCCGCCTAAGTTTTTCATTAGAAAAATTTTAGCGTGTCTTCGTGTAAATGTGGCATGAAATCTCATTCCAAAAATTTAAATGGCTATCAAGCAATGTCGTCTTTTAGGGCTTTAATAGCAGCCTCCGTATCGGGCGCAGAAAATATGGCCCAGCCGACAGCGAAAAGATTAGCCCCGGCTTCGCGGCATTTTTTGGCGATCCCAACCTTAATGCCACCGTCAACTTCAATATCACAAGTCGGGCAATGGTCTCTTAAATGACGAATTTTTTCATAACTAGATTCCACGTATTCTCCGCCAGCGGGGTTACCTTCAATAAATTGCTGGCCCGTGGCGCCCGGATGCACGGAGAGAACCTGGAATGATCTGTGGCCGTTTTCAATATAGGGAAGGAGCCACTTCCATGAAACTTCGGGAGTGATGGCAAGCATGAGATCTACGCCCGCCTTATCGCACTTTTCTTTGATCAGCTTGTAATTCTCCATGGCTTCCACATGCACGATGATACGCTTGACTCCGGCCTCAATCCAAGCGTCAATCGCCGCCTCGGGGTTTTTAATCATCAAATGCACCTCTATCGCAGATTTTACTTTTAAGCCTTTCAGATCCGCGGGATTGTGCCACAGGATGTTGGGGGTAAATGTGCCGTCGGCAATATCTAATTTGATTCTGCGAGTGTATGGCTCAACTTTTTTTATTCGCTCCCGGGCTTCACTCCAGTCCGTAACATTAACTACGGGAATAACTTCCATTTTCCGCATAAAATAAGTTATTTAAAATTTCTATCCTCTTGTTGCTTTATTTTCGCAAGGCGCCTTATGTTCCTGTCGGCACCATCAAACTCGGTCTCCAGCCAAATTTTTGCGATCTCAAAGGCCTCGCTCTCTTTAACCCAATCCGAGGCCAGCACAAGCACATTGGCATCCTCGTGTTCGCGTGACTGCTTGGCTACGCTGGTGTTAAAACAAAGAGCCGCGCGGAGGCCCTTATATTTATTAGCCGCCATATCCATGCCATGCCCCGAGCCGCAAACTAGGATAACCTTGCTGTGCGCCGGGTCATGCAACGCCGCTTCGCACGCCGCCTCAACAAAATCCGGATAGTCGTCGGCAATGTCCAAATTTAGAGCGCCCATATCCTTGACTTCATAGCCAACTTCCAAAAGCGCCGTTTTTAACGCTTCTTTAAGCGAATATCCACGATGGTCAGCGGCGATATAAATCATTGAGCTAATTATAAACTAGTGCCTAGCCACTAGCCACTAGCCGCTAGTTGCTATTCGCTTATCTGTCCGCCGCTTTTTAGCGAGCGGATGGAAATGCTTTCCGCAAGCCCCGCCAATATCATAACCGTCAGAATGCTAGAGCCGCCGTAAGACACAAACGGCAAAGTAACGCCGGTAATCGGCAAAATGCCTATATTCATGCCGACATGAATGACCAAGTGAGTAAAAATAACCGTGCTTATTCCAAGCAGTGTCAATCGGGCAAAATTATCGCTCGCTCGCATACCGATACGAAACAGACGCCAAAATAGAACACCGTAAACGCCTAAAATAAAAACAACCCCCAGAAACCCCCATTCTTCGGCAAAAGCCGCAAAAATAAAATCGGTTGACGGCTCCGGCAGAAAATTAAGATGGGTTTGCGAACCGTAACTTAGCCCCTTACCCCAAAGCTCTCCCGAGCCAACTGCGATCATAGATTGTATGGCGTTATAGCCCGAGCCCAAGGGATCGTTCCAGGGATTTAAAAAAGAGAAAATCCTGTCTTTTTGATAAGGCGCCAAGATCAAGAACCAAGCCATCACCGAGAATACCGAAGCCGATACGAAGAACAATAAAAGATGCTTGGCGCGAATGCCGGAGAATATCACGATGGCGAGCCACACGGACGCCAAAATAGCCGCTGTCCCCAGATCCGGCTGAATAAGTATCAAAAATATGGGAATACCCGCGTATAATCCGGAGACCAAAAGGTGACGCAAACGATAAATTTCCACGTGTCGGCGGGAAAAATATTTTGCCAATATCAAAATGAGAATGATCTTCATGAATTCTCCCGGCTCCACCGCGAAATACCCGAAATTGAACCAAGAAGTTACTCCGCGAATTTTCACGCCGGTCGCCGCCAAAATTATTAGAGCAACCGCCAAAATGGCGTAAAACGCCAGTAAAAGTCCGCCGTAATTTTTTAAAATCCTGTAATCAAAAAGTGAAACAAGGAAAAAGGCGGCAACCCCAAGAACCACCCAAATTATCTGTCTAAAAAAATATGGGAATGGGGAAGTTGTAGATAAACTGGCAAGCGTCATTAAGCCGATAGCCAGCAGTAAAAAAACCGAGACCGCCAAGGGCCAGTCCCAACGCCGCCAAGTGTCAAACCATGCGTTTCGCATAGGCATATAAATCCCGAAGAGTATTCATACCCTACTGGATAAGCAAATTAGAACGGTCTAAAGAGTTTGCCCGTGCTTCCATATCCACTCGCGTTATTTCCCCCACCGGCTTTTCGGGCCAGGTGAATTCAACCTTACGCGACTCGCCCGGCTTTACGTTTTCCAAATATGTCCCGGCAACCGCCGCGATATTGCCGGCTACGTCAATTAGGGCTACGCGGACATTCATGCGCCGATAAGCGAAATTGGATTGGTTGGTAACGTCTGCCGATACCCGGCCTATTTCTCGCCCGCCCTCTTCAGCTGTCTCATAACGTTTATTGCCAACTTGGATATCGGGGCGAACGGCGTTCGTATAACTCCAAGTTGTGGCGTTCGGCAAAATTTGCATTTCCGCCTTGGTAACATTCCGCTTGGTCACAAAATTACTTTCCACCACGTAAATCTTATCGTTGGCATCAATATAAGTAATATTTTCTCGTCTTCCGACTTCCGCCCCCTGGTCGTCAAAAAGCTTTACTCTGTACGCCACGGGATTTCCCGCCAGGTGCTCATTGGGATTTTGGATTTGTGCAACAATATCGTAATTATTCTCTCTAACTTTAACAAAGCGCGTGAAAAATACTTCCACTTCTTTTTGATGCTTGAAGGCGCAGGGGACGCACGGTCCGCCACAATCAATTTCTTCCTCGCCCTGATTCCTTTTGTTATCGGTACAAGTTGAGGGTGTGTGCAAAAAAGCGTAATAAAGACCAACGAGAATTCCCGCAATCACTAAAAACACTACTGCTACAATCGTTAATTGTTTTCTGGCACGCCAGTCCATAGATATTATTCTAGCAAATTTATCTAACGTGTGGATAACTGAAGTTGTATCTATGCTACCGGCTTATCTATGCTACCGGCTAGTATAGATTGCTAAAAGGAAAGGGGTTAAAAACAAAAGAAACGTCGTTAGACGTTCTTTCGCGGGCCTGTAGTGTTTAAAGGTAGCACGCTTCTCTTCTAAAGTCGAAGTGCCAGCTCGAAACTGGTCAAGTCCATTCACGCAGAAGTCACCTCTAGGTGGCTTTTGTGTTTTATATAACTTTGTATAACTCTATATAACACTATTATCCCTCTATGTACTCCTTTATATGTGGAGAAGTTAGTAAATAACTAGCATCCAAGCCAAAAAAATAGCTAGCCGCTAAGCTTGACAGTTTAGCGCGCTAAGCCCGCCGTCATATTCCAGTGGGGTAGCTATCCCAACTAATAATAAAGCGCCAACGGCGCTACCTTAAGAAAAATCCTTAGTGAATATCCTATTTCTCAAAACGCTCGACCGACGAACAACCTTGGTTCCCGCATCAGCGGGATTGTGAGGAGGTCGGTGAGTCGAGCGTCGGAGGAAACGCGAAGACGATTTTGAAAATAGGATAGAGCGCACTGTTCTGGCGGCAGCTACTTTCCCGGGAAGCTAAACCTCCGAGTATCATCGCTGAATACGTGTTTAACGGCCCTGTTCGGAATGGGAAGGGGTGGTGCCACGTACCTGAAAGCCACCAAAACGGTGCGTTCTATAAATCAGGGCGCTGAAAGCGCTACCTTCAGAAAACGCTGGAGTGAAGCATCCAATTTGGAAACGCTCGAGTGAGCGGAAAGCATGGTCTTTGCGAAGCAAAGTTTCCGCGAACTCGGCGAGTCTCAAAAATCGGCTGGGATTTTTGAGACGATTTCAAAATTGCGATGCGAACGATTGATACGGAACTCAGAGTTGGGGAGGAAGCGTGTGCGCGTTGGTAGGACACTTAGCGCGCCTTCCTCCCGAGGCAGGGTATGTCCGGCCCGGACGGCGGGAGCGCACTTGGACTATCCCATGACGCCTCCTCACTTCTTCTCCACTGGCTTCTGCTTGGGCCGCGGCTACCATCGCGCTCAAGGTCATCGTGGGTACTGTGCTGCCGCCCTTGGACTTGAACTGCTTTTTCGGCATCGTCTCATCTCCTGGTGCGCCCGCGCGCGGAGCGCGCCGGGCGAAGTTGTTTCTTCGGCTTCACGACGTCTGAAACTCTTGGCGTGGTCGGCCGCGATTCCTCTATGGCGCGAAGCGCCTTTGAGAGCGGGGTCAATCCGCGATATGCGACCACCGCAAGGCGGATTTGCTTCCGTTCAGCTGACGTTTTTCCCGGTTGTGGAAACATTGTGCCTCCTTTGTGTCTTCACGATGATGCGCATGGGTCTACCTACCGCATCTGCCTCCTCCTATTGGTTCTTCCAATTCTGAATTCCGTATTCCGTGCCTGCTTACGCAAGGCACACGCAGACTCATCGCAGACTCTTTTCATCGCAGACTGATGCAGATGGTTTGTCTGCGTTTGTCTAAGTCAGCGTTTGGTCCGCGGTGTCTCACAAAAGTGAGACACGACTGGCTAACAATCGCAATAGGGTAATAAACCCCCACACCAATCTTGAAAAGACATTTTTCAAGAACAGTGTGTGCGAGCCGCCAGGCGGCTTCGCCTTCCAACCTTTCTAAAAGTGAGATGTCTCACCGAGATTGGTGTGGGGGTAAAATTGTACTCACGACCCGCCTTCTCCGCCAATTGGCGGATTCGGCGAGGCAAGGGAATAAAAAGTGGTGATGATCTATTAGTAGCGCTCGGCTCAATGCCTTACGGCACTTACACCTACGCCCTATCAACCTGATAATCTCTCAGGGATCTATGAAATCTTATCTTGAGGCGTGCTTCCCGCTTAGATGCTTTCAGCGGTTATCACAACCAAACATAGCTACCCAGCGATGCTCCTGGCGGAACAGCTGGTACACCAGAGGTTTGTTCAATCCGGTCCTCTCGTACTAGGAACGAGCCCTCTCAAATTTCTACGCCCACAGAAGATAGGAGACCAACCTGTCTCACGCATAATCTAGTTCCTAGCGACTAGTTCCTAGCCACTAGTTCTAAACATCCGTTATTACTAACGGTATGGACTGTATCTTCACCCGACATTTTATGTTTAGGGTGGTTAACATTCAGTCTCTACGGGTATCTCATCGAGATTTCCCTCGGCATTGTCTTCACTTTCATACTCTAGAGTATGAAAGTGGTAAGATTCCACCGATATAAGTTAACTTCTCGCTTAGTATTTCTACTAAACGCCGCCGTTTGTGATGTCGTCATCAAACCTCGGGTTCAAACAGTTCAAAACAGAATCCTTAATTCATAACTCTTATTTCTTAATTCTGTTCTCAACGGTTTGAACCCAGCTCGCGTGACTTTTTAATTGGCGAACAGCCAAACCCTTGGGACCTTCTCCAGCCCCAGGATAA
>CAZBTX010000002.1:0-120194 GCA_964494945.1 uncultured Candidatus Saccharibacteria bacterium
GTTTTGTTGCATAATTTTATTCGCTGATGCTCTAAAATTCTGACAAAATCCTTTACCAGACCTCACAAATTATTTCTCCTCCAAGTTTCTTGGCCCTGGCCTCATCTCCGGACATAATGCCATGTGATGTTGAAATAAGGGCTATCCCGTGCCCGTATTTTACCGGCCTTAGCTCCGCCGCTTTTACGTAAAGCCGTCTTGAGGGCTTGGAAATGCGGCGCGCTCCTAAGAGTGCCGGGACCCCTTCGGAATATTTCAACGCGATATCCATGAATTTCCTAATTTTCTTACCTTTTTTTTCAAATCCGGCGATATAACCCCTGACTTCAAGCACCCTGGCAATACATTCCTTCATCAAAGAATGCGGAATAATTACCGAGGATTTCTTGGCGCGATAGGCGTTCTTCAATTGTACTAGCATGTCCCCAATGGGGTCGGTAACGACTGACATAGTTATAATTCAAAACTCAAAAAGCAAAAGTCAAAATTAAAGTATCCCTGCCCGCCTCGCTGAAGCTCGGACGAAGCGGGCGGGATGATTTTAAACTTAGTTAATTTTGAATTTTGATTTGTCATTTTGATTTTTGCTTACAGCCTGACGGCTCGGCCGTATAAGGATTTTTGATCCTTGATTTATGTATCACCATGAAGATTTTTTAATGCCGGGAATTTCCCCGCGATTGGCCAATTCCCTAAAGCATATACGGCAAAGATCAAAATCACGCATATAGCCATGTTTCCTGCCGCAGCGAAAGCATCTTCTGACCTTCCGCGAAGAAAATTTGGGCTTCTTTTTTGATCTTGCGATAACGGATGTTTTGGCCATAAAAGTGGTTAGCGACTTTCGGTTTTTTCTTGAATCGGAAATCCCAAGTGTTTTAAGAGCGAAATGCCTTCCTCGCGGGATTGGGCGGTAGTCACAATGCTTACTTCCAGCCCGAAGATAGATCTTACGTCCTCACCTATCATTTCCGGGAAAACAATATGCTCTTTAATACCCACCGTCAAGTTGCCACTGGGATCAAAAGCTGAAACGGGAATACCTTTAAAATCCCGGGTTCGGGGCAGGGCCGCGCCGACCAGGCGGTCCAGAAATTCATACATACGCTTGCCTCTTAAGGTCGTGCTGTATCCGATAACCTGACCCAATCGTGTTTTAAATGAAGCAATGGCCTTTTTGGCGAGTCGTGGTACAACATGTTGACCCGTTATCAAAGACAGGGATTTTTGAACGATCTCGCGCTGTTTTTCGTCGGCAATTCGCCCGACACCCGTATTTACCACCACTTTCATTATTCTGGGAGCGGCTAAGGGATTTTTATATTTGAACTCTGCCATTAATGCCGGCATAGCAGTTTTTTTGTATTTTTCTTCTATAACAGACATATTTTTTAAATTGCGGTTTGGCAACGCTTGCAGATCCTGACCTTTTTTCCGGATTCATTTTTATAACCAACCCTCACCGCCCTATTGCAGGCGGAACAAAAAAGCATAGCGATGGAACTAGGGAATGGCGCGGGCACTTGCACTATTTGACCCTTTTTGCCTTGCTCTTTGGGGCGCGTATGCTTCTTTTTCAAATTAATACCCTCCGCCAAAAGCCGCGATTCCTCGCCGTAAACATGCAAAACCTTCGCGGTTTTGCCGCGGTCTTTGCCTGAAATTATACTCACAGTATCGCCTTTTTTGATTTTCATAATTACATCAACGAATAACGAATCTTACTCCGAATAAGCGAATACGACACGCGTTGAGTTCGTTCGTTTATTCGTTCTTGATTTGCTATTCGTTGATACCATGTTTGTTGTCTTCATACCACTTCCGATGCTAGCGAAATGATCTTAGCGAACCCGCACTCTCTTAACTCGCGAGCCACCGGCCCGAATATCCTACCGCCCCTCGGTTCTTTTTCATCCACTATTACGGCCGCGTTCTCGTCAAATCTAATGTAAGAGCCGTCGGACCGGCGATAGGGATTTCTTTGGCGGACAATTACCGCTCGCACTATGTCTTTCTTTTTTACCTGCTTTCGCGGCTCGGCGATCTTCACAGAAGCCACCACAATGTCTCCGAGCTGGGCATATCTCCGGCGCGTACCGCCCAAGACCTTAATAACCTGGAGCAACTTGGCCCCGGAATTATCGGCTACTTGCAGCATAGATCTTGTCTGGATCATATTTTTATTTATCCCCCCACCAATCTAAACGAAGTTCGACCAAACTTTCGACTCTGTGAGCCGCCGCGCCTGCCTGCTGGCAGGCAGGGCTTCGCCTTATATGGTTGGTATTTTGTGGGTGTTTCATTGAGATTGGTGGGGGGATTTATTCGTCGCTCTCTTTAATTTTGGACTCCAGAACTTCCGCTACCACCCAATGTTTGTCTTTGGATATTGGCCTGGTTTCACGAATCAAAACGATGTCCCCCACCTTTAAAGTGTTATTCTCATCATGCACCTTGAAACGATTTGAACGTTTCTGGTATTTTAAATATTTGGAGTGTTTGCGCAAGCGCTCAACTAAAACCACCGCAGTTTTTTGCATTCTATTTGAAACTACGGTGCCCTTCAGTATTCTTGGATTTTTATTCTGGTCTGGCATGATCATTTAGCGTTAAGAGCCGTTAAAATTCTGGCGACGTCTTTCTTAAGCCCGTAAAGTTTTTTCACGTTCTTGGTCTTTTTCTGCGATATCTCGAATCTAACTTGGTCGGCTTCACGGCGCAGGTCTTTAAGCATTTCGGCTAATTCTTCCTTGGATTTTTTACGCAGTTCAAATGCTTTCATGTTTTTACTTAAAAACAAATTTGGTCTTTAGCGGCAATTTATGAGCCGCGCGCTTCAACGCTTGCTCGGCGATTTCTTTGGAAACGCCGTCCATTTCAAAAAGAATCCTTCCGGGTTTTACCGGGAAAACATAGAATTCAAGACTACCCTTACCTCCACCCATAGTAACTTCCGGGGGACGACGCGTGATGGGTTTGTCCGGGAAAATACGTATCCAAATCTTGCCGCCTCGCTGGATGTAATGCGTAACGGCGCGACGTGCGGCCTCAATTTGACGCGCGGTCACCCAAGAGCGTTCCGTGGCTTTAAGCCCGTAACTGCCGTAAGCCAAAGTCGTGCCCCGCGTTTCAATTCCCGGGGACCTCATTTTATGCCATTTCCTGTGTTTTACTTTTCTTGGTTGAAGCATATTTATGTTAACTCAATAGTGAACAGACCGTATTTTTTTATCATAGCCGGCGCATAAATTATGTGGGCGTACGTTCGATTTACCGCACGAACTTTTCGTCGCAAAGAACGGCCCGTGTACTCATTTTTTCTGGGATCCCATTCTCGTAAGACTAAGGTGTCTCCGGGAGAAATCTTAAAATCCGCCAAACGCGTCTCTACACTTTTCTTGCGTGATTTTACAAGCTTGAAAAACTTGGGCCAAATTTTCTTTTCAATTACACGCATGGGTTTATTTTTTCTCCTTATTATCTTTTTCAAACACTTCTCCCTTGTAAATCCAGACCTTGATGCCGATAACGCCGTAAGTGGTATAGGCCTCTTTTTGGGCGTAATCAATGTCGGCGCGAAGCGTTTGCAAAGGAATTCTGCCTTTCTTCAGCCATTCATAACGAGCCATTTCCGCTCCGTCCAGACGACCGGAGATGGCGATTTTCACACCCTCCACTCCTTTTGATTGCATGACCTTTTCAATGGTTTGCTTCAAAACTCGCCTAAAAGGCAGGCGTTTTTCCAGATCCTCGGCCACCATTTGCCCCACGATGGCAGCGTGTGTTTCGGGGTTTTTTATCTCCTCAATGGTTAACTTCAATTCGCGTTTTTCCGGCGCTTTATCCTTGGGGTGCGCCAACTTCAAGCGTTTTTGGATCTCCTGCTTCAGTTTTTCCGCGCCTTCTCCGCCTCTGCCTATCAAAATGCCGGGGCGCGAAGTACGAAGGATGATGTTCATGGCGGTCGGCGAGCGCTCTATCTCAATGGAATCAATGTGGGCCTGACGCAGTTTTTTCTTAAGCCAATCACGGACCAAGACATCCTCTCTCAAGTATTCCTGATATTTTTTTGCGTTAAACCATCTAGACCTCCATGTCGTGTTAATACCCAGCCGGAAAACGTATGGATGAACTCGATGTGTCATATTCGTTTGCGCTAAAATGCAAAATGCAAAATGCAAAAGTCAAAATTAAGGTATCCCTTCGGGATAATCACAGAGTGTTTAATTTTTGAATTTTGATTTGTCATTTTGATTTTTGATATTTGAACTTTGATTTTATCTATATTGCTTTCCTAGTAAAGATGCGCTTTACGAACCCGGGACGCGACGGCTTTACGACCCTTTTTATTTCTGCCTCGCGGCGTTCAGGGACTAGGGATGTTTCGCGCTCAATTTCCTTTAATTCCTCAATAGTAGCTTGTCGAACTTCCGGCCCTGCCGCAGGTTTTTTGGGCTTGGCTGATTTTCGCTTGGTTGGCACCACCTCGTCAAGCACCAGTGTCACGTGCGAAGTTCTTTTGCGGATCATCGCCGCTCTGCCAAAAGCTCTCGGCATAGTGCGTTTTAATACCGGTCCGCCGTCAACCAAAATCTGCTTAACTCGCAAATTAGCGTCTTCCAAACTGAAATTATGCTTAGCATTAGCCATCGCGGACTTTAAAAGTTTTTCTAGTGGCTCCGATGAGCGCTTGGGCAAATGACGGAGCTGGATAATGGCATTAGCCACAGAAAGTCCCGAAATTAAATTGGCAACTATTCTCACCTTTCGGGGAGCAATGCGCAAATAATTCAGTTCAGCTTTAATTTCCATGATTTTATTATTTCTTTTCAGCGGCAGCCGGTTTTGCGGCTTCGGCGGCCTTGGCCTCCAATTCTTTCTGCATTCTGCCGCCGTGGCGCACGAATTTTCGCGTGGGCGCGAACTCACCCAAGTGATGCCCCACCATGTCTTCATTTATAAAAACTTCCGTAAACGCCCGCCCGTTGTGAACGCCGAAGCGATATCCCACCATCTCGGGCGTTATGGTTGAAGCGCGCGCCCAGGTTTTAATGGGCGTGGTGTTCCCGGCCCTAACACGCCCCATATGTTTCAAAATGGAAGGATGTACGTAAGGTCCTTTTTTAAGTGAGCGTGGCATAATTATTCGGTATTCATCTTTTGAAAAACGTAAATCAAACCCAGCGAGTTTGATTTACTCGCGTACGTGCTCGCTCTCTCGCTTCGCTCGAGCCCTGCCTGCTCGCACTCCCAAGCGTTTTCAAAAGAGAATACCTCACTGGCAGCTTTCTTTATGTAGCCCGTTGGGCTTTGAGATTTAAGAAATTTCATATTACTTCCTTCTTTGAAGAATAAACACGGATGAACGCGCATTTCGCCTGCGGGTTTTGACGCCTCTAGCTATCTTACCCCAAGGGGTTCTCGGCGCTGAACGGCCAAGTTGTGTTCGACCTTCGCCTCCACCGTGCGCGTGGTCTCTCGGGTTCATGGCAGTCCCCCGAACGCCCGGACGCACTCCCATTTTGCGATGACGCCCGGCCTTACCTATCGTCATGAATCCGTGCTCCGGATTGGAAAGTGAGCCGATGGAAGCCCAGTTTTTTGAGGCAATGCGACGAACTTCTCCGGATGGCAGTTGAATGTTGGTATAGGGTTCTTCCTGGGCCATGATAATAGCGCCCACCCCCGCGGATCTGGCCAGTACTCCGCCTCGTCCCTTTTCCAATTCCACGTTATAAACCATGGTACCCACGGGAATCCTTGAAAGCACTGTGCGATTGCCGATTTCAATGGGCGCTTTCTCCGAGGTCACTACAAGCGACCCAAGCTTCAGCGTTTGCGGTGCCAAAACATATCTTCTCTCGCCGTCGCGATAAACAATACGCGCGATAAAACTTGAACGATTAGGATCGTATTCTATGGTCTCTACCCGAGCCGTTACATCCACTTTGTCGTAAAGAAAATCTACAGCACGAAAAAGTTTTTTAACGCCGCCTCCTTTATGGCGCGTCGTGATACGGCCAAAAGCATTTCTCCCCACTGGCCGTTTCTTGCCGAAAGTAAGCGACTTTAACGGCTCGGTTTTAGAAAGCGTTTTGGTGTCTATGTATTCCATGTGCCGCCTCGGTGCGGAAGTGGGATGATAATTCTTCATACTATTTTATTTCCCCAATTCAATGCTTTGACCTTTTTCAAGCGTTACCACGGCTTTCATAACTCCGGCCTTGGCTCCTTCGCGGCGCCCAACCCTGCGGATCTTGGAGTGGGTCTTCGTAATTCTTACGGATTCAACCTTAACTCTATATCTTTTTTCCACGGTCTCGCGCACCTGTATCTTGTTGGTATTTTTCGGAATGCGCAAAGTATAAGCTGACAATGTTTTTTGGGCCGCCGCTGTTTTTTCCGTAATATGAGGCCCTCGCAAGATCAAGAGGCCCGACATGGCGTCTTTAAGGGCCGGGGCCGCAGCTTCCGTCTTCGGAAGTGCTTCGGCACTGCGCTGCTCGCCAGCCGCTTTCTTGGTCTTATCTTTATTAAAAATTCTTGAAAAAATTCCCATAAGTATCAATTACTTAGCCCGCTTTTCCATCACAGCGATAATATCTTTCGGCATTACCACGAACGTGTTGGCTAAAATTCTCCGCGCCGTAACGCTTGAAGGCGGGGCCACTTCAATTTTCGCTATATTGCGGAACGCTCTTTGTTCATTGACAGCTTCGCCGGGCAAGATCACCAAGGCACTTTTTTTGCTAAGGGCCATAAGCACTTTCCTGGCCGAAAGTTTCTGCAAAATACGGGCCGCATCCTTGGTTTTGCCGCTACTCACATCAACACTTTCCAAAATCACCACTTCGTTATCTTTAGCTTTGGCCGAAAAAGCCATAGCCAGAGCCCGGGATTTCATTTTTTTGTTTATTTTTTTGGCGAATACCCGTTCTTTCATCGGTCCGTGCGTGGCGCCTCCACCCTTCCATAAAGGAGATCTTATAGAACCGTGGCGAGCTCTCCCCGTGCCTTTTTGGCGCCAGGGCTTCCGGCCGCCACCCCGTACTTCGCCTCTCCCCTTAGCACTGGCGTGCACAATTCTGGCGTTAGCTTCTTCCGAGGTTACCACCTGATGCAGTAGATCGCGATTAATTTTCACGTCAAATAATTTTGGACTGGCCTCTATCGGCTCCAATTCTTTGCCTTCTTGGTTGTATACGGGTAATTTCATATTATTGGGCACTAATTGAAATTAAGGTACCGGGGCGTCCGGGAACGGCGCCTTTTAGCGCGATCAATTCTTTTTCGGTATTTACCTCGGCCACTTCCAGGTTTCTCACGGAAATTTTAGTACCGCCCATGCGGCCCGCCATCCGCATCCCCTTAATGACACGTTGCGGCCAGGTGGCGCCGATGGAACCGGGCGAGCGAAGAGCGTGCTTGGTGCCGTGCGATTTGGGAGCGCCGTGAAAACCGTGGCGTTTAACTACTCCCTGGAATCCCTTGGACTTTGAAACACCCGTGACTTTAACCAGCTCCCCCGGCGCAAAAATAGAAACGTCAATTTTATCGCCGCGTGTTTTATCCGCGTTTTCCGTTCTGTATTCCTTAAGTGTCCTAAAATTACCTAAATCCCTTAAATGCCCGGCCTGGGGTTTTGAAATTTTTTTGTTGATGCCGCGCCCCACTTGAACCGCGGAGTATCCGTCTTTATCTTTAGCGCGGACTTGCGTCACTACGTTCGGCGTGGCGTGCACCAAAGTCACCGGGATAACATTCCCGTTCTTATCAAAAATCTGCGTCATGCCTAATTTTTCTCCGAGGATAAATTTCATATATCTGGCTACGAAATACGAAACTATACGAAAGTACGAATGGGTCAGCTACTTTTTCGTATATTCGTACAAATTCGTATTTCGTAGCAAAAAACAATACCGGGAATCACCCCGGCGCATAAAAGCGGCGGACGTTGATTCCGGATTTACGTATGTGAATACGTCAAGGTATTGAATTTCATGCTTGCAACTAAGCCCCCTGACAACGGGGCGAGTAACCTGGTGGGTCACCCAGGAGGCTACCGGAGCCAGAGAGGCCTCCGGTAGCTTCCTTGATAACTCATCCATGAGAGGCCCGAAGGGCCTACCTTGAGCAAATCTTTAGCGAAGAACCTTGTTTCAAAACGCTCGACCGACGAGCGACCATGGTTTTGCGAAGCAAATCGCGAGGAGGTCGGCGAGTATGATTTCTCGGTGGGAAATCATATGTTTTTGAAACAACGGTTCAAGCGACCACTACATTTTTATCTCTATATCCACACCCGCCGGCAGATTAAGGTTCATCAAGGCGTCAATCGTCTTGGGGTTGGGATTTATTATGTCAATCAAGCGCTTGTGCACCCTCATTTCATATTGCTCTCGGGCGTTCTTGTGAACGAAAGTTGAACGATTGACGGTATATTTCCTGATTTCCCCGGGCAACGGCACGGGACCAACAACTTCCGCCCCTTGGCGACGGGCTGTTTCCACAATTTGACGCACCGAAGCGTCAATTATCTTGGCATCATAAGCGCGCACCTTTATCCTAAGACGTTGGGTTATCTCTTTTTCAACTTCTTTAGTTTTAGCCGCGGCCATGGATTTTTACCCCGTTAGAAATCAAACAACAAGCACTATTTCAATATTGATGAATCTTTCAAAGAACAACTATTTTTTCTATCATTTCTGCTATTCATAGTTCTTACGGGGTGAAAGGTGCATTTTACGAACGCAATCCCCTCCGTGCAAAGCACGGAGGGGATTGGCTCGATTACTTAAGAATTTTTGTTACCACACCGGCTCCCACTGTCTTGCCGCCTTCGCGAATGGCAAATCTTTGTTTTTCCTCAAGTGCTACCGGCACAATCAATTTCACCGTGAACTTGATCGTGTCCCCGGGCATTACCATTTCCGTTCCTTGCGGCAGGGTCACTTCGCCTGTCACGTCCGTGGTTCTGATATAGAACTGCGGCTTGTATCCGGCAAAGAACGGAGTATGTCGCCCGCCTTCCTCTTTGGTCAAGATATAAACCTCCGACTCAAATTCAGTATGAGGCGTAACGGAGCCGGGCTTGGCAATTACCTGCCCCCTCTCCACGTCTTCTTTCTTAAGGCCCCGCAAAAGCACACCGGCGTTATCTCCCGCCATACCCTCATCCAGTGATTTATTGAACATTTCAATGCCGGTAATGGCGGTTTTTTGCGTGTCTTTGATGCCTATGATCTCCACCTCCTCGCCAACTTTGGCCTTACCTCTCTCAATGCGGCCGGTCACTACCGTGCCTCGGCCCTCAATGGAGAAAACGTCTTCAACCGGCATTAAGAACGGCTTTTCAACCTCACGCACCGGATCGGGTATGAAAGTATCCAGCGCCTCGGTCAGTTCCAAGATCTTCTTAGCCCATTCGTCATTGAGATCTTTGGCCTCCAGGGCTTTCAGGCCGGAACCGCGGATAATGGGAGTGGTGTCTCCCGGGTATTCATATTTCTTTAGAAGTTCGCGGATTTCCGTTTCCACCAGATCCACCAATTCCGGGTCATCCACCATGTCCACCTTATTCAGGAATACTACGATGGCGGGAACCCCGACTTGGCGCGCCAGTAAAATGTGTTCTCTGGTCTGCGGCATGGGCCCGTCAGTGGCCGCTACCACCAAAATCGCGCCGTCCATTTGAGCGGCGCCCGTTATCATGTTTTTGATGTAATCGGCGTGACCCGGGGCGTCAATGTGCGCGTAGTGACGCTTCGCTGTTTCGTATTCGGAATGATGCAGGGCGATGGTAATGCCGCGCGCTTTTTCCTCGGGCGCGTTGTCGATCTGGGTTACGTCCTCCACGCGCGATTTAAAACCGGCCATGTTAAGGACCTTGGTAATAGCCGCGGTTAGCGTGGTCTTCCCATGGTCTACGTGACCAATGGTGCCGACGTTTACGTGCGGTTTTGACCTGTCAAATTTTTCTGCCATATGGATCTAAAAATTAGGTTTTATATAAGTCACTGATGTCCGCCTAACCTCATATTCAAAGGATTATTTCCCTAGAATCCAAGGCTTGGAGGCCCTTCAAAGCAACAAAAACAATACTAACCCGCTGGGTGTGAGCCGTCAAGCAAACGCTAAGTGTAAGGCAAATGGGGTGTAGCGATTAGTAAATTGGGCTCCGCTCTATACGCTTTCCGCTATCCGCTACGCGCTATAAAGGCAGGTCCTCCAGCCGGACCCGCGGCATCTCCTCCGCGTCTTCGGCCTCGGCTTCCCTGGTTGACCTAGGAAACTCCATGCTCATTTTGGCGACGAGATCCTTCGCGCGAACTCTCTCGGCCTCTAAATTAGCGTTAACTACATCCGTTTGGTCCTTCGCCTTACCCGAATTAATCGGGTTCGGTTTTACGCCGCCCTTTAGGGCCTGATAGGCCTCAAATCCCATGGCTACATACGCGGGCTTGCCGTCTTCAATAAAGACAAAACGCTCCGACGGGTCGTTAAGCCATTTTTTTACTTCGTTGAAATCCATAACGGGCTAACTTTAGCAAAATACGGATAAAAATAGCAAGTCGGGTAGTGAAACTTCGACCGTCTTCAGTATAACCGTTTTGCAAAGCAAAACCGTCGAAGTTCTACTACCCGGCAAGCCCCCACACCAAATCTTAACTATAGAAAGCCAATAATTATCACTGTCGAGATTTGGTGTGGGGGCAAGCCTAAAAAAGAAAAAGCAGGCGGGCCCAGAAGGGGTCCGCCCGATGGAGGACGGAGCGAAGCGGACGACATGACCCGAAGCGACACCTTAGCGGCGGCGTTCGCGGCCGCCGTGACGTTCGTCGCCCCGGTGATGGTCGGGGCCTCTCCACTCGCGGTGACGATGAGGCACCACCCCGAAGAAGAAGGGCAGGGCGCCGAATAACGGGCCATCAGGGACCCAATACTGCTCCGGTCGCGCCACGACCTTCGTCTCATAGCGCAGAATGATCAGGTTACCGTAGCCGTCCCGCATGGGGTTGCCCCAGGGATCGACCCAGTAAACCGGCACCAGCTGGTTAACGTAGGCAGTCCGGCAGCAGGCCCAGTAGGCCTCAGCGGGACCGGCGAGGAATGCCGCAACGCATGTGAGAACCGAGAGCGCGAGTACCGCTACCGAGGACCGTTTCATGGCTCGTCTCCTCCTCAGCTAAAAGAGCCTAAAATACCTAGGGCGTAATTGCCTTTGGACTTATTTATTGTCAGTTTATCCCTAATGGTTTTACAGTCAAACAGCGGCCGCGAAAGCGCGGCCGCTGTTCAAAAAAAAGACGGCCGAGCCCTGAAGGGGCTCAGCCGCGTAGCGCGTGGCCGGCGCCGTGTGCTGTTACTCGCGCCGCGGGGACCAGGTGGTCACGATGGGCGCGTAGGCGTCCGTGATGTCCGTCCAGTAGGTGGGAGCCGCGAAGCGCGTCGCTTCCTGGTGGGGCGGCGAGGCCCGCGGTGCCGTCGTCATGGTCGCCCAGGTGGACCTCATGTCGTAGTAGGCGAACGTGGCCTTCGTGATGGCCGCCGGCGGACTGGTGTCGGCGCCGTCTCCGCCACCACTGGGCCAGAGTGCGATCAGCTTGTCGCTTTCGTAGTACGTACCGGCCTTGACGCTGATGTCGAGAGCGATGGCCGGCTGGTCGTGCGTCGGCTGGTAGTAGTTGTCCAGCGCGACGACGGTTACCGCCTGCGCGCACCCACCCATGTCCGCGAGAGCGGGCGGGGGCGCGGGGCCGATGATCCCGAAGCCGATGACGGCCAGGATCGCGAGAACGAGTGCCATGAGATGCGTCATGATCACCCACCTCTCTTTTGCGAAGGAACTGCACGCCAGGGGATTCGGCCAAACGGCCTATCCCTCTGTTATCGGTACTGTATTACAAACCGCCATATGCGTCAAGAATCTTAAAAAGAACCAAAAAAAATAACCCCAAAACCTAAAGGTACAATAGAATATTCTATTGTACCTTTACGATCTTCTACTTTTGACCAAGCTAAGTTCTCGGAATTACTTCTTCCCTTCAATAATCAGTGCCTCAATATTTTTCGGCACTTCTTCGTAGTGGTCAAATTCCATACTATAACTCGCGCGTCCCTGCGTCAGTGAACGAATAGCAGTGGCGTATCCGAACATTTCAGAAAGCGGAACTTGCGCCGTAATCACTTTAATCCCCATGCCTCTATCATCCATTTTATCAATGCGCCCGCGTTTGGAATTTAAATCGCCGGTCACCTCGCCCAAAAATTGCTCGGGAGTAATTACTTCCACTTTCATAATGGGTTCCAGTAAAACCAACTTCCCGCGCCTCGCGGCTTCCTGCAGAGCCATGGACCCGGCAATTTTAAAGGCCGCTTCCGACGAATCAACTTCGTGATACGAGCCGTCGTAAAGCGTAATTTTCACGTCCACCAAAGGATAACCGGCGAGAACACCCTTTTCCGTGGCTTCTTTAACGCCTTTTTCCACGGCGGGAATAAATTCCTGCGGAATGACGCCTCCCCTGATGGCGTTCTCGAATTCAAATCCCTTACCACGTTCTTGCGGCTCCACTTTCAGCCACACGTGCCCGTACTGCCCCCGGCCGCCGGATTGCCTGATGTATTTGCCTTCGGCCTCGGCCTTATTTTTTATGGTCTCTTTATAAGCCACTTGCGGACGGCCGACGTTGGCTTCCACCGAAAATTCGCGCTTCATGCGTTCCACCAGAATTTCCAAATGCAATTCACCCATGCCGGCAATCGTGGTATCCCCCGTTTCGGTATCACCGGAAATCCTGAATGTCGGGTCTTCATCGGAAAGACGTTTTAAGGCAATCCCCATTTTTTCCTGGTCGGCTTTGGTTTTCGGCTCAATCCTTAATTTGACCACCGGCTCGGGGAAAGTGATTTTTTCCAAAATTATGGGATGCTCCGGGTCGCAAAGCGTGTCCCCGGTCCTGGTGGCTTTAAGGCCCACCAAAGCCCCGATGTTCCCCGCTTCAATTTCTTTTAATTCTTCGCGGTGATTGGCGTGCATCCGCAAAATTCTGCCCACGCGCTCTTTTTCTTGCGAGGTCGTATTCAAAACATAACTGCCAGCCGAAAGTTTGCCCGAATACACGCGAAAATATGTTAATTGCCCCACGTACGGGTCGGATTGCAATTTAAATGCGAGTGCCGCAAAGGGCTCGTTATCATCGGCCTTACGCTCAATTTCTTTGTTTGTATCGGGATTAACGCCTTTTACCGGCGGCAAGTCCAAGGGCGATGGCAGATAATCCACCACCGCGTCCAGCATCAATTGAGTGCCTTTGTTTTTTAGGGCCGAGCCCGTAAGCACCGGGACTAATTTATAGGAAAGTGTCGCCGCTCTAAGGGCCTTTTTAAGTTCGTCCAAAGAAATTTCCTTGCCCTCCAAATATTTTTCCGTAAGTATGTCATCTGTTTCTGAAATTTTTTCCACCATTTTGTGCCGCCATTCCTCGGCGGTTTTTTTCATATTTTCCGGGATCTCGCCCCAAACTATTTGTTGACCCTTATCGCCTTCAAAATGCGCGACTTTCATTATCATAAGGTCTATCAATCCTTCAAAATTGTTCTCAAGCCCGATGGGATACTGCAGAGCCACGGCATTTGGCGTCAGGCGTTCCCAAATGGAACTAAGCGAGCGCTCAAATGAAGCACCGGTTCTGTCCAGTTTATTTATGAAGCAAACTCGCGGCACGCGATACTCGTCGGCGTATCTCCAATTGGTCTCCGATTGCGGTTCCACGCCGGCCACTCCGTCAAAAATAACTACCGCCCCGTCTAAAACTCTAAGTGACCTCTTTACTTCCACTGTAAAATCAATATGCCCTGGCGTGTCAATGATATTGATGCGATATTCGTTTTCCTTAACTTGCGGGGCGTAAGTCGGCTTCCAGAAAGTATTTGTGGCGGCGGAAGTAATCGTAATTCCGCGCTCTCTCTCCTGCTCCATCCAGTCCATTACGGTATCGCCCTCATGCACCTCGCCGATCTTGTGCGAAACACCGGTGTAGAACAAAATCCGCTCACTAACAGTCGTTTTCCCGGCGTCAATATGAGCAATAATTCCGATATTTCTAGTCCGCTCCAGCGGATATTCGCGTGCCATATACTTAATTCAAAATGTAAAAATCAAAATGCAAAATGACAAATTAAAATAAAAAAATATTACCTTCTGATTTTATCTAGCAAGAAAGAAGAGAAGTATTTACCATACTTTCTTTGTAATCTCTTTTTGCGCCAGTCTCTGCCGGTAACAATCTTCCGGCAGCTCATCATCTTACAATTACACTTCATTGTATATTGTTCATTATCAGTCATTGCATAATCAAATGTTAATTCTTCACCTGGTTTAATATCTCGTAATGCGACAAAAACAATGTTGCCTTTCACACCTAAGTTTGGCTCACAAGAGTGATTTAAATAGAGCATGCTTTTCGCAACATCTGATTTTTTAAGAGGGCCTATAAAAAACCCATCCCCTATTTGACAATCTACTGCCCCAAAATCGCTTTCAACTTTTTCGTGTGTATCATTATCGTAGATATGGCCGCCTTTGATAGTAGCAACTTCTCCTTTTTTGATTGGTTTTATAGAAAACAGACCATGGCCATGTATTTGGCTCTTTTTAACTTTAGCTTTAGGAGAAATAAATGATAAGTTAGCCATGAAAAATTTTGCATTTTACATTGTCATTTTTCATTTTGATATTTGATTTTTAAATTACAGAAATCACCAGGCGAAATGCGCAAAGGCCTTGTTGGCTTCGGCCATACGATGCGTATCCATTTTTTTCTTAACGGCGTTGCCTTCATTTTTGGTCGCAAGAAAAAGTTCTTCAGCAAGTTTTTGAGCCATCGGTTTTCCCGTCTTTTTCCGTGCGGCTTCCAAAAGCCATCTAAATGCCAACGCCATTCTGCGTTCACCCCTTACTTCACGCGGCACTTGGTAGTTAGCGCCACCAATGCGGCGTGATTTCACTTCCACTACGGGCTGGACGTTTCGCATGGCTTCCTCAAAAAGTTCCAAAGCGGGTTTTTTACCCTCTTTCTCCAAGATCGCGAAGGCCTCATAGACAATATCGCGGGCCACGGATTTCTTGCCTTCTTTCATCACGTAATTTATCAACTTCTCAACGGTGGTGTTGAGATATTTAACGTCGGGATTGATTTCGCGTTTTACGTTTCGTTTGCGCCGCATAGTTTAGTGCCTAGCGACTAGTCCCTAGCCACTAGTGGCTAGTCGCTAGTGGCTAATTTACTTCGGTCTTTTCGCCCCATATTTACTTCTCTGTTGCTTCCTCCCCTGCACTCCCTGCGTATCCAAAAGGCCGCGTACTATGTGATAACGAACGCCTGGCAAATCTTTGACCCGGCCGCCGCGGATTACCACCACCGAGTGCTCCTGCAAATTATGCCCCTCGCCTCCGATATAAGCCGTAACTTCCATGCCGTTGGTCAAGCGAACACGCGCCACTTTGCGGAGGGCCGAGTTCGGCTTTTTAGGCGTCATGGTTGTTACTTTCACGCAAACGCCGCGCTTGAACGGGGAAGGATAAAAAACCGGATGATTTTTTTTCACGTTAAAACCGCGCTGGAGAGCCGGCGATTTGGACTTGGCTTTGTCGGGGCGTCGCCCATGTTTTATCAATTGGCTAATGGTCGGCATATGCTTAGCAAGAAACAAGAGACAAGGGATATGGGACAAGAGAATACGGCTCTAGAGCTTGCGATTAATGCCAACCCTGTCTCTTGTCCCATGTCACATATCGCTTTCTTGAACTTTGAAAGTATATAGAGAAGACCACGTCCCGTCAATTATTTCGGCTTCTCGGGAAAATACCGTCATTAGACTCTTTTGACCGCTTCATCAAACGTGAGCTTTGTGTAGTCCTTATCATTTATGCCCTTAAGGGCATAAACTTGCGTAGTTGAAAACTTCTTTAAATCCTCCTTTTTTAGTCCGAGCCAATTGATAGCTTCATCAACTTTGCCCCAACTTGGCGCTTCTATCTCCAGATAGGGTTCAAGCAGGGGCCACTCATCGATATCAAACTCCACCCCATCTTTCATGTACCGCACCCTTCTGTTCTCAAAATAGAACTTGTTAACTAGGCCTAATTTATACAAAAATTCGGCTGTCAGATCAAAGTTGCTCACCTCAAACTCAATCTCATGCATTCCCGCATCATCGCCTCTCAGTCCGTCTTCTTGTCTCCCAATACGTTGTTTAAAACCCAATGTAATCCTGTTTCCTTCGTCCCGAAGCCGAATCCATGCCGCTTCTTTATCCAGGCGAAAATCCGGGTAATCAAACACTTGGCGCCTATAGAAAAAATCTCCCACCTTACTCGCGCCAATGGATTTGAGTTTTCTCTCAATTTCTTCCTTCTTTATATTGAGGAATTTTACTTCAATTTCCTCCATAATTTATTAGTCAACTAAAAGATTAAACGCCCCGGTAACTAAAAATCCGAGAATTTCCGGAAGGAGGAAAATAATCGCAAGTAACAAAAATATACCGTAGCGCTCCAGAGCTATCTGGAGCTTCACGAACGATTCGGGTAAGACGGAAAACAGCACTTTAGACCCGTCCAATGGCGGTATGGGAAAACAATTAAATATTCCCAATACCAAATTGGCTATGATAATGGTAGAGAATATCGTGGCTAGGTTATTTGCTGTCTGACTTCCCAATGACTCTGAAAATCCCGGCAATGCCCTTAAGATCAGCGCAAAAATAACGGCTATCAAAAAATTTGCACCAACCCCCGCGATAGCCACCAAAAATGTCCCCTTTCGTATATTCTTAAAATACATGGGGTTAAACGGCACGGGCTTGGCCCAGCCAAATATCAAAGGTCGCGCGCCCAAGAAAGCCGGCAGAGCCATTAAAAGCGGGAGTATCACCGTGCCGAAAGGGTCAATGTGCGCCAAAGGATTTAAAGTAAGCCGCCCGGCATCTTTGGCCGTGGGGTCGCCGAGAGCATACGCCACGAAGCCGTGCGATACCTCGTGCATCACGATAGAGAAAAAATAGACGAGAATTATGAAGATAATATCAATTGCCATGAAACGCTTGGTGTGTTAGATTAGCCCTTGTTCTGAAAGAAAGTTTCTTTATCGTATCACGTTCACCCCCACACCCAAAGTGGGCCGCCCATAAAATTATTATTTAATTCTTAATTCCCGTATATCCAGTCAGTCGAGACAACGGCTTTCTGGGTGTGGGGGTAAATCAGCCGAACAAAATGAAGGTCTGCGCCATTTGCCAAAAAGGGTCTCATATGGGAGGAGTGCGGAAACTGCTCCGCGGCCACTACAATCCTACCACCACCAAACGCGTCTACCCCAACTTACAATGGGTTAGATTGTTAAATTCGCATAAACGCGTTAAGGCCTGTACCAAGTGTATCAAGGCGCTAGCGAAAAGAACTCGATAGCAACTAGTGATTAGCCACTAGCCACTAGAAGACCGCGGTTTTACTAGTCACTAGGAACTAGTGGCTAGAAATTAATTAAACATTAAACGGGGAATAGTATAGTGGTAGTACGCAAGGCTGGGGGTCTTGTAGCCCGGGTCCAATTCCCGGTTCCCCGACTGTAAGGGAATTTAGATTCATGAAAAAACTACTTATCATCTTATTCGCACTTCCGTTTATTGCCTCGGCCGCTTTTGACCACGACCTCTACTACGGCTTGAGAAGCGAAGCGCAGGTCTCCGAACTGCAGGAGTTTTTGACCGAGCAGGGAGTTTATACCGGCCCGATTACGGGGAACTTCTTTTCACTGACCCTGAAAGCCGTCAAGGACTTCCAAACCGCCAAGGGTATATCGCCCATTTCCGGCTACTTCGGGCCGCTGACCCGCGCCGAGGCGAATAAGTTGTTAAGCGATCTCACAGACGAGAGCGGAACAGTTGTCAGTCCCGCCACCACATCACCAGCTACGACTGATACTTTGGTGGCGAAACTCAACGAGCAGATTGCTTTACTTTTGGCCCAAGTGGAGGAATTGAAGAAGAATCAGGCGGCCTTGGGAGCTATTCAGGCGCAAGTAGCAGAGCAACAGCAGACCTTAACCCAGATTCAGGCGAATACGACTCCTGCCCCAGCTCCCGCGCCAGTTATTGTAACTAATCCCCCCGTAAGCAAGCGATTCCATATATCTCTCCCCGGGGAGTGCGGTTACCATCAAACTCTAGGAACACTTTGCGGAATATCTATTTGGTACTTTGAGAATAATGAGCGAAAAATTGCACCCATCACGCTCTCTGTTGACGATCCTGAGGGCAAGGTAACCGGCCCGGATGTTAGCAATGGCACAGATGGAAAGCCCCAAATTGGCTTTACTTACTTTCCGTCAGGAAAAGTAGGCCTAGAGCCATTCACTTTTTGCTCCAATACAAGCGATCCTACTTGCGTTGGCTTTCGCATAAAGAGGACTATTACTGTCGCTACAGATGGCCTTACTTCGACGAAAGCCCTTGACGCACGTTATTCCATCTCTCAATGAACCACGCTGTAATCAGCGAGCAGTTTAACGTCATACGGCAGGACAATAGATGAATTAACAAAACCACCGGTCGTATGGCCGGTGATTTTGCATTCCCTATAAACTTAGGCCGGATTTAGGCCTCGTAGAGAGGGGGTTTGAATCTTTCGCTGGTGTACAGGTGGGTGACGATATGCCTTCTCCCGAAAGCAGTTAGTGTCCCCGTGTAAAAATTATTTGATCGAAAGTCAAAATGCCCTCCTCTCTATAAGACCTCAAACCGGCGCTTGATTGATCTCTCATAAATTACAACGCTTAGTTTGGATATTACGTTTCCTGCTTCCATTATATAGTGATTAGCAAAAAATGTGTTAATGGGAAGTGGATAAAATGTGGGGAAAATGCGGAAAACCCAGTGGTTAAACCACTCATCTCGCCCAAAAGTGAGGTAAAAAGGGTAAAATCGGCGCTAACCCCTTGACAGAAAAATTTCCGAAGTGGACCTATCCGGTGCGTTCCCACGTTCCGGTGTTCTCTCCTTTAAGCTTCTTGGCTGCCATAACCAGTTCATCATAAATTCCGTCAATCAGATCATACCGGCGAGCTTCCTCCAGCGTTACCCAAAGAGCCGCGTCCAATTCACTTGCTTGTAGGGTTATCTCGCCGCCGGCATATTCAGCCAAGCAGGAGATGACCAGCGAGGGACTCCCGTCCTCATGCACCGTGGCAAGGCTTGTTACATATTCCACACTCCTGATGTCAACCCCAGTTTCCTCTTTAACTTCGCGTTGTAACGTCCGTTCAAGCACATTGTACCAATAGTGCTTTGTATCCTTGGGAAAATTAATATAATCGCTCACTTCAAGTTTACCTCCGGGGACAGTCCACATTCCCGGGAAGCGCTTTTTAGTTTTCGCTCGCCGTTCGATCAAGAACTTCCCATCTTTAACCACGATGGCGGTAATTACTACCTCGTGCAGAAGCGAAGAGATCATAGTGCCTAAAACATAGTATCTTCCTCAGATCTTTTATAGACGTGAATCTGATTTTTCTTGAACCACATCTTGAGTTCATTCCGGGCTTCCGCCAAATTGCCCGAAGCGTGAATCAAATTATGGATAGCTCTTCTATTGGCGTTGGCGAGAGCCGGCGAATCCACGGAGAAATCTCCGCGCACGGTGCCCATTTCGGCAAAAGCGGGTATGGTCGGCCCCACGATTTTTCGCACCATTTTAATGGCATGCAGACCCTCTACTCCGATCTTGACCACCGGCCCCGAGATCATGAAATCCAAAAGCCAACCACGAACTTTAAGGCCGATTTTGTGGGGGTCAGAGGTGCCGTATTCTTTTTTTAAATTGACCGGGATTTTAAATTCTTGGTAGGTCTTCAGAGTATTGGCGCCCAGATTTGTAATCCAAGCCCGGTCTTTGGGATAATGCTTGTCCATTTCTTTACGCGTCGCCCAGATCATCTCGAGAGCCACAATTTTTAAGCCACGCTGCTCAATGCGGCGGATAACTTCGCCGACTAAGCCGCGTTTTACCCCGTCCGGCTTCACAATAACAAATGTCGTTTCTTCCGTTAATTTATGCATAGAGATTGAGTTAAATACCCCAAAATCGTAGCAGGAAATTAGAACGCGGGCAACCATAAAATAAAACCGGCCCGCGGCCTCCCTTTGGGGAGACCGGGGCCAGGAACCGCGAGAACGGCGTGAACTTCACGGTGCCGGCGGCGGGGCGAGAGAAGCGGAGCGGACTTCCTCCGCGCGCGCTCGGCCGCCAGCTCGAGCGGCGGCAACGAACGCCGCCGCCTCGGGATCTTCGTGCTCGCAGGGAACGCGTACATCCAACTGGTTGTCTTCGTCCAGACACTTTTGGCAGGCCATCCTCACCTCCTCGGCTGGTAGAAAACCTCCCGAACCTCTTCATCCCAGGCCCGCCTCTGAAGCGTTGCGGCTTGCTCGCAGTCCAACCTGGGGTCATGGGAGGTCTGGCACTCGGGACAAAGATACGAGTGAAGCATCGGCACCTCCTTCCGTTTAACGCGTGAGAACTTCATTGGGGAGGGAACTTCCCTCCCCAAGGGGCCGGGGGATCACAAAACCACTGTCGCTCCGTCGGCTGATCTCGTGGTCAACGAGGGCCGAAACTTCAGGCAAGGCGGGGCTGGAAATTTGGTAGCCCGGATCCCTCGGCCCCATCCTAGAACCAAACGACCTCTCGCTTGTAGCGAGAGGTCGTGTTGTGTTCCGTGTGTGAAATGTGCTTATGCCATACGCGGACCCAACCTCTCGCTTACATCCCTAAGGATGACCAAAATCCCAAGGACCAAGGTCCCCAGTAAAATTTGGACGAGAAGAAAGTTAGAACCCGCGACGCACATATTAGAGTATTTGTACCAAGCTCCACGCGGGAGGTCAAGGCGTAAATTCACACCTAGCGCGGGGCCCAAGAAACGCCGTCGGACGTTAGCTTTATGTCTCCATCGGTGTCGGTACGGAGAATCCTAGCCCCGAAATCCTGAAGTCGCTTCAAAACGGCCTCATACGGATGGCCGTACCGATTTTTTCTGCCGACGGAAATTACGGCGACTTCCGGTTTTACAACTTTCAAGAACGCTTCCGCTGACGAGGTTTTGGAACCGTGGTGACCAACTTTTAAAATATCTATATCCGCGAGCGCTCCCCGCCGCAAAAGTTCCCGCTCGGATTCGTCTTCCGCGTCCCCCATCAAAAGTATCTTAATTTTTCCGAAATCCAGCTCGCTGGCTATATTGGCATCATGCACGTTCTTAAAACTCTTTCCCTCTACCGACTCAAACGGCGTCAAAATTTTTAGATGCGCGTACTTGCCTATAAAAACCGCCGTACCGGAAATGGCGGCATAAGAAATTATTTTCTTGTCCATCTCTTTTTTCTGCCAAGCGGCATATTCTGCCGTGCCGTAGTCGGCTTGGGATTCAATTACGGTTCTTACTTTGTACCTTTCCAAAACATCCGGGAGACCCCCCGCGTGATCGGCGTGCGGATGAGTCAAAATAACCAAATCAATGGTACGCGCCCAAAAAGGCATGACCTCACCCAATTTTTGAACGACTTTGGCGTCCGGCCCACCGTCAATCAAAACGCGATAATGGTCCGGAGTTTCTATAAAAAGCGCGTCTCCCTGCCCGATATCAAATACAATAAATTTCAGTGTCGAGTCCTCTTCAATTGAAAAAAGGAATGCCCAAATGCCGAGAGTTGCGGCCAAAAGCGTTCCTAAAATAAAAAATGGGGCTTTATCTCGCAGAGCGGGCATGACGAAAACGATCTTTTACATAAATAGCGGCAAGCCACAAGGCCGGGAGGGCTGAAGCCCAAGCCAAAACCTTGGGAAGCATCGCGGATGACCCCGGGAAAGCCGAAAGCAGTTGAATCACGCCCAGTTCATACGAAACCAGGAGATGCGACGCCCAGCCGAGAGGAACGGCCGAGAGCGACGAGATCATGCCGACAGCGCCCGTTATAAATCCAAGAAGCATGGTCGCGGGAATTAAGGGTAGAACCAGGACATTGGCCAAGGGGCCAATCAATGAAACGCGGCCGAAATGCCACAAGATCAAAGGCAAAACAAACAGCTCTGCGCCTAGTGTCGCATATAAAATTTTAGTGAAACCGGAATCTTTGGCCAGCCAGCCGGTTAACGCTTCCATTCTCGGCGGCACAATGATGATGCCGAGGGTCGCCAAAAACGAGAGCTGGAACGAAAGATCAAATCTCAACAAATATGGACTGATGAATATCATGACGCATGCCGCGAATATCAAAGCATTCGTTATTTCATAAACGCGGCCGCGCTCAAGTGCTACGAGCGCCAAAACGCCCATGATAGCCGCTCTCACCACCGAAGCCCCGCCGCCGACCAAGACCACAAAAAGCGTAACGGCCGCGGCGCTTGTCGCCAATTTGACCCTGGAAGACAAATAAAATCCGGAGAGAACCCAGCCGATGGCAAGCGCGACAATCGTAATGTTAAATCCGGAAAGCGCCACCAGATGTGAAGTGCCCGTTCTTTGAAAGGCGGTTTGCAGTTCGGGACTGATGGCGGCGCGTTCCCCGATAAGAATACCGAGCATATAGGAAGCATCGGGCTCGGGAAGCACGGTTTTCAAGGCGCCGCTGAAATAATTTTTGATACGTTCAAGTTGAAATATAAAAGAACGGGTTTGGTTGTCTGCTAGTTCAATCGCGGGGTAGCGCATAATACCGCTAATACCGCGCTGTCGCAAAAACATCCGGTAGTCGGGCGCTTCGGACTCAATTGATTCAACTGTTCCGGAAATTTTTACGGTTTCGCCGCGATGGAATTCGGGAAAGCGCCGGGTAAAAATCAGTACCCGCGCTAGCGCGTCGGCAAGCTCATTCGTTTCAACAATAATTTGCGCGTTGGCGCCGTTGATCTTAGGCGTCTCCAGAATTGCTCCTTGAAATTCTCGGACAGAGCCGAAGGCCTCGCGCAATTGATCATCCGGCTGTAGCGCTGAATTCATGCGCAATATTCCGAAAGCGAATAACACAATAACGAGTCCCGCGATAAAAAGTTTTCGGCCGCGAAAAATGCTGAAAACCAGTACTGTTGAGCCAAGCAAAAACGCTAAAAATATAAACGCTATAGGAATATTAACAAACGATGCCAAGAAAACTCCTAGAAGAAACGAGGTAAACGCTATAAATCCGGCAAGCGATTTGGGTAGTCGCGACACGGTGCTAATATTCTATCCCTCGTTTTGCTCTTGCGCCTTTTTCGTATGGATGCTTGATGTCATTGATTTCTGAAACTAGATCGGCAAGTGCTACAACTTCAGGATGCGCGTCGCGGCCGGTCAAGATTAGGTGACGTTCTTTGGGATACTCGCCTATAAAATCAAGGACTTCGCGAAGTGTTAAAAGATTCAAATGAACGGCGTTGTTAACTTCATCTAAAATCAAAATGTCCCACACGGCCTTCTTGGTCTCGGCGCGGGCTACCGCTAGGGCCTCGCGTGCGGCTTTTTTATGCTCTTCCAGCGGTAGAGTATCACCCAAAATACCCACAAAACCCAGACCCATTTTGCGAATTTCGAAGTTGGGCGCCAACAACTTCGCCGCTTCATCCTCCCCGGATTTCCACGGGCCCTTGATGAATTGGATCATTAAAACCCGTTTGCCTTCCCCAACCGCGCGTAATGCTTGACCCAGGGCCGCGGTTGTCTTACCTTTTCCATCCCCCGTATTAACAATAATCATAGTGTGGTTTTCCTCCCGATTTTGTATTCCGACATAATTCGAGAGAATTATGTCGTGAATCCTCGATGCCGAATGGCATCGGGACAAAATCGAGGATCCTCGATACTGTAGCTGCGCTTTGGCGCAGACGGTATCGGGACTTTGCCGTTTCCGGTGTTTACAATAATCATAAACACTCAATAAAGAATACTACCGCTCTATATCGTATCCAACTCTAATATTACTCCCCTCTTTCTTAATTTTTCTGATGTTCATACGCTTAATTTCGGAGATATTATTGACATGCGTTCCTCCGCAAGGGACACCGAAGTCGCCGTACATGACAACTCTCCCCGGCTTTCCTTCCGGAATATAATCGGGGACAAAATGACAAACTTCACCCATCTTTTCTTTTGTCATAAAGAGAAGTTTAGTGATTTTGCCCTCTTGGATGAATTTATTACAAAGTGATTCTATGTTTGCCTTAATTTTGTCTTTATCTGAATCTTCTAAGCTTCCTGCGTACTCGACGTACGGCCCTTCAGGAAAGTGAAATCCTTTTCCGGGAATCCAATCTAGACCCAATTCGGTTACTGCCATATCTACGATATGGCCGGCCGAATGGATTTTACTATGTAAATCGCGTCGTTCTTTATCTACAGAAAGCTTTACTTTGTCTCCTTTACTGAAACTCCCGTTTTTAACCTTCCCGATATGTCTTACTGTGCCATCAACAAACCTTACTTCTTCAACTAGAAACCTCCCCATATCGGATTCGATCGTGCCTCTGTCATACGGCTGGCCGCCGCCCTGAGGATAAAAAACGGTCTCGTTAATAATTAGAACGTCGCGGCCATTTTCTTGAATAACATCTTCAACTATTGCTTCCGCTGTGAGTTTATTAAAATCTTCAAGATATAAAAGCTTAGTGCTCATATTATTTCTGATACTTTACCTTATCTCATAACAAAATGCACTAATCCATAAACTAAAGGCGCGTTCCGAGGTACCTCGGAACGCGCCCCTCCCAAGCGCTCATTCAAGTAGAAAATTTCTTTTTGCGCCTATATTCAGAGTGCCCTACGGGCGCAAATGATCCCACCGCCAACCCGACAAAAAGAAATTTTCACTTTTCATTCGCGTACCCTCCCCAATATTACTTCTCACTTCTTTTCGTTTACTAGCTTTACTGGATGCTTCTTCTCCAACATCAACTTAATCGGGTTTTTCTTCTTTTCCGAACGTAATTTAAGATAGTTTTTCTTTTCTAGTTTTAGTTTAATTTCCATGATTTTCTTCTCAGCAACCACCTGACGCCATCCCGCATTGCAAACAGGTCTTGCAGGAGCCGGTCTGTATCATCATCCCCCCGCACATGCGGCATACTGAATCGGCAAAAATAATGCGCTGGGTGGTCGTGGATTTAAGCAGGGTTTCTTGTTTGACTTCGGCTGTTAATTTAGCCGGCTCCGGCGTTGCCATATCTTCGGACGCTACGGGGGTCTCGTATTTATCAATGCCCAGTTCAAACCAGTCGTCTTTAGGTAGGAACCTATAGCTCAAATAGCGGAAAACGTAATCGGTGATGGAGAGTGCTACGGGAATATCGGGGTTTTCCGTAACTCCCGCCGGCTCATATCGGCCGTAGATATACTTGGATGCCAGGACCTTTAACGGCACGCCGTATCGCAACCCCACGGAAATGCTGATGGAAAAGGCATCCAGAAGTCCCGAGAGCGTGGAGCCGTTTTTGGCAATGCGGATGAAGATCTCGGCCAAAGTCCCGTCTTCAAACATAGAATAAGTAAGGTAGCCGTCGTGCCCCGCGATGGAGAATTTATGCGTTTCGGACGAACGGGTCTTGGGCAGTGAGCGCTTTTGGGGTTGAAGTTTCAATTGCTGCTGTTGCTGACCGCCTTTTTCATTGCCAGTAAACAATACTTGTGCCCCCTTGGACCCATCTCGGTAAACTGCGAAGGCCTTGATACCCACGCGCCAAGCCATCATGTAGGAATCCATTATATCTTCGGGGGTAGTTTCATTCGGCATATTGAATGTCTTGGAAATGGCGCCGGAAATGAATTGCTGTGCCGCGGCCACAATTTTTACATGCCCTTGCCAAGCGATGGAGCGCCTGCCATTGGCGGGAGCCACGGCCGCGTCAAAGACCGGCGAGTCCGAGTCATCTAAATGCGGCGCGCCTTCAATTGTGCCCTTGTCCTCCACCCACGAAACAATGTCTTTAATTTCGCCTTCCGAATATCCAAGCGTCTTCAGGGCTCGTGGGATAACGCGGTTTACAATTTTCATCCAACCGCCGCCAACCAACTGCTTCATGACAACATGCGCGAATACCGGCTCAATTCCCGTCGTGTCGCAATCCATCATAAGAGCAATGGTGCCGGTGGGCGCCAAAACCGTGGCTTGAGAATTTCTAACGCCATATTGCTTACCCAATTTTACCGCCTCATCCCAAGACGTCTTGGCGGCCTGGAAAACTTTTGAGTCGTGAACTTTAGTTCTCTCAATTTTTACCAGATTAGCGCGGTGTTTTTCCAGGACTCTTAACATCGGTTTTTTATTGACTTGATACCCGGGAAATGCCCCCACGCGAGAACTCATGACCGCCGATTGGCGATAGGCCTCGCCCGTTAAAATGGCGGTAAGTGCCGCCGTCCAGGCCACGGCCTCGGGGGAATCATAGGCGTAACCGAGCGACATCAAGACCCCGCCAAGATTGGCATACCCCAAACCAAGTTGTCTAAAATCGTGCGTATTCTGGGCAATGGTCGGCGTGGGATAAGAAGAACCGTCTATCAGCATTTCTTGGGCTGATATCATAATGCGGATAGCGTGCTTGTAATCATCCACGGCAAAAGTGTTATCGTCCCGCAGGAATTTCATCAAATTTATGGAAGATAAATTGCAGGCGGAGTTATCAATGTGGTTGTATTCGCCGCAAGGGTTAGTGGCATTAATTCGCGCGGTATTGGCCACCGTGTTCCAATCGTTGACCGTGGTATCAAATTGCATTCCCGGGTCTCCCGACTCCCAAGCGGCCTGGGCGATCATTTTCATTAAGTCCCGGGCTTTATAGGTATCGGCCACTTCGCCGGTTTTTCTGAATGTTGTTTGCCACTCCCCATCGGCCTCTATCGCTCGCATAAATTCATCTGTAACTCTCACGGAGTTGTTGGCGTTTTGATATTGAATGGAATTCCAAGCGTCATCGTTCAAATTCGCCATGTTATACCCGGCAGTAGCCAACGCCCGTACTTTCTTTTCTTCCTCGGCCTTACATTTTATAAAGTCAACAATATCTGGATGATCAATATTCAAGACCACCATTTTGGCGGCTCTTCGGGTTGTGCCACCGGAACGAATCATACCCGCTACCGAGTCAGCTCCGCGCATGAAAGCCATGGGCCCCGATGATTTTCCCCCCAGAGACAATGATTCGCGAGATGAACGAAGTGGGGAAAGATTTATACCCGTCCCCGATCCCATTTTAAAAACCCTACCTTCAGTTCTTATCCATTCCAAAATGGATTCCATATCGTCATCCACTTTCAAAATAAAACAGGCCGAGCACTGCGGATGCTCCCGAACCCCCACGTTAAACCACACCGGACTGTTGAAGGCCGCCATCTGATGCAGCAAAATGTACGTCAATTCGTCTTCAAAAATCTGGGCTTCTTCTTTGGTGCTCAAATGTCCGAAATTTTCACCCCAACCCCTGATGGTTTTCGCCACCCGGTCTATCATTTGTCTCACCGAAACCTCGCGGTCTGCCCCGTCGGCCTTGCCCTTAAAGTACTTGGTAACGGCAATTTGCACCGCGTTATCCGACCAGAAGTCCGGGAACTCATTCTCAAGCTCTACCGCCACGCCGTCGGCCCGCTTCATCGTAACTTTTCGCGTGGTCCAATTGATCTCGTCATATGGATGCCGGCCTTGGCGCGTAAAAACACGGGAAAACTGGGCTGTTTCGGCCGCCGCCTGCCCTTTTTGTTCGTGACTGACCTTGACTTCTGACATGATGCTAAGAAATTACGTAAAAAATATGTATAAAAATGTGTTCTGCCTGATTTTATGACCTAGTTGAGGATAAAAAAACACCACTCTCACATCAGGGCTCCATCCAGCCCTCAAAAAGTTGGTGTATGCTGCAACGAAATTTAAGCAAGTACGATCGTGTCGCGAGCGTGACCAGTATGCGTCCCCAAAATGTAAAAGGAAGAATGGAACCCCTCACCCAGACCGAAAGTATCTGTATCATACGCCGCGGCCTTGCTAACACAACTTCCAGTTATCCACAGCAAGGTCTTACTCGCCTTACCGATTAAATCATACTTATATGATTTAATTATTTTAACCATGTAAAACGGTTTTAATCAAAAACGCTCCGATGCGCATCGGAGCGTTTTTGAATTGTCGAGAAATAAGTTATTTTTTCCTCCTAAGGAACGCCGGTACGGCATCCCACTCGTCTTGGCTGCTCTCCGCTTCCGCCCTTACTTCCCTTTTAGGCAATTCCGAAGCAAATACCGGCATGCGGCGCACCTCGGCGCGCTCTTCCCGCTTCATTTCGCTGGGAAATCCGGTCGCGATCACGGTTACTTTGACTTCACCCTTTTTTAGACGGTCATCATGCACCGCGCCGAAGATTATTTTGGCGTCTTTGTCAACGTTTTCCGTGATGACCTTAGCCGCTTCGCTGATCTCCCACATGGTCAGGTCCTGATTGCCGGAAATGTTAAAAAGTACCCCCCTGGCGCCGTTAATGGACATATCCAAAAGCGGAGAATTGATGGCGTTCCTGGCCGCTTCTACGGCTCTATCCTCACCTGTCGCCACCCCGACACCCATGAGGGCCGACCCGGCGTCCTGCAAGATGGCGCGGATATCGGCAAAATCCACGTTAACTATACCCGGGAGGGTTATCAGATCTGAAATTCCCTGCACCGCTTGTCGCAGCACTTCGTCGCACATGTCAAAGGCCGAGAGTAATGAGGTCTCGCGCGTGATAATCTTCAGAAGATTGTCATTGGGGATCTTAATTAGGGCGTCCACGCGCTCCTTCAATTGAGAAATGCCATCATCGGCTATCTTCTGGCGCTGGGTACCTTCAAAAGTAAAGGGTGTAGTAACTACCGCAATCGTCAAAGCGCCGGAGTGCTTGCCAACTTCAGCGACAATAGGGGCCGCTCCCGTGCAAGTGCCGCCCCCCAGTCCTCCAACCACAAAGATCATATCAGCCCCTTTCACGGCCTCGTGTATCTCATCGCGATTTTCTTCAGCGGCTTGCCGCCCTAAACCGGGATCCATGCCGGCTCCAAGGCCCTTGGTCAAATTTTTCCCGATATGAATTTTTTTGTTGGCTTTGGCGTGGTGCAAATCCTGCGCGTCGCAGTTAATCGCAATAAAATCAACGCCGTGGACCTTGTGTTCCAACATCCTAGTTACCGCGTGATTGCCCGACCCGCCGGGTCCGACAACCTTGATGCGCGCTGATGATTCTAGATCTGGTTTAGTTTGTGGCATAAATAAGGATAACAAAAACTCCTTTGACAGAGTGTCGCATAAATGTCCTAATGCGGTACTCCCCAAAAGAGCAAAGCGAGTTTCTAAAGATACCCTACGTTAGCACATACCCGATTATTTTTGCAACTAGCGCCGAGAGGACGCTCTAGGGAAACAATAAGTTGGACAATTTTTTGAGCCAGTTCGGCATTTTTGATTCGTGAACCTCCGTGAACGAGGTCATCTCGCCTCCCTTGCGAAGTGAGGCCCATTGGACTAATCCGGCGGCTGTGGCTAATTGAGATCGGTCGCGCTCGTGGATAAACTCCTGCAAAACCCTAAGGTCCCCCAGTTCGGCTGGAAGACGCAATTGTTTTTTTGCGATCTGCAAAACACCGGGGATCCTAGCTCCGCCGCCGATAAGCACCGCGCCCGCCGGCAAAAGCTGGCTGCGGCTTATTTTTTTTATCTCTTTTCCTATCAACTCAAAAATATCGGAGAATCTGGCTTCAATGATCTCGGCGATCTCTCTTCGCAAAACAACCGTGTTGTCCCCGTCTATGAATTCCGACAAACGAATGGCTTCTTTTTTGGGAATTTCTTCGGGAATGGCATGCCCATAGCGTAGTTTGATTTGCTCCGCCACATCCACGCGAGTGCGAAGCACTATCGCTATGTCGTTCGTGATGTGCGAAGCGCCGTAAGGCAGACCGCCGGCATGCACCAGCTTCCCCTCTTCAAAAACCGCGAAATTCGTGGTGCCGCCGCCGATATCTATTAAGATAACGCCAAGTTCCTTTTGACGCTTGGAGAGCACGGCCTCGGCCGAAGCCAAGGGCGAAAAAATAAACTCCGCGATATGGCATCCGGCGTTTTCAATGCATTTGGCCAGGTGTTTCAATGACGAAGTGGAGGTATCCACTATCAAAACTTCTACTTCCAACCGCACCCCATTCATGCCAATAGGGTCTTTGATGCCCGATTCGTTGTCTACGCGGAACTCCCGTGGAATGATATGTAAGATATCACGATTGGGATTTTTAGGAATGAAGGTCTCGGCGGCCTGGACCACGCGCTTAACATCGTCTTCGGAAATTTCGCCGTCAGCCCTGGATACCGCGACTACTCCTCTTGAGGAGGCCACTTGAAAATGCGTGCCGCCGATAGCCACAAAACATGACTTAGGTGTCATACCCGCTTCGGTTACGGCCTCATCCAGCGATTTTTTTATGGACTCGGTAGCTTCTTCAAGATCAATCACCAATCCTTTGCGGATACCGGCTGCCGGGGCAATGCCAATGCCTAATACCCGCGCCTGGGTGTCTTGGGAGAACTCAGCAATAATGGTATGCACCATCGATGTACCCACATCGAGGCCAAGAAATACGTCGCGTGCCATGAGAATTTTATCTTGCCCTCAAAACCTTCCGCCGCAAACGCTTTTCAATAAATTCCACTCTCTCGCGTTCTTTTCGGCTTCGTTCGTGGTCAAGACCTAATGTATGCAGAATACCATGCGAAAGTACCCAGAAAAACTGTGAATAAAAAGACATATTGGATGATGCGGCTTCGGACTTAACTGCTGCCGGAGCTATGACAATATCGCCAAGATTTATTAAATTCTGACGCGCTTTCTTGATACCACGCGTATTTGAAAAAAGAGGGAAAGAGAGAACATTGGTAGCGCGATCAAGGCCACGATGCTTATAATTTAATTTTCGGCTCTTAGCGTTTGAGGCCAATATCACGGAAATACCGATTTCGCGGTAATTCTTAAGGAACTTAAACTTGGGCTCCTTTAAAAGTGCCGTGAAGATCTTACGACAAAAAAGGCGCGTAAGGTTTTGACAGCGCCGATTCCCCACTTCATTTACGATATCCACCGAAAATTTCATGATTACCCGTCAATAGCTTTTTTAACCGCTGCCGACACCCGATCTCCGGAAGCCGCGCTACCGAGCTTTTTCATGGCAAGCCCCATAATGCGCCCAAATTGCTTGGGGTCTTTACCAACTTCAGCCACTGTCTCGCGAACAGCTGCTGCTATTGCCGCGTCACCTGCCTCGGCCGGCAAATATTGTTTCAAGATCTCAAGCTCCTTTAATTCTTTTTCCGCCAAATCGCGACGACTGCCTTTTTCGTATTCAACCGCGGCGTCTTTCCGGTGTTTAGCCTCGCCCCGAATCACCGCCAACGCTTCTTCGTCATTCAGTACCGCGTCCCCCGGCGCACCACCGGCTTTAACTAATGAAGCACGTTTTTCCAAGGCCTTATTGTGCAAGGCCGCTTGAGCCATTCTTAAAGTAGACAGCCGAAAAGCGTCTCCGGATCTCAATGATTCTTTTATATCGTTTTGCAGTTTTTCCTGTATCAAAACGTAATTGGTTAAATTAGCGCGAGAACGGCCTTCTTTCCTCCTCTTTTAGTTTACCAAGTTTTTCCAATTGCGCTCGGGCTTTCCGCACCTTAATTCGGCGCAAAGCCGATTCTTTTTTTTTGACGCGAGTCGGTGGCTTCGCGTAAAAGCGCGTACGCCGGGCTTCTTTTAGGACCCCCGACATTTGCACGCGCCTGGTAAAGCGTCTTAAAAGCGCCCCGAATGTTTCTCTTTCTTTTCGTCTGACTTCTACCATGAATTAAATGAGTTAATGGGTTTAATCAGTTTAATGAGTTAAAACTGATCAACTGATTAAACTGTAGCGAAGCGTAACTGATTAAACTAATTCATCTGATTTCCTCTCCCAACCCCCCAAGAGATGCAAGTGCAAGTGATCAACCACCTGTCCGCCCTCTCTGCCTACATTAAATACCAATTTATATCCCTTAAGTCCCGCTTCTTTGGCAATATTTTTGGCGGTATCTATCATGTGCGCCACCATCGCGGCGTGTCCGTCCTCCAAGTGAGCAATGGACTCCACATGTTCTTTCGGTATGACCAGAATATGCACGGGTGCCTTGGGATTTATATCTTTGAACGCGCGGATAATTTTATCCTCAAAGACCGTTTCCGATGGTATACTACCTGACGCGATTTTGCAAAAGATACAGTCGGTCATAGAAACATGGGACATGAAACAAGTAACATGTTGACTATTTATTAATAACGATTTTTTCTTGTCCCATGTCGCTTGTCACTTGTCACTTTTTTAATTTTCGTTTCAAAAGATCCAGTAGTTTTTCCTGCGGAATGATTTCCTGAATGCCTGAATCCATTTCTCTGACCATCACCGTGCCGTCAATGGCTTCTTTCTGCCCAATGATAAGTCCGATCTCGGCCGAGACCTTAGCCGACATATGCAATTGGGATTTTATGCTGTCTTTGCCGAGCGATTCGTAAACCGGGATGTTGTTTTTTCGCAATTCTTCCATCAGGGTCAAGCTTTTTCTTTTAGCCAAGTCCCCCAGCTGTATCAATATCACGCGCGGTTTAGGCGGATTTGGGACTCTGATACCGCGCTCTCTTATGATTTGCATCACGCGCTGTATGCCCAAGACCCCACCCACGGCCGGCGCGGGATTGCCGCCCAAGGCCTCCACTAAATTATCGTATCTTCCGCCAGAACCAATCGCCAAAACTTCCGAGTCCTTTTTGGGCTGGGCCACATTGGGGTCTTCTGCGACGAATATCTCAAAAACCGTGCGGGTATAATAATCCACGCCCTTTACCAAATAGGGATTCAAAATATAAGGAATTTTGGACTCGTCCAAAAATTCCAGTACTTGTTTAAAATGCGTTTTACACTTTTCGCAAAGGTGATCCACGATATTGGGGGCGTGCTCTTTGATGAGGGCGCATTTTTCATCGCGGCACTCTAGAACTTTCAAGGGACTCTCTTTTAGTTTGAACCGGCAGCTGCGGCAGATCTTGGCGAATTTGGAGCGATAATAGGCCCCTATTTGCGCCCGTATGACTTGGCGGCATTCTTGACAACCCAAGCTGTTCACATGAATGAAAATATCCTTGACGCCAAGCTCGGCCAGGGTCGTAAAAAGAACCTGCATAATGGTAGCGTCCCCCACGGCCGATTCCTCGCCAAAAAGCTCCAGTCCCCACTGATGGAATTCCCGGTACCAGCCGCGCTCCGCGACGTCATGCCGAAACATGGAACCCTGATAAGTTAATTTAACTGGTTGAGGCAGGTCGGCAAATCCGTTCTGTATGTAGGCGCGAGCCGCCGATATCCTGCCATCCGGTCTAAGAGCCAGGGCTTCGCCTTCTTTGGTCTTCAATATATATAGTTGTTTTTTGGCGAGCTCGCTGGTTTTCCCAAGCCCTGCCAAAAACACCGCCGGGTCCTCAATATGAGGCAACTCCATCATTTCAAATCCGTAGAACTCCGCAATACTTCTCGCCACCGACAAAATCCTGTCCCAGAGCCGCACGTCATCGCCGTAAAAATCTTTGGTGCCGGAAAGCGCCCGAAAGGTCTTTGGTTTTTTAGAATTAGACATGAGATTCAATAAGCGGTGTACGATACCACTCCCAGTTCGTTAATGGGCCAAGCGCGGAACACCACGCGGCCGGTTATATTGGCCCTGGGTAGAACGCCCCACCTTCTGGAATCCAAACTGGCGACCCGGTTGTCGCCCATCACGAAGTATTCATCGGGGCCGAGGGTCTGGGTAACTTCTCCCATCGTCTCAAGATCTGGAGGCAAATACGGCTCGGACATGGGACTGCCTTTATCGTCAGGATTTTTTGAAACATAGACCTTGCCGCCAGTGATCTTGACCGTTTCGCCGGGGAGGCCGATCACGCGCTTAATAAAATATTCGGAAGGATCCAGCGGGAAACGGAATACCGCTACCTCGCCACGCTCGGGGCCGCGAAAATAATAAGAAAGTTCGTCTACCACCAGATAATTCTTTTCTTGGAAAGTCGGCTCCATGGAAGCGCCCTTGACTATAAATGGCTGGGCGACAAAATAGCGCACCGGTACCACGATAACAACCGAGATTATCAGGATTTTAATAAAATCCCAGAGCTCGTGGCTTAGGGTTTTGGCAATTGATGATGATGGCGGGGTGGATTCTGTCATACCGGGTAGTAGAAATTAGACGGATGTTTTGTAAAGCAAAACATCAAATGCCTTGGGCAGTCTAATTTTCACTACCCGGCATGGATAAGCGCTGGATAAGCTACCTTAACACCAAAATTGACCCTTTTCAACCCCGTTAGAGGCCCGATTTGCCTGACGGCAAATCGGCGGCAACAGTACATTGCCTGCCTCTAACGGGGTCAAGTGCTAACATGCCCTACCCACTATCAAAAACCCAGCCGAAGGCGTTATGCTGAAGCCATGATACTTATTATTGGACTTGGGAATCCCGGCAAGGAATATGAAGGTACGCGACACAACATGGGTCGCGAGATCTGCTTAGCTTTTGCCAAAAAACATTTTGATGTTCCAATTGCTAACGACAAATTGAAAGCGTTGACTGCGGGGGGGGAGCTGGGTAAAGAAAAAATCGCAGTAGTATTGCCGGATACTTTCATGAATAAATCCGGCGAAGCCGCAAAAAAGGCCCAGCTCCTTTGGAAACCAAAATTGGATAAAATTTTTGTGGTGCATGATGATGCTGATATTGAACTTGGCAGGACTAAATTGTCGTTTGATCGCGATTCGGCCGGGCATAAAGGGGTGGAATCGGTCATGCGGGCCTTGGGTTCAAAGAAATTCTGGCGATTCCGCATCGGCATTGGGTTACCTCAACCTAAGGGCGTATCTTTACGCGGCCAGAGAAAATGGGGTGACTGGAGCAAGGTGAAAAGCAAAAAGAAAATCAAGCATATGCCGGCCGAAGATATGGTATTAAAGAAATTCTCCACCGCGGAAGAAACACTCATTAAAAAAGTTCGCGCCAAAACACTTGGCGCTTTGGCCGACCTCGCCAACGACCCGCCCGAGAAAGTGATGAATCACTACAATAAGTGAACTGCCTGAAATAATAAAACTACACTGCTGCCTAAATCAGTACTTCACATTTTATGGAGTTACTCATACAAGATAAAAGCAACCCCTCCAAGACATGGTTTCATCAGCACCCTGTTTTTGCTGGAGTTCTAGGAATATTAGGATTTCTGATCGTTATCGGTTTGATCGGCAACAATTCAGGAAAATCCACAGATCAAGGCGACGCGCAAAATTCAGTTCAATCAACTCAAAGTCAGGCATCCGAACATGCACCGTCAGCTCCTCCCACATCCTCTCCCGCGTCATCCTCTCCATCCCCTGTTCCCAAAACATGGCGCACCGTTACTACAGTAAGCACTTCTGTTGGTACCAAAACAGAGTCATTCGCTATACGGGGTACACAACAAAGAATCACGTACAATTGTTCTGCAACGAGGGATATTAACGGTTTTTGGGGAGACCTTGTTTCAGCAGAAAAGGGTTATGGCGGGGACTCATTTGCCGTTGATGTGAAATGCCCGCAAAGTAATACATCGTATGAGTATGCGCAGATTCCCGGGCAGTACTACCTTGACATAAGACTAGTTAACGAAACAGTGACTATCACCGTCGAAGATTACTATTAAAAACATAAAAACGTGGCAAAAAAATCAAAGAAAACACGAGGGAGTAACCAGTTCTCTGGTATCGCGGGTGAGTATTACGTCGCAGCTGAGTTGTCGCGCCGTAAAGCTATTGCAACACTCACTTCTAAAAATACCGCCGGTATTGACATCCTAGCGGCCGATAACATTGGAAAGAAAACGGTCGCTATTCAGGTAAAGACTAGCCGCTCCGAGTCGGGCGGCGTTATCATCGGAGATTCAAAGCAAATTCCACGGAGTGCGTACTATGTATTCGTACTGCTAAAGGACGGCTTCTCGCCCGATTATTGGATCGTGCCGCAACCTATTGTTTCGCAGATTGTAGAAAAGGAGTGGAAAAATTGGATCAAAGTCGGACCAGCGAGCAGGCAGCGTGCACCAAAAACGCTCAACTGGAAGAAGCATCTCCGTTCTGTCGAGTTCGAGCAGTACCACAATGACAATGGTTGGAATATTCTTGGAATCATCAAGAAATAGAAAAAATAATCCCGGCCGCGGCAGGGATTGTTTTTTTGTATTGGTTTGATAGCGTAGCTAGGTCCAGTCGGGGAACTGGAACAATGAAAAAAGAACTTCCCCCAGCACAATTTCTGATAGCCGCCGTCACCCCCTCTTTTCTGGAGCGGGGCGCTTTGTGGTTCTCTGAAAATGAAGAGAAAATTCTAAAGGCCGCTAAAACTCAACCCTGGTGGCAGAAAAATATTCTGGTATTGGAAAGGGGCTCCATAAAAAAGCTCTCCGAACTTTTAAGAGAACTAGCCGAACTCAGATACCAAAAAACGCACGCTATTGTCTCGCCGGGTGAGTTCTCGCAACTTGGCGATACCATCCGCGTTTCGCCCGTAAATCGCGAAGAGGTCGTGCGTCTTGAATTTCGCGGGAACAACATTGAATCAATTGTTTTTGAACCGTTCCGTTTCCCGGAAGCGGCGAAAAAGCCACCCAAAACCAAACGCGTATTCCGCGAAGGCGAATATTTAGTTCACCTAGACCACGGCATCGGCATCTACCGAGGTCTGGAAAATAACTTTCATGTAATTGAATACGCGGCCCCTCGGGCCAGCTCGCCAAAAGACCGGCTTTTGGTTCCGTTAGACCAAGAAAAGAAACTTTCCTTATATATAGGATTTGAAACGCCGACCATACACCGCTTGGGAGGCCAACTTTGGCCCAATACCAAAAGAAAGATAAAAGAATCTGCCGAAGCATTCGCCCGCGAACTCCTGAAAGTATATGCCGCGCGAGAAAACGTATCGCGGCCCCCGCTTATGGGAGATACTGCAGTTGAAGGATTATTCGCGGATAAATTTCAATTCGTGGAAACGCCGTCGCAAATAAAGGCCTGCGGGGAGATTCTCGCGGATATGGAAAACCAAAAGCCCATGGATCGGATTTTGGCCGGAGACGTGGGGTTTGGCAAAACCGAGGTTGCCATGCGTGCGAGTTTAAGGGCCGTACTTTCGGGACATCGGGTCGCGGTATTGGCGCCCACCACAATTTTGGTGGAACAGCATCAAAGAACATTCTCCGAACGTTTCGCGGATTTTCCAATTAAAATTGCGTCCCTTTCGCGATTAACTGCGAATAACGAAGAAAAAAGAATCGTAGCGGAACTGGCGCGCGGGGAAATTGATATCGTAATCGGCACGCACCGACTTCTCGCCAAAGATATAGAAATCCCTAAACTAGGATTCCTCATCATAGACGAAGAACAGAAATTCGGCGTGGCGCAAAAAGAACATTTTAAAAAACTGCGCGCTCAAATTGATATTCTCTCGTTATCCGCCACTCCCATCCCCCGGACGCTTTCGCTCACCATGGCGAACTTGCGGGGCATTTCGCAGATCACCGACCCTCCGCCCGAACGCATTGCCGTAAAGAATTTTGTCCTGCCGTGGTCGGAAGACATAGTCAAAAAAGCCATTGAAACGGAGCTGATTCGCGACGGACAAGTTTACGTTCTGCATAACCGGGTCGAAACCATCGGGCTTTTTGCCAAAAACATGCAGTCATTGGTCCCGGAAGCTAATATCGGCATAATCCACGGACGCATGCATGAACGAGAATTGCTGAAAACATTGACGCGTTTCAGAAATAAAGAAATTAACGTCTTAGTTGCCACCACCATCATTGAAAACGGGCTGGATTTTTCAAACGTAAATACGTTGATTGTTGAGAATGCTACCCGCTTGGGACTCGCACAGGCCTATCAAATCCGCGGCCGCATCGGCCGCGGGGACCGCGAGGCCTTCGCTTACTTTTTGTACCCGGCACAACATTTAACAGATGGAGCCAGAGAGCGACTGGAAACGCTGGAGGCCTTTGAAGCGCTGGGTTCGGGATATGAAATCGCGCTTCGCGATTTGGAAATGCGAGGCGCCGGCGCCATTTTGGGCCGCGACCAATCCGGTGCTATCCAAAAGGGCGGATTAAATCTTTATTGCCAGCTTTTGGCGGATGCGCTCGAGAGTTTGAAATCGGCGCAAAATGTTTCATTGACGAGTTCGGCCTAAAAAGGTACGAATATACCACACGGGCAGTTCACGAACAATAAGGGGGGAACCGGATGAAGCCGAAAGAGCGGCTGTTTGTAGCGCTGGATGATGACGGCGGGCCAGATTTCGTGCCCGGCAAGATGGAACATCCACTGGTAACGCAGCTGCAGGACGAGATTGGTGGGTTCAAGATCGGTAGTATCCTCTTTGACATGATCGGTACGCTCGCTGGAGGTGATGGCGTCAAGACCATCGGGAGACCCATCATGCTTGATCTCAAATGGCATGAACCCCCTGACACGATGAGACGCATCGCAGACCGCATGGCGCGTAACTTCGATTGCGAGTTCTGTACCATCCATGCGCGGAGCGGCGTGGAAACCATGCGGGCTTTTCAGGACGCAGCGTTCAAAGTTGCCGAGGGCCAAGCCAAGCAGTATCAGATGCCCGTCAGTGACTGGATGACCAGAATTCTCGGTGTCACCGTCCTCACCAGTGAGACCTACGATTCGCTCCGCAAACAGGGGCTCGTTGAAATGGTTTTCCCCGCCTTCGAAGAATTCGCAAGACGTGAAGAGGACAGGGAGGTAGAGAAACTTGTTCTACGCCTCGCCCTGGATGCACATACCGCAGGGCTCGACGGCGTTGTATGCCCATCGCGCTTTACGACAGCGGTACGTAAAGAGTTCGGGCCGGGCTTCATCATCGTGAATCCCGGCATCCGCTTTGCTGGCTCGCCAGCTGATGATCACACGAACCCGATGACGCCCAGCCAAGCTATCGCCGCCGGCGCTGATTACATCGTGATGGGCCGCCCTATCACCGGGGCCGCCGACCCCATCGCGGCCGCGAAGCGCGTGGTTGATGAGATCGCGGAAGCGTCTGTGAAAAGAGCGTGAAGCGGTAGAAGCCACGCCGCCCCGATTTACTGGGACGGCGTGGCTAGATTTTTTATAAACGCCGAATATGGTATAGAGTAAAAGGCATAGCTGTTTCAATAAAATAATGAGCACCTTAAAAGAGTTAAGCATACTAGACCCTTCGTACTCAAAACTTTTAAAAGAGACCCATTCAGCCCCGGAAAAACTTTTTGTCCGCGGGAATTTTAATATCAAACCCGATGATTGGACAATTGCTATTGTCGGTACTAGAAAGCCAACAGAATACGGCCGCACTATCGCGCGCCGTTTCGCCGAGGACCTGGCTCGCGCGGGTGCCGTGATTATCTCGGGGCTTGCCACCGGCATTGATAGCGAAGCGCACAGAGGAGCGTTAAAAGCCGGCGGCAAAACCGTGGCCGTCATCGGCTCGGGACTTGATCGCGCATCATTTTTCCCCAGTGCCAATTGGTCGCTAGCCGAAACCATCGCTAAAGAAAACGGCACCGTGATTTCCGAATACGCAGAAGGCACGCCGGCTCTCCCTCATCACTTTCCCGAAAGAAATAGAATTATCGCGGGATTATCCCAAGGCGTCATTGTAGTTGAGGCCCAGGAAAAAAGCGGGGCTTCCATTACCGCGCGCCTGGCGCTTGAAGAAAATCGGGATGTTTTTGCCGTACCCGGCTCCATTTTTTCCCCCACCTCCGCCCTCCCCAACCGCCTTATAAAAGAAGGTGCAACCCCCATAACTTCGGCTGATGACGTTATGGATTTTTACGGCAAGACCAAATCAAGCATTCCGCCCGCTAATGGGTCATTTAACGGACTGGAAGCCATTATTATAGAAGCGCTCTCGGAACCAAGAACGATTGATGACCTAAAACAGATGACTAAAGCCGAAACCGGCCCATTGCAGGCCTCGCTTTCGCTGTTGGAATTGAACGGGACTATCGCGGAAATCGCCCATGGACAATATCAAAAAATTTGACATGCACTACCACTCTATGGTTAGTATCTAGGATTAGTTATCAACTCGAACCGTCTTTTCAAAAACGTTTGCTTCTTCCGCCGAGAATCAAACTCGCCGACCTCCTCGCAATTCGCTTCGCGAAACCAACGTTCTCCGTCAGTCGAGCGTTTTGAAAAGAGGTTCTTCGTAAATTAATGAACGTAGGAATGAAAGAAAAAAGTTTAGTCATCGTTGAGTCACCCACTAAAGCGCGTACTATCTCCGGATTTCTCGGGAGCAATTTTGTGATTGAATCAAGTTATGGGCACGTGCGGGACTTGCCTAAATCCAAGATCGGCATTGATTTTGAAAATAACTTTGAACCGAAATATATCGTCCCGCAAAAAGCCAAAGCCAACGTCAAAAAATTAAAGGAACTGGCAAAAAAAGCCAAAAATATAATTCTGGCAACCGACGAAGACCGCGAAGGCGAGGCTATCGCTTGGCATCTTATTTCGGCGCTGAATCTCGAAGATAAACCGGGAGGCAACATTCAGCGCATCGTGTTCCACGAAATTACCGAGCACGCCATCAAAGAGGCCATGGAAAGTCCTAGGGACTTGGACATGAAATTGATCAATGCCCAGCAGGCCCGCCGCATTTTGGATAGGATCGTGGGCTATAAATTATCACCGTTTTTGTGGAAAAAAGTAGCTCGTGGGCTTTCTGCCGGCCGGGTACAGTCGGTGACGGTCCGGCTTGTGGTGGAAAGAGAGCGCGAGATACAAAACTTTAAACCTGAAGAATACTGGTCTCTGGAGGCCGACCTCGAAACTGACGAAGGCGAAAAGTTTCGGGCCTATCTTACGAAATATCAAGGCAAGGCGGTTAGCAAACTGGATATTAAAAACGAGGCCGAAGCAAAACGCATCGCCGATGAGGCAAAAAAAACATCATGGATAGTCACCAACGTTGAGAAAAAAGCCAAGACCAGTTATCCCCTGCCGCCCTTCACCACTTCCACTCTCCAGCAAGAGGCCTCGCGCCGTCTCGGTTTTTCCGCGAAGCAAACTATGGTTCTGGCCCAGCAGCTTTATGAAGGAGTAGATACCGGCAAGGGGCAAATGGGTTTAATTACTTACATGCGCACTGATTCGCTGAACTTGGCGCAATCTGCCGTGATTGATGCCGCTTCATTTATTAAAGAAGTTTTCGGCCAAAATTATGTTTTGCCCAAGCCCCGATTTTTCAAAACCAAATCCAAAGGCGCCCAGGAAGCGCACGAGGCCATTCGCCCCACGAATCCGCACTTAACGCCGGAACTTTTAAGGTCGCGTCTGGATAAGCGCCAATTGAAACTTTATGAACTGATTTGGCGCCGATTTGTGGCCACTCAAATGCCGGAAGCCGTATTTGACGCTACCACGATTGACGTAAAAGCCGGTGAAGCAATTTTCCGGGCTACGGGACAGATCTTAAAATTTGACGGATTCCTCAAGGTCTATCCGACCAAAACCGAAGAAGTTATACTCCCTGAAGTTTCACCCGAAGAAGAAGTAAAATTGGTTTCCCTTGATACCCTGCAGCATTTCACCGAGCCGCCGGCGAGATACACCGACGCGTCACTTATCAAAACCCTGGAAGCCGCCGGTGTCGGCCGCCCGTCCACTTACGCCCCGACGCTTTCCACCATTCAAAACCGGGGCTATGTGGAAAAAGACGAAAGAAAAAGATACCGCCCCACGGATATGGGCATTATGGTAAACGACTTATTGGTGGAGCACTTCCCGGAAGTCGTGGATATTGAGTTCACGGCAAAAATGGAGGAAGAGCTGGATGAGGTGGCTGAAGGCGTCAAAGCATGGCAGCCGGTCATTCGCGAATTTTACGAGCCCTTCTCGCGGCATCTCGAAACCAAATACGAAGAAGTGGAAAAACAAAACCACGATGAGGCCACGGATGAGGCCTGCGAAAAGTGCGGGAAACCCATGGTCATCAAGTTCGGCAGATTCGGGCGCTTCATGGCTTGCTCGGGTTTCCCCGAATGCAAAACAACCAAGAACATCAAAAAAGAAGTTGTTTCCACCGGGGTTAAATGCCCCAAATGCGGTGAGGGAGACATCGTACAAAGATTTACCAGAAAAAAGAGATTATTTTTCGGCTGCTCCAGATACCCCGACTGCGACTACGCCACCTGGACCAACCCCAACGACAAGAAAAAAGAAGAGCTAAAAACCGAGGAATAATCTTAGTTGATTTAATATCTTACATATGCAATAAAGAGACAAGTAAAAAATCCGGCCGAAAGGAGAAGCTGATGCTTATCTTGGTTAGAGAGTCCCTACCACGTTGGTATGGCCTCTCCTGGAGGCCGAAGGAAGTAGCTCTGGCTCTTTTCATCCATGATGAGTTCCTACGAGAAGAAACGCGGCGAAGGATCGCCGATCCCGAGACCATCGAGGCAATAAAGCAGGAATTCAAGTTCGTCACTTTCGACGGCAGTTTCGAGACCGGCTTTGGGTTCGACGGCTCTCTCGCCTTCGAGAAGCGCGAGAATGACTTCCGATTTTTCCTCGCGCGCCTGCCGAAAATCCGCAGGCAACTCAAGTCGCACTGTAAGAGCTGCAGGGGTACCAAGAAGGACCAGTATCTGGGAGACAGGGAGTGCTTTGATTGCAGAGGCACGGGCAAAGAGGTGATTTATGACCACAAACCCGGCTACGCGCTCTCGGCGAGCCTAAACCTCTTCTTCCGAGCCGCCCGATTCATCGACCAGAAAACGTCGGCGAAACTTCCTCAGCTCTTCACCGTACACCTCGTAACAACACGGGGCATGCACGGTGCGGAGCTCGGCGGAGAGTACGGCATCGAGCTAGCGGATTGGCTACGCCGGCAAGTCGTTCAACAGAACCTCGACGCCGTGACGGATGCAATGATGCAAGCTCACGGGAGGCTCATAGGAAATTATCTCTATGAGCGGTACCACTTCCGAGCAAGCGTTGGGAGTGCGAACGGCTCGCTCAATGTCAACTGCCCGGGAGATGCCTGCTGTCTCCATCCGGGTTACCGCGGCATTGAACCTGACGGGGGCTACGAGTTCTCTTCACACAACGTCGACAATCCCCATCAGCAACTCACGCTCCTTGCGGGACTAGCCGCACTGCATGAGCGGGTGGATCAAGAGCTACCCGAGTAAGACCCATCGTCAGCAACAAAGAGGCCTGTTGCCGCGACGATGGGTTTCTTTGTTTATAAAAACTTGCGCTAATGCTTAATTCATACTATCACTTGAGATACATTCTCATGTCGTTCGCCGAACTCAAAGAAAAAATCATAAAAAATTACGACACTACCGACATTACGCTTGTTGAACGTGCCTACAAATTCGCCGAAAAAGTCCATGAAGGACAAACCAGGAAATCGGGGGACGCCTATATCACTCACCCTCTAGCCATAGCTTCGGCGCTGGCCGATCTAAAATTAGACCAAGCCACTATCGCGGCCGCGCTCTTGCATGACGTTATAGAAGACGGAGGTGCTACGGAGGACGACGTTAAAAAAGAATTCGGCGAAGATGTGGCCTTCCTGGTGGAGGGCGTCACCAAGCTCGGCAAACTGAAATACCGCGGCGCGGAGAGGATGGCTGAATCCTTGCGTAAAATGTTCTTGGCTACCGCCGAGGACATTCGCGTGGTTTTAATTAAACTGATGGATCGCGCGCACAATATGGAGACCTTAAGGGCTTTGCCGGAAGAAAAGCAAAAACGCATCGCCCTAGAGACCCTGGAGATCTACGCGCCGCTGGCGGATCGCCTGGGGCTGGGCCAGTTAAAAGCACGGCTGGAAGACCTGGCTTTCCCCTATGTTTATCCCGAAGAATACCAATGGCTGCAAAATAACGTAAAAGAGGCGTTTAAAGAAAGAGTAAAATACATTGAGCATATAATGCCGGTAGTGCGCGAGTTGCTTTCCAAAGAAAACATTCCGGTGCTCGCCATGGATGCTCGGGCCAAGCACCAATACAGCTTGTGGAGAAAACTCGCGAAATTTGACATGGACGTTACAAAAATCAACGACCTCGTGGCCCTTCGCATCATTGTCCCCACCGTTTCCGACTGTTATCAGGCATTAGGAGCAATTCATGCCGGGTGGCGTCCGCTCCCCGGGAAAATCAAGGACTATATTGCTTTACCTAAACCCAACGGATACAAATCGCTTCACACCACCGTTTTCGGGCCTGACGGCGAAATTGTGGAATTTCAAATTAGGACCGAGGAAATGCATGAGGAAGCCGAGCATGGCATCGCGGCGCACTGGGCTTATAACGAACATAAAAAGACCAAAGGATATAAAACATCAGCGCCGTCCGAGGCCGACAAAGACAAGATACATTGGGTAAGCCAGTTAAAGGACTGGCAAAAAGACGTGCCCGACCCCAATGAATTCCTGAATTCCCTGAAAATTGAATTCTTCAAAAACCGCATCTTCGTTCTGACTCCCAAAGGAGACGCGATTGACTTGCCGGAGGGCGCTACCGCGCTGGATTTTGCATACCATGTGCATTCTCAAATCGGGGATACCGCCTCGGGGGCTAGGGTTAACGGCAAAATGGTGCCATTAAATCATGAGCTCTCCAATTTTGACGTGGCGGAAATAATTACGCAAAAAAATAAAAAGCCGAGCGCGGATTGGTTGGGGTTCGTAAAAACCTCCATGGCGCGCCGCCACATCACGTCCAAAATTCGCCGGGCCGAAGAAGACCGCAGATTTTCCGAGCATCAGGGTAAACAAATGGTGGAAGTCAGGGTTATCGCCAAAGATCGCGTGGGCTTGGTTAATGATCTAACAGCTGTTGTGGCTTCATTCAAGATCAACATTAAAGGCATGCGTACAGAAAGAGGTGAGCGTAGCCATCCTTTGGTTTTAATGAACTGCCCAGTAAAATCCAACGACGAAATGAGAAAACTCCTGATGAAATTAAAGAGCGTAAGGGGCGTGGAGGAAGTGGGTTATAGGATTATCTAGTTTTTGCCTTCTTATTTCTCTTTGCGTTTCCGTCTGAACCTAATGGGCCAAAAAGTTTCAATATCTTTTTTAGAAAAACCCCGTTGCCGAAGGAAATCTAAAACCTTGGTGGTTTTGGCTAATTCGGGCTCGTCGAGGTGGAGTTTCTGCAATTCTGCCCTCGTTTCTTCATCTAGATGGTGGAAAATTTCTGCAAATAATTCACGACTCGTTTCTACATCTAATACGCCTTCTTCTATGGCCTCAAACAGATCACTGAATGTCGCGTCTTGGGTAAGTGATACTGTTGTTAGAGCACCTTCGTTATCATCTTCTTTTTCCCTCAAAATTTCCCATTTCCTGTCTTTCTCCTTTTGTTTCTCTATTTTTTCTTTTTTTCTTTCTTCCTGATTAAAAAGCTCCTTAGCGCGTCTATACTCTTCACTATCTATCCCATAAAGATACTCGGCGGCAACTATATTTGATGGTTGTTGCCCTAATAACTCTTGGTAAGTTCTGCGCGCTGTTTCTCTAACCTCATCTTCAGTAGCAATACCGGTGTTTCGAGCCATACGCAAAGCCATATCAACGCTATAACCCCTACGAAGGTCTGCTTTGATGACGCGGAGAGCGTATGTTTTTACTTTTTCTTCTGGTACTTCTATTTCTCTGGCTTTTTTTATTTGAGCCGCCCCTCCTTCCGAAGTATCCAGATCCTTAAGTATCCGCTCTCTTTTCTCACTCATCCCTTTTTGGTCTTCGGTCATAATTTCCTCCGCTTTCTGAAATTCTTCCGGCGTTGGGCTGTACTTTTCTTGAGGCATAAGGGATTGGTATTTTTAGTAATTTAAAGTGACACCCCGCGTTCTTTTAGCACCTTATCAATGATGGCGCGTAGTTCTTCGTCGGAATAAAACTCAATTACTATCTTGCCCCGGTCGCCAATCTTTTGCACTTGAACTTTTGTTCCCAGCATTTCTTGCAGTTTGGACTGCCAATCGCGGGTTTCCGGGTCTCCAGGCGAGCCGAAGCGTTTGCGCGGTTTTAATTCCCTGCCTGAAAGACGGCGTGCTGACATTTCAGCATCTCTTACCGAAAGCTTAGAATTGATAATTTCCTCGTAGAGCGCTCTCCGCTGGTCCTCACCGTCACCCGCCATCAGAATCGCCCGGGCGTGCCCCTCGGTTATTTCACCTTTGGCGATGGCGTCCTGCATATCCAGAGGCAACGACAAAAGGCGCAGAGTATTGGCCACCATTTCCCGGGACTTGCCGACTCTTTCGGCCACTTCTCTTTGCATCAGCTTGAAATCATCAATCAACTGTCGGAAGGCTCTGGCGCGATCAATGGGACTTAGATCTTCGCGCTGGACATTCTCAATCAGCGCCAGTTCAAGCTTCATCCGCGCTTGGGGCTCCTTTTTGATAATGACCGGCACCTGATCCATCCCGGCCATGGCTGCCGCCCGCCATCGCCTCTCCCCCGCGATTAACTGATATTTTGTCTCAAGGCCCCGCGGCGTTTCCACTTCCACCCGGGAAACAATTATAGGTTGCAGCATCCCGTGAGTTTTCAGCGAATCGGCCAGATCTTTAAGAGCCGCTTCGTCAAATTCGCGTCTGGGCTGATAGGGATTGGGTTCTATGCGGGAACGTTCTATCCAAAAAATACTTTCGTGCGCGCGGCGTTCGGTTAAGGGAGCTTCGGGTATTTCGGCTGATGGCGTGGTAAACCCCCACACCTTTTCTGGTTTCGCGGGAAAGGGTGTGGGGGTAAAACCCGCGGGTGGTCCGGCGGGCGCGGATGATTCCGAGGGTTCGGGGCCTTGTTTGATTGGATTTTGAGAAATTTCTCCTTCCATTACAGGTTTAGGATACCGTAGAGCTTATTCGTTGACAATGTAATCACGAAAATCTAGTATTTTGATGCGCGCCGGAGTGGTGGAACCTCGCACCAAATTCCGAAGAAAAACTCTGGAATCACGCCCGCGGAAACGCCTGCGGCTCGCCGTATCTTAACTCGGAACATAAAATGATAGAATTGGTGCGGGGCAGGCTGGCAGATTCACCCCGCACTAAATTTGCCGCTGTGGCGAAATTGGCATACGCGATGGACTCAAAATCCATTGGGGGCAACCCCGTGTCGGTTCAACTCCGACCAGCGGCATCAGAATACTCGGCAAATTTCAGTGTGGGGCGCGCAGGACTCAAAATCCTGCGAGCGTAAGCTCATGAGGGGCAAAACGTGAATGTCTTCACGTCTTGCGGGAAATTAGCGTAGATTTATCGAAGCGTTAAAATTTCCCTGGGTTTCGCTGTGGGAAGCGAAACGACTCCCTCCTCCGGCACCAGAAAGGAAAAAGTAAGTCAGAGCTCGCCGCCTCGCAGAGCGAGGCGGCTCGCGCGTACTGCGTTTTCGGGCTGAATTCGAATTGGCGATTTTGCATTCGGGGAAAAATAATTTTTGGCCATACATTCTGAAATCCTAAACTCATAAATACCCTTGTTTTGTAGCCCAATTTTGCTTGACAACCACACTACTCTATGCTATGCTCTCGACATCGCGTGTCCAACCCCACAGGAGGATTCACATGCGCAAGTTCTTTGCAACCGGTCTCGTCGGTCTCGCCCTACTCGCTGGCCCTACATCTGTCGCACAAGCGCAGTGCCTGTTGTGCGGCGTCATCGGCTTTGCGATCGGCAGCAGCACGAGCGGCGTGAACGCCACTCCGCAGGATGTCTCCGGCGGTGGCGGCGCGGTGCTCTATATCGCGCCGAGGATCTCTGAACGCATCACCGAACCACTCGCTGTTCGCATAGCCTCCACTCCGGTCGCCGGTTTCTCCAGCGACACCGGATGGAACTACAAATGGAAAGGCATGACCATCCAGCAAATCTTCGAGAAGACGGTGAAGAATCCCGAGCAGTTTGTGGTGCTCGAAGTTATGCGCGTTGTCAATCCGAGCAACACCAACGCCGCGACGTTCTGGTTCGCCTATCTCGAAAAGCACAAGGTCGTCCCGCTCGAACGGCTCACGCCGCGCGAGCAGAAGTAGCCGCCCCAGCTTCGCTGGTGAAAGCCTCATGTTTGAAAGGAGCTTCGCGCTCACTTCAGCACGAGGCTTCTTTCTTTTTAATTCAAAGAGCAGTTGTATTCGCTTTGCGAATTCCTAGCCTAGTCCACCAAAGAAAAACTTGTCGTGCTCGAGACTGATCCGCCTCTGGCGGAAAATTGTCAGCGGTGCGGCTCCCCGCCTGCGCCGAGGCTTCGGCTGGCAGGCGCCACGTTTCGGATTTTTCGCGGGGTGCTTTCCTCGCCGCCGCAGGCGGCGAAATGCGTTCGGACTAATTCAAGAATACTACGCCAAGAACAAACAAGTTTCGGTTTTTCCTATTTTTGATGGGTTTCCGCAACGGAAGCCCATTGACGTACTCACAGGACAATTCTATAGAATTGTCCTGTGAGTACTGATTGGGAGTCGGACTCCTAAGTAATTACGACCATTTGCTAATCAAGCGAATTGATTAGATTAGAACGCGGGTGTATAAATACATAGATAACCCACGGCCTTTTACAATAAATAATAAATAAAATAAATCTAGGGAGGCAATCTTGAGCAGATATGCAAAACACCACGAGCTTCTCGTGAAGCTCTCCCAGGTGGGGGCGATAAAGAAAGATGGGACGCGCCTAAAGATTCATGATGCGCATCCCGACCTTGAGCCGGCACCCGTTTACTTCAACCTCCGTACACCCAGAAACCCGAAGCCCGGCCCTCTTACTGAAAACCTCCTGGCTGAAATCGGGATTCTACTCCGAAAAGAAGTACTGAAAGCAAACGTCCCATACGCGTGGTGCGCGGGAATTCCTAACGCGGGAACGGATATCGCCAAGTGGTTTTCGAGAATTCACCTGCAAATTCCCATGCTCAAGCTCCGTAAGGATATGGTCGCTGAAAAGGTATGTTCCATATCCCTTGACGCACTACTGGAGGGCACGGATCCGTTTCTCGCGAGAGCAATACGGAGAGGGATGCCGGGCCTCTTGCTCGATAATGTGATAGGCGCCGCAACCTCAAAGTTCCCTTGGCTCGACTGTTTCAAGATGCACAGAATCAATATCTCGGCCCTAGTCGTAGTTTTTGACCGGGAGGAAGGCGGCGTGGAGGAAATCAAGCGCCGTTACAAAATCCCGGTGGTTCGTTTATACCAATACCTCCCAGCACTTCGGGCGCTTCTCAACTCCGGAGAACTACCCCCAGACACTTACGAGGCCGCACTCCGTTTCCGCCGCAAGGTGATTGCGCTGACGGTGCCGAGCGAAGCACGTGTGTAGCCCCCGCTCCGACAGCCGTCGGAGCGGGGAGTTGTTACTCCGTCCGCCGAAGGCGAATCTAGAATTTCGGCGGAGCCGACTCCTTGTGTAGAAAACGGCCCTGACGCCTTGTGCTTTAGCACGAGGACGTTTTATTTTATAAAGAATTTTCTTATGAGAAATTCCGTGATACTTCCGAATACAATACCGATTACAGCGCCGCCGCCAGTGACAGATTTTTTATTCGATGATCTTAGTCTAATCTACTTCACGCCGCAAATGCTCAAGGAACGGTTCTTGTAGAACGTCCATATAAGATTGCCTGAAAAGTTCCATTATTTCTTCAAAAGAAATTTTATTTTTGACGGGAGCAAATTCATGTAATTTGTGCAAAGCAACAATCGCAGTAAACATATCTTTAGCGTAGGTGGTTTTGGGTTTACCTTCAAACCGTTCAAATAAATGTTCGTCTATACCATCAAAACCGTGAGGAGAGGCTTTGACGGCATCAATAATCTCGGAAAGGTCAGATTCCTCTGGATATCCCCGAGGGCGCTCAACTGAATCCAAATCTATAATTCTGCAATCAAGCGTTATATTATGGCGGGTAAGATACCCATGCGCAAAACCAAGGGTATGCATTCTGGCTACGTTTTCGCCAAGCGTATTTGCAAACCATTTAACATATTCTATTGGAGTAAACTCTTGTTCCGGTATCTCCAACTCTTGACTTACCATGAGCCGCGCATCCTCGAAAGAGTTGCGAGTGGGAGTTTTATACTTCGGATCAACTATGGATAGATCGGCGATTCGCTCTCGCGTGCCGAAAGCGCGGATTTCCAAAGCAGGGTCGGAACTTAGAGGAAGTATTAATAGTTTCTTGGCTTCTTCAATCGATATCTTTTCTTGCGGTTCATTTCTTGTGAAATTGGTAACAATTTCTTTTAATTTAGTTATCGCAATAACACGATATGTTCTTATCCCACTTGATGAAAACGCTTCTGCCATTGAAGCGTCTTTTAAGGCAATAGCGTAATCGAGTATCCCACGCACAACTCCTTCACGAACCTCGTGAACAGGGTTCACTAAAAGCCCGCCGTCCCAGTATGTGAGGCTGCCAAGTCCTTTGATGTCAACATCGCGATATTTTTCTCCCTTATCATCCTCAAAAATTACTTGCCCAAGAATGGCGGAACGACCATGACCCACCACGCCCTCAACTGTAGTATCTTTGGATTCTTCGTGAGTAGTTGCAAAAATACCAAGTTTAGTCGGTTTCCCCTCTTCCACGTCAAAAGGGGCATGGATGTGGGGATTGACCCATGCGACTTCATTTTTTACTTCTACTGCGGGAATGCGTTCCATTTTCGCTTCCCGCTTCCCCGCGCCTATTGGCAATTCCGAGGATTGTTCTAAACTCATATAAATGCTTCAACTAGTTAAATTCTCGAAAGTCCAATTTGGCAAAGAATATTGAAAAATGCATTTAACCACACTGATAACAATTTCAAGTTTTTCAGTTCGCAGTGTAAACTACTGAAATTCTAGCGAATTCCAGTTTGGGCGGCAAATTATTTGAAAAAACAAAAGAGATGACCCGCTGTTCGCTTTAGCTACTAGGCGGGTCATTGGGCTGTCGAGGGAGTCTATCCTCCACACTAGTTCAGAGCATACTCCCTACGGAGTAGGGGGCTGATCATCATGATGAACCACACGAGCAGGTAGCCCATCACGAACGGGAGAATGGTGTAGATAGCGCCGGTCGTGCCGACCTCGAAGATTGACTTCATTCGCATGACGAAGGGGGCACCGAACGTCACCCCCGCCATCGTCCCCACCACGACGGTGAAGACGTAAGTCGCGGAGAGGTTCGGCGAGAACCCCACCACGGCGAGGCCGAGCGCCGAAGCAAGCACGAGTAGGATTTGAGTCCCCCGCGTGAGCCAGGGGAGCAGGCCGGCCTCCCCGATCGCCGAGAACAGATCGACGGGCTTACCCATATGCTTCTCCTTTCGTTCCTGCCTGCCCTTCAATTAACTCAGGGCCAGGCCTTCGGAACATATTGCCGCAGTCTACGGCAACAAAGAAGAAACTAACCCCTTAACTCCCTCTTTGTTGCCGTAGAATATAGCTTATTTTAGGGTGCTAAGTTTCTAGTTGAATAGTAGCATATATATAGAAAAAGTCAAGGGGCCATGCCTCGTGGCGCAAAATGCGCCGTAAGGCAACCAAAACGTACGAAAAAGTGCGCGAGTTCCAAGCAGTACTCCGCGCCCTCAATCCCCCGTCCCGCTTGTAGTGGGAGCGGGGAGTTGTTATTTTATGAAGTACTTTCTTATGAGAAACTCCGTGATGCTTCCGAAAACGAGACCGATTACGGCCCCGCCGATTATATCAGTGGGCCAATGTACCCCCGCCATGACTCTGGCAACGCCGATCAAAAGCGCGGCCAAAGCCAGAACGTAAGCAGATTTTCTGTGGTAGAACCAAAAACTGGCCGCCAGCGAGAAAAAGAAAGCCGCGTGCCCCGAGGGGAACGAAGAACTGGCTTCATGCGGAATCAGGCGCAGAGTCTCGCCGAGTAACGCGAAGGGACGAGGCGAGAAAATCCATAAACGAATAATCTCCACCACGCCAAAACGTACGATCAAAGCTGCGGCGTAGGCGGCTGCGACTTTTTTTACGGCCTTACTGTGACGCCGCTCCGTCTCCCAGAAAATAACCAGCGGCGCCAAAGCCGCGAGATACGGCAGCCAGCGCGCTATGAAAATCACAAGCGTATCAAAATAGTAATCAACGCCCGCTAATCCGTTTAACCAAATAAAAATTGTTTGATCAAACTGGGTCATGGATACAGCGCTTGAAAAGCATCATTAGTCACTATAGTTACTATTTATTCACTGATCTGCTCACTGTATCAGTAGGACGTCCTACTGATACAGTACGATGCCGGACTTTCACAGCCCACACTATACACTTCCGGTAAGGCCCACTCTACGGCGCTAGCTTCTTATCTGTGCCGACGCGCCCAGAATCCGTTCTACTGCTTTGATCACTTGTTGGCCCTGTGACTCTTTAAAGAACTGACTAAACACCTTCCGATAACCTTCGCCTGACTTAAAAAGTTCCCGTTGAATAATGTGCACGGTAGTTTTGCTTATTTTCAGAACACGGCATATCGCGCCGTAACTATAACCATGTTGCAGCAACACTGCTACCATCAGCCGTTTGGCCAGCATAATTTTTTCGGTATGGGTAAGAAGATTATCGAGGAAGCGGCGCAGTGGCTTCTCGTCGTTAATCTTCGCAAGAGTCCTCACAAGAGCGTCGGCGATCTGATGCTCCATCTCGCGTGAAAGCTGATTTTGAGATACTTTAGGCATACACCAATATTAATTAAAACCGACTACTGTTACAATAGGACGTCCTACTGTAACGATTAATTTATAACTGCTTAATGACAACTAGACGCTAAGACCTGGAAGCTAGGACGACGAGATTCTTAAAAATATGCGCGATAGTTAATGGTCCAACACCGCCGGGCACCGGAGACAGCCAGCCATCTTTGGACTTTAAGCTTTCGGCGTCAGCGTCCCCTTTTAGAGAACCGGCGTCCATAGCAGTTCCCGCATCAATTATAACGGCGCCGTCACTCACCATGTTCCCACGAATAAGTCCCGGCTTACCGACACCGGAGATAATTACATCCGCTTTTTGCAACTCTTGCCCCATGTCTTTTGATTCTTCCGTAAGCACGGCGAACGGCAAGTTTTGTGACAAAAGCCAGAGTGACACGGGCCGCCCCACGAGGCGCCCCGCGCCGAGAATTACGATTTTTTTTCCAACTAAGTTAATCTGTTGGCTGCCCAGTAGTGTTTTGACGGCCGCGACCACCGGCGGCAGTATTTTGGACCTCCCCGCCGCTAACGCCCCCAAGGACTTCTGGCTCAAACAATCTATGTCTTCCGCTTCGGAAATAGAGTTTAAAACGTACTGGGCGTTAACATTTCTGGGTAGAGGCAATTGCACTATCCAGCCATCATGCTCGGACTTTTTGACCAGTTCGGCGAGGCGGCGGCGCAGGGCCTTAGAATTTTCAGACGCTAAACTATAATGTTTCACTGAAACTCCCAGCTCGTGTCCTCTTTTTTCTTTTTCCGTGATAAATCTCTGTGAGATCTCATTCTCACCTATGGAAACTATACCGAGCGAGAGACGCTTACTACCTATAAGAGTTTTTGTTTCTTCCAAAACTGAATCCGCGAGTGCCCCGCCGTTAAAAAAATTCATTTGTGTTTAGAAAGCATTTGGTCCAAATCGGCTTTAGTTAGAATGCCCTTTCTCACCACCACGGGATTTTTTCTGTCCGTGAGATCAATAATGGTTGAGGGCTCGTTCGCGGGAAGCTCTCCGGCGTCAATCACGAGATCGGGCTTCACCTTGGCGTCTTGCAGAGCTTCCCAAAAACGAGTCAATGTTTTCGGCTGGGAAGGATCGCCGGAAATATTGGCCGAAGTGGAAATCAGCGGGAAATCAAGCTGTTTCGTCAAGTCATTTATAAAACGATTTTTGGGCAAGCGAAGCGCAATGGTTTGGGCGCCACCCGAAACTTCTTCCGGTACAATGTCTTTTTTGTGGAGCACCACCGTTACCGGCCCCGGCCATAAACTTGCCAAAACGCCCTCGGCCCAAAGGTCAATGTAAGCGTATTTTCGGGCCATGGCTATATCGCGAACAAGCAAAATCATGCCTTTTTCTAAGGGTCTATGCTTAATTTTCAATATTTTTTTGACAATTTTCACATCCAGCCCGTTCCCGCCGATGCCGTAAACCGTATCGGTCGGATAAACAATTATTTTGCCGGCACGTAAAGCTTTGACCGCTTCAAAAAGAACTCCAAGGAAGGTGTGGCCGTTTAGTTCAATTATTTTCATGGTCGTGGGAAACTAACCGCTAACTTTAACATCAACACCTAGTCGTTTCAGTGAAACGATGAGTTGATGCGCATTTTTATAGACGAAGGCCTTCATTCCAGCTTGTTTTGCTTTCGCAACCAAATATTTGTGATCATCAGTAAATGCTACCTCGGAGGCCTTGAGCCCCATTGCCCGAGCCGCAAGAACAAAAGCCTGCTTTTTTCTTTTGCTGATGCCTGTTTTATAAGAAAGGCGTACTGGTCTAAATCCACGATAAACACCAGCCGCACGAACAATTTGAGCGTGGGTAGGAATAACATCGGAGAGAATTCCGACTTTATAACCGCTTATTCTAAGCTTTTGTGCTATTGCTAGAATACTTTTTTGCGGCTTTATTCGCCGTCTCGAAAATATAGGGAGAAGCTTTTTAACTTTTGATTTAGGCAGTTTGTATTTCTGCCCCAAGCTCTCCCACATTTCCTGCTCGGAGATTTTGTTTTCGGCAACCTTGGAAATATAAGCTGTGAAATCCGGCATCAATTTTTCATGCGAAACATCTAGAATTTTTGCTGCTATTTTAGAAGCTTCATTTTTTCCAAGACTCTAGACCAGAACGCGGCCTACATCAAAATATATTCCACGAATCATATTAGTTAAAGTCTTTAAACCACAAAGTTAATCAACCGATCACGAACGAAAACGACTTTTTGCGGCTCACTCGTCAAGAACTTGGCGGCTGCGGCATCTGCACGCACCGCGCTTTCGGCGTCTTTTTGTGAGACACCTCTTGGCAAATTTATCCTGCCACGCACCTTGCCATTTACCTGCACTATCAACTGAAACGTATCTTCATGAATAAGTTTTTCGTCATACGAAGGCCAAGAGGATTTATGAATTGAGCCCTTGTCTCTTTGCTGTCCCGATTCGCTTCGCGAATCGCGGATCCTCGATTTTTTGTCTGCGAAAAATCGGGACCATAACTCTTCCGCGATATGCGGCGCGAAAGGCGCTAATAATTGCAAAAATATTTTGACGTCTTCGCCCGAAACAGCCCCCGGAAACTCCTCAAACTCGTTCAAAAGTATCATGAGTGCCGAAATCGCTGTATTGTAGCGCAGCCCTACAATGTCTTCAGTTATTTTCTTAATTGTTCGATGAACTATTCTTTCCAACTTTTGATTTTTGAGTTGTAATTTTGATTTTTGACTTTTGATTTTTGATTTTTCAGAGTAGAACCTCCAAACCCGATTTAAGAATCTGGTCATCCCGGCAATCCCCGAATCGCGAAAATCCCCGCCTTCCTGAAATGGTCCGGTAAACATCAAATAAAGTCGCAAGGCGTCAGCGCCGTAGGCCTTGATGTAATCGTCCGGATTTACAATATTCCCCTTGGATTTGGACATTTTGGCGCCGTCTTTGATTATGAGTCCGTGTGCACGAAATATCGTGAACGGCTCCTCAAAATCCAAAAGCTCCCAATCCTTGAATACCATCGTAAGAAACCGCGAGTACAAAAGATGCAGAACCGAGTGCTCCGCCCCGCCGATGTACATCTGGACAGGCAACCATCGCCGTGTAATTTCCTGATTCCACGGAATTTCTAATTCCGAATTTCTAATTCCTAAATTTGAACTTTTTGCATTCTCATTTTGAATTTTGATCTTTGAATTTTGCATTTTTACGCTGGGATACCGAAGAAAGTACCAGGCCGAATCCAGAAAAGTATCGGAAACATCGGTTTCGCGACGCGCCTTAGCGCCGCACTTGGGACATTTTGTTTCGTAAAACGACTTAACTGACGCCAATGGCGACTGACCCGTCCCCGTGGGCCGAAAATTCTTGATAAACGGCAATTTTACCGGCAAATCTTTTTCCGGCACCGCCATCCAGCCCGGATTTTCCAGTTCGCCCTTATTAAATCCTTCCTTAATTTTGATTTTTGATTTTTGATTTTTGATTTTCCCCGCGCAGTTTTCACAGAAAACAAGCGGGATGGGCGGCCCCCAATAGCGCTGGCGCGAAATCAGCCAATCACGGATGCGATATGTGGTAACTTTTCTACCCTTTCCCTTTTCGCTAAGCCACTTCGTGATGGCAACCCTGGCCCCAGATGAAGTCATGCCACTGAACTGACCTGAGTCGTACAAAACTCCATCTTCTATAAAAACCCCTTCAATTTTTTCTTCATCGGCCGGTTTTATAGTTGGCTTCAGCGGTATATGGTATCTTTTCGCAAAAGCCACGTCGCGTTCATCGTGTGCGTCTCCAAATAGAGCACCGGTGCCAAAATTTATAAGCGCGTAGTCCGCAATCCAAATCGGTAACTCTTGGTTATTTAAGGGATTAACTGCTTTCGCTCCCCTTACTTCGATTCCTGTTTTTTCTCTTCCTTCAGCAGCCCGTTCAAGTTCAGACTTTTTAATTGCATTTTGAACGTAGTTTTCTATTTCTTTGCTATTTGATACTTGATTTTTTAATTCCCAGATTATCGGATGCTCCGGAGCCAACACTAAAAATGTAGCCCCCCAAAGCGTGTCTACTCTGGTGGTAAACACCTTGATACTTAAATTTTTGTTTTTAATCTCAAAACTGATCTCCGTGCCCTCGGATTTTCCGATCCAATTCCTTTGAGCGATTTTTATTTTTTCCGACCAGTCAATTTTTTCAAGATTATTCAAGAGCCGCTCGGCATAATCCGTGGTCTTAAAAAACCATTGCTCCAGGTCTTTTTTTATGACCGCCGTGCCGCATCTTTCGCAATTCCCGTTTATGACCTGCTCATCCGCCAGCACCGTTTTGCACGAAGGGCACCAATTAACTTTTGCCTTTTTGCGGTATGCCAAGCCGTGCTTAAACATCTGGACGAAAATCCACTGGGTCCACTTGTAGTATTCTGGATCGTAGGTTTCTAGTCGCTCATTCCAGCTAAATCCGTTGCCGATGCTCGAAAGCTGCCGGTAAAAATTCTTTTCCGAAACCTTGGCCTGTTTGGCGGGGTGCTTGCCGATCTTCAGGGCGTAATTTTCCGAATGAATCCCGAAGCCGTCAAGTCCAATGGGCTCAAAAACGTCATGTCCTTGCATGCGCTTAAAGCGCCCGTAAATGTCGGAGCCGGTAAAAGCGAAGACATTGCCCACATGAAGCCCCTCCGCCGAAGGATACGGGAACATCATTAAGTTGTAGTAGGGTCTCTTGGCTCCCTTAAAATTCGGCTCGTAGGTTTTATCCCTAAGCCATTTAGCTTGCCATTTCTTCTCAATTTTCGCCGGGTTGTAGCGCATACCGGGTAGTAGAAATTTGATTAAGCCGGGTTCGTTCGCCCGCCCGCGGCGGGCGAACCATCAAATTTTCACTACCCGGCATATACAAAGCTCACTATACAGGCGCTCTATCGCCGATTCAAGCCGAAACGGCGGACCCTTTTAACGCCTCGCCCGAAAAATTAACATTCTCGCATTCTTGAGAATATGAGAATGTTGTTAAATGTTGAAAAGCTGGCGAGCATTTTTTGTTGTAATTTTACTCACTATATCAATATCTGTTCCTTTCCACTCGGCGATCTTAGCAACCGCGGCTTCCATGTATAGGGGCTCATTACGTTTGCCCCGATAAGGCATAGGAGCCACATACGGCGCGTCGGTTTCCAAGACAATTCTATCAAGCGGCACTGACTCAACGATGTCGCGATAACTTTCTGCAAACGTGATTACGCCGCCGAATCCCAGATAAAACCCCAGATCCATCAGGGCTTTGGCATCATCAACCGTGCCGCTGAAAAAATGGATGACGCCAGGGTTAGCGACATGGGGCATGTGACATGAGACAAGTAACTCAATCAAGTCGGCGAATGCTTCACGGCAATGGATAATTAACGGCTTTTTTAATTCTTTAGCAAGTTGAATTTGCGCTTCAAAAATTTCTTTTTGCTTTTTCCTTGTCTCTTGTCCCATGTCGCTTGTCGCTCTGTAGTAATCCAGTCCGCACTCGCCTATGCCTAATACTTTGGGATGTTTGGCCAATTCACGAAGTTTTTCCAGATCAAAAACTTCCTCGGCGGGATGTTCTTTTTCCCACTCGTCGTGATGCGTCGGCACAATATGCCCCGGATGGAATCCCACAGAGGCATAAACGCCTTCGGGATATTTTTCGGCAAGTTCTATGGCGCTTTGTGAAGTGGACTCTTGGGTTCCGACATTCACCATCCAAATTCCCGCCTCGAGCGCCCGCGAAATTACGGCTTTGCGATCTTCATTATAAACGGGAAACTGAACGTGGGTATGAGTGTCAATTAGTCGCGGCATGTGTTATGATATTTTCGCAGCAAGAGCGGCAAGGGGTTCATCCGGGGTTGGCCTGAGAGGATGATGGTGCGTACCCAAGCGCGCATCGTTTCAACATCCTGGGATTCACCTCCGCCCCCGCCGAGTGACATTCGGGCACACTTGGCCTTGCTGCTTTTTCATTTGCGCGGGAAAAGGGGGTCAATTTTTACACTAGGAATAAAAAGATAAAAACCCTCTGGAGCTTTTTTAATCCCTAGTCCACTTAAAATTTTTCTCGAAGAATCAGGCATAAGCGGCTGTAGCAGTTCAGCTATCTTACTAAGCACAGCCAGGGGTTCTATCAACATGGTCTTTCTCCTATCTTTTAAAAATTTCCATGGTTCCGTTTTATTGATTAACTGATCAGCATAGGAAACAAGTTGTTGAATAATATTTATAGCACCATAAAACTCCAGCGACTCCATTAAGTTTTGATATTCCTGAGCCAATGAATCAATATATTTCTGTGATTCACCGCTTAACCCAAGAAGATTAATTTCCTGCTCGGCTGCTAGCGTAGTAATACGAGCTGCCAAATTCCCGATACCATTCGCCAAATCGGCATTGTATTTTTCGGTAAGTTTATCCCAGTCAAAATCGCCGTCCGCGCCGAAGGGAAATGCCGAGAGCAGAAGATACCTGGCGCCATCCACACCAAATTTTTGGGTTATCTCATCCGGCGTAATGACATTACCGAGTGTTTTGGACATTTTCTGGCCGCCAATCGTGAAAAAACCGTGAGCAAAAACTTTTTTAGGCGGCTCTTCACCGGCCGCTAAAAGCAGGGCTGGCCAAACAACGGAGTGGAACCAAAGAATGTCTTTGCCGACTAAATGCAAATCCGCTGGCCAGCATTTTTCTTGGCTACCGTAGGTATAATAGTTAATCAGCGCGTCTACCCAAACGTAAACAGTCTGGGTTTCATCCCGGGGAATTGGTATCCCCCATTTGGTTTTCTTCATGGAACGCGAAATGGAAATATCTTCCAATCCTTGGCGTAATTTACCCAAGATCTCGTTTTTGCGTTCATCTGGCGCTATAACCAGCTCGTCTGATTCAATCAGTTTAATTAATTGATCCTGAAACTTGCTTAAATGGAAAAAGTAATTTTCTTCTTTGTGCCGCTCGGGGATAGTTTGATGGTCCGGGCATTTGTTATCAACTAGATCTGATTCGTTAAGAAATGCTTCATGCCCCACGCAGTAAAGTCCTTCGTAAATACCCTTGCTGACAAAACCGCGGTCATAAATTTTTTGCATGAACTGTTTGACGGTCGCCCCGTGATCGGAATCTGTTGTCCGAATAAAACGATCATATTGAACGCAGAGTTTGTCCCAAGTTTCGCGGAATACTGACGAAATCTCATCAGCATAGGATTTGACGTCTTTGCCGCGAGCGGTTGCGGCTTTTTCAATTTTATCACCATGCTCATCCGTCCCTGTGAGCAAACGAACATCCTGCCCCATGGATTTCCGCCATCTGGCATAGACATCGGCCGCCACCGTGGTATAAGCATGCCCAATATGCGGCACGTCGTTGACGTAATAAATGGGGGTAGTGATGAAATAAGGTTTTTTATTCATGCCCAAAACGTCTTATTAGCCATAGCATAATCCAAGCTCCCGCGACATCAACGATGATATCTAATGCGGTATCCAAGGCGTACCATAGAGGCCCGCCATACTCGGCTGGTGTCGCGGAAACCAAAAATTCTATGACCTCAAAGACCGCTCCGATTAAGAAAACTGAAAAGAGAAGTACTTTAGTCCGCGGGAAATAAGGATAGAAAAGACCGGCAACCAGCGCCCCTCCCAGAGTATGTACTGCTTTATCCCATTGGGGGAATAGGGTCCCGGTAGGCAAACCCGACGCCCAGAAATCCAAAAGGAACAGCAAAAGCAAAAGAAAAAGGGCGATGACTTGCCCCCCGGCAATCCCGGTCAGATCTGCTCTTGCCTTACCAATCATGCGCTGCTCTGCCTGCGTTTTTTCTTATCAAAATCATTCAGAAGCTCCACTAATACGGCGGTTACCGGCACCGCCAGCAAAAGTCCCAGAATTCCCGCGAGTTCCGCGCCTATCAAAAGCGCTATAACCACCACGATCGGTGAAATGCCGAATGTGGTTTTCATTACCAGGGGTACCACAATGTGCGATTCCAACTGCTGCACCACTACATAAAGAATAATTACCATCAGCGCCAAAAAGGGACTTTGAAGAAAAGCTATCAAGGTAGCCGGAACAGCCGCCAGTATCGGCCCCGCGATGGGCACTAATTCAAAAATAGCGGCAATAAATGCGAATACCAAAGCGTATTTTACGTTAAGAAGCGTTAAACCAAGGTAGATCCCGACCCCTATCAGGGCCCCCAAAAGCAGCTGGGCCCTCAACCACTGCCCCATTTTTTTCTGCGCCCTAAGCCACAGATCCACTGAATAGCTTTCGTATTTTAGGGGCAGAGCTATACGTATAAAGTCCTCGATCCCCTTTTCTTTTATGGCAAGATAAAATGACACCACTATCAGGATAACTACCGAAAATGCCCCACCGAAAAAACCGGAAGTGAACGACACCACCCCACTGGAAAATCCAGAGATATACTGTGACGGCTCCGCTAATAGGCCGCGGGCGTTTTCCCGAATGAAATCGATGAACGGTAAATTACCGATACCCTGAATTTCACGCAAAACCTGCCGTTCAAATATCGGATAGGTAAGAGTGAAGCCCTGCAGTTCTTCCGCGAGCAACGGCACTATAAGATAAACGGCGAATACCAGAGTTGAGATGGCCGCCAAAAAAATAAGTATAGTGGATAAAATCCGCGGAACGCGGAGACGCTGGAACCACTCAATGGCGGGTTCCATGGCCGAAGCCAGAACCACCGCAAATAAAAGTATCGCTACGATATCCCGTAACATATACAGCAGTACCAGCCCGAGTATCACGGAAAAGAACCTGACCATTGTCCAGGTAGAGATATCAACGTAGTGGCGATTAACTTGTATTTGCATATCGGGTAGTAGAACTTCGGATAAGTAATAATACTATGAAACTACCGATTTTCTTGCTTACAAGCAAATTTATTGAGTAAATCCCGTTATAAAATAATAGTCCGCTCTATCCCATCCGGAGTTTCACTACCCGACATAGTTTAGAGTTTTAGAAGCTTTTTGAACTTCTCCTCGTCCTTGAAGGGCCCGATGATGGCTAAGTTAAGCCGTTCCGGCCTAAATAGCTTTTTTGCTAACGCCTGAACTTGAGCTGGCGTTACTGCATCAATCTTAGCAAAAACTTCATCAATTGTAAGAGGTTTGCCAGTAAGCATCTCCTCGCTACCGACAAAATTGGCGACAGCATTAGAAGCCTCCATTGCGATAAGTGTGTGAGTTTTAATATACTCTTTAGTTCTTGTAAGCTCAGATACATTAACGCCCCGTTCTATCATCTTACTGTATTCACCCATAATAGCCGCCGTAGCCCTTTCAACATTGGAATGGGCCACACCGGCATAAGTTACTAAACACCCGCGATTGGAATAAGCACTGTGATCTGTCGCTATATGATACGCAAGACCCAAACGCTCACGCACTGTATCAAACATACGCGAACTCCAGCTACCACCAAGAACTGTGGCTAGCATATCTGCGACATAACGGTCTTTATCCACCCCGGGAATACCACGAAATCCTAGCAAAATATGTGTTTGATCGGTTTCTTTAAAAATTACTTTCGTTTGAGGATTCTTATGTCGCAACTCACGGAACGAACCAAAAGGTTTAGGCTTGGTGGCACGAACCTTACTAAAAAGCGCTAATACTTTCCTTGTGACATACGATTCATCGCAATTCCCCGCTACCACAACGGCAGTATTTTGTGCTGTGTATTGGCGGTTGAAATAATCCTTAAAATGTTTTGGCGTGAAAGAGCGAATATGCTCTTCGGTACCGCTGATATCCCTGCCCGCATTTTGATTGCCATAAAGCAACTTTTCATATTCAATGCCAACTTGACGCTCGGGAGTATCGGCAATCATGTGCATTTCCTCAATCACTACTTGACGCTCGCGATCGATTTCCTTTTGATCAAGCAATGAGTTGATATAGATGTCCGCAAGAATCTCTAGTGCTCGGTCAAGACGGGTCTTCGCAGTTTTTATGTAATAACCGGTAATCTCGTGTGATGTAAAAGCGTTTTGTATACCGCCCATTTGGTTCATTTCACCTTTAATAATCTGCGGCGTGGGGCGTTTCTTTGTTCCTTTAAAGAACATATGCTCCAAAAAATGCGAAATACCAGCTTCTTTATTGGTCTCGTTGTCTGAACCTGTGCCGCAAAGAACAAGCACCGTCACAGTATTCGTGCCTTTCATGGGGGTGGTGATGATACGGAGTTTATTGGGTAAAGTGATTTTCTTAAACATGCGAAAGCATACTAGCTTATTTTTCTCTTATGGTCTAGGGTTTGGCCTTACTTGATTTTCGCGTTTAAGTATTCAACCAATTCCGAATCCTTAACTCGTTCCTGCTGCATAGTGTCGCGGTCGCGAACAGTAACGGAGCCGTCTTCTAACGTTTCAAAATCCACCGTGATACAGAATGGCGTGCCAATTTCGTCCTGGCTATAGTAGCGTTTGCCGATATTCCCCCGGTCATCCCAGGCGGTCATAAAATGCTGTTTTAGATTTCGATAGATAGCGCGTGCCCGCTCCACCAGCTCGGGCTTATTCGCAAGTAGCGGGAACACGGCGACTTTATAGGGAGCAATGGAGGGTGCAAGTCGCAGGACGGTGCGGTTCTCCTCCTCGTGATAAGCATCACAAAGAAGCGCAAATAGAATCCGCTCAACTCCTGCGGATGGTTCGATTACATATGGTATAAACCGCTCTTTAGTCTCCTCGTCGAAATAAGAAAGATTATCCCCCTCCCTAGTATGAGCCTGTAGATCAAAATTGCCGCGATTCGCAATTCCTTCAATTTCCTTCCGACCGAAAGGAAAATCATACTCAATATCTATTGTTGCTTTTGAATAATGTGCTCGTTCTTCCGTTGATTGTTCTCGTAAATGTATGTTGTTCAGACCAATGCGTTTGTACCATGCAAGACGCTCATCAACCCACATCCTGAAAGCTTTGTCATCATGTCCCGGCTTCACGAAATATTCCAACTCCATCTGCTCAAATTCGCGTGTACGAAAAATGAAATCCTTTGGATTGATTTCATTTCGGAATGCCCGGCCAATCTGCGCGATACCGAAAGGAACTTTAACTCGCATAGTATCAAGGATATTTTTGAAATTCACAAAAATGCCGCCAGCAGTTTCGGGGCGAAGATACGCGACCGAGGCATCGCCTTCCACGGGGCCGACAAAAGTTTTGAACATCAGGTTGAATTTACGCGGAAATCCTAGCGTATTCTTTCCGCCGCAACTCTCACAAACAACATCTTTAAAATCCGTGATTAATTCATACGATTTATCCGAAAGGCCCGGAATCCTATTTACCTGTATTTTAATTTTATCCTCGCCGAAATCATCTGCTTTAAACCTTCTATGGCAGTTAGAACATTCCACCAAAATATCAGAGAAGCCGATAACGTGTCCCGACGCCTCCCACACTTTTGGGTTCATGATAATAGCGGCGCTCAAACCGACAACGTCATCACGCTCCGATACAACCGCCTTCCACCAAGCTTGTTTGATATTAAATTTCAATTCTGCGCCAAGCGGGCCGAAATCATAAAAGCCAGCGAGCCCGCCGTAAATTTCCGACCCGGGAAAAACAAAACCGCGCCTTTTGGCGAGTGACACGATTTTATCCATAAGCGTCAGATTGTCCGCAGTCATAAGTTGGTAGATTTATTACTTAACCACGCGCCAATCTTTGGCTGATGTCGTGGGGTCGCTTTTTAATTCCGTTGTCAGCGGCTCACCTGGCATTATTAAGTCCTGATTGGCAAAAATGTCGTGTCCTTTGGTTTCAATGGAGCTAACTAGCGCCGGTGTCTGGTTTATTTGATTTTCCCCGGGTGTGACACTGACAAGAAACGCGACCATGGGAGATGGTTTAATATTACCGGTTCCGGCGGGCACTGACCCTACTCGCCAAACTATGAGGCCAGACCCCTGGTCAAATGAAATTGAAGCATTAGAGGGATTTACCGTCCCCTCCCAAACGGCTCCGGGTGCCAATTTGCCGCGAACCTCAACGCCCGCGGTGTCATTAATGCTGTTAGCCAACTGCCAGATTATCACAAAACTGGTTTTCTGCCCTACTTTCGGCGGCAAGGGGCCCAGGGTCGGGATATATTGATTGTGGTACAGGGCCCGCGAGGAAAGTGTCAATTTCGTGGTGAATTTTGCCGTAATAATATCTTCGCTTGAAAGCAGAAGGCCTGATAGCCCCGCAGGTGCTTCGCCGGCGTTGATCACAGCACTTGAGGTAATGGTTGGGGTTTTTATATTATCGGGAACTGTCGCTGATGTTCTTATGGAAAACTCCAGATCTCCCTCGCTTTTGGAAGGAAGCGAGGCGAAAGCCGGGAAGGAAGCGGCGTTCCAAACAATTTTACCTTTAGCGCCATTGTATTCGCCGTCTTTTATTTCAAGTGTCGCCAGATCCAAAGTACTGTCGCCGAGCGCCACTTCCACGGAAATATTTTTAAGAGTAATGTCCAGATTGTTCTTGTAATGCAGTTGGAAGCGCAAACTATCACCGGGTTTTACCGTGATTTCTCTGGCTCCGTTGACTTTTTGCTCTATGGACAAGGGTGGAGTAGCAATAGTTGAAATTTTCAAGGCTGTCTGATAGGGCATCCATTCTTTGGTAAGCGCGTTATACGGGCCGGCCTGGACCGTGAAGGTTTTGATCTCACCGGGGGCGCCGGAGATGGCGCCGTTAATGGTTATGCTGCCGGAATCCCCCGGAGCGATTGCTCCCAAAAACCAAACGGAGTCGCCCTCGCTGGGCGCGGGGTCAGCGGAAACAAAAGTAAATCCCGGCGGGTACTCAATACCCATATGCATATTTTCAAAGGGTGCTTGGGCATTAGAGGAATAATCAACGGTTATAACCACGTTTTGATTAGAGCGCAGATTGTCCGGCACGTTGATATTTAATACCAGTGGCACACGAACAATCTTGGTTTCGGCTTTGGCTTTAACGGCAAAACGCGCCGCGCCGTCCTCGGCGCGATACAATATAACGGCTTCAGCGGCTTTAACTTCCCCGGCTTTGCCGAAAAGTCGGGCTGAGACCTCAATGGATTCTTCCTTGCCCGGCTCAATATCACCGAGGGTAATTCTTGTATGAAGCAGGTCAGTAGAATCTTCTTCGCGTTTTAGCGGAATGGAACCGCCAGGATAGGTGAACGAGAGTTCCACATCCTGCAGTTTTTTCGCGCCCTGATTTTTATATGAGACCTGATAGGTTGTTTTTTCGCCCGACTCTATCTCGTCTTTAACGAATATACGAATAGTCAGGTCCTGCTTCTGAAATCCGAAAAAGAAAACACCGATAACGGCGAGAATCCCCACCAAAAAGACCGCCGCCGCAATCATCCCGAACCTGAAGGATTTCCGCGGAGCATGACTTGGTGAAGGTTCTGCGGCGGTATTCCTCTGTATTTCTTCCCAGGATTTTTTGGTTTCGGTGTCGCCAATCTTAGGTCTACCGAAAAATTTCGGCTCAATTTCCGGCGTTTGGCCGGGCTCATAAAGAGAGTGTCTTGCGTCTTCCAATTTGCTCATTGAGAATAATTATACCCCGTTAGAAATAGCATAAAAAGAACGAGATATGATGTGGGAGCTATTATATAACTAAGAACGGTTAGTATCTAAATGCTGGCTGCTAAATTTCTAACGGGGTATACCCCAATATTCAGTAGGGTTATATCGCATTGGCGGTTTGATTAAGAAAAAGGAACCTAAATCCCAAATATCTTTCAAATGACTGCGATACAAGACGCAAAATGCGTTTAAGGTCTTCACTGGATAGCGACTCACCCAAGGCCTTTTGGATAGTAAATTCTTCGTAGCGTTTTACGTATTCTCTCAAGTTATCGTCACTGACCAAATCTGTATCGCGCGATAGCGCATATCCTAAAACCGAGAGTAAATTTAAGAGAAACCAAATAAGCGCCCTGTCGTGCTCGGCATCGGGTATGTAATTCTCTGTATCAAGCAATTTAAAAAAATCCGAAAGTACCCGCCAGATCGCTTTATCTTCACCTTCAAAAGCGATGGTTGAGAGTATAGTAGCAGCGGAGGCGGCTAATCTCTGTTTTTCCAAAGACGACACTATACCCAAGTGGGAATCAATTAACGACGCGCCAATCAGGCGATAGCCGCCCCTTCCTTCAACCAGTGTTATCTCGGTCTCGCTGAATATCTCCAGATGGCCCTTAAGTTTGGCGGATATCTTGCGAACTCCTTGAGCTACCGCGCGAATTAGGCCGAAACGCTCCGTATAGAGCGAGAAACTCAAATCTGCTTCCCCTTTTTCGGTATGTCCCAAAACAAATGTCCGGGTGCGGTACATAGCTACGAACGCAAAAAGTAAAAATTAAATATCAAAATTATGGTATCGCTTCGCGATTAATTTTTGAATTTTGACTTGTCATTTTGACTTTTGATTTTTGAATTTTGATTTCACTAGCGGATACCTAACCAAAGCTTCTCGCCGCCCAAAGGCAGTTCGCGTTCCACGCGGAATTTGCGCTTGCCGCCAACAATAATTTTTACAGTATTGGTCTCCGTTTTTATCTGTTTTTGCCATTCGTTGATGACCGCGATGCCCTTCTCCGACCCGGCGCACTGAACAATTATTTTTTCCTTGGGCTTTAATCCTAAGTCACGGCGCAATTCCTGGATATTGCGAATTATCTCTCTGGCTATGCCTTCTCTTCTTAAAACTTCGGTAACGGCGGTATCCAACACCACCCCCACTTTTGACAATTTTTTATCAATTACGATCTTTTTCACGTTAACTTCTTCCTGAATAAGGTCCAGTAATTCCGGGTATCGGCTTAATTCCAGCGTTTTGATCCTTAATTCTCCGAGCGGTTGGCGAACTTTGACACCGGCTGCGGCGCGCGCTTTCAAGGCATCGGCCGCAATACCGCGAACCGTACCCATTTTTTTCTCAAGTTCTAATTTTTGAAGTGCCCCATTGGGCTTAGGCCACAAAACCAAGTGCACGCTTTCTTCCGAGAGCTGGATTTTCTCTTTTAACCCTTGGTGAACGGCTTCGGCCGCGTACGGCACAAAAGGCGCCAAGACCAGAACCAGAGTTTTAAGCACTTCAGCCGCAACACCGGCCACTTCTTCCTTTTCCCGCTTATTTTTAGGTCTTTGGAAGCGGCGGCGCGACCTTCGCAAATACCAATTGGAAAAATCGTCAACGGTAAATGATTCTATAAGGCGCGCCGCTGAAACAATATCGTACTCGTCCAAATGCTCGGTGACGGCGCTAACAAGCTTAGCGAGGCGCGAAAGTATCCAGCGGTCCAGAAGCGAGGTGGAGGTTTGCCGCGGCTTTACGCGGCCTTCGGTATAGGTGTCAAAAAGCACGAAGGAATTCCAAAACGTCCCCAAAAATCCGCGGAGTTTGCCCAGTATGTCCTTCTCGTCAAATTTTTTAGGGTCGCCGGGAGCGTTCACGGTGTAAAAATACCAGCGAATGGCGTCCGCTCCGTATTTTTCTATCATCTCCCAGGGATTTACCGCGTTGCCTTTGGACTTGGACATTTTCTGACCGTTCTTGTCCAAGACATGCCCCAGAGAAATCACGTTCTTGTAAGGAACGCCCTTGCCGAGCAGAGTTGACTCCGCCAGCAACGTGTAAAACCAGCCTCGGGTCTGGTCCACCGCTTCGCAAATATAATCGGCCGGGAAGAATTTTTTCTTATCAACCAAATCCTTGTTCTCAAAAGGATAGTGGCTCTGGGCGAAAGGCATGGCGCCGGAGTCAAACCAAACGTCCGCCACTTCAGGCACCCTCGTTTTGATACCACCGCACGAACATCTGACCTTCAGCTCATCAACGTAAGGGCGGTGCAGGTCCACTTCACCCTTGGCGTTTAACGGCAGGGGTTTTGGTTCATATATCTCATACTCCGCCGGCGCCAAATATTCGCCGTGCGGCTGTTTCCACTGCGCCATCATTTCCCCCTCGGTCAGTCCTTTCATCATGGCAAGCATCATCCAAGCGGGATCGGCGTGCGTAACTATCAAGATGGTTTGGCCGCGATATTTTTTCTCCGTCTCGCGAAAAAAATCTTCCAAGCGGACTCTTACATCCAGAAGCGACTCCCCGCCCTCGGGGGACTTAGAGAGTTTATCGCGCGGCGTTCTGAATAATTTGCGGTAAGCGGCGGCCGATTCTCCGTTCATAACACCCGCCCTGATCTCGCGGAGGCGCGGGTCAAAATTGATACTTAACCCGCCTAAAACTTCCGACACGATCTCGGCCGTTTCTTTGGTGCGAGTAAGGTCGGATGCGAAAATATGACTTATATTCTCGCCTTTAAGATAATACGCGGCCTCGCGGGTAGCGTGCTTGCCCCTCTCTGTTAAACTAAACGGCGTGGCTTCGGGCCAGGAAACCACGATTTGTTTCATGATATTTTCCGATTCGCCGTGCCGCATCAAAATATACCGGTTCCCCGAGCTCATGGCCCGCTCCGAAAGCTCACTCACAGAGGAAACGACGAGTATATCGCCGCAGGCGTTGCACTTCCAAATAGGGAGCGTTGTGCCCCAATATCGTTCCCGGGAAAAAGCCCAGTCCTTTTCTTCTTTCAGCCATTCGCCGAATCGGCCGCGTTTTAAATGCGCGGGCACCCAATTTATCGTCTCGTTATTTTTTAAAAGCTCCTTGCGAACGGCGTTAACCCTCACCCACCAGGACGACCGAGCGTAATACAAAATCGGCGTTTCGCATCTCCAGCAAAAAGGATATTCGTGCTCGTAGGCCTCTTCACGGAACAATGAGCCGGCGCGCTGCAAATGCTGCAGTATCAAAAGCTCCGTTTCCTTGGCTTTGACGTATTTGCCGGCGAGTCCGTCGCCGAGAGCGCCGATGAATTTACCGGCATCGGTCACGGTATGCACGGTCGGGAGCCCGTAGCGCTTGCCTAATTTATAATCATCGTCGCCGTACATAACGGCCGTATGCACAATACCCGATCCCTCATCGGACTTAACAAAGTCGGCCTCGTAAATTTTGTAAGAATTCGCGGAAACCAGCTCCGGCACGTCAAAAAGCGGCTGATATGAAAGTCCAATGAGTTCCCGGCCGGAGAACGGCACGCTGGCCTTAGAGTCCTTAGGCAGTACCCCGCGTTTCAAAAGCAATGGGAAATTTTCCTGGCCCACGACGACCCAGTTGCCCTTTTTTTCCGGGTCCGGAACTCTTACGTACTGCATGGACGGAGAGACCGCAAGCGCCAAATTCCCCGGCAAGGTCCAGGGAGTTGTGGTCCAGGAAAGCAGGGCTACATTTTTCCATCTGGGGTCCTGGCTGGTTAATTTAAACCGGATGTAAACCGAAGCGTCCACGATGGATTTGTACCCCAGCGCCACCTCGTGCGACGAAAGCCCGGTGCCGCATCTGGTGCACCACGGCAAAACCTTGAAATCCTGGTACAGGAGATCTTTCTTCCAGAATTCGGAAATTATCCACCACAGCGTTTCCATGTAAGAACGCTCATAAGTGATGTAAGGATTTTTTTCGTCCAGCCAAAAAGCGATGCGTTCCGTCAGTTTTTGAAATTCCTGGACGTACTGCCATACCGATTCGCGGCATTTTTCGTTAAATTGCCGAATGCCGAATTTTTCAATGTCTTGTTTGGTTTTGAATCCCAGCGCTTTTTCCACTTGAATTTCTACGGGCAGTCCATGCGTGTCCCAGCCGGCTCTTCTTGGCACATAATACCCCCGCATGGATTTGTACCGCGGGATGATGTCTTTAAAAACTCTGGCCTCCACGTGATGGAATCCGGGTGCGGCGTTGGCCGTTGGCGGACCTTCGTAAAACACGAAGGTCTTGCCACGTTTCCTGGATTCCAATGATTTTTCAAAAATGCGTTTTTCTTTCCAAAATTTTAAGGTCTTTTCTTCTCTTGCGACAACTTCCGATTTAGGGGCCTCGGGAGCGGGCGGAGACGAAAAAACTGCGCCGGACACGGTGTTAAGTGCGTTCCTAAAATGCTTTTTAGCTGATTTGCCTTTCTCCGTCGGCATAGCGGTCGCTCGATAGCTTTTTGGAAAACGCATGAAATCCCAGCGAGATTTCGTACTCACCACTCTCCTCGCCGTCCCTCGATAAACTCGGAGACCATGCCGACTCGTCGAGTGAGTGTTTCCACAAAAGCTATCTTCGCTAGAGTGTTTTCTTAAGGTAGGCCTAAAAGGCCTTTTATTGAGTACCTTATCCTAACGGAAAAAAGATGAAAATGGAAGAGTCCCCTCGCTTCCCCTTGTTAAATAGCCGTCAACGTGGCACATTAAGGCAAATCCAGCTTCTGGAAGGAGGGAAAGAATGGGCTTTCGAATGGAGATGAAACGCGATGCAGTGAGAGGCGACGAGGTGCGCTTGAGCGAGTTCTCCGGGCCGGCTCATGTGATTCTGGAGGGAGCCGTCGTGGGTGGCGAAAGGGCCACGATCGAGGTCAAGGCCGAGGGAGGAGGATTCCTTCTCACGCTAGCGAGGAAGCTCGAGGACGGCCGTGAGCAGAAACCTTTCATGGTCGGGGTTACAACTACGGGCCAGCTGGTGGTTGTGCATCCCGGCACCGGGTTCGTTGCGGACAGGTGCTGCCCGGACGTCTGGAGGACCAACCAGCCGACCTTTGCGGATGCGAAGACGGCCTAGGCCCGCTGTGGCGGGGGCGTCAGAGACGCCCCCGCCGTTTTTCTTCTTTAAAGCCCAACGGGCTACCTTGAGCAAATCTTAAGCGAAGATAGCTTTTCTGGAAACGCTGAGCGACGAGGCGGCATGGTTCACCGAGTTTTATGAGGTGACGCCGAGGAGCGACGCGAGTTTCAAATTCTCGCTGGGAATTTGAGACGTTTTCCAAAAAGCCATCGAGCGTCCGCTACATCTCCTCCGGCGCTGACATCCCCAAAAGCCAAAGTGCACGCTTTAAGACGATTTGAGTCGCAACAGCTAAACTAGTACGAGCTTCTTTTATATTATCTTCCGCGTCTAAAATCCGGTTCTTTTCGTAAAAAACGTGAAAAGCGTTGGCCAATTCGTAAACATAATGCACCAAACGAGATATACGATAATCGCCAGCAATATCTTCCAATATTTCTGGAAAACGAACTAACTTAGATATCAGCGTTTTCTCGGAATCCGAAGAAAGCAGTGAAAAATCAAATTTATCCGGCATTACTGCTCCCTTCCTGAAAATGCTGGCAATACGCGCGTGAGCGTATTGCACGTAATAAACCGGGTTTTCTTTAGAATGTTTTTTCGCAAGCGCTATATCAAAATCAATGTGCGTTTCCGGATTTTTTTCAAGAAAGAAATAGCGAACCGCGTCCAGCCCAACTTCGTCAATCAATTCATCAATGGTCACGTACACTCCTTTTCGTTTTGACATCCTGCGTTCCACTCCGCCTTCCATCAAACGCACGAGCTGCATGATGACAACCTCGGATTTTAAGAGCCCAACAATCTGGGCAACGGCCTGAATGCGGCCGATATAGCCGTGGTGATCGGCTCCCAGAATTAAAATCTTTCGGTCAAAACCGCGCTCCTTGGTTTCCAAATAGTGACCGCCGTCAGCTAAAAGATAAGTGAGGAACCCGTCAGAGGTAACCAGAACACGGTCTTTATCATCGCCAAAATCAGTTGTTTTCAACCACTGCGCATTCTCGTTTTCATACACCAGCCCATTTGATTTCGCGAGCTCCAGAAACCGCCCAACGTATCCGGCTTTGTGCAAATTAGTATCTTCCGAGGTCCAGCGATCAAATTTAATTTTCATTTTTTCTTCAACAGCCGGCTGGATCATAGTGCGCAAAAAGTCAGCGGCCACTTTTTTACCAAGCGCTTCCGGGTCGTCTTTCAGGGTTACACACTCGTCTTTATGTTCCCCAGCCCATTCTGAAATATGCTCGCCCCTGTAATATTCTTCGCTATCGGGGACTAGACCGGTCGAAGCTAAAATTGCTAATCCCAGCGTTCGCACTTGATTTCCGGCATCGTTAATATAGTATTCGCGTTCAACTTCATATCCTCGCGTTTCTAAAACTTTAGAAAGCACATCGCCAAAGAATCCGCCGCGGCCGTTAGCGAGTGTTAAGGGGCCGGTGGGGTTGGCAGAGATGAATTCTACCTGGATTTTTTCCGAGCTGGTTCTTTGATTCCCGTAATTCTCCCCACTCCCCAAAATTTCATGGAAAGCTGATTCTTTGGCCTTGCTGGTCAAGGTAATATTCAAAAATCCCGGGGCGGCTACTTCAACTTTTTCAATCAAATCGTCTAGCAATTTTCCTTTCAGCGCCGCGGCCAACTTCATGGGATTTTCTTTCCTATCTTTGGCCAAAACTAAAGGCAAATTCGTGGCGTAGTCCCCGTATTCGGGCCTGGGCGGTTCGGACAGCGAAAACTGAATATCGTCGCCGATGCCCGCAATTTTCTTTAATATATTCCTAAGTTTTTCCCGCATTGGCTTCAGTTTACCCCCACACCAAAAATTCCCCAAATATAACGGCGGCGTCCTAAATTAGCTATTTATAATTTGTTCATAGAAAAAGAATCTGCCGCAATCTCTTTGCGGTAGTATGGGAATAAACTGGAACTTTACCCCAAAACAAAAGGGCGCCGCGTGCGTCCGCGGGCGCCCCGAGCCGACTGTCTGATATTCACTTGGGGATTGAGTAGATTGCCCAGCCGACAGCGACAACTACACCCAGAACCGCGAGAACCAACACTCCGGCTAACACCCGCAAACACCACGCCTTCGTCCAGCCAGTCAAGCATTGTATCTCGTCTATGTCCCCCTCAACCTCCGGGTGCGGGTTTCCGGCCAATACCTTGTCCTGGTCTCCGGTCATGAGTCCTTCTCCTTTCTTCGGTAAACCGAGTTCTAACTGTTGGCGCGCCTTTTCTCGTTTTATCAGGTACTGGCTTTTTTCTTCACCAGAGACAAAACGTTTCCAGCGATGGATGATGCGTTCACTGACCCCGAATAGAATCACTCTGACTAAGAAGACCCAGGCCGTGAATCGGTTCTTGAACACCCGGGACCTCCTTCTCGTGAAATTGGCTCACTAACTTACTTAAGGAAGGGTTAGCGAAACTAGGACGTGTTAAAGTTAAAGGTAGCATGGAGCCCTACGCCGTCAATAGAAAAGCGTCTTTTGACTATGAGATCCTGGAGACATACGAGGCGGGCATTGAGCTTTTGGGATTTGAGGTGAAAGCCGTACGAGCCGGGCACGTAAATCTTGCCGGCGGTTTTGTAATCCCGAGGGGACACGAGCTTTGGCTCACCAACGTTTCCATACGCGCTTATCAGCCGCAAAATACCCCGCGAGGATATGATCCAGAGCGCCCTAGGCGGCTTTTACTGCATAAATCAGAGATCGCGACCTTAATTGGGAAGTCCCGAGAAGCCCGCTTGACCCTAATTCCCCTCCGTGTATATAGTAAAGACCGGCGGATAAAGGTTCTCGTGGGCATTGCCAGAAAGAAACGTAAAGAAGACAAACGCGAAGCCATTCGCCGTCGGGACACGGAAAGAGAAGTGCGGAGAACTTTGTCCGACAAATAACCAATAACTAATAACCGCGTGCTATTTATTATTTGCTATTAGTTATTCGTAGAAACACGGGAGCGCACTGATTCGACAGGTCATTTACATCAAGAAGAATTCAGATCGAGATGCCGAGCAACTCTCGCCTTGCCCTTCCGAATCTGTCATTTGACGGAGAATGAGGGTAAAAGAAATCTCGGCAAAACAAATACGTGCAAACGTATTCAAATTCAATGGCGCTTTTGCGCCCGCTATGGCGTAAGCCGTAGTTGCTTTCTCCGAAAAGAACTTCGGAGCATCGGCCCGTACTCGCCCCTAGGCGGATTGCCGGTGTCATTTGGGGCTTGATTGCACTAACTCCGGTATGTGTGACGACAATTGCCGGAAACAGTCATGGGATATTTTGCCGAATTTCAGAACCCATGAGTGAAATTAAATTCGGATATATCTGTAAATTATTTTTCTTGATGCTGACCTGGACGCGGGCTCATTACCCGCCGCTTCCACCCCGTTAGTTCCTGGTGCTTAGTATCTAGTGCCTAGGAAGACAAAACGGCGTCAAAACTAGGTACTAAGAACTAGGGACTAGGCACTCCAAAAATATCCAAAAACGTTACCGCACAAATGAATACATAAGAGCCCCGGAACTTCGCGTCATTACCGATGACGGAAAGAATTTGGGCGTGTTAACGCTTGCCGAAGCGCTGGCCAAAGCCCGTGAACTCGGCGAGGACCTGATTGAAATAGCTCCAACCGCCAATCCACCCGTAGCCAAAATAATGGATTTTGGGAAATTCAAATATGAACAGGAGCGTTCGGAGCGCGAACATAAACCAAAAAAGAGCGGCGGCGAAGTAAAATCAATACGCATCGGATTTAAGACGGGAAAGCATGACTTGGAGGTAAGGGCTCTGCAAGCCAAGAAATTCTTGGAGCGCGGCGATATGGTGAATGTGCTTTTGGCACTTAGGGGACGGGAAAAGGCGCACCGCGACTTGGCGGAGAGGAAGTTCCATGAGTTCTTGAAATTAATCCCGATTGATATTACACTCGACGGGGTCCCCAGGCGCATTCCGCAGGGTGTGACGGGAATGATAAGAAAGGCCTGACAGCGGCGAATGGCGATTAGCGAATGGTGAATAGGGGGTAAAAAAATCCGTGTTAAAAACCAGAAAATCCATAACCAAACGCATAAAAATTACCTCTTCCGGGAAACTGCTCCGGCGGGTTTCGCGCAAGAATCATTTTAACGCCAAAGAGCGTCGTGCCACCCAGCTCCGCGGCAAGGGCGAACGAGCAATTTACGGCGTATATGAACGAGAAATTCGCGCCGGTTTACACAACTAAGCTGCTAGTGCCTAGTTCCTAGTTCCTGGTGCCTAGTACTTGATACTCTTCTATGAATTCTTATAAAGAACTGACGGTATGGCAAAAGTCAATGGAGTTAGTTCGTGTAATCTATCTTGCGACAGGGATATTCCCCAAATCTGAGATGTTCGGACTAACTTCACAAATGCGGCGAGCTGCCATCTCAATCCCATCAAACATTGCTGAGGGATTTAACCGGAGGCATAGAAAAGAGTTCGCGCAATTTTTATCAATAGCTTATGGGTCCGGCGCGGAATTAGAAACGCAGGTAGAGTTAGCGAAATCGCTACGGTTCATAAAAGAGCGTGGGTTTGAAAAATGTGATGCATTGTTACAAGAAGTTATGAAGATGCTGAATAAACTTATAGCTAACCTAAGACGATAATTTACGCTAGGGACTAGGAACTAGTCGCTAAGAACTAAACTATGACTCGAGTCAAAGGCGGCGTACACGCCCTGAAAAAAAGAAGGAAGACCCTAAAATATGCCAAGGGGTATCTTTGGGGCAGAAAATCCAAAGAGCGCCAAGCGCGGGAAGCACTTCTGCACGCCTGGGTTTACGCTTTCCAGCACCGCAAAAAGAAAAAAGGCGAATTTAGAGCGCTCTGGAACACCAAAATATCCGGGGCCTTAAGCGGACAGGGTTTCTCCTACAGCAAGTTCATAAACGCCTTAAATCAGAAGAAAATCGGCTTGAACAGAAAAATGCTGGCAACCATCGCCGAACAACATCCGAAAGTGTTTGAAAAAATTGTGGCGGAAGTCAAATAAAAAAGTTGAGCCGCCCCTCGCGGGGCGGCTCATCGTTTCAGCTGATGCACCGCGCATCCCACCAGCCGCGCGGGATGAGGTTGCTACGAAAGAGTGCCACAAGTTCCTTATAGTTCCGTGGATCTTGCAACCACATCCCAGCAAACCGTTCCGCGGACTGTTCATGCTCGAAGTCATAGAGCCAGAGAAATCTCATAGAAATTTCCGGCCCGCGAGGCAGAACGCCGAGATGATGGAACACTTCAAGGGCAATATGGCCCATCTCATGCGCTACGTCTGTAAGACGTTCGCGAAGAGATCCTGCCGGTGTGATCTGGATCCGGTACCACCATGGATCATTTGCCACGGACCATCCACTTGTGGGAAAATAGTGAGCTCTCCCCCAGTTCCACGCCCCATGTCGCCCTACTTCAATTTCCCGGACACGTAACACCTCGAACTGATGACGCAGCCGCAGACCGCGTAACTGATCCAAACACTGAAAGAGCAGCTGATTCCAGTTGACGCCGGTCATCATCTCCTCCTGGAAACTTTAGATGCCCAAGTCTACCAAAAATTGGGAATGGTTGCCATTAAGCTGGCTTGCGAAGAAACCACTAAGTGGTTTTTTTGGTTTTACTTGATTGAAAGGAGAGTGCTATGAAGAAATCAGAGAGTTTTTCATACCACCTCACGATTAGAATTAACTGGCGCGAGTTGAGACCAGAAAATCTTGCTGGCCATCTCGGCCAAGCAATGAGAGTGCATGCAGGAGATGATTGCCTCGGCTCAATCTCAATCATTGAGGTCCAGGAGCATTGGATTCGGACCAAAGTTGCAACTACTCTGATTCGTTTAATCCGCTGGATCTTCCAAGTCTAGCCCGCCTTCTGCGGGCTTCATATTTTTCTACCCAAAACCAGCGTCAGCAAAAATATCCCCGCGCTGGCAATGATCACCGCCGGCCCTGCGGCAACACCCCAAAGATAAACGGCTCCAACGCCAAGCATTACCGAAACGGCCGCGAAGGCCATGCTGATAATACCAAAACTATAAAGATTTTTCGCTACGTTCTTGGCCGCAGCCGCCGGTATTATGGTTAAAGTTCCCATAAGTAGCGTCCCCACGAACTTGATGCCGAGCGCCACCACTAAGGCCAGCATGAGAAGAAATACGAAATTGGCCAACTGAACGCGCAACTTGGAAGCATGCCATAAATCTGGAGCGGCGATGGAAAACATGATGCGTCGCGAGATTAAAACAGTTATGACAACTACTGCCAATGATGAAGCTATTGTAATCCAGGCCTCCAGCGGGGTAATTTTTGTTAGGTCGCCGAATAACGCTTCCAGAAGTTCCGGCTCGGGAGTTAAGAGAATCCCGGCAGCTAATGCTGCCGAAAATAAAACTCCCACAATGGCATCAATCGGTAAATTGGTTCTCTTCTCAAGTCCTGATATCAAAACTGCCGCTAAAAGCAAAAAAGCAAATGCTCCGATAAAAGGATTTAGATTAAATATGAGCGCTAGGGCAATTCCCGGCAGAGCCACGTGAGACAAGGCATCGGACACCAGGGACATCCGTTTCATTATCATAAAAACGCCTAAAAAACCGGCGGCGACCGCTGTCCCGAGCCCGGCCATTAAGCTGTAAAAAAGATTTGAATCAAGAAATTGGCTCATGCTACGTGTTCTCCTTCTTTAGTATGCAAGTGATGATAAAACGTGGTCTCGCCGTAAAGTTTTTCCAACTGCTGGGGTGTTAAAACCTCATGCGGCTCGCCGGAGCAAACCAGCGATTTATTAAGGCAGAGGACCGAAGTGGCGTATCTGAATACCACGTTCAATTCGTGTGATACGAGAATAATAGTGATGCCGAATTTGTCCTGTAATTCGTGAAGTAAATTGTAAACCGTCTCTTCGCCGGAAATATCCACGCCCGCCGTTGGTTCATCAAAAAGAAGCACACTGGGCTTGTCAAAAAGCGCCCAAGCGATCAAAGCCCGCTGGACTTGTCCCCCGGAAAGAGTTGAGAGACGTTCGTTCATGACCGAGGCCGGCAATTCCACGGTCTCCAGCGCCTCACGGATTCGTTTATCATGATTTACCCAGGAAAGCAGGAAATTCTTCTCATGCAGCAGAAAAAACTCACGCACCGTAATGGGAATATTCTTGTCAATTTGAAAACGCTGCGGGACGTATCCGATACGTACATCCGGACGCCACCGAATCACGCCTTGATACGGCAATGTCCCTAAAAGCGTCCTGAAAAGAACGGTTTTTCCCGCTCCATTCGGCCCGATAATGGCCGTAACATCGCCCTCATTCACCGTAAAAGAGAGACCGGAAAGTATCTCCTCTTTTTCAATCGTGACCGACAAATTTTCTACTTCAAGAATAGGATTTTTATCCATGGTTAGAAATCTAACACGAAAATTTTAACTAGACAAAGCCCCTGACAAATTTATTCTATGTACTCTATTTTGGTACTCTATTCCAACTGTTAATACCCTATGCTATGCTATAGCATGACATAGAGTACATAGAATAAAATGGGTATAGACAAGCATGGCAGGGTTAGCTATATCATGATGACGCGGAAGGGAGAAATTGCGAGATTAATATTGGGGATTCTCGCGGGGGCTGGAGTAGTTTTAGTCGCGGCCACGCTCCCCGGACTCGCGGTAGCGCTGAAGCCGTTCGCGCGAAAGAAAAACAAGCATCTTGAAAAACAAAGTCTTGAGCGAGCCCTCCGGCGCCTTTGCCAAAGACGACTGGTTGAATTAGTGCCTGACCGCAATGGCAACTTTTCGCTGTTAGTCACCAAACTTGGTAAAAAACATCTCAAGAAACTGGACTTCGAGAGTTTAAAGCTTAAAATCCCAGAATATTGGGACGGAAAGTGGAGTGTGATACTTTTTGATATACCGGAATCGCGCAAAGCGGCTCGTAATGCGCTCCAACGAAAATTAAAAGAGATGGGCTGTTTCCAACTCAACAAAAGTGTGCTTGTACACCCCAGTGACTGTGAGGATGAGATAGATTTCACCAGTGAAATACTTGGGATCAGAAACTATGTAATAACTTTTCAAACAACGTCTTTGGGACACCAAGAACATCGGGCCTTACACCACTTTAAGTTAAAACCGAGATCATAACAAAGACTTTAACTACAAATCGACAACATCAAAAAACACACCGCATACGTTCTACACACTCCTACCCTATACCATGCTATAGCATGGTATAGGGTAGGAATTGGTCTTATTCACTTTATGTGAATTACTTCAGCATCTGTAGCATCTTTTCTATGGGTAGCGTATTTATTATGTCTTTTGCCTCGCACCAGCCGCGACGAGCTTGGGCAATACCGAACTCCAAAAAGGCGAAGTGCGAGATAGCGTGCGCGTCTGAATCAATGGAAAACTTTATCCCAGCTTCGCGAGCTATGCGAATATGCTCGTCTTTCAAATCCAGCCGATGGGGCTCGCCGTCAATTTCCAAAATGGTCTTGGTGCGCTTGACGGCCCTTAATATCTCGTCAAAATCCAGTTCTATCGGTTCACGCTTCTGTATCAGGCGGTCGGACAAATGGAAAATAATGTCCACGTTAGGATTTTCCATGGCGCGGATCACGCGCTTGGTCTGGTCGGCCCTAGATAATTTTAAATTTGTATGCACCGCCGCGCCAACGCAATCCAGCATCGCCAGAGTTTTATCGTTTATGTCCAATTTCCCGTCGGCGAGAATATTAACTTCCGCGCCTTTTAGAACTCTAAATTTAATCCCGCGCTTTTTTAACTCCAAATTAACTTTATCAATTTCAGCCATTTGGCGCACCAGCTTTTTCTCATCCGCGCCGCCTGTCATGGCGAGCGTCCGAGTATGGTCAGTAATCACAATATATTCCAATCCATATTTATATGCGGCCAGCGCCATCTCCATAATGGAATTATTTCCATCGGTCCAGTCGGTTTGCGTCTGCAAATCGCCCTTTAAATCCTTATACCCGATAATTCTCGGCAAATTATTTTTGGCGGCCAGTTCAATTTCGCCTTTATTTTCGCGCATTTCCGACTCTACGTATTGAAGCCCGAGTGTTTTATAAACTTCTTCTTCGGTTCTACCAGCGATACGCTTTGCCCCCTTGAAAAGGCCGTATTCGTTCAGCTTGTATCCTTTTTTAATGGCGCGTTCTCTCAATGCCACATTATGTTCTTTAGAGCCGGTAAAATAATTTAGCGCGGCACCGAACGATTCTTCGGGAATCACGCGGATATCCACATCCAAGCCGTTTTTCATCCTGACCATGGACTTGGTTTCGCCATGAGCGTAAACGTGCGCGACGTCCTTCATGCGCACGAAATTATTCATAACAGGCCGCGGTTTTTTAGAAACCGCGATAATATCAATATCCCCCACCGTTTCTTTCCAGCGCCGGAACGAACCGGCAATGACAAGTTCATCTACCCCTTTCCAGCTTTTTAGTTCTGATTCCAATTCTTTAACATATGGGCGAATATCGCCCAAAACAAATCTCCCGCCGTGCGATTTTACAAATTCAATGCCTTTTAAAATTTTATCTTCCGATTTTTTGCCAAATCTCGGAAGTGTAGCGATTTTTCCGGCCTTGGCGGCTTTCTCCAGATCGGCAACGGTTTTAATTCCCAATTTCTGCCATAAGACCTTAATTCCTTTCGGCCCCACGCCTTCAATTTTGGTAAGCCCCGCGATATCCACCGGCAGTTTCTTTTTTAATTGCTCATATTCCTTGATGTGGCCGGTACTCACATATTCCTCAATTTTTTCCGCGAGCCCTTGCCCCACGCCGGGAATATTTTTCAAAGCCGGAATGCCGCCTTCTTTATAAACGCTCTTTACGTCCTCGGAGAATGACCCGACCGATTCGGAAGCGCGCTCATACGCTTGCGGCTTAAACGGCACGTCGTCCACGGCCATTAATTCCGCCATCTCCAGAAAAATTTTGGCGAGTTCCTTATTTATCATCGGTCTTAATATCAGCTGAAATCTTTTCTGCGAATACCGAGTGGTAAAGGAGCACGAGTACGACCGTCCCCACCAGTGCCGTAAACCCCGCCACAAGAAAAAGCGTCCTAAAACCGTAGGCTTCAGTAATAAGCCCCGAGAGAGCCCCCACCGTGCCCACCGCCAGCGCCACGGTTACGTTCTCCACTCCCCATTCCAGCCCCTCCCTTTTTTTGTCTATGCCGCGGGTAAAAAGCGAGTACCAAGCGGGTAAATCAACGGCGCGTCCCAGACCCGCTAGGGCCTGGATAGCGTATATGTGCCAGGGATACTCGGCCACGGTAAACAGGAATAGGGCCGCTGTCGTAATGAAGGCACCAACGATGAGAAAAATAAAGTCGTCGCGATCGCCGTCGTGCCTGTCTATGAACCAGCCGATGGGAATTTGCAAGATCCACATGACCATGTAAATAGCCGTGGCGAATCCGGCCGTTTTCACGCTCCCGCCTTCTATGCCGGTGGCAATGAAAATCGGCAGAATCGGCCCCAAAAAACCTATGCCCGCCAGCATGAAGAAATCGGAAAGCACCAGCATCCGTATAATCGGGTTTATTCTTAGTGAGACAAGCAACATGAACTAAAAAAGAGTTAATGGCCCGGATGGCTTGCCGGCATTAAACACTCCGACTGGCGTCGGCGCATCTTCTTTTAATAACTCCGGCAGTTTTTTAAAACTATTTTCCAGTTCTTTTAAGACCGCGCCGGCGCGGAGCGCGGCCGCGGGATGGAACATGGGAATTACGCGCCTTCCATCTACCCAAAAAACTTTGCCTTGATCGCGAGAAATTTTGGCCTCCGGCAAAAAATAATTCATGGAGAATCTCCCCAGGGGCACGATAGCCTTGGCATCAATTATCTCAATTTGTTTTGCTAGATACGGCTTGTATGCCTCAATTTCTTCCGGCAAAGGGTCTCGGTTTTCCGGCGGGCGGCGCTTCACGATATTGGTGATATAAACCTCCTCGCGTTTCCAACCGTTGGCCAATATTAATTTATCCAAAAGTTTTCCGGCATTCCCCACGAAGGGGCGCCCGAGCCGGTCTTCGTGAAATCCCGGCGCTTCACCAATGAATAAAACATCAGTATCCGGACTCCCTTCGCCAAATACCAGATTGGCTTCTCCGTAAAGCGGCAAAGACTTATCTTTGACTATTTGCTCTTTTAATTCCTCCAATGCTTCGCTTTTAGACATACCCGGTAGTAGAAACTCGAATTACGTTTTAGTTATTATATTCTGATTTTAATCAATATACCCGTATCCCTGAACTAAACCGAATTAGGTATTATCCCATATGGCTTCGCCTTCGAGTTTTCCCTGCCCGCCGGCAGGCGGGACTACCGGGCATATCAGGTAGTGAAAATTCAACTGCTGTGACATTTGATGTTTCGCGAAGCGAAACATCCGTCGAATTTCTACTACCTAGCATATATCAAAAACATCTGGCGATACCGGCACATGTTCTAGTAATCTCATAAATAACGCCGAGCATGAACATCGCGACCATCCCGTAAGCCGCTAACGCGGGAAAACGCCCGAGAACGCAGTGAACCGAAAGTGACTTCCACATACTGACAATCAAAACACCTTCGGTGCCTATCGTAAGAGCCCCTACGAAACTTATGACGCGAATAAAATCAGAAATGCCCATAGCCACCAGGATAAACGGGAGAAACGAGGTAATGACCCAGGCCAAATTCTTTTTAACACCAAAATCTATATTAAGCAGTTCTTTGAAGGTAAGTCCGACGCCAATAAACGAAGTGATAATCGCCAAAAATCCGATGAGATTCCCTAAAATCGCCGCCGGCTCACCGAGTTTCTCCGCAATTCCCGAAATCGCGTCCTGCGATACACCGCCGCCGCTGGAAGCCAATATGGCGGCGGTGAATAAGGAGTAAAGTACGGCTGGCGCCAGCGTCCCCCAGAGAATAACGGACCTTAAATAACGGCCATCACTCGCCAATGTTTCTCGCACCCGAGGTATCACTGATGTTCCAGCTAGAGCGAAAAGAATTACACCGTAGGGTATCGCGGCGCGACTTACGTCAATTTTGGCGATAAACCCGAAGTTCCCAAAAAGAATCCCCAGAGTTATCAAGACGACCATGAAAAAAATCAGCATGGCGGAAAATACGCCGTTGATCTCGGTGGAGATCCAAGAATTGTAGAAAAAAACCGAAAGGCCGGTCACCAAAAATAAGATCACGGCCGCGTGATAGGTGAAATCGCCGAGCCAAGGCGCCATAAGCGCTCCAAGAAATTTTGTGCCCAGAATTACGTAAACCACCATAGCCCCCAAAAGTCCGGCGGATGATGATGCCGACGCGACCGCGCGCCATGATCTTCCCAAATAGTGCGAAACGTATCCCGGCAGTTGATGGAGCTCGGGGCGAGAAAGCACAATATCGCCATACATAAGATGAATGGCCAGTATCACGCCGGTCAAAAATACAAGTTCTAAAACACCTAATAAAAATCCGGTTTGGGCGATAACGTAAGGTAACGCGAACATCCCCACCCCGATGATGGTACCAACCAAGAGTGCCAGCGCTTGAAAGTAGCGGGCATTCATACGATTTATACCGAGGCAACTTTCTCTTTTTTAACCAGCTCTATCACTTTTTCCACCAACTTCTTAGGGTCGGCATCATAAATGATCTTCCCCGGCCCGCGATGGGATTTAGCCACAATTTCGTCAATTTCGTCAGCCGTGCCGCCGGTATCCGTTAATACGCCGATGGGTTTGTTGTCTTCAAAAGCATCCGTGAATTCATTTAAGGTTCCGATTCTGCCACAGGAAAAAATCACGGCGTCAGCCGAGCGCGTCAGCAGTAAATTTCTGCCAGAGTAGCCAAATCCCGTGTAAACTATCAAATCGTGATAATCCAAGGGGAGTTTATACTCTTCCACATGTTCTCTTTCGGTGGCGGCCGGCGAGATGCCAATGATAAATCCTCCGGCTTCTTTGGCGCCAATAGCTGCCCAATATGGTGCCCCGGTGGTAGCGCCCGTTACCAAAACCGCGTTGCTTAGAGCGATCTGACGACCAAGTTCCTTGGTCATGGGAAGGGCATTGGGCGCGCAGTGGCCGGTCTCGGCCGCGCCCGAGACCGCGATTTTCAATTTCAAATGCATGTGGGCTTCTTTGCCATTCATATGGTTTATTCTATCATGCTAAATTCCTACCTAAATTAATTCCACGCGCTGACCTAGGGTCGGCGCGTCAGCCGGAATGCCAAGTTTATCCCGCACTTCCTGCACCAGCGCCAAAGACGCCTCTTCTTCTCCTTGCACGGCGTAAACGTGCGCCAGCGAGTCCTTCAAGTGCGCCACAAAATTGAACAGCCGGTCTTTGTCGGCGTGCGCCGAGTAGCCATGAGCTGTCAAGACTTCGGCTCGTACCGGAATTTCTTCACCGAAAATTTTAACCGAGTCAGCGCCGTCCAAAATTCGGCGTCCCAAAGATCCCTTGGCTTGATAGCCCGTGATTAAAAGCATGGAATTCTCATCCGCAAGATATCTTCGCAAATGATGCAAAATTCTGCCGCCCGTCATCATGCCGGAACCCGCGATGATCACTTTGGGCGACGGCACGTCGTTAATGGCTTTTGATTCTTCCACGCTCGGCGTATTTTTTAAGCCCTTGGAAGCGAATAGATGAGGGTGCTCTTCATGGAGTGTTTGAATTTTCTCGTTGTAGTAGGGCCAGTATTTTTCAAAGACCTCCGTGATCTTTATCGCCAAGGGCGAATCCACAAAAACCGGCATATCCGGAACACGTTTTTGGACCACTTTCTCGTTCAATTCAAAGATCACGTCCTGGGTGCGCTCGGTGGCAAAGGCCGGTATCATCAAAACGCCTTTTCTGGCGGCTGTATCCTCCATCACCCGCTCTAGGATCAATTTATCATCGCTTGACCCAATGTGGGCCTTATCCCCGTAGACCGATTCAATCACGAGATAATCTATTTCGTTAACGACATCAGCTGGCGGGAGAAGCAATGATGTCTCGTTGCCTAAATCCCCCGTAAAAAGAACTTTCTTGCCCTGAACTTTAACTTCCACCATGGAAGACCCTAGAATATGTCCGGCCCGAAGCAGTGAGATCGTCATGTCTCCCACAGCCATCGCTTCGTGATATTCCAGCGTTTCCCATTGGGTCATGGCTTGGTCAATGTCGGGGATGTCGTACGTAATTTCTTCCTGACAATCCTTGGCTTCTTTCTCCATGATGCCATACCCATCTCTGATAATAAGCTCCGCCAAGTCCCTGGTCGGCGGCGTGGAATAGATCGGCCCGCGGAATCCTTCTTTTACGAGCTTGGGGATCCTACCGATGTGGTCCAGATGCGCGTGAGTGATAAAAAGAGCGTCAATTTCTTTAGGATTGAAACCAAAGGGTTTTGAATTGTGTGTTTCGCAAAAACGTCCGCCTTGAATTAATCCGCAATCCACCAATATTTTGGCGTTATCCGTTTCCAGCAAATAACAAGCGCCCGTAACCTCGCGGGCTCCGCCGTGAAACGAAAGAGTTAATTTATTCATCGTCGTTGACATTCTAAACCGAGCTGACCCAAATGCCAATCTCATGCGGCGTTTTACAAAACTCGATTCCGGTGGTAAAAAAGATGTAATTCCAGCTTAAGGGGGTGAGAGAAGTGGCGACCATCGGACTTCTGCACGGCCACGACAGAAGCAGAAAAGGCACGCTGAACCGGCAAACCATCCAGCGCTGTAAAAAAGCTGTCGAGCTCTACAAGAAAGGAGCGATTGGCAAAATCGCCATCACCATCAGATCACGCAACCCCCTCGCGAACCTCGCCTGGGAAATGCGGCACTTTCTCATCACCAGCGGCATTCCGGAAAGCGACATCATCGTTCGCGCGGAGGGCGATGATACCGTAGGCGAAGTCCTGGCGTGTATGCTTTGCGTCAGTGAACGCGACGGCGTGGTATCAATCTCCAGCTGGTACCACATCCCGCGAGTTTGGTTCATTTGGAAGATGATATGCGGCAGACGAGTCAATCTCGCGCCGTCACGAGGCGGGGATTGGCTGGATGTCTCGCTTGAGATTCTCGCGTTCCCGGTATCATTTTTGCGGTTCCGGAAAAAGTCCAGAAGTCAGGCCCACCCCGCCCCGAGATGAACTCTCGGGGCGAATTCTTTCTATGCGTCCCCACAGGGACTCGAACCTTGGGGAATAATGACGCCCTCGACAGGAATCGAACCTGTACCGCGCCCTTCGGAGGGGCGCATTGTGTCCATTCAACTACGAGGGCAATGTTAGACCGCGCTCGTTCCGCTCCCCTAAGACGGAAGTTCCGCTTACGCGGAAACTCTCGCGTCTCGCCGGCGAAACCCAGGGAAAATCACGTTTCGATAAATCTACACTTTTCCGATTATAAAAACAAAACCCATACGACACCGAGGTGTTATATGGGTGAGGAGCGCGTTGCCGCTCTCCTAGCTTCTGCCAGCCGCTGGATTGAGGCCATTCCCTCCGACGTCTCGGAAAGGACGCCCGGCTGGGTGGAGAAACGGAACATCCGCACTCCTCACGCTTGGCGCGCGCCTTCTTATGAAGTTGTCAGGTGTGCATTCTCTACGGAGGTTTCTTCGTCTTCATCGGGTCTCCCGACGAGTACGTCTCGGCTAGTGGGTGTCCTTCTCGAACTCCCCGCTTCTCCGGAGCGTCTCCCGCACATCTTGTGGCAAGACGCTCACGACACCTCCCGGACCCGTCACCGAACGACGGCTTCTCTCCAGCTGCGCGATACGAAGACTTCGCGCTGCCTGCTCGGGTGTTTCCTTGCGTCGCGGGGTATGTCCGGGGTCCTCTTCAACAGCCGAGCTCACCATGAGTGAATCCTCCTGAAAGAAAGATGCGGCGTTTTCGCCGTTACTGCGTTTTTACAAAGTGCTCCTCCTTTCTCCCATAAAGGCCTGGGGGTATTAAACAAATAATACGCCATATCCGGCGTATGCGTCAACAAAGGTAAATTCCCAACTTGCCCAACTAGGTATGTCTATCCGCCACTGAAGAAGCCGCATAAGCGCCAGGTTTTGTAACGGCTGTGAAATTAAAACCTCTTACCATACCCACCACTTCATCCACAAAATTTCTGGTAAGCCCTTTATCGCCCACGTCAATATGTATCTGGTCCTGCCAGAAAATATCCTCGCCCAAAGTATCGCGAAGCCGCCCGCGAGTTTCTTGCGCCAGGGTGATGGAAGACATGGTTTCGGCGTAAATCCGGTCCCGCACCTGGCGATAAATCGCGGGGCGTCCTCTAACATAAAAATAACGGCCGCCGTTCCCCACTCTACGAACAGTTAGAGCCGTTACGATGGAAACGGGCTTGTCGTAAGTGCCGGCCGAATCCGAGCCAATAATTATCTCATACTTATGCTCCGGCTTTTCGGCGATGTAGCCGGCAATTTCTGCCATAACCTCGGCCAAACTCAAAAAGCGCATAGTGCTTATCGATTGAAATATCTTTTCCGTGTCTGACATATTAGTTCGTCTAAAATCCCTTTAAAAAAGGGTCGGCTCCCGGACTTCTTTTTCGGACATACGCTTCCAACTAACTGGTATAATTCTCGCGTTACTCCCTATCCTCGACTCCAGCTTTATGTGCCCGTTGGAAACACCGAACTCAAATAGGTCTTTAGTGATTTTTACGTCGTCCAGGCAGTACTGGCGCAGTTTTTCAAGATTCCCCTCTTTATACCAGCGAACGGCTTCCAGTCCGTGCCCGGATTTTGACACGCCCAAGGTTGCTTTGGCAAGGTCAATTAATTTGGGGCGAAATCCCAGAACTCTCGTTGCTTCTTCCATTAGGTCAAGGGTATTTAGATTTCTTAGATTAAGATTTTTTAGATGCGGCTGTAAAACCCGATAATCAAAGTGTTTAATGTTAAATCCTATGACACGTTTGGCTTGGGAAAGCAGTATCTCAAATTTTTCTACTTCATGTTCATTAAAAGAGCTGTAAGTCATGTCACCATACGAATAAGCGCCTATCAATGAAATCCCCAAATTGGCAAAATCGGTTCTCCCGCCGACTTCGTGAAAGGCCTTCTGGGTTTCTACGTCAAAAACGATCTCGCCCCCAAGCATAAATTATTCCGGCGTTTTAATTTTCACTTTATCTCCAGTCAATATTTTATGCCTCTCCACAAATCCCGCTGGCACTTCCAGTACTTGGTCTACGGCAATCGGTGAAGAATAACGGAGAAGGGCCGCGTCAACGGAAGCAGCCAGTGGCGGTAATGCGTTGGTCTCGGTGCCAATCACAACACCGTCCCGGATCCAAATAATATCAATGGGAATTAACATACCTCTCATCCAAAAAACCTGCGGCTCGGGCTTTTCAGTCCTAAAAAGCATGCCTTCGTATTCGCCCAGGAACGTCCTACCCGCAAGACCCTTCTCGCGTTCACCTAGCGATTCAGCGAGAGTCGCTGATATTTTAGACCCCCCTATTTCTACAACAACTTCTTTACTTACCGAATTATTGCTAACAACCTGAAATGTTAAAATCGCAACCCCCACCAAAATAAAAATTGTGAGTCCTGAAACTAGCCATAAAAATCCCCGAAAGTTTAAATTCATGAAATTATGAACCAGTTTGATACAACCAGTCAGCCAAAATTTTTAGATATTCGGGTTTCCGTTCTAGCATGGTTGTTCCATGCCCCGCGTCATGCAGTATTTCCATTTTTTTATCGCTGGTTGCGACCTCAAAAAGTTCTTTAGTGGAAGCGGCTGAATATTCATCATCCTCTGACGCCATAAAAAACACCTGCTGGCCTGTATGCAACTTGACCGCGGCATCTTTGGTTAATACCCCGCGATAATCAAGCCCCGGAGACAAAATTATCAATGAACGAATTTCCGGGTGAGCCGCCGCGTACACCAAAGCTAGGTTAGCGCCGATGGAAGCTCCCGCGATGGAAATTTCTTTCATCTTCTTTTCATTTTTTAAGAACTGCGACGCCGCCTCCACGTCTTGAATACTGGCTTGGTGGTCCTCGTCTTTGAAATTCTGATAATCCAACAAAGTGCCGTTGGGACCGGTTGTAGATTCTCCATGCCCCCTTAGATCAACGGCGAGCACTGAAAGCCCGTCCGCCACCAGAGCATTGGCAAATGCCGTCCAGGAAGCCCGAGTGGCGGGCATCATATGTAAAAGCAAAACGGCCCTGTCTCTGCCGCCTTCGTAATAGTCGCCGATGATACTGACCCAGTCTTCAGTTATAATGCCTACGCGTTCGTTCATAAGTAGAAGATATTATAACTTCAAAAGCTCAAAGCTCAAAGCTCAAAACAATCCATAAGCATAAAAATGTAAATTCTAAACGTTTATAATTTTGAATTTAGAATTTGTTTTGGATTTTGAAGTTTGAATTTTGGATTTTCTCAATAGGCGTTTTTTGCGTAAAAATCTGCGCGAAATTCGTTAAAATCTCCGTTTTTTATCGCTTCCCGGCACCGCGCCACCAGCTGGTTCATGAAATAAAGATTATGGATAGTTGCGAGACGCTTGGCTAATAACTCGCCTGTACGAAACAAGTGATGTAAATAACTCCGCGTGAAATTGACGCAGGTCATGCACTTGCATTCCTCTCCAATTGGCGATAAGTCCATCCGATATTCAGCGTTTTTTATGTGCAACTTGCCGGTGTCGGTGTAAAGCGTCCCGTTCCTGGCTTCTCGTGTTGGTACCACGCAATCAAACAAATCCACACCCTCCCCTATAACATCCATAATTTCTTTTGGAGAGCCCATACCTAAAAGATGCCGCGGTTTTTCTTCCGGCAATGTGGAAGTCATCCAGCCCACGACTTTTTTGATATCTTCCTTGGTGATACCTACTGGACCACCTAGACCAAACCCGTCAAAAGACATAGCGCCAATTTCCTTGACGCTTTTTTCTCTCAAATCCTGCCACACGCCACCCTGAATTACACCGAACATTGCCTGGTCGCTCCGGCTCTTAGCATCAATGCAACGCTTGGCCCAGCGTGTTGTTCTATCCACTGCGGCTTTGGTGTATTCATACGAAGACAGGGGCGAAGTGCATTCATCAAACGTAAAGAACATATCCGCCCCCAGCATCTCCTGGATACCCACCGAAATTTCGGGAGAAAGTTCGAGGGTATTCCCCTCTCGCGGCGATTGGAATATGACTTTTTCTTCCGTGATTTTTATTTTTCTCGGCGCTTCAAGCTCGGTTTTTGTCAGATCGGCGGGCACATCTCCACCCGGAAAGAACGGGACATTTTTGCCGATACCATGGTCTGACCCGAATCCCATGGAAAATACTTGAAATCCTCCGGAATCCGTCATGGTCGGGCCGTCCCAATTCATGAATTTCGCAAGTCCTCCGGCCTTGGCAATAACCTCATGCCGCCCATCCAGATATAAATGATAAGTATTGGCGAGTATCACTTGTGACCCCGCATCATGTATTTCATCCGGCGTTAAAGTGCGCACAGATGCCAAAGTCCCCACGGTCACGAATGACGGCGTCTTAATAACGCCGTGCGGCGTTTCTATACGGCCGGCGCGCGCCCGACTTTTGGTGTCTATAGCTTCAATTGAGAAACTAATCGCGCTCATCACACCTTGTTAATACTATGAACCCCTCGCGAAGAGAAGCGGCAACACGCCTTTACGCCGTCTACATTCCTGATACATTAAAACCACGCGCCCTACGATCAAACCATAAAGGAGACACCCATGCCGGCAGCCAGATTACCGAGGGGTCCCAAAAGGCCTGTAGCAAAACCTACGCCAACGCCACGTCAGGATACCCTACGCATTCACAGTAGCATCATCGCGCGTCGCTTCGTACTCGCCAATATCCGAGGCGAGCAGGTCTTGGTACCCAGAAAAAGGGCGGAGCGGGAAGGACTTTCTTTTGTTCCTTTCCCGCAATCGTCACCGCCCAAACCATTGAGACTGCCGAGGTTGCCTAAGCGCCTCAAGGCGCCCGGGCCGCGAAATATTCCCAACCCGCCACCTTCTCGAATTCCACTAGCGGGTTTTGGGCTGATTGAGGTCCGCGGCAGAACCCGGATAACTAAGCTTCGCGCTAGAATATCCCAAACGGAGCCGGCGCCTTTGCCCACCTCGCGCGTCGTCTCGCCGCACCTTGCTCTCATCACGAGGGGGGGGACATACCCGCATCGTAAAATGCCGCCAGACGTAAAGAGAGCGGCCGTCAGCTGACGGCCGCTCTTCTCTAATCAATTTCGTACGTAACGCTAACGTAAGACCTCACTTCATTCTGCCCCACTTGAATATCCGGCAACGGACCGCCGCCTCCACCCTTACCAAAAGCTTCAGCACCGTAAATAATCGGCGGCTGACTCCCGCCGGATTCGGAATAATTCGTGATGCGCGCCAGTTTCACTCCCAGTTCTGAAGCCAGTTTTTCTGCTTTGGTTTTAGCATCAGCAATTGCTTGATTTCGAGCATCCTCTTGCGGTTTCTTGGGATCATCTACAGTGAACTGAAGTCCGGAAACCTCATTGGCTCCGTTGGTAACAGCTCCGTTCAATATCGCCCCGACTTTAGCGAGGTCCCTGATCTTCAATTGAATGTCTTGTCGCACCGTATATCCCAAGAATTGCTGGCCGTTCTGCGAATAGTTGTATCTGGGATAAATGGAATAATTCACGGTCTTTATATCTTCATCTTTTACGCCCTGCGATTGGGCGTAATTTATGACGGCATTGGCCGTTTTAGAATTCTTATCCTGCGTTTCCGCCAAGTTCGTGGACCCCGCCTCCGAAGAAACCGTAACTTGCACCGTCGCCACATCGGCCTTGATATAGGTCCTGCCCTCGCCAGCAACGGTAATGGAGCGAGTCAAATTCGGATTGGAGCCGATGAATTTATAGGCCTTAAATTGGCCCGCCGCCCAAATCGCGGCTGCCAGTGCTAAAACAATAAAGAAAAGCGACTTAGCGCCCGATTTTTGCCACCTCATACCCATTGGCGTTTGTGTGTCCATTTCATTCATAAAATTTATAAGTTAATTAAAATTTATTAAGCGCCTTAAAATTATAACCTCAATGCCCCAAAATTTCCACTAGCTTAACGCGGCCGGTAGTGCCGCATAAAATTCTCACATTTGATTTCGCCGCGCCGAAATATTTGGCCATAAGCGCAATAACTTCTTGGTTAGCCCGATTTTCTACGGGAGCGGCCAGAACCCGCACGCGATAACTATCTCCAATTTTTTCAACGCTGGGGCGCTTAGCCCTTGTGATCACACGGACACTAATTTTCATATTTTCATATTTCCACGCGCTTACCATATATGTTTACGATAGGAAACATATATGGTAAAAGCGAATGAATCTGCAAGTGCACGAAATTGATCCATAAAAAGAATGGGCGGCGCGCCTTGCGGCGGCCGCCCCTGTGTGCGTCGGCGGGAGGTGATCAACCTCGCCAAAGATCTTGGAAAGTACCTCCTAACCGGGAGGGGGTTGGCCTCCCTTACGATTGCGCAGGCGCGCGATCACCTCCTTGGGAGACGTCTCTGCCACTTGGACTGCTTTTGTTTCCTGCTTCCCTTGGTTGTCGTGACCATTTGCGGTTCTCCGACGACACGGAAGTTCGCACGATAGCCCAAGATGTCAGCGAGACCCCCTTTCAGGTCGAGCAACGCGACCGAATACTTCCATTCTAGACCCTTATTTCTTTTTCGCATCTTTCTTTTTCAACAGCCATTATTCTTTGGCTGAACGCCACATCATTTCAAAGATTGTGCGAAACGCATTTGCGATAACTTCACTTTCAATATTCACAGTGAAATAATCCTTACTAATAGAAGAAATGAGTGTTCTGTCGCCGAAAATACCTATGTCCATTTGGAATAGCGGAAATTCCTTGGAGATAAATCGCGTGTGTTGATATTCGTTGTCATATTCTTTCACATAAGCGCGAGCTTCTTCGGTTTCATATAGTATTCCCCGCACCGTAAATTCCGGCGAATAAGTTACGTAATGGAATTTTTTCATGGTGCGCGGAAAGGCCTCTTTAAAAAGCTCGAGATTACCCATGTAGAGCATATCGCCCCTGATTACAAAAACCTCATCGTAGGCGCGGTCTAGCGCTTCTTTCCCCTGATAGATCATTACGCGCGGCTTCCCCATCCCCCTCTGAAGGAGCGACTCTAATTGAGGAATAGCTTCCTTTAATTCTTTCAGTCGAAATTCGGCTTCGGTGACCAGCTTCTGCGGGGGCTGCGGTACAAAGAATGTCTTCTTACCGCGTACGGTTTTCGTCACCAGGCCTTTTTCTTCAAGCGATTGTAAGGCAACATACGCCGTCGGGCGCTTAATGCCGGATTTTTTCGAGATACCCAGGACGGTTGCTTCTCCAAGCTCAAGCAGGCTCGTATAGAGCCGGGACTCCTTATCTTGAAGACCAAAAACCCATGGTGTTTTAGTAGTATTCATGAACCCCAGGATAGAGCTAAAACTCTGATTTGTCAATATTGCTGACAACATTATTACATTTTTTAATCTAGTTTTTTCTATTTTTAGCCATTTTTATGATATTTGTATTGACATTATTGACAAATTGCGATATGTATTACAAAAGATTCGATAGATTCGATCCTTCACAATAAGGAGAAACGGCATGTTCTACGACTGGGTCTGCCAAGCTATTAATCTCCCCAACTACGTCGACAAGCGCCAGGCGCTCACGACCCTCGTTTCCCGATGGGCGGTGAAGTACCCGCTGATCGCGGAGGCCATGGCTGGACGCGCAAGTTTCGAGAAGACGGTGGAGCCGATCGTGTCCGAGAATCTCAAGATCCGGTATCTCCGCTACGGCGCTTGCGCCTCGGAATCGTTCCGGGGGAAAGCGGGTGAGATCGCGGAGAAAGTGAAAGATGTTTTCTACCTTCGTGGTATCGCCGAGCACCGTGTCTTTCCTTACGTGGAATACTTCACTATTTTAGCCGTACCTTTGTCAATCATGCTCGGGTTGTTGCTCTTATCCCTAAAAATGCAGGTCTTCAGGCCGGAAATAGAGCTATGGCTCGTCAAGCAACTGCTCTTTTGGGGAACGGTGGTGATTTTCTGCTTCTGGCTTCTCCTCTGCTTGACGAGTGAGTATGGAATAACTCGCGGGAGACAAGAAGCTGCGAAAATCATCACGTGCCAGGCTCGCTTCCTGGATGAAATCTTCGCGAAGCTCCGTAGCGGTGGGTCGTTCAACTAGAACCAGCCCGGCCGCTCTCCTCGGGGAGAGCGGCCGGACTCACTTTTTAATATCTTTTTTCTTTTTCAACACCGCTTGGTTTTCTTGGTCGGCCCTAGGTTGGTAATATTTCCTCCCGCGCAATTTCTCCGGCAAATGTTCCTGCGAAACTTTAGCATCCAAAAAATCATGGGCATATTTATATCCTTTGTGATATCCCAGATCTTTCATGAGCTTAGTTACCGCATTCCTTAAATGTAGCGGGACGGGCAAAGCGCCGTGTTCTTTTGCGTCAGACAACGCGGCCAAAAGTCCAGTATACGAAGCGTTGGACTTCGGCGCCAAAGCCAGATAGGTCGCGCCGTGCGCTAAGTTGATCATGGCTTCCGGCATCCCCACATGCTCCACGGCTTCTGCTACAGCAATAGCTACCACTAATGCCGTTGGCAGGGCGTTTGAAATATCTTCCGAGGCAAAAATTATCATGCGGCGCGCAATGAATCTCGGGTTTTCTCCCGCCTCCACCATGCGCGCGAGCCAATACAAAGCCCCGTCCGGATCCGAATCGCGCATGGATTTGATGAAGGCCGAGATGACGTTATAATGCTCCTCGCCTTTTTTGTCGTATCTTATGGCTTTTTTCTGGAGGGCATCCTCCACCATCTTTTTTGTAATCTTTATACTCTTAGCGGCATCTTTGCTCACCGTCTTATTCTCTAATTCGCGCGAATTAGAGAATGCGGTATTCGGGGTGGAGAGAACAATAAATTCCAGCGCATTCAGCGCCACTCTAGCATCTCCGTCGGCAAATCCAATCACAGCGTGCTTGGCGTCCTCGTCCAACTTGGCCTTGCGCGTTCCTAATCCACGCGCCAAGTCGGAAAGTGCTCTATCAATAATATTTTCAAGCGCATCATCAGTAAGCGGTTCTAAAACCAAAACCATGGAACGGGAAAGTAGAGGCGAGTTAAGTTCAAAAGAAGGATTTTCGGTGGTGGCACCGATTAAAATAATCGTGCCGTTTTCCACGTAAGGCAAAAAGGTGTCCTGCTGGGCTTTGTTGAAGCGGTGGATCTCGTCAACGAATAAAATGGTTTTGCGTTTTTCAAACTTCAGTCGCCTTTTGGCGTCTTCAATCAGTTTGCGCAGCTCCGGGACGCCGGAAGTGGCCGCCGAAAACGGCTGAAAAAATCCTTTGGTCTTTTCCGCGATGATGCGCGCCAGCGTAGTTTTGCCGGTTCCCGGCGGACCCCACAAAATCACCGACCGCAACTCGTCTTTTTCAATGGCTGTTCGCAAGGGCTTCCCCTTCCCCACAATCTCATCCTGCCCGTGAAAATCGCCGAAATCCCGCGGCCGCATGCGCTCGGCCAACGGCTCCATGCCTTTTATATTTTCTTCAAATAAGTCAGTCACAGTGAAACTATTATACTCCCGCCGTCCCGAAGGCATATCAGGTAGTAGAAATTCGAACAAGCAACCACTTGTTCGCCGTAAGCTAACACTCGGATTTTCACTACCCGGCATATTACCTTAAAATCTTGACTTTTTCATACTTTATGATAAGTTATTGTCGTCCTTTAACTGGCTGGCGTGGACGGGCCAATCTACCACGCAAAACCTTCTCCGCGCACTGCTCCGGTAACCAGCCCGGAGTACCGCAAAGGAGATACAAATGACGACGCACCTTGAATGGGTCTTCAAGAACACCCTCGGCGGACAGGGGTACTTCGTGTATACCCCAGCCAACGCATGCGAGGACCTCCGTACTGGGGAGGCCAATGCCGTGCTGTTCAAGCTGGACCTTAGCGACACGGCACGCTACTCCTGGAAGGATCACCCGCTCTTGCTGGAGATCGAAAAGATCCAGCGGGGCGAGATTCCTCTCTTCAGAGCCAACGTCCTAGAAATCTCCGATTGGGACGAGCTGAACAGCGCTTTTCAACTGGAGCGCGGTTGGGGTTACATCGACCTCCTCGACGGATCGGTAGCTGAGTTCATTGCGGCCGAGTTCGATGTCGGACAGAAAAAGAATGGGGAATGGACGAGTTGGAGATTCGGGAAGATCGTGGCGGTGAGGCAGAGATTCCGGCTCGACCGAATCGCACGGATCGCCCACCTCGTCGAGGAATATCTCCATCAAGTAAGAAAGACAGAGCCGGCGAAGATCATTCGCATTGCCAACTTTCTCGAGCTCGACGCTGTAAGGTAGGAGTATGCGGGTGAGGCGAGCGGTCCACCGTCTCGATAAGCTCGGGGCAAGCAAACGCTCGCAACAGCCGGGGATACCCCTCGGCTGTTTCTTTTTATATTTTCTTTCTATATTTCCATCAGCGCCAGTTGCCGCGGCACCCGCACATAAGTATTTCAAGTATTTCGGTATGCTCCCTACTCTATCTTATGCTATAGCATAAGATAGAGTAGGGAGCTAAGTACGCAACGAAACAGAAACATGTAAACGAGTATAGAAATATAGAAACGAGCCGGGAGAGTAAGAGAAATGAAAAACTGCCCCAAATGGGGCGGTTTTTCAGTTAAATCTGTCTTCCTTCGCGTGTCTTGAAACTTCTTCGGCAAGCATTTTGACTTTCTCCTCGTCCATTTCCTTCATCTTCTTCCAGAGGTTGGAGCAGTGATCGCAACCCTCGGCGTTCTTAATGTAATCATCGTAGCGGTAAAGCGAAGACGAATCCTCACTTAACTGCTTTACGAGGTCGTGATTGTGGTCTTTTAGCATTTTTCTTTTCTTTTTTAACCGGCTCTTTGGAGACAACCGGCGTTTCATTTTTGATTTCGACCTTTGGCGCGACTTTTTGTTTTACCACCACGCCAGAATTTAAACCGCCGTCAACCGGTGCTTCACGCAGCCGGGATTTGGTGTGGGGGTTAAAAAATTTCTCTATTAAAAGTTTTATCTTCTCTCTGGCTTCCGGAGTATCGTTAAATTGACGGCGGATAGCCGCTTTTTCCTGCCTGATATGCCGTCTAAGACCCTTGGAAAGTCGCGCAAATTCAACCATAACCTAAAGAGCATAACAGGTAGCAGAAATTCTAACAAGTAACTACCAGCGTACCCCCTCCCACTACGATACTCTAGAGTATCGTAGTGGGAGGAATTTACGAACGCGAAAGGGCTTTACGTTTTTCTATGGCGGCCAGCAGTGCCTCGCGAATGCCGTCAGTTGAATATCCATAGGTCGGATAGCCGCCGATCTGTGCCGAACCCTCCGCTGGTTTTTTAGGATCTATATAAGTATCGTGAAAATCAGTACCGGCGGTTTTTAGTATCTTATATTTCTCCGATAGTGTTATCAAGAATTCCGTGCCATCCTCATCAGCATTTGAAAAAACTTCAATGCCATCTAGTCCTTGCTCCAAAAACTTGCCAAGAGTTTCTTCAACTAATTTATATAATTGATTTTTATCTTTTATAACCATGCCCATGGGTATAAGCGGATGCGACCAAATCGCGACACCCCCCGCTTCGTGTATTACTTCGGCCGCTTCTTCGGGTGTTAGCGAACTATGAGATACAAAAACACTCTTCGGGGCCTCATCCGCTAAATAAGCGTTGAAAAGATCCTGCCGAGTTACGATGTTTTCTGTTCGCAGTTTCTCTACATTCGCGGGATTTTCCATGATTTCCTCCGCGACATGTACACGGCTTATGACTCCCTTAGCTCTTTTATTCACCGCCTCAAATTCCACCGCGAAACCATAACGCTTCAGATTTTCTATGCCGTTTTGGGCGCGCGTTTCCCGCGCACGCTTAAAATCTCCTAGTATTTGTAAAAGGCGCTGATGGCTACAATCAATCCCAAACCCCAGAATATGAATTCCCCATTTTTCATACTCACACGAAAGTTCAATCCCCGGTATCACCTCCATACCAAGTTCCTTCCCGGCCTCCAATGCTTCATTAATGCCGCCAACCGTGTCGTGGTCGGTGATGGCTATGCTTAAAACGTCGTTCTCTTTCGCCATTTTCACGCATTCCCGCGGAGAAAACTTGCCATCGGAAGCGGTAGTTTGAATTTGATAATCAATTACCATGGTTCTTAGTTTCTAGTTTTAATTTACAGTTGTTAGTTTCTTGTTTTAGTACAGAAAACTAAAACCAAAAACTAAGAACCAAGAACTGAGCCGTTAGACAAACTCTGGCACAAACTCGGCTTCCCAGTGATGCAACTTAGTTCGCTGAATTCCGCTACCCACAAGCGCCACGGCGTGAATCTCTTCTTCTACATGGTCAATATGCTTCCCTATAAGTTCGCATTCAATTTCTTTGTCGGAAAAATGAATAATATCCATCGCGGAAAATACCGCATTATGCATCTCATTCTCAAATATCACGTTATCCAAGAATTCCCCCAGAAGATCTGAAAGATTCTTGCCATGTGTGTGCGCCCTAACTCTTACCGTCTTTCGATTTTCCGGTGCGACATCAGGCCGCAGAAGCGCCGCCAAGCCCAAAAGAGCGTTGCCAAAAAGTTCGCGTTCCGATGAACCCCAGACCCTAACGCGGGTAACGCCGTCTTTACCAAAAATATCGTATTTCAACTGCATCGTTATTCTATAATAACGTTTCCCCTTCCTTTGGCTATATACCCTATCTCAAAAACTCTTTCCTTATTTATAAGTAGCTTCTTGATTGTGGCTAACGACTTTCCCGGCACAATTAGCACAAAACCGATGCCCATATTAAAAGTCCGGAACATTTCTCTCCCGGAAATACCGGATTTCTTTTGGATTTCAAAAAAGATCTTCGGCACAAGCCAGGAATCTTTGTTGATAATCGCATCTACCCGAGACGGCAATATTCTATGAAGATTGTCGTAAAGTCCGCCGCCTGTAATATGAGCCGCGCCGTGGAGAATACATCTTTTCATAACCGGCAAGATGCTTCTTACATAAATCCTTGTAGGCCGAAGTAAATCTCTACTGGGTTTTAAAATTTTATTTACCAAACTAAAGCCATTTGAGTGAAGTCCTGAAGAAGTAAATCCCAAAATTATATCTCCGCTTCGTATTTTACTCCCATCAATGATTTTCTCTTTTTCTACTACGCCAACAGCAAAACCGGCTAGCCCCATACGGTTTCCGCCATAGACATCTGGCATTTCTGCAGTTTCGCCCCCCACAAGAGCACATCCCGCCAATTTGCATCCTCTCGTCATACCGCGAATAAGCGTGAACAAAAATTGCTTTTGACCAAGCCCTAATCCCACATAGTCAAGAAAAAAGAGTGGTTCCGCGCCCATTGCGAGAATATCGTTAACATTCATGGCCACCAAATCAACGCCGATGGACTTAAGGTTTTTCAGCCGAATCGCCATATCAAGTTTAGTACCAACGCCATCAGCACTAGAAACTAATATGGGATTTTTATATCTTTTTAAACTAAAAAGGGCGCCGAAGGGCCCAATGTCGTCTAGAACTTCTGCTCGTCTGGTACTCTTAACCAATTTTTTGATACGAGAAATAATTGAGTTCGCAAATCTCAAATCTACTCCTGATTGTTTATAGCCCAATCTTTTCATCAAATAAGGTTTTGAGTTCTTCTATTACTACATTCCTATCATCCCACGGAATTTTTTTGCCGCCAGCAACCGCGATTGCCGACTCCGAACCCTTGCCCGTAATTATAACTACATCTCCGGCCCTAGCTGATGAAAGTGCTTCCCGAATAGCAAGCCGTCGGTCTTCAATTATTTTAGACCGGCCGCCGCTCGCCTCAACTCCGCGTCTGACATCTTCCATTATAGAACGCGGGTCTTCGTTATAAGGGTCTTCATCCGTAATGATAACTTTAAAGCAATACTCGCCGGCAATTTTACCCAGTTCCGGCCGTTTCCATTTGTCCCTGCCTCCGCCCGTCGCTCCTAAAACACAGATCAGCTTTTTTGCACCGCCACTTAAAGTTTTATAAACCTGTCTCAAAGCATTGGGCGTGAAAGCGTAATCCACCACAACCGAAAAATCTTTGGCCTTGATTTCCTCCATTCTCCCCGGAACACCGCGAAAATCCGCGAATGCCTTTCTTATTGATTCATGCGAGATGCCAAAGGCCTCGGCAACCGCAATGGCGGCAAGCATATTCTCGGCATTAAAGAGGCCTTTAAGTGGTGAAGCGACTTCCCATCCCTCCGAAAAATACAAATGAATACCGTTATCCCCAACCTCGTATTTTGACGGCCAGAGAACCTTAGATAATTTAGACCCGGCGCCCACACGATAATTCAGCATATAACCGATTTTTTGCTTGGCCTTGAACGAAAGAAAATAATCGGCGTTTTGATCTCCTAAATTGACAACCGCAACCCCCTGCCCGCCAAGCCCTTTGAATAACTTGCCTTTAGCGCGCTTGTAATTTTCAAATCCGCCGTGCGCTTCCAGATGCTCCGGCGTTAGATTGGTCAATACTGCTGCGGCAAAAGGAATATATTTGTGCCGAAATTGTTTAATACCTTCTGATGTCACTTCCAGTATCACGTGTGTGACTCCGGATTTTTTAGCGTCTGACAAGAACTTTTGCACAAAGAATCTCCCCGGCATTGTCATTTTGAATTTGTTCTCAACTTCCTTGTCGCCAATTTTAAACCTTATAGAAGATAAAGAAGCAACTTTTTTGCCATCCGCCTCAAAAATACGGTGCAGCATTTCCACTACCGTGGATTTGCCGTTGGTGCCGGTAACGCCGATGACGATAAGCCCGCGTGCCGGGAAGCCGTAAATAATAGCCCCAGCGGTGGCCAACAACCAGTGATAAGCCGGCTGGAAAAAGCGAAAAATGGGTTTGGGTATTACATATTCTCGAAAGAAATAGAAAATCCGGTCTAGCATAAAGCGACTATACCACCTTGCGGGCGAGTTGGTAGAGCGCGTACCAAATCGGCCGGAAAACCACATCAAAAGCAAGAGGATGAGTCTTAGACGTTCCGCCGAATCCTTTTTTGAAACGGGAGATGCCGGGCCACTTAATTTCATCAATACCCCACAAGTCATAGGTGGCGCATCCGCGCCTTCTGGCTTCCTGTATAATCCGCCAGTGCAGGAGATACGGCGCCATCACGTTTCGCAATTCGTAATTTGAAGCGCCGTGAAGGTAAGTAGCCGTTCCTTTGTAAAAATTCACCAGAGCCGCCGCCGCGACTTCTTTTTTGTAAACTGCAAAAAACAATCTATTCTCTAATTCGCGCGAATTAGAGAATAATAAATGCTCGTAGTGCGATTTGGGATGCAAATGAAAGCCATCACGCTTGGCGGTTGCGGAAAGCAGCTTGTAAAACTCTTCAACCGCCTCCGTGCCGCGCTCTTCTACCGCCACCCCGTGCCGCTCGGCGACTCGTATGTTGTATCGCGTTTTTTCGTGCATACCGCGAAGCAGTTCATCATCGGATTTTGTCAGATCAATCAAAACCGTCTCCCGCGGCTGTAGATTCAGCGCCGGAGATACTTTCAAATTACTTGTCGCTTGTCGCTTGTCGCCTGTCGCCAATTCATTTTCTGGCTCAACGCGAATAAAGATTGGACTATCGGGGAGCGCCCTTAATGCTTTGAAAAATCCCTCGACATTTTTAATTTCCGGCCGTGGGCAGTACCAATAAAAAAATCCGAATGGCAAATTGTGTTTGAAGAAAACCGCCGATTCACTACCAAAGACGAGACGATGGGTCTCCCGCCCATCCAGTTTCTGAATTTCTTCCCATTCTTTGTACTGCAAAAATGATGGCATCCCTACCTATCTTCTCTAATTCGCGCGAATTAGAGAAGGTGAGTTATATACTTTACTGGCGGTTTTGGATTTGGTGTTAAGGAGTAAAACATCTGTAAACCGCGTTGATCGCGAGAAACGATATCATTAGCTGTCAGAATACCAAGATGCTTGGAAGTCGCCTTTAGCGACAGGTGAATGGCGGCAGCGATCTCACCCACCGGAGCTTCTCCGACCCGTTTTAAATGCCTTAATATGCCTATTCGCCGTCTATTGGCAAGCGCTTTAAGTGATCTTTCCAATCCCAACTCTTTCATAATTAATTCTGTTATTCGTGTTTGTTGTGCTTGCGTCTTATATTCTCTAATTCGCGCGAATTAGAGAATATATAATGTTATTATAATGTATCGGCAAGAAATTCGGGGGCGCTGAACCGCTTTATCTGCTGCCGAGTTTTTTGAGCGCCTGCGACACTCTTTTTTCAAGCGAAAGCGAATCGTCTTTGACCGCCGCGAGCGCTTGGCGGGCTTCGTCTCGGGAATAGCCGAGTGAGATAAGAGCATCCAGAGCATCGGCCTCATCGCGAAGCAGGGGATGCTCGGAAATAGAGATGCCGCGGCCCGTCATTTTTTCGCGAAGTTCCAGAACGATCTTCTCGGCCGTTTTTCTGCCGATACCCGAGACCTTGGTTAAGTATCCAATATCGCCGGAGGCAATGGCGCGGCGCAGTTGGTCTATGCCGCCGACGCCCATAATGGAAAGTGTGCTTTTGGGCCCGATGCCGGGAATCCCGATCAACATCTCAAAAAGGTCCAACTCCGCGGGATGGGAGAACCCATAAAGTTCCAGGGCATCTTCCCGCACATGCTGGTGTGTGAAAAGCTTCACGGGCTTTCCAATTTCGGGCAGTTTCAAGAGCCCGTCTGCCGACAAAAATACGCGATACCCAATCCCGCCGGCCTCCACCACCGCTGATTTCTCGCTCCTAGATACAAGTATTCCCGAAAGAGAAGCTATCATATGACCATTATATCCCAAGTACTCAATAGTTAGAAAAAATGATATAATTGAGCTTTAGCCATGAAATTCAAACTCAAGGCCCCCTTCCATCCTACGGGAGACCAGCCGCAAGCCATTGAAACATTGGTGGCCAACTTGAACGCGGGCGTTCGGGACCAAACGCTTCTCGGTATCACGGGTTCCGGTAAGACATTTACAATTGCCAACGTGATTGAAAGAGTGCAAAAACCGACATTGGTCATTTCTCACAATAAAACTCTGGCCGCCCAACTTTATCAAGAATTCAAAGAATTTTTCCCCGAGAATGCCGTGCATTATTTCGTTTCATATTATGACTACTACCAACCAGAGGCCTATATCCCCCGCTCGGATACTTATATAGAAAAGGACGCTAAAATAAACGAGACGATTGACGCCTTGCGGCACGCTTCCACTGCCGACTTGCTCACGCGAAAAGACGTGATAATTGTCGCCTCGGTTTCATGCATATATGGCATCGGCGACCCGGAAGAATACCAGAAAATGGCGATTGAAATTAAAGTCGGCCAGAAATTGGCTTCCCGAGATTTAGCGCGAAAATTGGTTTTGCTCCAATACGTGCGAAATCCCATGGACCCAAGACAAGGTAATTTCAGAGTTCGCGAAGACGCGGTGGAAATCCACCTGCCTTCCAATGAAGAAATTCTTTTTGTGGAATTTGAGAAAAATAGGATTGTATCCATAAAAAAACGAAAGCCGGATATGGAGTCAAGCTGGCACAAGTTAGAATCATTTTTGATATTTCCCGCCAAACACTTTGTAACGCCGAAGCATAAACTGCTTCTCGCGATTGAACGCATAAAAGACGAACTGGCTACGCAAACCGAAAAATTTAAAAAAGAAGGTAAGGTATTGGAACTAGAACGTATCAAACAGCGCACTAATTTTGACATTGAGATGTTAAAGCAGGTCGGGTATGTGGCCGGTATCGAAAATTATTCGCGCCACCTTTCATTCAGAAATGAAGGCGACCCGCCCTATACGCTGATTGATTACTTCAAAAAGGCCGGCTCCGACTTTCTTACTGTCATTGATGAATCGCACGCTACAATCCCCCAAGTTCGCGGTATGTATCACGGCGACAGAGCACGGAAATTAACACTCGTGGAATATGGCTTCCGCCTACCTTCAGCTCTTGATAATCGGCCGCTCCAGTTTGATGAGTTTAGAGAAAAAACTGGTCAAACCATTTATGCTTCGGCTACACCCGCTGATTTTGAATATAACGTCTCGCAAAATCCTAAGACCAACGCGCGGTTTGTAGCCGAACAAATTATAAGACCCACGGGACTTTTAGACCCGGAGCTGGAAGTGCGCCCGACAACTCACCAAATTCGCGATTTGGTTAAAGAACTTAAAAAACGCGCCGCCAAAAAAGAGGCCTCGCTGGTAATTGCCCTCACCAAGTGCCTCGCCGAGGACGTGTCGCAGTATTTATCGGAAGAAGGACTAAAAACCACTTATCTGCATTCTGAAATAAAGACATTGGAGCGGCCGGACATTTTGCGCGATCTGCGAAAAGGAGAATATGACGTAATCGTCGGTATTAATCTTTTACGCGAAGGACTGGACTTGCCGGAGGTTTCATTTGTGGGAATTTTGGACGCCGACAAAGAAGGATTTCTGCGAAGTGACAGGACTTTGTTGCAAATCATAGGCCGCACCGCGAGACATCCCGACGGCAAAGTAATTTTGTACGGAGACCGCGTGACCGACTCCATGAAACGCGCTATGGATGAAACCAACCGCCGCAGGAAAATCCAGGCAAAATATAATAAAACACACGGCATCACGCCGACAAAAATCATAAAGGCCATTCGCGAATCATTTGCCGAAGAAGCCAAAGAGATGGAAGACGCGCCGCCCATCCCACTGGAGGGCTCGCAAAAAATGATGCGCGAGGCACTAGTGCGTGAAATGAAACGTGCCGCTAAAGATATGAACTTTGAATTGGCGGCGCGGATACGTGATAGAATTAGGAAATTAGATAATGACCCCAAATAGAAAAATGGGAAAACCGAGGTGGTTATATCATGGCAGCCCCAAAAGAGTGCCGTTTTTTGAGCCAAGGCCCGGCCGCGGCCTAGGACTTAACAAAGATGACAGACGCAGGGCGGTTTTTGCTACTGATAATAAGTTTATGGCTTGTATTTTTGCCTTAGGGCCAGTCCCCAGTAAAAATAAGTGCCGTTGGGGTTTTGACGCAGATATTAAAGGCAAAACAAGAATTTATATTTATAAAGGGCGATTAAACCCAAGCGGGCGAGGATATGTTTACAAACTTCCGTCAAAAACATTCAGAAAATCCTATGGGCATCAATGGACTTCCACTAAATCCGTAATCCCTATTGGTTGCGAAACAGTTAAAAAATCTGACTTCAAAAATAAAATTCGTTATGAATTCAGAAAATAAAATTACCAACCTTATTCCAATATTCTGCAGAATATTGGAATAAAGAATCACCATATTTGAATATTTGACCTTAGTAGCAAAAGGCACTATCCTGTTTAAGTTAATATGCCCATAACCAAATCCGCCGAGAAAGCGCTAAGGCAATCTGAAAGACGCCGAGTGCGAAACGTTATAAAGAAAGATGCCTATAAAGCCGCCGTTAAAAAGGTGCGGGCTTTGGCGCTCTCCGGAAACAAGAAAGAAGTTGGGGCCGCCGTATCCCTTGCCTACAAAGCCCTGGATAAAGCCGCCAAAACCAACGTTATCTCCAAGAACACGGCCGCCCGCAAAAAATCACGCCTGATCAAATTCGTGCGAGCGCACACAAAGAAATAATGATGCCACTACAGTACTCTAGAGTATAGTAGTGGATTAGAGATTAAGAGAGAATAATGCTGACGAGCGAGGCGTAGGGGTCGGATACTCCTATTTTTGTTTTGGCGTCTTCAAAAAACAGTTTGGTGTAAACGCTCTTTAAATATTCCCTGCTCAAGCGGCGCGTTTTAGCCCGGGCTTTTTGCAGAACAAATGGATGAATGCCGGACGGGGTATCGCCATCGGCAACGGCAAGAAGCGTACGCACGTGATTTACCAACGCCGCGTACAAATAATAATCGTCAATACCGCGATTCCTAAGATTCGTAAGTTCTTTTAAGGCGCTGATCTGGTCAACCAGTGCGGCGTCAATAAACCTGAATATCTTTTCATCCGCCAAAAACAAGGGCTCCGCCATTTCCCCTCCCAGTGCCACTTTCTCGGCTTCATTCACTAACTGCCAAGTATCTTGTGAGTATTTTGCCAGAAGTTCTCGCGCGTTTTCGGCACTAAGGCCCAATTTTCTATCTTTTATGTATTCAGAAAACCAGCGGAGAACCTCGCCGGGAGACATTTGTTTGTATTCCTGCGTTTTTTCGGCGTGCGGCTCTACAACTTTCAAGAAAGCGTTAAAATCTTTCCCGGCGGCATTATCCCAGAATATTACAAAAACATTCTTATCTTCGGCCCAATCTTTCAAAACCGGCTTTAGGACTCTGGCCAACTTTTCCCAATTTACCGACGGCCGTTCAATTACAACCAATTTCTTTTTTTGGAATAAGGACTGTGATTTCCCCGCCTCCGCGATTTCCCTGGGGTCATCGGTCTCCGCGTCAAATCTGTGCAAATCCAAAGTCCCCTCATTTTTCTTCTGATACTCGGCAATAATTTCCCTTAATTTTTGTCGGCTACGGAACGAATCCTGGCCATAGAGTATGTAAATCATGACTCAATTTCCCGCATCACAATATCGCGCACAGTTTTATCAAACACTATACGGTGATGCCCGGGCACTTCAACTTTAATATTTTTAGCTCCGGGGAGAATGGCGCTCTCATGCGGCCAGACGTGATTGTCAAAAACGCTATAAATAGAAACTATTTTGGAATTAGCATGTATTTCGGCGTGCATTTCCCGAACCGTCTGGCTTTCGGGATCTAACTCACGAAGTGATCTTGAAAACATGGCGCGGACAATTTTAGACCCCGCAAAAGGCGTCCCGATGGCTATCATTTTCCGAACACGATCGTCTTTGTTGTGATAAGCAAGAATATGGCGGCCAATCAGTCCTCCCTTGCTGTGAGCGAGGAGCACAACGTCCCGTAGATTCTTTTCTAAAATCAATTCCCTCACAATATGAGCTGAATCGGGAATACTTTTTGTGTTGAGGCCGAGTTTAAGAATTACGTAAACTGGGTGCCCGCGGAGCGAGACGGGATCCCCCAGCGCCTTCATGAATGGCCAGGTATTGAAAATCCCCGGGAGAAGAATCACTGGCGGTCGCTCTGGAACTATGTGACCGAGATAGTGTTGAGGCGGTTGACGATAGCGGACAACGTAACTATATCCACGAAGCATGTAAATATAGTCGCGAACCCAATGTACAGTGGCTTTTAGCATTAAAGTTTCTGGCACTTAGGGCAATAATGTGTGCCGCGTTGTGCCACGACGATGCGCTTGATTTTAGCGCCGCACTTGGGGCAGGGCTCTCCGGCTCGCTGATAGACGGCGCGTTTGGTTTGGAAATATCCCGGTGAGCCATCGGGTTTTCTATAATCTCTGATGGAACTGCCGCCGGCTTTAATACCAGCGTACAGCGTATAGCGAATAGCGGCCAGAATCCGCTTGACTTCTTTTTCAGTTAAATCAGTGCCCCGCCTCAAGGGGTTAATCTTCGCCCGCCAGAGAATCTCGTCTGTATAAATATTCCCAAGACCCGCGATGCGCGTCTGGTCCAGTAAAAGTGCTTTTATGTTCCGATCGGATAATATTTGACTCTTGAGATATTCTTCGGTAAATCCGATATCCAGTGCGTCTTTTGCGATTTTTCTTCCGGAAAAGAAACCCGCGAGACGCGACTTCGGTATTAACCAAATCCTCCCGAATTTCCTGACATCCGAAAACAAAAGTTTCGTCCCGTCAGCAAACTTAATCCAAAATCTTATATATCCCGCGTATCTCCTTATCATACCAATAGGACGGCGTACTGATATGATAAGGAAGTGGCCGGTCATTTTCATATGCGCCAGCATCACACGTCCGGACTTCAAATGAAAAGTTAAATACTTGCCGTGACGGCTGATAGAAGTGAAACTATCGCCGCGGAGCAAAGCGCCGATGGTCTTAAACAGTCGCTTGTCTTCAAAAAGCTGATGTGCGCTAGCCGACGCGCCCCTTATTTTCTTCCGCAATATACCGTGCCTTAGAGCACGTACTGTTGTCTCAACCTCTGGGAGTTCGGGCATAACATTATGAAGTTATCTCTTTACTAAAACATGACGGACGCTGTCGCCTCGATGAAGAGACGAGTGCTGACAAGTTTTCACACAGTACCGCTTCAAAATACGGCCGATGATTCTACCAGTTGAGTTAATTTTCTTGTGTGGCACAATCTTCATTTTAATACCAAGTTTTTCTATACCATTCCTAAAGTTAAGCCATCGTTTGTCTGGAGATATGAATATATCTGGGCGCAAACGTTCCATTATACGCATAGTTGGAACGGATTTTTGCTTTATGGGGCGAGGGGCTATCAAACAATAATCAACATAACGAATGGCATCTACTAGACGTAAACACTCTGGCGCTGAAAAAATCGGTCGTCTCCATCCTTTTCGTTGCCGGACTCTAGTATCACTAGAAATAGCGATTACCAAAATGTCTCCCTTGCTTTTAAATTCTTTAAAGGCCTTGAGGTGCCCGTCGTGATAAATATCAAATATGCCACCGGCTAATACAATCTTTTTGCTTTTTAGCCGATTTCTTAGTTTTCTTAGTTTAGAGAAAGATACTATCATTTATAGTTTTTACATTTTTCTCATCTCCCCCCAATTCTTGCCAACTTTTACATCTACTGCCAAAGGCACGCCGATGTCGTAAATTTCTTCCATCAACTTTTTGATTTTTGGAACGAGTTTTTTAACTTCGGCTGATTTAATCTCGCACAAAAGCTCATCATGCACTTGCATCAAAATATGCCCAGTACCATGTCCCTTGTCCCTTGTCGCTTGTCGCTTTAAGAATTTATCCACCTCTATCATAGCCAACTTAACGATATCCCCCGTGGCCGTTCCCTGAATGGGCGCGTTCATGGCCATGCGCTCGGCTTCGGCTCTGACGCGGAAATTGGGTGAGTTTATCTCGGGAATGTAGCGCCTACGCCCGAGCATGGTCTCCACATAGCCGGTTTTTCTGGCGTTTTCCAATGTTTTTTGCATGAATCCTTTTATTTTAGGAAAATCATTGAAATACTCGGCCATGAATTTTTTGGCATCAGCGAATGGAATCCCGGCGGATTCGGAAAAAGCTCTCGGCCCCATGCCGTATAAAATCCCAAAGTTTAAGGCCTTAGCGGCATATCGCATAGTGGGCGTCACTTCATCCGGCGTTTTCAAATTATTCACTTCCATCGCCGTCATGGTATGGATGTCGCCGCCTCCCCAAAAGGTCTCTTTCATTTTTTCGTCCCCCGACATGGCGGCCGCCACCCGGAGTTCAATCTGCGAATAATCAAACGAGACCAATTCATATCCCGGGCGAGCCACAAAGGCGTTCCGTATAAGTTTCCCCAATTCGCTCCGTGTCGGGATATTCTGCAAATTGGGGTCGGAAGATGATAGGCGGCCGGTGGCGGTAAGAGTTTGATTTAGAGTCGTATGCAAGGCGCCGTCTTCGCCGATAAGCTTCGGTAAAGCGTCAATATATGTACCTTGCAATTTGGCGATCTCACGATATTCCAGGATTTTGGCGATTATCGGATGTATATCTTTCAGTTTTGCCAGTTCCCGCGCATCCGTGGAAATGGCGCCGCCTTCGGTTTTTCGCATCTTGCCGCCGTCCAGCTTTAAAACGTCAAAAAGCGTTTCTGATACTTGCTTGGGTGAGTTGATATTAAAATCTTTTCCGGCCAATTTATAAATTTCTTTCTCAAGTGATTGCAAGGTCTTGGAAGTACTATCCGAAAGTTGGGTTAAGTACCTGGTGTCAATCATCATCCCCCGCTCCTCAATTTCAGCCAATATAGGAACCACCGGCATTTCCATTTCAGCGAATACTTTCCAGAGATTTTTATCTTTTAAGCGTTTCTCAAGGGCTGACTTAATTTCAAAGGTGCGCGTATAAGCGCTGATACCAGATGCCGGAATACCGGCTTCACGAGCGGCGCGCTCGATCGTATAAGAACGCTCGCCGGCTTTTAAAAGATAAACTGCGATTAAAATGTCAAAATCCGTGGCATAACCCAAAGTTGAATTTATTTTCTTTAAAAACTGCTTTTCGTCAAAAAATACGCGCTCGCGTTTTTCTTCGGCCAGTTTTCTGAACGCGGGTTGTGCCGCGAGGCCCGACGGAATGCGGTAATGTTTTTGACGGCTCACCAAAAGCACATCGTCGTCCACAACAAAAAAACCGAGCTCTCTTTCATCCAAAAAATCGGCGGCTCTGGGAATATTAGCCACGGGTTCTACTGCGGAAGAAGCGGAGAAAAGATTGCCGGTGGGTTTGGTTTCAAGCGATTCGTCCTTTTTTAAATATCCCAAACGGCGCATTAAGGAAGTAAATCCAAATTCCCTGAATAATTTTTCCACTTCGGCAATGCCGTGCGGCCCGTGCCACTCGGCGTCCTTTAAGGAAAGTGTTATGGGCGTTTCTTTATTTATAGTAGCCAGGGTCTTGGAAAAAAACGCCTCGTCTTTTTGGGTTTCCAGTTTTTCCCTTACTGAAGGCGAGAGTTTGGCTTTCTTCAAAGACGCGTAAAGCTTTTCAATTGAGCCGTATTTTTTCAAGAGCTCGGAAGCCGTCTTTTCACCGATGCCCTTAACGCCCGGGATATTGTCAGAAGGGTCGCCTCTTAACCCCTTGAAATCGGCGAGTTGCAAAGGTTTTAGACCGTATCTGGTTTTTACGGCTTTTTCGTCATAGATCATGGTGTCTGTCAGGCCTTTTCGCATGGTGTAAACGGAAATTTGCGGATTAACGAGTTGAAGCGTGTCTAAATCGCCCGTAACGATAATGACCTTTATGTCTTTATTTTTCTTGGCAACGGCTTCAGCGATTGTTCCGATAACGTCATCCGCTTCGTATCCTTCGCGCTCCAAAACGGGAATATCAAATGCCTGGCAAAGCCGCCTAACATTTTTAAATTGGCCGATAAGTTCATCGGGGGCTTCGGGCCGCTGGGCTTTGTATCTTTCATACGCCACGTGCCGGAAGGTCGGCCCCGGCATGTCAAAAGCCGCCGCCAGATAATCGGGTTTTAATTCGTCCAGAATTCTTAAAAGTATGGTAGCAAATCCGTAAACCGCCCCCATCTGCTCGCCTTGGGGATTGGTTAATGTCGGCAAGGCATGAAAAGCACGGTGAATTATGGCGTGCGAGTCCAAAAGCACTAAAGCTTTTTCTTTTTTGTTTTTTGGTGTTTCTTTTTTCATCGCTTGGGTTTTATGAAGCGGACTTTTCTTAAATGCGGCTTATGATGACGAAACTCAATTACGACATCGGGCTTAGGAAGCCATTGTTTAACGCGTTCGCCCCATTCAACTAAAACAAGATTTTTAGGATCTTTTAAATAATCGCGAATGCCGGTAGCGACCACGTCGCGTTTTGTTTCCATGCGGTAGGCGTCCACATGAATAATCTTATCAAACGGTGATTTTGAGATTGTTTTATATTCATGCACAAAAACGAAGGTGGGTGAAAGTACGCGCGCACTCACGCCGAAAAGTTTTGCAAGATTTTGCGTGAAAGTGGTTTTACCGCTACCGAGATTCCCGGAAAGAATTATGAGACGCGCGCGATTAGCTCGAGGCATTTTATTAAATGACTTAAAAACCTCCACCGCAAATCTTGATAGCGCCTTAACTGATATTGTGTGAAATCCCGACTTCATTTTGAGTATACCCGGTAGTAGAAACTCGAATTAGATTTGGGCACAACAAGTGTTGTAGACCGTAAATATACTCGCATCCCAAGAATGAGCCAAGTTAGATATTATTATCCATGACTTGCCCTTCGAGTTTTCCCTGCCTGCCAGCAGGCAGGACTACCGGGATACTAGCAAAATCCGAAAAAGAAAAAAGCCCGCCCCTTCTCTCTCTAGATATCAGAGAGAGAAGGGCGGACCACATTTACTGGGAAGTCCGCTAGTGTAGATTACGGAGGGCGGCGTCTCCGGCCGAGCGGATGGCGCTTTCGTGGCCATAGCCGTAGCTGCCCGCATATAGCGCGGCAGCCGAGCCGTTAAACATGAGCTGTTCCACGCCTGCGGAGTTCCGCGTGGTTAGCGTCAACCGCATCACCAACCGGCGATCGTACACAAGCGAAACGCCGTTCACGGTCCCGAAGAGTCCCCCGTACGACACGGACTCTGTGTTGTACTGCGCGAACAACCGGAAGTGGGCGCGGTAGCAGTCGTAGACCACCTCCGCACCCGCCGCCCGGAAGTAATCCTGGGCGGTCGTCAGCATCTCGTTCGGCACGTTTATGAGACAGATGGAATTCCCCCGTAGTACCTCCACCAGGCGCTGCGACACGTATAATACCGCCCCAGGCCGCGAGTCGTACGGAACCAAGGCACACCCCGCCGCGACGAACGCGATGAGGATGAAGCCCGCCACCCTGCCGAAGCCGACGTAATATGACCCTGACAACCCGGCGAGCTTGGCCCTCTGCATCTCGATCTCTTTGAGGAAAAACGCGAGGCCGCCGATCGCCGCAGCTGAGGCCGCCAGAACCAGTTTCATCATCGTGACCGGGCGGTTGTGCTCCGCCCAACCACGCATACCCGGCCGCTGATTCACCAGCAGATCGTAGAAGACCACGCTGATGGCGTAGGCGCCAGCGAGGAGGACGAGCACCGCCGCGAGATTACGGAAGATTCTAAGGCGAGTCATCTGAAACCTTGCCTTCCTGGCCACGCTAAGCGTGGCCTGTTTTGAAGAACTTTCCTAGCCGTATCGGGGCCTTTTACCCCGGTTTTAAGCCATTTACTGAGTAATTATAGTATACACATTTTTAATTAAATGTCAAGTAGCCAAATATTGTTGACGTAAGGTTTGTGGCTTGGTACGAATGAGCTCTATGGTAGAGCGCGATGATATGAAAAAAGCGGCGGATATTATAAAGAGTTCTCATGCTCCGCTTATTGTTTTGCCTAAAAACCCGTCTGCTGACGCTTTGGCCGCGGCGACTTTGATCCTCGGCCGGCTTAGAAAAGATGGAAAGGCCGCAACAGTCCACGGAGAAAAAACAGCGCCTATAGGTTGGGAATTTCTCCCACTCTCAACGCTTAATAAACCAAATGGGTTAACCGGCGAGACGCGAATTTTAATTGATACGCGCCAATCCCCCGTCGGCGGTCTCCGCTACGAAAAGACCGAGAATCTTTTATCAGTAATACTGACACCCAAAGACAAGTCCATCTTGCCATCGGCTGTTCGCATTGTAAGCGCCGATTCTACCGGAGAAAATATAACTACGGCTGATTGCATTGTGGCGCTTGGCGTTAGAACTGCAGATGAGCTGGCTCTTCGTTTTCCCGAAACACCACAAATAGTTTTTGAAACACCTGTAATCAATATTGATACAGGTGCCGCAAACGAAGAGTGGGGCGAAGCGAATTTAACGGATATTGAAGCGCTTTCACTTACAGAAATCTCCTGGCAATTCACTAAAACACTTTCAGGCGAGCCCATGTCAAAAGATGAAGCCGAACTTATTCTTGCCGGCATTCTTTGGCGAAATATCGGCATTATCCCGGCGAACTCCTCATCGGAAAAACTTCATTTGATAGCAGAGAGTAAAGAGTCGGGAGCTAATGATACAGCAATGTTTAAGGCAATATCGCGCGAGCACACGGAAAAAACCGAGAGAATAGCCGGCAGAATGCTTGCGCGGAAAAGATTTGAGCCCGCAAAAAATATTTCGTTTTTGATGTTAACTCCCGTGGATTTTGCCGCGACCGCATCAACCGAGGGCGATGTGCTCTCGGCATTCTGGTTTCTCACTCGAAAATTCGCGCTGGGAGACGCCGCCGTACTTCTATGGCAAAAAGATTCGTCCGGAGAAATTCGGTCCTTTGCCCTCGCGAAAAACAGGGAGTTAAATAAAGAACTGCGCGTGGCTCTTGGTGGAAAATTCTTAGGGGATATTCTTAGTGGCGGCAAATCCTTTAGCTCATTCAAGGAGGCCGAGGAGTTTATTTTATCCTGCATTAAATAACGGCTGCGGGGAAGCGCCCGTGAGACGTAAGCACGGACTTTCTGATACACTGAATATAGATAAACCCCCACACCTTGACTGCAGGGCATTAAGCCCTATGGCAAGAAAAAGAGCCAAAACTCTGTGCCAAAGAGCGTAGGGCGTTTCATACAAGATGTGGGGGTAAATAAACCGTTGTCTTACCGTGCCCATACAATTTGAAGAATCCAAACAAGCAAAAAAGTTCTCGCAATTAAGGCGCCGCGAAGAGGAAGAATACACTAAAGCTGCCGGCGAGAAGTTCGGCATTCCCTATCTTGACCTGACCTCTGTCCCCATTTCCATTGACGCTCTAAAAATTGTTCCATTTGAGACCGCAAAAAATGCCGAAATGGCCGCCATTCAAAGCGTGGGGCAGAAATTGCAGATAGTCATAAAAAATCCGGAAAATCCAGCGGCCAAAGCCGATCTGGAACGACTGAAAAACGCCCGATATGAAACGGAGCTTTTTATCGTTTCGGGTCGCTCGCTAAAAAAGGTTTGGAAGGCCTATGAAGAGATACCCAGAGAACTTGGGAGAGTGGTGGGTCAAGTAGACGTGTCGGAGGAACGCACGGAATCCTTCCGCACGGAGATACAATCGCTTGATATATTAAAGAAAAAAATAGAGTCCATGGCGGACTCCACCATTTCCGATCTTTTGGAATTGATCATTGCTGGAGCTCTCGCCATTGACGCTTCCGACATTCACACCGAGCCGCAGGATAAACAAGTTCGCTTAAGGTACCGTATGGACGGCATTTTGGCGGATGTGGCGGACTTGCCTTTTGGCACCTATAAATTCCTTTTGGGCCGAATAAAATTAATTTCTGAATTGAAAGTAAACATCAAGGATAAGGCGCAGGACGGAAGATTTACCATCAAAGCCCCCGAGGGCGAAATAGAGGTCCGCGTCTCAACTCTACCCGGCCCTTACGGCGAAAATATCGTGATGCGTATCTTAAATCCCAAGGCCATCGGCTTATCTCTGGGGGACCTCGGCATGCAGCCCTGGGCGGAAAAGCAAATTGAGCAGGAACTTAAAAAACCGAACGGTATGATAATCACCACCGGCCCCACCGGTTCCGGCAAGACCACCTCGCTTTACGCTTTCATAAAAAAGGTTCATGAGCCCGGAGTGAAAATCATCACGCTGGAAGACCCGATTGAATACCACATAACCGGAGTGGAGCAAACTCAAGTAGAACCCGACCGCGGGTATGATTTTGCCACGGGCCTTCGCGCTATTTTAAGACAAGACCCGGATGTCATATTGGTCGGCGAAATTCGCGACCAGGAAACGGCCGAAACCGCCATGCACGCGTCCCTTACGGGGCACCTAGTCTTTTCCACACTGCATACCAATAACGCCGCCGGCACCATCCCCCGTTTAATCGACATGGGAATAAAACCGAATATTATCGCGCCCGCGATTAACTTGGCCATGGCCCAGCGCTTGGTAAGACGGCTTTGTGCCAAATGCAAAAAATCCGCGAAAGCCACGGCCAAAGAACTAGACGTTTTGAAAAAAGAACTGGATGCCATGCCCCAGCAAATTGAGCGGCCAGATATTTCTGGTTTAACGCTGTATCACCCCGCCGGATGCGCGGAGTGCCACAACACGGGATACAAAGGCAGGGTGGGCGTTTATGAATTAATCCTGATTGACGACGAAATGGAGCGCATGATATTAAAACAACCGTCGGAGGCCGATGTGAAAGAGGCGGCGTTCAAGCAGGGGCAAATTACCATGCGCGAAGACGCGATATTGAAAGTCATTGCGGGGCTCACCGATTTGCCGGAAGTGGAGAGAGTGGTAGGATAAAATCAAAATGCAAATATCAAAAATCAAATTGACAATGCAAAATTTAAAATTATCGCGAAGTGATACCTAAATTTTTATCTTTGATTTTTAATTTTTGAATTTGGTACAAACGAAATGCCACCCGAGCGGCGGCACTTCGTTGAGTGCTACGCGCGGGTGGCTACTTCTTGAGATTCAGAGCGAGAATGCCCCACGCGATGGCCGCAAGACCCATGGCCTGAGCAGCTGGCGCTATGGGGGGAATAAAGACGGATCCGACCGCCATCCCCAGAGCTGCACAACAGATGAGAAACAATTTTTTTATGATGGATTCCCTGAAGTCCGTTCCTTTTTGCTCTACTGATTCACCTTGTCCTGGCGGCATGAGAATCGCCTCCTTGTGGCGCATGGCCACTGTCTTTATTTAACCGCCCGCGAATCTTGAGCCAATATCTCCCGCTTGGGAGCAGGGAGGTTAGGACGCTTCCGGGGCGCCGATCCAGTCGGAACCAGTCGGTCCTCCTGCGAAGTATCCCCGTAAACACTAAAAGTGCCATTTGGCTCAAGATTTGCGAGCAGTTTTCTGCTAAGATGAAAAAGAGCGCGACTTTGTAGAACTTGCCAATTATACCAGAAATAAATTGTCTGTCAATGGCTGAAGATTTAATCGCCAAAGAGAAGAACGAGGACAAAAACCTGGATTTGACCCTCCGCCCCCAGCGGTGGGATGAATACATTGGCCAAGACGCGGTCAAAGAAAACCTGCGCATTTTGATCCAGGCCGCCAAGGGCCGAAATGAGTCCATAGAGCACGTGCTTCTTTACGGCCCGGCTGGCCTCGGGAAAACCACGCTGGCCATGTTAATTGCGCGAGAAATGAACACCAATATCAAAATAACTTCCGGCCCAGCCATTGAACGAGTCGGAGACCTTGCCTCAATTCTCACGAACTTGATGGCGGGTGATATTCTTTTCATTGACGAGGCGCACCGCCTGAACAAAATGATTGAAGAGGTTTTGTACCCCGCCATGGAGTCGCGAACTTTGGATATTATTATCGGCAAAGGTCCCTCGGCCCGCACCATCCAACTGGAACTTCCCCCATTCACTTTGGTCGCGGCTACCACTCGCATTGGCCTGATTTCTTCCCCGCTTCGTTCTAGGTTCGGTGTTACTTTCCGGCTGGATTTTTACACTCAAAAAGATATTGAAAGAATTTTGGAGCGCTCCGCCAAACTTCTTAAAATTCAAATTGAGAAGCCGGCGCTGGAGCTTGTGGCTCGCGGAAGCCGCCAGACGCCGCGAGTGGCTAACCGATTGTTAAAACGCGTCCGCGACTATGCCCAAGTACACGGCGACGGCGTGGTAACCGCGACTACTGCAACTGAAGCCCTAAAACTTTTGAATATTGACGAGCTGGGGTTGGAAGAATCCGATCGCCGGTTGATACAAGCCATCATCACCAAATTCAACGGCGGGCCGGTGGGGCTTCAGTCCATAGCCGCCGCTTGCTCTGAAGAAATTGACACGATCGAAGAAGTGCACGAGCCGTATCTCATGCAATTGGGACTGATTGAAAGAACCCAGAGGGGGCGTCTTGCCACCAAACGCGCTTATGAGCATCTGGGCATTAAATTTCCGGAAGAAGGCCAGCGATTGCTTATATGATATCTTCCTTAGCTCTCTTGGGATTTGGAATATTCGTACTCATTTACGCTTTTTTCGCGTCGGCCATTGTTTATCACTTGAGAGCATATACCCTGCCCGGCTGGAGTATGGGAAGAATTGGGATTATCATTTTTATTTTGCTTTCGCTTATATTACTGGCTTTGGCTATTTCGGCCTTCAGACAAGTGCCTTGGGATTCATATATGTTAAACGGTAACTTTTTTGTGAAATAATGCCATGCTGGGACTCAACCCGGAAGAAAAAGTTTTGATGTTGGTGCGGAGGCATTGGTGGGTTATGGTGCGGCCCTTGGTGTTCTTTTTTGTCCTGCTCCTAATTCCCGGTATTGCCGCTTATGCCACAGCACTGTACGCGCCGGATATCCAATTTGACGCGGCCCTCACGCAATTCTTGTTTTTCTTGTATTTAATGGGTCTCTTGCTTTTCGCTTTCGTGCTTTGGACCAACTATTATCTGGATGTTTGGATAATTACGAGTGAGCGCATCATTGATATCAACCAAAAAAATCTTTTCAGCCGCGTTATCTCCGAATTCCCCATAAACCGGGTGCAGAACGTAACCATTGAAATAGAAGGCATAATTGAAACCATGCTTAAATTCGGCGACTTGAAGGTGGAGACAGCCGGGCGCGGCGAGGGGTTTACCATCCGCGACGCTCCCAATCTCTACGAAGCTAAAAGTATTATCTTGAGACACTCCGAAGCCAATACCGCCCAACCTTGATTTTAAGTGAACTGATTCTCTACACTGGGTGAGCAATTATGTCGGGGCATTCCAAGTGGGCTCAAATCAAGCGCAAAAAGTCGTTAACTGACGCCAAGCGCGGCAATTTATTTTCCAAATTGGCGCGCGCCATTAGCTTGGCGGCTACCGGCGGCCAAGATCCGGCTATGAACAGCAAACTGCGGCTTGCTATTCTTCACGCCAAATCATTCAACATGCCCTCGGATAATATTGAACGGGCCGTGAAGCGGGCCGCTACCGCTAAAGAATCTTCAGCACTTCACGAAGTGATGTATGAGGCCTATGCGTCTGGCGGATCGGCGATATTAATTGAGGGCATAACCGATAATAAAAACAGAATGGTGGCCGAAATAAAACATATTTTGGCGAAACACGGAGGCAAATTGGCCGAGCACGGCGCCGTTAGATGGATGTTTGAGCGAGTGGGTATCATAGTTTTAGAACGCGACAAGAACCGGCTACTGGGGCCCGACGATGCGGAACTAAAAATGATTGACGCGGGCGCGGAAGAGGTTGTGAACGACCCAGAAGGAACGACGATCATTACTTCGCCCGAAAAGCGTGATGATGCCACCTCCCAACTGGAAAAAATCGGTTTCCATGTAAGTTCTTCCTCCGATGAATGGAGACCGAAAACAACGGAGAACTTAGCCCCGCCGCCACAAGCATTAATTGACGAACTGGAAAGTAATGACGACATACAAAACGTATGGTCAAACGCCGAGATAATAACCTGACAATTTTAGGCATTGACCCCGGAACAACGCGGTTGGGATACGCTGTGGTCTCTGGAACTTCCAGTACCCCATTGCTTGTCGCTTCCGGCGTCATTGGGGATAAGAACTTATCAAAAGAGAAGCGTCTCTGGTATATACACAGGGAATTTCTGGCTATTATTAAGAAGTTTGCGCCTGACGTAATCGCTCTCGAAAAACTCTTCTTTTCAAAGAACGTCAAAACTGCCATGATGGTCGCGGAGGCCAGAGGAGTTATTCTCTTGACAGCCCAAAGTACCAACCTTAAAGTGTACGAGTACGCGCCGCAAGAAATAAAAATTGCCCTGACTTCCCG
>CAZBTX010000003.1:0-40971 GCA_964494945.1 uncultured Candidatus Saccharibacteria bacterium
ATATCGCTTTTGGTCAATCAAAATATTTTGTAGATAATTTGCGAGAGAATGTGAAGCGCGGACTACGGCAGAAAATACGCAACGGCACTTGGCCCGGCTGGGCTCCGGTGGGATATCTGAACAACCCGAAAACGCGCGGCATAGATATTGACCCGGACAAAGCCCCGAAAGTGCAAAAATTGTTTGAGTTATACGCCACCGGAAAATATCCGCTTCATTCTCTCGCAAAATGGTGCGAGAAAAACAATTTCAAGGGAAACAAGAACAACAAAATAGCTATCAGTAACTTACAGAAAAATCTACAAAATATTTTCTATCTTGGCCTCATGAAATGGAAAGGCGAGATATTTGAGGGAAACCACGAGCCGATAATCTCAAAGAAACTTTTTGATAAATGCCAAGAAATGATGGCGAAGCGCGGCAGAGTGCGGCCTGACAAGCAACATCACTTCGCGTTCGCGGGACTGATGAAGTGCGCCTCGTGCGGCTGCTCGATTACAGCGCAATATGCAAAAGGAAATGGTGGTATCTACACTTACTATCGCTGTACCAAAAAACGAGGCGCATGTGCCGAAAGATATATCGGAGAAGCAGCGCTTGCCGAACAAATCAAAAGTTTTCTACAAAAAGTTTCTCTGTCGAGCCAAGATACCAAGAAAGTTTTGGCGGCTTTAGATACAGAAGAAATACAGGTGAAAGAAAATGCGAAAAGTGAAGTGGTTACTTTGAAAACACAAATTGCGACACTAGATAGCAAACTTGAAAAACTACTGGATGTCTTTCTTTCTGACGCACTATCCACAGCAGAATACGTCGCCAAAAAGAATCGCCTCATGTCGGAGAAGGTGCGAATTAAGGAGAAAATCACCGACATCGAGACAAAGGGAGCGTCTTGGCTCGAACCGGCTCGTGAATTCGTTTTGTCTTTGAATCAAGCCGCGAATCTGCTTTCCCAAAACAATCTGTCTGAAATGACAGCATTTCTGAAAAACATCGGCGCGAACCATATTTTGCAAAATCGCCAATTCATTTTTGAGCCCAAAATGCAATACGTTTTGACCGCCGAGCGAAGCGAGGCGGCTGTCTCAAACTTGCAATTTCCTACATGGTGCGCGCGCTAGGATTCGAACCTAGAACCCTCCGTGTATAAGACGGATGCTCTACCGTTGAGCTACGCGCGCCTGTCTTGAAGTATGAATGAAGAATTATGAATTATGCATAACAAAAATCATGGATTTAGTCCACCTCAATACTTTCCCGACGCTTCATTCAATTATTAAAATAAAGAAGTCGGGATCCCGACTTTACGTCGGGAAATTCTTAATTCATTATTCTTAGTTCCAATTCCTACGCCGCAACCAGGGCGTTGAACTCCTCCTGCTCTATGGTTTCCTGCTCTATCAGTTTTTTAGCGAGTTTAGTCAGAATGTTTCGGCGTTTGGTTATAATGTCTTTCGCGTGCTTAAGTGCCGCGTTTAATATATCTCTTACCTCTATGTCTATGATTTGAGCGGTGGCCTCCGAATAATTTTTGGCAGATGACAGGTCTTTGCCGAGAAATGTTAGCTCCGGCGGCTCGCTAAATGACATAGGGCCGATTTTATCCGACATGCCGTATTTGGTGACCAAGGCCCTCGCCAAGTCCGTGGCTTTTTCCAAGTCGTTGTGAGGCCCCGTGGTCAATTGCTTAAATACCAGAAGTTCCGCGGCGTATCCGCCGAGAAGTACCGCCAACTCCGCCAAGAAATGGGGTTTGGAAAAAAGATGTTTGTCTTCGGTGGGAAGTTTTAAGGTGTACCCGGCGGCCCGGCCTCTCGCCACAATCGAAATTTTATGCACCGGGTCGGCCTCGGGTAGGGACGCGGCCACCAAAGCGTGCCCGGCTTCATGGTAGGCGGAAATTTCTTTTTCTTTTTGCGACAGCAAATGACTCTTTCGCTCGGGGCCCAAGAGAACTTTTTCAATGGAGTTGATGAGATCAAGCTGGGTGATGCTTGTGCGGTTAGCGCGGGCCGCCAGGATCGCGGCTTCGTTTACTAAATTGGACAAATCGGCGCCGGAAAATCCCGGTGTGCGCTCCGCGATTTTGCGAAGCATTACATCAGCCATCAGGCGTTTGTTCTTGGCATGAATCGTAAGAATGGCTTCACGGTCATTTATGTCGGGCAGGTCCAAAGTGACGCGTCTATCAAATCGGCCGGGGCGGAGAAGCGCGGGGTCCAGAACATCCGGCCGGTTGGTAGCCGCCATCACGATGACGGACTCCTGTGTTTCAAACCCGTCCATCTCCACCAGAATTTGGTTCAGGGTTTGCTCTCTTTCGTCATGTCCGCCGCCAAGGCCCGTGCCCCTGTGTCTCCCGACAGCGTCAATTTCATCGATAAAAATTATGGCGGGAGCCGCTTTTTTAACCATTTTGAAAAGGTCTCTTACTCTGGCCGCTCCTACGCCGACAAACATCTCCACGAATTCCGAACCGGAAAGATGAAAGAACGGCACTCCCGCCTCTCCCGCGACTGCTCGCGCGAGTAAAGTTTTCCCCGTGCCGGGGGCGCCCATTAAAAGCACGCCTCTGGGGATGCGGGCACCGATGTCAAAAAATTTTTTCGGGCTTTTCAGAAAATCTACGATTTCCACCAGTTCCTCTTTGGCTTCTTTGGCCCCGGCCACGTCTTTGAACATCACGCGCTCTTTGGTGTCATCCGGTGAGATGATGCGAGCTCGGGATTGGCCGAAAGAAAACGCCTGCATGCCGCCTTGTCGGAGTTGACGCGCCGAAAACCAGATGAAGAAAACAATTAGAAGCACCGGCCCCGCGATGGGAAGAATTACGGAGAGCCAAATACCCAAAGCTCCCGTGCCTTTGACATCCAGCTCCACGGCTTTCAGTTTTTCCGCGTCCACGTTGTAGTTTTTCAGCGTCTCGGTAATGCCCGCTTCCGATTCTTTGCGGGAAATTTGCAGAGTGTCGTCGGTCTTGGTTGCTTCTATTTCGTTGTCCTGCACTATCAACTTTTTAATTTCGCCGGCGTTAATTTGCCGCACGAGCTCCGATAGCGGTATTTCCTGTTTCGCCTTGAAGGGATTGGCGAGCAACGCATAAACTCCCGAAAGTATCAGGAAGACGAGTAGGACATAAACGAATTGTTTGGAAAATTGACGCATATCATTATGTGACAAGCAACAAGGGACAAGCGACAAGTTTATAGTGTCGTGGCCTCGCCATGTCCCTTGTCCCCTGTCTCTTGTGGCTCCATAAGATTGACGGAGAGCGAAAGCCGGTGTTCTTTGGGGTCGATGCTTACGATCCTGAAGTCATACGTTTTGCCAACTTCCAACATTTCTTTCATTTTGGTTTGCGTGCCGAATTCGGAAATATGGGCCAACCCCTGGATAGTGTCAGAAAGCTGAACAAAAGCGCCAAAGGTATTAAATTTAGTCACTTTGCCTTTGACAATGTCTCCCTTTTTGAATTTTTCGCTGGCTTCCACCCAGGGGTCGGGCGTTAGGGCTTTTAACGACAGCGAGACCTTGCCGCCCTCAATATCAATTATCTTGGCTTTGCGTTTTTCACCCACTTTCAAAACATCCCGGGGATTTTCTATCAATTGCCAGTCAATTTCGGAAATGTGGATCAGTCCTTCCAAGCCCTCGTCAAATTTCATGAAGGCGCCGAAGTTGACTACACCCGTGATTTCACCCTCCACCTCGTCCCCTTTTTTATATTTGGCGAGTTTGGCGCGGAGTTCTTCGGAGTCCGAGTCGCGCTCGGAGAAGATCAACTTATTTTCGTAAGGATTGGCATCCAGAATTTTGACTTTCAACTCAACACCTACGAATTTTTGGAGTTCCGCCAAGATCTGCTCTTTGTCGCCATTCTCCACTCGCGGGTAATGCTTTAACGAGAGCTGGGAAACGGGCAGGAATCCCCTTACGCCGTAAAGTTCCAAAATAAGTCCCCCGCGGTTGGCCTCTTTCACAGGGAGTGTTAAAACCTCGCCCTCCAGCATTTTTTCTTTTAAGTCGCGCCAGTTCTTTTCGCGGCCGGCTTCTTTTAAGGAAAGCTCTATATAGCCCTCATCGTTGTCCAATTCCACCACCTTGGCCGTCACCGTGCTTCCCGGTTCAATATTCTTCAGAACGTCTTGGGCTTCGTAGTATTCACGTCCGTAAATAATGCCAGTGCCTCGATTACCAAGGTCCACGAATAATTTGGCGCCACGCTTTTCAATGGCAACGCCCTCCACGATCTCGCCGACTTTCGGCACATTTAAAAAATCACCCTTGGATTTCAGGAGTTGCTCCATGGGGTGGCGAGCTTTTTCTTGAACGCCCGCTCCCTTCCCGCTCTCATTCATTAAGAAGATGCTCTCGTCCGTCATATTGACCTGACTACTATAAGGAATGAAAGCCGGTTTGGCAAGAGTTCTGGCCGTTTAGGTGGCGATTTTCGACTTTTAATTTGGCTCAAAAAATGCTACAATTATCTTACCTTTTGGTTTTTATTTCTGAATTAACGCATGGTTATCTCCTGGTACGGTCAGTCGTGCTTTAAGATACAATCCGGGGAATTGGTACTGGTTTCCGATCCCTATCATAAAGATATTGGTCTCACCCCGCCTAGATTTAAGGCGGATATTCTTGTCGTAACCCACGAGCACCTGGATCACAATAATATAGAAACGATACCCACGGCCGGGGAGATTGGGGGCGCTTTTGTGGTCAGGGGGCCCGGTGAATACGAAGTTAAGAATGTAGCCATTACGGGCATCCCAACTTTCCATGACGATAAAAAAGGCAAAGAACGGGGTCCGAATACTTGCTATGTGATTGAAATGGAGGATATCCGCATAGGTCACCTCGGGGACTTCGGTGAAGCCGAAATACGTCCCGAAACACTGGAAGCTCTGGGGGAAATTGATATTTTATTGGTCCCCGTCGGCGGGACGTACACGATTGATGCCGAAGTTGCGGCGGAAGTGGTGAACGCGATCGAGCCCAAGATCGTGATACCCATGCATTACGCTATTTCCGGTATAAAAGCTAAATTGGCGGGCGTAGGAATGTTTTTAAAGGAAATGGGTATTAAAAACGGCGAAGAAATGGACCGCCTGACCATAAAGAAAAAAGACCTGATTGATGACAATAAGTCCGCTAAAACCGTGGTCTTAAGACCCGTCAATTCATGAAAAAATATACTTCAGAAAAATTACTTGATGTGCTGGATTCCATACGCGCCAAGCCCGAACCGGCGCGCTGGGCAATCGTTATTGGCATAACCAGTGTGGTCGCGGTTATCCTTTTGGCATTTTGGGTCGGGAAACTCGGCACCACCGTCCAATATGTTGCCGAGAACGCATCCGCGCCCAATCAGGAATTGAAATCGCTGTTATCACCGCTGGAAGGCGTTAAAGAATCCATTCAGTCCTTAAGGGCCGGCAAGGATATTGGCGAGGTTGCGAAAAATCTAGAAGAAATCACGCTCCCCGTGTCTACTAATTTGGCAGAAAAACCTTCGTGGTTTGAGAACGGCCTTAAAAAGGCCGGCACTATCTTGGATTTTAATCTGGCCTTGATAGGAGAGGTTTTTATGGAGATGGCGGGTAACGTAAAAAAATCTTTTTAGAACTGACATGGCCGACATTGGAAAAATAAAAGAACGCGAGATAGTCGAGGAAATGGAGACCTCGTATTTGGACTACGCCATGTCCGTGATTGTAGCTAGGGCTCTTCCGGATGTCAGGGACGGCTTGAAGCCGGTGCATCGCCGTATACTTTATGCCATGCACGAAATGGGGCTGCGGCATAATGCCAAACAGCAAAAATCGGCTAAAGTCGTGGGTCATGTTCTGGGAAATTATCATCCGCACGGGGATGTGGCGGTGTACGATTCGATGGTGCGAATGGCACAGGATTTTTCCATGAGATACCCACTGATAGACGGCCAGGGGAATTTTGGCTCCATTGATGGGGATTCTGCGGCGGCGATGAGGTATACGGAGGCAAGAATGACCAATATCGCGGGCGCCATGCTTGCCGATATAGAAAAAGAAACCGTGCCTTTCATTGATAACTACGACGGCACGCAAAAAGAGCCGTCTGTCTTGCCCGCGGCCGTTCCTAATCTGCTTTTGAACGGAGCCCTCGGGATTGCGGTCGGTATGACGACCAATATCCCGCCGCATAATTTAAATGAAGTAGTGGATGCCGCCTGCTATCTGATTGAACATCCCAAAGCCGCCAATGACGACTTATTGGAATTCGTGAAAGGCCCGGATTTTCCCACCGGCGGCGTAATTTATAACGAGCGCGAAATCCGCGAGTCCTACGCCACCGGCAAGGGCGCCATTTTGATGCGCGGGGTCGCGGAGATAATAGAAAAGAAGAACAATTATCAAATTGTCATCACGGAAATTCCCTATCAAGTCAACAAATCCGAATTGATAGAGAAAATCGCGGAGATGGTAAAAGAGAAAAAGCTGGAAGGTATTCGCGATATGCGCGACGCTTCGGACCGCGAAGGCATGAGGATTGAAATTGATTTGAAGTCCGACAGCTATCCGCAAAAAATTCTTAATAATCTTTTCTCGCATACGGACCTGGAAAAGCGTTTTCACGTGAATATGTTGGCACTTGTGGACGGTATTCAACCGCAAGTGCTGTCGTTAAAATCTGTTTTAGAAGAATATCTGAAGCATCGGGTGGTGATAATCACGAAGCGCACCGAGTTTGACTTAGCCAGAGCCAAAGACCGAGCACATATTTTAGAGGGTCTCAAAAAAGCGCTGGACAACATTGACGCTGTGATAACTACCATCAAGAAATCAGCCGATAAGGACGAGGCACGTGTAAATTTGATAAAAAAGTTCGCACTTTCCGAGAAACAGGCCTTGGCTATTTTGGAAATGCGGCTACAAACTCTCGCCGGGCTTGAGCGCCAAAAGATAGAAGACGAACTAAAAGAAAAAACTGCTCTGATCAAAGAATTGGAATCCTTATTAAAAGACCCGACTAAAATTCGCGGGGTTATCAAAAAAGAACTTTTGGAAGCCAAAGAAAAATTCGGCGATGAAAGAAAGACCAAAGTCATAAAATCCGCCGTTCGCGAATTTTCGGAGGAAGACCTTATTCCCGAAGAAGAAACATTGGTGGTGGTAACCAGGGGCGGTTATATAAAACGCGTAAAACCCGAGAGCTACCGGATGCAAAAGCGCGGCGGCAAGGGTCTTATCGGCATGGAAACCAAAGAAGAGGATGTAGTTGACCATTTGATATCAGCCAACACTCATTCCGACCTTCTATTCTTCACTTCCATTGGCAAGGTCTACCAAGTCAAGGCCTATGAAATTCCCGAAGCGTCGCGCATTTCCAAAGGCAAGGCCATTTTTAACTTTTTATCTTTGGGGCAGAACGAACTTATAACTTCGGTTCTGGCCGCTCCCAAAGGCCGCGCCAAAAAAGGCGAACAAAAATCCGAATATTTGGTGATGCTGACAAAAAACGGCGTCATAAAGAAAGTAGAGGCCGAGGTTTTCGGCGACGTGCGAAGGTCGGGGCTTATCGCCATCACCTTAAAATCCGGAGACGAACTAAGATGGGTTAAACTGACCGCGGGCTCCGACGATATTATTTGTGTTACAAAGATGGCCCAGTCCATTCGTTTTTCAGAAAAAGACGTCAGAGCTATGGGCCGCTCGGCCGCGGGGGTTACTTCAATTCATTTGAAAAAGGGTGATGAGGTGGTGGGTATGGATGTCATAAAAGATCAAACCGCAAGTTTGCTTGTCGTAATGTCGCAGGGTTACGGCAAGAAAACTCCACTGAAGCAATACAAGCGGCAAAAACGCGGCGGCTCCGGCATTAAAACCGCCAAAGTCACCCCCAAGACCGGGCAAGTGGTCGCCACTCACGTTCTGGAAGCCCAGGAATTGCAGATTGTGGCGATTTCCCGCAAAGGCCAGGTTATCAGGACCGAGTTATCGGCCATTCCCACTCACGGTCGCGCCACCCAAGGGGTGCGTATTATGCGGCTGGATCAGGGAGACGCGCTGGCTTCAATTACGACGTTTTAGGCCAAACACTTGACTAAATCTGAAATTTAGTGTATTTTTGCTCTGCCTAATAAAGGCGCGCAGTTCATTCCAACCGATGCCGATCCTGGCAAAAAGCCGGGACGGACAGAGGGAGAAGAAGCATGGCTACGATCTATGGCTGGCTTACGAGAGATGCGGAGCAACGTGTCCAGCGCGAGAGCGATGAGTCCTTGGGGAAGCTTCCCTCTAACCCGGAGCTTGGGGCTGTTTTCCCGGGTGGAGGCGGCTCGCACGTCTTCATCAATGATGGCTTCGTGGGGAGTCCACTCCTCGCCTACTACACCATCCGTGAGACCTTCTCGATGGTGCAGCAGGCCCCCCGGCGGCTAGGAGGCTATCGCTTCAAGACGGCCACCGGCATTCTCGACATCGACGAGCAGCATCTCGGGGAGCACTGGGATAGCATCTACTACAAGTACTCCATAGAGATTCGCTGCACGGAACTCGAGGACGGCCGTGAACTCCGCCGGAGGGTTCGGGCGGGGACCATCACGCCGAACCTCGGCGACGACTGGGAAGCGGAGCAGATCCCGCCCCATCCGGCGGCGCTCCGCGCCGCCTACGACCTCGGCACCATCATCCGCGAGTGCTGGCGGGCTTTCCGTGAGGGGATGTCCCGCCAGGCCAGGTAGAACCTAAGCGCGCCGCACCGACGGCGCGAGGGAGCAATCCCTCGCGCCGTTTTTTTGTTGTATTTGGATTTTATCGCGCAAGCTTCTAGAATGTATCTATGGCAGAAATTGGGACAGCATTTTTAAACCCCGAACGCGTTGTTTCGTATTTTGACATACCCAAAGGCGGAGTAGTCGCGGATTTCGGCGCCGGTTCCGGGTTTTACTCCGTGCCTCTGGCCCGCAAGGTCGGAGCGGAGGGCAAGGTCTACGCTTTTGACATACTGCCTCACGCCGTTGACCAAATCCGCTCTAACGCCAAAATGCTTCGCCTGCTGCAATTAGACGCCGTTAGAGCCGACCTGGAAGCAGAACGCGGTTCAAGATTGAAAGACGCGTCAACGGATTTTGTGTTAGTCGCTTCCATTTTGCATCAAGCCGACGACAAATCAGCGGTACTAAATGAGGCGGCTCGCATTTTAAAACCCGGCAGAACCATGGCCGTAATTGAGTGGGATCAATCCCCGGCTCCAGGCGGCCCTCCCATGGAACTTCGTCTGACCCAGTCAAAAGTTAAGGAGCTGGCGAATACGGCGGGATTCATAATGGATAGAGAGTTTGAAGCGGGGTCGCACCATTTCGGCATATTATTTAAGAAGCGCTAGCGTATAATAATATCTAATTTCTAATGAAACTAAAATATAAGTCATACCGAATAACGAAGTCAGGCATTTTGAGACATCGCGGGCCTCGTTTTTCATTAGAAATTAGAAATTAGTAATTGGAAATTATCGTCTATGTCATTTAGCATAAAAATCGGTCTTTATATCGCTTTTGGAGTTCTGGTAATTCTCGCTATTTTAATGGCGCTTGGCGTTATCACGCCATTCAAAAGTGCGCCGACTAGCGGCAGTTTGATAATTTGGGACGTGGGCGACAGAAAACGGGCTTTTAGCGCTCTTCTGGAGCAATACCGCGGCGCTTTCCCCAATGTCAAAATCACTTATGAAGCCAAAGACCCCGGCACATACAAGGAAGAGCTTTTGGACGCTCTGGCCGCTGGCCAAGGGCCGGATATTTTTGTTCTGCAGAACGACGAAATTCTTGACCAAAAAAACAAGCTCTCGCCGTTGCCTATCGGTGCCAGTCAGGCCAAAGCTTTTCTTGAGAAAATGCCTGACGCGGTTATGGGCGATCTAACGGACGATGAAAATATCTACGGTGTTCCGCTGTTTGTGGACACTTTAGCTCTTTACTACAACAAAGATCATTTAAACGCCGCCAACATTCCCGCCGCCCCTACAACCTGGGAAGAATTCCAAGACCAGTCAAAGCGCCTGACCAGAACCTTGCCGGGCGGCGAGATCATTCGCTCGGGTGCTTCCTTTGGTACCGCCAAGAACGTGGAACACGCCGCCGAGATATTTTACGCCCTGCTTCTGCAAACAGGTAATCCCATTTTCACTTCTCGAGACGCCAAGTTCCATTTATCGGACAGGGCCGAAACTTCAACCGGCGATGAACCGGCGGGGGTATCTGCGCTTAATTTTTACACTAGCTTCGCCAATCCCCGTTCGCCATTTTACACCTGGAATTCTACTCTTCCCGGATCCAGGGGTTCTTTCGCGGATGGCCGGGCGGCGTTTTATATCGGCTACGCGCGTGATTTCAATTATATTCTTGGCAAAAATCCGCATCTTAATTTCGGCGTATCACGTCTGCCCCAACTAAATGCCGACAGCCGCATTTCCTACGCCTCGTACCAGTTTCTGACCGTTGCCAAAAATTCACAAAGTCCCGCTTTGGCGTGGACGTTCCTTTTGGCTATGGCGGAGCCAAGTATGTCTGATGCAATATCCAAAGCCCTGCTCTTGCCGCCGGCCAATCGCGACCTCGCCGTCAAGGGCCCGTCCAATAAAATTTTAAAACCTTTTTATGACCAGGTGCTCTCGGCCAAGTCCTGGCTCATATTCTCGCGCGGCACCGTCGCCGCAATTTTCCGTGATATGCTGGATTCAGTCGCGGAAAAAAGCGTTGCCCCGGAGTCGGCCCTCGGCCGCGCCCAGTCCCAGCTTTCTACCCTGGCCCAAGATCGCGCGCAATAAAATCCATAATTTTTTCAATGCCATTCGCGAAGTCAAACTTTCATCCGGGCGCGTTTTTACTCGGCATTTTCGTGGCCAGTTTTCTATTGGTGCTGATACCGCGTACGTCTTTAAACGCGCAAGTTTTGCTTGAGGGAGGCAAAAAAGCCCCTCCCGGGTATCTTTCGTTCAAAAGTTCCGAAGGCATTGTGCCCTGCGGCGAGCCGGGGAATCCATGCCAGCCGTGCCATATCGTGGTGCTTTTGATACGCCTTATTAACTTCGGGATGAAATATCTGGCCATTCCCCTTTCGATCCTCATGTTCATCTGGGCGGGGTTCGTGTACGCTTTTTCCGGCGGCTCGCCCAGTAGAATTGAGGCCGGTAAAATGATCTTGAAAAACACGGTCATCGGCCTTCTCATAGTTTTTCTGGCGTATTTCGCCGTGGATACGGCCATCAAAGCGCTTTCCGGCGACTTTCAGGCTAATGGATTTATCGGGGCGTTTGGTCCCTGGAATAGTCCTACGCTTGAGGGCGGATGCGGTGAAGCGTACAAACCTGTTTCCGATGCGAGCGGTGTCAGTGAGGCCAGCCGGCGAATTTCCAATCTTTTCACAATTATCGCCAATACTCTCGGCATAGTTCTTATGGGGATTTCCACCGTTATGATATTGTACGCGGCTTGGCTTTACATCACCGCGGGCGGTGAGGAAGATAAAGTTACGACCGCTAGGCGCACGCTGATATTTGCCTTGGTCGGAGTAGCAGTGGCGTTGCTGGCGTTTTCCTTGCCGAGAGTGGTAGGGAATATAATTAGTGAGAGTTCCAGACCAAGTTCAATACCCGCGCCGTTACAGTCCGGCGAAGCAGGTGGCCCATAATTCTTATGAGATTTATAATTTGCCCTAAGCTTTCCAGACAGATTTCAAGTCCGATGTTGGTCACATCAGTGATTTTGTTCGCGCCTTTTCTAATTTTCGCCGCCACAGACGAGCTTTCTTCCCCCATCGCGGCCGAAACCATTCCCCAAATACTCGCCGCCCTGATAACTTTCGCCAGAATGATAATCACTCCCTTAACGGCCATTGCGGTTATGGTGGCAGCTTTTCTTTACATAACTTCCGGTGGCAGTGAAGAGAAAATTACGCAGGCCAAGCGCGCCATCACCTGGGCGGTTGTTGGGTTGGTTATCGTGATATCGGCCCAATTTTTGCAGGACGTGGTGATTGGTGTCGCCGGTGGCGGTTCGCGTCCCGATGACTTCAAAAAATTCCTGAACGACGTTATCCAGCTTTTGGGAACAATTTTAATGGGCCTTTCGGTTTTATATCTTTTGTATTCCGCCTTTCTTTTTATGACGGCCCAAGGGGAACCGGATAAGATTACCGAGGCCCGCCGCACTCTGACTTACGCCCTGGTCGGCATAGGCCTGGCTTTAATCGCGCTTTCGGTGCCGGAGTTAATCACGAATATACTTAAAACCGGCGGGTAGGGCCTGTGGAAAGGATAGATTGTAGACCGGCTCGTTTATGGTATGCTGAACTCAATCTAAATTAGCTAATTTATTTATATGAAAAAACTTTTTTATCAAATTATCGGCGGCGCATATCTTTTGGCTCCAGCTCTGGCTTTAGCTCAAGGAGGAATAACTAATGAGCCAATTCCTGTCTTTAGGTCAAGAGTATTGGGGGGCGGAGAGCAGGCTATCGTTAATTTGCTGACAAAAGCGGCCAATATCGTGGCGTTCGTGGTTCTCGCCGTTGCCGTGATTATGATCTTAGCTTCGGCTTTTAACTTTATCACCGCGGGCGGCGATGAGGAGAAACTTAAAACCGCACGTCGTCAGCTAATTTACGCCTTGGTGGGTATCGCTGTGGCACTGCTAGCTTTTACCCTTCCTACTACCATCGGAAATCTTATCCAGAGTTAGTCTTAGATTTAGAGAAAAAAAGAAAGACCTCGGCGCGCATGCGCGCCGAGGTCTTTTGCGTCCGCGGGTGCTTCCCGCGGACGACTTGGAACTACTACTGCTTGATGAGCCACTGGACGGTGGCGTTGGCCCCCGCTCGGAACTGCTTCTCCTGGCTGTGGGCGTCCACCAGGACGACCCAGCCGATGAAGACAACACCCATGAGGATGCCGATGATCATCGACCCGACCAGAAGCTCTCCCATCCAGCGCTGTCCGAGAGCGCCGGCGATTACGACCGTAACCAGGATGGCGACCCAGAGCCAGAACTGGGGCAGGGCGCCGAGATACACGGTGAGCGCCACGAGCCCGATGACGACGATGAGGCACCAGACGAAGAGGCGGGCGAAGCTGTCGACGGGCGTCGGCTTCTTGGCATCCCTAGCCGTCGCAGCTGCCGCTGCTGCTTTCTGCCGCTGCCTGGCGAGCCATACGAGGCCCACCACGGGTGCGGCGATGGCTAGCGCCATCCAAACTGCCTGATCGATAGGGTGGGCCGTTTGCAACTTGGCCCAGGTGTCGGTGAGAAACTCGAACGACCTTGAGCCAACCGCCTTGGAAGAAATTCCCCCCGGGGCGGCGGCACTCGTGATACCCGAGATCTCCTCACCCGAACCCCAGAAGATGAGGCCGAGCGAGAGAGCGATGGTGGCAATGATCATCCAGAAGACGATCTTGCGCCACACAACGATACCGCTCTCGATCCAGAAGGCGTAGGTCATGGCCGCGAAACCCGCAAGAAGCAGGAGAATCGCGGCGCCGGGGTTGCGATGCGTCGGCAGGAAGATGCCGATGAAACCAATGGTCATCTCAGAGGCGGCAACAGCCGCCATGAGACGGAGGAAGCGCTCGGCTCCCTCGAGTGCGGTTCTGGTCTGCTCCGTTCCTGCGCGGCCGGGCTTCTTGGCCTCGCCGATGACGGTCGCCAGTTCGGTGCCGATGATGGCTCGCCGCCAGGTGGTGAAGATGAGAAAGCCGGCTGCCGTGAAGATGAAGAAATCCATCACGTAGAGCTTCAGATTGAAGCTCCAGGCCCCAGTGAAGGAGCCGAGGACGATGAGGAAGAAGAGGGCTAGGGCCATGTTGACGCAGTTGCGGACGAGCCGCGGCTGCTCACGATGGAAGCTCCAGAACTCTCGAACAGTACCGAAAAGCATCTGAAGTTCGGCGGCGGCGTTCATTAGAACCACCTCCTCTGCTCACGCTGGTTGACCCTGCGGAGCCAGTCGTTGAAGTTAAGATGCACCCGGTTCACCGGCGCGAGCCCTGCGTCAGCCGCCACGGCGGCGGCCCTGACCTTGCGCCAGTACTCCTCGGCGATGTCTAACACCACACTGAGGCGTTGCTCGAGCCCGTTGTTGTCAAGAATCTCGAGCTCCGTGAAGAACCTCTGGATATTGCCGCTGGCCAGGAGTCGGTTGAGGGCGATGTAGGCCTGACGCCGCTTCGTTTCATCCTGCGGATGGAGCAGGCGCAGCATCTCCACGGTCCACTCTTCACGCCGTCTCTTGCCCAAGGGGTCCCTGTAGAATCCCTTGCGATTGGCTTTGTCGAGAAGCTTGAGAAGCGCCCCGCCTTCCTGACCGAGTGCCACCAGATCCTCGCGGACCTGGTTACGATCCAGTTCACGCGGCTTCAACTGTTTGCCAAGCACGCCCCCCAACTGCTGTCTCCAGCCGCCGGTGGAAAGCTCGGCTCCAAGGAAGCCGCTAACCGCGGCTGCCAAGAACTCTGTGCTCTGCGCCCAGAATTTCTTTACCAACGAAGTGACGTTCATGTCGGTTTCTCCTTATTTAGGATGCCTAAGGCGTCGCAAGTGGTTTCGGTCCTACGAACCTTGTTCCCCACCGGAGCTTACCGACACACACTTCCACATACTGCGACCCCGCCTTGAAGCGGAGATCGCGAACGAAGGTTCCGGTGCCACTCGTGATGAATGGCACACGTTTGCCGTTTCGGAAAAGGTTGCCGACGCAGTCTCCTACGGGGTTGCCATTGGCATCGAGAACCGTGACGGCGAGATGCCAGTTGCCGGGCGTGCCGGTAGCTGACACCACAAGCTCTGCTGGTGCTGGCGCTGTCGCCCTAGCGAGGGCCGACTCTGCTTTGCGCAGAGCCGTCTCTTCGAGGATGGCGCTGGTCTTCTTCGCCGTCCCCGACTTCCTGGGCTTCGCCTTGATGACGATCTCCCAGAAGCTGTTGGACTCGATGTGAGTCGAGCCCACCACCCGCACCGAGACCACGTGCTTCCCGGGCTTGAGACCCTTCAGCTTCGTGGTCGCGCGCCCGTCGTCTTTGGTTCTCACGATGGGCTTGGGGTCGCCGTTCACGTAGATCTGGACGCCAACGTCCTTCGCAGGACGTTTGTCGTCCCAGAGGATGGCCGTTACCGGCACATCACTGCCCTCGTCCCACTCCATGGGGACTTGGAACTCGTACTTCCTGTCCGCCATCTCCGTTTCCTCCTAGGCCGCTCTCGCGGGTTAAGGGTTAGTTAGTTCCACGTTTCTAGACGCGTTAACACATATATCGGAAATGGCTCTTGGCCATGTAGTTAGGTTATTTCGATGTCAAATCCGGCACTCGCCTTCGAGTCGCCGGAGGACTATCCATGGGCGCTATTTTACACTATAATATAGAAGAAAGTCAAGTTCGCGGGGTAATGTGATATAATCTCAATTACTCGCCGAGGTGGCGGAAACGGAATAACCTGCCTGCCGGCAGGCAGGCGCGCATTTGGAAAATTAAGCCCTCGTGGCGGAACTGGCATACGCGTGCGGCTTAGAACCGCATCCCGTAAGGGTTAGAGGTTCGAATCCTCTCGAGGGCATCGTGTAAAAATCACTCTTATGCGCTAAAATTGAATCAGACAAATTTATGCAAACAACAACCCCACCTTACAAATACAAGCATCAGGAGGTGTCGGATAAAATTGCCGAGCTTAAGTCGCAGAAATTCTCCCAGATAGATCGTTTAGCGCTTTGGGTAACCCAGCAAGTCGGCACGTTCCGTTTTTTCTTGCTTCTTGCGTTGTGGACCGCGGCTTGGCTCCTTTGGAACGCTTTCGCACCGCATGAGTTGCGCTTCGATCCGTTTCCCGCGTTTGTTCTCTGGCTTTTTATTTCCAATATGATCCAGCTTTTGTTTTTGCCGCTTTTGATGGTTGGGCAGGATTTGCAAGGCAGACATGCTGAACTTCGCGCCGAAATTGAATTTGAGATAAACCGCCAAGCCGAAGAAGAAATCCACGAAATTCTCTCGCGCCTTGAAGAACAGCAGAGGGAAATCCAGGAACTCTTGAAGAAACGCTAGAAAAAGGGTACAAACGAGTGGGTTATCCTCGTTGTATCTTCGTATTCTATTCGCCCGAGTAGTTCAACGGCAGAACGGAACCATGGTAAGGTTTAAACGAGAGTTCGACTCTCTCCTCGGGCTCCTGGGTTTCCGCCCAAGGCGGATCCGCTTTCGGTCTCGCCTATTCTCAAGTTCTTAAGAACTTGAGAATAGCAAAGGGTATGCCATCCCGCACATTCCTCAAAGTAGTTTGTTGAATTTTGCCAGAAATGCCCACGGATGGTATCTTCGTATGCAGTAAGAATCTATGGCCAGCAGGAATAAACGGGACGGTCATATTTCTTGCTAAATTTTATTCGCCGATACTCTAAAATTTAGAGAAATATGCCGCAAGATAATTTAATCAGATTCCAGTGTTCCAAATGCAAGCGCTACAATTACTGGGCGCACAAAAACATCCGTAAAGTGGAGCGCAAATTGGAGTTCAAAAAATTCTGCAAATGGTGCCGCGCCCACACGCCGCACAAGCAAGCAAGGAAAACTTAGCCACTCCAATACTAGCGAGTATTGTAGTGCTGGGGGTGTAGTTCAGTGGTAGAACATCGGTCTCCAAAACCGATAATCTGGGTTCGATTCCTAGCACCCCCGCCTTCGCCTCGCCGAAGTTTTGCTTCGCAAAACGAAGGCGGGCCTTTGCTTGCTGACTCCGGTCACGCAAGCAAGATTCGGCTCGGCTACGGCGAGGTAAAACCCGCTATGCATTACGTTTACATTTTAGAATGCAGAGATAAGAGATTTTATATTGGATGTGCTTCTGATCCAAAAGACAGAATTGCCAGACATAATAAAGCGCAAATTCCAGCCACTCGAAATAGAATGCCTATAAAGTTGTTTGCTTATTTTGCCTTTAATAATAAATACACCGCTTACAATTTCGAGAAATATCTCAAAAGCGGTTCAGGCAGGGCATTTCTAAAAAAGCATTTAATTTAGTTTGATAATGGAGGAAGAGGATTCCTAGCACCCCTGCATCATTTGACGTAAGTATATTTTTACGCTATAATGAAGCATAGCGTACTTTAATATTGGTCTGTAGCTTCAAATAGAGCTAAGTTAGCTTAACTTTACTTGAAGTGACAGACCTAACCAAACAGGGGAGGAGCAGACCATGAGACAGGGGCCGAGGGAAATGGCCCAAGCGTTCTTCACGACGGCGCTGCTTGCTCTCGTGATGTTCGCCGGAGCCGCGTGGCTTTTCACGCTCGATTCCACCACCACGGGATACGAGAAGAGCAACCCGGCGGATTTTTGGAAGGTGTACAAGATAACCGTGGTCATCGGGGCACTCTTCGTTGGCATCGTGACTGCGAAGAGGGAGTCCTGGTCAGTCGCGTGGGCGACGGGAGTCGGTGCGGGGATCGGGATGGCAACCGGTGCCTACTTCGGCGAATACCTGCATCGTGGGCCGTTGTCCTCCACGCAGGTTCTGATGATCGTGGCGGTTATCTCGGTCAGCGCGGTACTCTACCGTCGCTTGGTGAAGCACCTGCGGCGGTACAACACCAATATCCTGGTTTGAAGCTCACCAAATCCAGCCCCGGCTGGTGGCCCACCTAAGACGTGGGTCATTGTTTTTTATTTTATTATATATAGAAAAGCTAGATAACATTTTTATATCGATGTGGGCCCCAAAGTCATTCAACAACCGCCGCTATTGACAAATAGCATAGAGATGTACTATATTCGTTTTGTTCTTTTTATCTATTTTTGCGGCACAAGTGCGCTTATGTAAGCGTTGTTGTGCCGTAAAAATATATAACGCGAGCGGAAAGGGGTGGGCATAATGGCATTCGAGATCTCGATCTCCAGTCCGTCACTCTGGCCTCTTCCGTTTCGATATGCAACGGTCTTCCGTCTGCTCAGGAGTTTCGGTTTCAAGGGAGTGGAGATGCTACTGACGACGGGAGTGCTAAAGACGCATCGCCAACTGGTCGCAAGCGGTGACAAGATGGGGCTGGGTCTCACTTTTCACCGCTGGTGGCACGACCCGTTGCCTGTATCTCGGGTCATGACTGCCCTCAAGTTTTTCCCTCAGCCGAGTGTTCGGTTGCGCGATGTTCTTCCGGGAAATTTCCCACGGCCCGTTGTTTTGGGGTCGTACATTTGGGAAGAACGCCACGACGTTTCGCGGGTTCTGATCCAGCCCGTTTGCTACGGTCACGAAGGAACGGTGATGCCGCTCGCCACCCTGGTTGCAAAAATCAAGGAGGAGCAACTCGGTGTGGCCTTCGACGTGATGCACTGGCTCGAGTACGCGCTTGGGCGGGACCTCCCGAACAATCCAAGCCGTCTCTTGGCGGAGGCGTGCCGAGGGTTCGACGCGCTCCATCCCCTTGTAGACGAAATTCATCTCTACGACTTCTCGCAAGGGAAGCAGGGGGGTGTTGTTGCGGGAGCAACCGCAGCTAATCTTTTCCCCGGCGACGGCGTGTTTCCCGTCGCGTCGTTCCTGCGGTGGGTGAAGACGACGTGCTGGGCCGGCAGGGTGGTGTGGGAGATCAGCCCTGTCCAGGTCGTGAAGAAGCCCTGGCGGCTTCCCCATCTTTCACGCGTGACCGTGCAAGCGCTCGGTCTGTAACTGAAGTACCGGAGTGGAACGCGAGAGAGCTCGCGTTCCACTCCGGAGTAGTTTTCAACTCATTCTGTGATTTGAGAATTGCTCACAACAAAAGCTGGGAACCTCGTTTTCAAAGCAGTAAGGTTCTAAAACCCCTCTTTCGCTAAGGCTACGGGAGGGCGAAGCACCCAACAGTTCGACTCCGCTTACCGCAGGCAACCGCCGCGAAAGTTGACAGAAGTTTATCTTAAGATAAACTTGGTATATGGCAACTATCATCGGGCTCAAGCAGCTTCGGGAGAATGTGGAGAAATATGTCTCCGAAGTGAATAAGGGGAAGTCATTTATGGTCGTGAAAAAATCACGGCCGGTGTTTCGCATTGTTCCCCCGGATGAGGACGACTCCGTTTGGGAAACAGTTATTGATTTTACCGAATTTTATAAAGAAGGCATTCCCGCCCGGGAACTTTTGAAACGACTTCGCACACTCAATGCCAAATCTCGAAAAGCTTCTTAGAAAATTTACCGACAAAGAAAGAGCAGAAATTGAACACATAATTGAAAAGATTGTTAGTCGCGATTTAAAAGGGCTCAATTGCAAAAAATTGAAAGGATTCAGGAATCTTTTCCGAGTGCGCAAAGGGAATATTCGCATTATTTTTGAACTCGCCGGCAGGAAAGCCGATATTATAAATATTGAGCGGAGACGGGAGGATACGTACAAGTTTTAGTTTTCATACCGGTTGCGGAACGCAAACATTGACAAAAGCGCCAAACGGCGCTTTTGTTGTTTTACTGGCACGTTGCCAGAATTTTCGCAGGAGGTGGCCCATGAAGTGGCCAGCCAGCGTAACACTTGTTCGTCACGGGCAGTCAACCTACAACGCCCTGCGCAGAGCGAAGGCGCGCGACCCGCGGTATCAGGAGTTTCGGCGGGAGTTTGAAACTAACCCCGACTGCATTGAAGTGCGGGGGCTCGCGCACGAGGTCAGGCGGAAGTACGCCCTTGGCATTAGCGACTACAAAACGCCGCTGACTGATGCGGGTAAGAACCAGGCATTGTCCACAGGCCTAAGTCTTGATGGGCAAATGCGGGTTCCCGACATCATCTTCTGTTCGCCTTACTTGCGTACCTTGAGTACACTTGGGTGGATGCGGGTGATGGGGACCAACCTTCGGGGAGTTCGTGATGTTGTTGACGACCGCATCCGTGAACAGGAACATGGCCTCGCGCTTCTCTACAACGACTGGCGCATCTTCCAGGCCTTGCACCCGGAACAGAAGGAGCTTCGTGATCTTCAGGGGGCGTACTGGTACCAGTATCCGCAGGGCGAGTCGGTCTCGCAGGTCCGTGATCGCGTCCGCGACTTTCTCGGCATGCTGATCAGGGAATGTGCGGGGATGCACGTGATGCTCGTCACGCATCACCTCACGATCCTTTCGTTCCGTGCCAATCTGGAACGGCTGGCACCTGAGCAGTTCATGCGCCTTGACAAGCACGAGAAGCCCGTGAACTGCGGGGTCACAAGGTATGAGTGCGACCCGCGTCTCGGCAAAGACGGAAAGCTCGTGCTCCAGTTCTACAACCAGCGGCTGTTCTAGCCGTCTCTGGCTGTGGTGTCAGTTACGCCGCTTATATTCGCGAGTTTTTCCTGAAGGAGGATGCCGATGCGTCGCCAGATCAACATAAAGCTCACAGAAGCAAACATCGCCGCCGTGAACAATAAGGGCGGCCCCACATTCCATCCTAGGGCTCGTGGGCTTGTGCGGTGCAATCAGTTGCCGCAACTGGGCCATCTGACGAAAGCGCAGGTGCGATACGTTCGCATCATGTGTGGGAGGTCGCGGCAGGAAGTGCACCAAGAGTCACCGCCGAAACAGGAGACGGTTCGGCAAAGGCCTCGGCCGGGTATCTCCGGCAAGCCAAGCTACGCATTCTGGTAGCCGACTCGGGAAACGCAGATGGGCGCACGCGAGGAAACTCCGTGCGCCCGTTATTTTTAATATAAAATTTTAAGTTGAATTCTAAATAAAAAGTAGTAGGATACGGGCAGGTATGCCCGCCTAAGTTTTTGTAGTATGTGGGCAAACGTTCTAATGTTCTTAAGAACATTAGAACGTCAATAAGATAAAGATTATTCTGACAAAAATTTAGGTGGGTATGCCAAAAACATTTAAACAAATCAAAGAGGAATTCGTAGCCGGTGTCCGCGTGTCTGGCGCTAAAACCAATAATCCCGTGGTTGTGGCGATTGTCGGGGCGATTGGTTCCGGCAAAAGCACTATTGCGCGCGAGTTGAAAAAGCATCTCGGTTGGGCAGTGACGTCCAGAGACAAAATCCGAGTCATGCTTCGGGAAAAAGGGCGTGGATTTAATCCTCAAAAAGTTAATGAGGTTAATTTCGCGATGCTGGCGAGTATTTTGAAGAACGGCGGCAATGTGATTCTTGACTCGGATGCTGTTATACGTGCCAAGCGCAAAAAACTCGAAAAATTTGCGAGAATGTTCCGGGCAAAAGTTGTGTATTTGCGGCTCATTTGCGACCCGGACGTAATGCTGGAGCGTATTCTTCACTCAAGATACAATCCCAAAACCGATTTATTTAAAAATGCCGTGGTGGCACTTCACGAACATATTCGCCGTCTTCCCTGGCATTACCGCTGGTCAGAAGCCGACGGCGGGAAGTTTGTTTTACGCGGGTTGCCCATAAAGTTTTTGGCCGAGATTGACACGACCGAACCCCGCAAATGGAAGAAACAAGTGCGGAATGTCGCGAAGAAACTTAGGAAGTTTTAAGATAATTTAGTAAGTAATTAAATAGGCAAACCTTGACAGTAATAGCACTTTCGTGCTACTTTAGTTTTGTTCTTTTTATTAGTCTGTGGCTTCAAATAGAGTTGAATTAAACTCAACCTTGTTTGAAGCTACTGACGCAAAAACCAACCCGCGTCAGGCGGTTCCTGACTAAGTCCATCGCCCGATTGGAGGGTCACATGGCGGCGATCAATAACATCGTCCAGCGATATCCCCTCATCACGGTCGCGGTGGCGCTCGTCGTCATCGCGGCGCTCATGGCCACCACGATCCATGGCCAGGTCTCGTACCGCTCAGCGGAGGCGAAGTTCACGAAGCTCGTCCAGAACATCGATCGCGCGGCGTTCACCTCGCGGTGCGGTACGCCGCTCGCTGTCCGACTGACGGAGAGCGTCGTCTCGCTGCTAGGCCGGCTAATGCACGAGGGCGACTTCAATCACATCGTCGCCCACGTTGGGTCGCAGTCGGTCCAGTACTACTATCGTCGGCCCGGCGCGTCGTATCCCGGTGCGCTCGTGAACGACGTGCCGACCTGCGCGACGATGTACCGGGACCAGTTCATTTACTGATACTGAAGTCTGTTGCCTGAAGAGGGGCGTGCGCGGGAGTACTCGCGCACGCTCGTTGTTTTTTATACGCAAAAACTCCAGAACATTTGGGTATACATGTTTTATTCCTATAGGAATAAAACATGTATAGATGTTGGTAGAAATAAAGAAATATACAAACCTTGACAGAAGCAGCACTTTCGTGCTATTTTAGTTTTGTTCTTTTAAGCTACTCCTTGCGACACAATAGGGCCAAGTGATTTTGGCTTTGCTGTGTCGCAAGGAATGAAGAGAAGTCCCATGTACGAATCTTCAAGTCCAAGGAGGACTATCGATGCGTTGGTATCTTTCGCAGCTCTCCGGCATCATCTTCCTAGCCGGATTCGTGCCATATATCATGGCAATCGTCCGGCGGCAGGCTCAGCCGATGAAGGCCTCGTGGCTCATCTGGATGAGTCTGGATGGTCTCACGCTCGCTGGGATGTATGCGAAGCACTCCGTGAACGGCCAGATCGTCGGTGCCACGATGGGTGCTGTAGTCGTCTTCTTCTTGTCGCTCAAGTACGGCAAGCCAGGATGGACGCGGGTAGACCAGTGGTCACTCGTGGGCGCCGTCATCGGGATTGGGCTCTGGTGGGGCTTTGACAGTCCTGTGCTTGGCATTCTCATGGCACAGGTCACGGGTCTCGTCGGCGCCATCCCAACGTTCGTGAACGTGTGGCGCCGACCCCAGGATGAACCCCGTTTCGGCTGGTGCTTCTTCTGGGCCTCGTGTCTTCCCGCGTTACTTGCGATTCCCGCAATAAGCTGGGAGCACACGATCCAGCCGCTCGGATTCCTGACCGGCAACTCGATCATGATGTACCTACTCTTTATCCATCGCCCGGTGCCGCATCCACGAGCGGTACGGGTCTAATTTCTCAACTAGCCGACAGGCGCCGCAAGGCGAACGGCTCACTGAGGACGATGTTCTGTCGCATCGTCCTTTTATTTTTATACGCAAAAACTTCAGAATATTTGGATATAGTAACAAGTTTTGATACGCTAAATTGATATGGAGAATGCTTTAAACACAAATCCGCCGGAGAGAAAATTGCGGCCCCGCCGGGCGGTTTTTATCCCCACACCCTCCAGAATATCCCGCGGCCCTGCTACGGGGATGAATGGCGGTTTCAAATTCTCAGCGCGGGGTTCAATACCTCACTGGAAGGTGTGGGGATTTATTTTGTGCGGTGCTTTAGTTCTTATTTTGGCCTGGCTCGCCTATGAAATTTATCTGCCACACACATTATTTTACGGCCAAAGAGAGCTGGAAATTCCGGCGGGATTCGGGTCGCGGAAAATCGGGGGGTTATTAAAAGACCGAGGATTTATAAATTCCAAATGGGCTTTTGTGGTTTATACCGCGCTTAAAAATAAGGCATCGGATTTGAAGCCGGGCGCTTACATGTTTTCCGAGAACACAACTATTTACGAAATTACGCGTGACCTAGTGGCCGGAGAAAATCGTGAGGTAGTACTGACCATTCCCGAGGGCTGGAACTTGAAAGACATCGGGAATTATTTGGAGCGGGAAGGCGTTGCCAAAGCCGATGATTTCTGGCGGGCGGCGGGGTATCCGGCGAAAGATTATACGGGTGCAAAAACCTCATCACTGCCCTTGGATTTCTCAAATAAATTCACTTTCCTTAAATTAAAACCGAAAACCGTGGGGCTGGAAGGATTTTTGTTCCCCGACACTTACCGCGTATTTAGAGACGCCAGCGTGGAAGATATTATTCAAAAAATGCTCGCCAACTTCGGAGAAAAAGCCGCACTTCCCTATCAAGATGAAATAACTCGGCAGAAAAAGTCGCTTTTTGACGTAATCACCGTTGCTTCATTGATTGAAGAAGAGGTAAAAAGCGACGAAGACCGGGCGATTGTTGCGGGAATTCTCTGGAAACGGCTTGATGCCGGCATTCCTTTGCAGGTGGACGCGACTCTGGTTTACATTCGCGGCCGCAATACCACCCCGCTTACTTCCGCCGATAAATCAGCCAATTCCTCTTTCAATACCTATAAATATCGCGGCTTGCCCAAAGGCCCCATTTCCAATCCCGGCCTTGCTTCAATTCGCGCTGCCCTAAACCCCAAGACGAGCCCCTATCTTTACTATCTTTCCGCACCCGACGGCCGCACCGTTTTTTCAAAAACACTAGAGGAACACAACACCGCCAAAGCTAAGTATCTCCACTAACGGTTTTTAGGCCCATCATTTCTCTCGGCAAATTTCTCTTGACGAATTTTCCCGCAATCCATAATTTCCTTATATCCCTAATTCGCACGAATTAGGGATATAAGGAGAAATGAGAAAATGAGAAAGAATAATTACGCGTAATAATCGCGTGTACTGCATTTACACGATCGTGTAGTTTTAGTACATAGTGTTTAGCGCTTAATACATTTGGTACATAGTGTGCGACCAGAAATAGTCGGCGTGTGATCTGGTTAATTTTAAGAACTGCGTTTTTCGCGCTGGATAACGTAAGCGGGCCAAATAACAAAAACCAAGTGGAGTAGTTCATCCCATGGGTACTCAAAGTTTGCGATGTTATAATAATTCAGCGGTGTTAGGTCTCTAACCAAAAATCCCGCGAGCACGAAGTAAAACGCGGTCAAAGCAACTAGATACGCAAGTTTTTTGTTGAGCCAGGGAAAATCCAAGTACCAAGCGATAAGCAAAATAGCGCCGGCCATAAAATGTCCCCAATTTTCCGCGGACGTGAAATTCCAGCTATTTCCGAAAAGTTTTCCGCCCGGCAATATTGCGCCAAGTATCGCGATACCAATTAAAGCCACGCCACCCCATTTGAGAAATTGTGAGAAGGTCATGATTTAATCATACATAAAAGAAGTGAATTTACTGAATAGGTCATATGCCGCCATTCTCAACCCTAGGGTGGTGTCAAGCCATTGAACCATTACGTATACTTGATGTTAAAGTAATTCTATTATAAGAGTAATTAATAGAAATGATTGCCAAAACGGCGATCAGATCACACCTTAACAAGGAGACACTGGGATGGCACTGTTGCGGCAGAGCGACATCGTGCGGTGCGCCTTCGTCGGCGCGGTGCTGGGGATTCTGGTCTACGCCCTGACCAAGCAGTGGTGGGCGGGGCTCATGATGACGAGTGCGGCCACGGCCCTGTCCTACCACTTCCGCGAGACGCTCGACACGATTCCGCGAGCGCTGGCGGCAACGAACGCCAGTTTTCATAGGTTCTGCCTCGATTCCGCAAAGTCGGTTCAGGGCGGAGTGAACTCCTTCCGCAGGTGGTGCGATAAGATGGATCATCCATTCTTCGCATCGTGGTTCTTCCTCTGGGCAGTTGGCACAGTCTTCGTGGCCTTCTTCTTGCTCACGCATCCTCCAGGAGGCATGGCGATTCAGATGTCTGAACAAGTTTTCAAGCTCGCTTTCGCAGACGCCGCCCTCGCCGCCCTCCTTGGGATGGTACTTGCCGTTCCCGTTCAGCTCCTGTTCGCGCTGGTCGTACTGGGTGGCGCAGAAATGAACGGCATGTGCTGGGATGGTGCGGTTAAGAACAGGCCCAAGGGAACAGTGTGGGTCTCACCGACCTACCGGAACATCTACTTCTTCGCATTAGATGCGGCTGTTGCGGGATTCATCTGGGTGCTCCTCATCCTGCCGCGTCTCGTGATCGAGGGGGGCGTGATGTTCCTAGTGAACTTCCTCCTCTTCCTCCCGAGCCGCTCAGTGCGGCTCTCGATGGCGGCCTGGGGGGCGCTCGGGTTCGCGGCGGTCTGGCTCGTCTTCATGGACGGCGACACGCCGACGAAGCTTGCCGGCTATGCGATTCTCACCGGGACGACCACTTCGATGATCGGTCTCGCGCACCACGCTTTCGCGGCATGGCTCGCGTTGAGTGGATGGAGCTGGAGGCCGGCCGCGGAAGAAACCGCGGTCTACTGACGGGAAGTACGCGCGCGGGGCGTGGGGGGATGCGACTCCCCACGCCCTACTTTTTTATCCGATTGACAAGCTTTTTGTGATTTGCCATACTGCTTTTGTAACTGAATATCCGAAGACAGCCGGTGGTGAGCTTGGCGAACCGTAAATCCGGCCGAGGAAAGAACGCTTTCGGCGTTTTAATGTCTTCGCGGTATTGCCCGCGTTTTTTATTTCCCGACATGCAAACTAAGGTCCAAAAAGCCAAAATCATCGCCGATCTAGCCGAAAAAGCCAAAAGCCAAAAAGTGGCGGTTTTCGCCAACTTCCACGGGCTCTCGGTGGCCAAACAGCAGGAATTGCGCCGCCTCTTAAAAAAAGAGGATGCGGAATATAAAGTCGCCAAAAAGACCTTGTTCCAGAGAGCATTTGATGCCGCTAAAGTTCCCTTTTCACACATTGGATATAAGGGCGAACTTTCCACCATTTTCGGGTTTGGCGATGAAGTAAGTCCGGTAAGATCATTTTTCAAATTTGCCAGAGCCAATTCGGAAAATGTAAAAATTATTGGAGGAATTTTAGGCACGCGCGAACTTTCGGGTCCTGAAGTAGTGCAACTGGCAAAACTGCCGACAAAACAGGAATTGCTGGGGCAATTAGCCGGCGTTTTGGTAAGCCCCATTCGCGGGTTAATGAACGTCTTGAACGGAAATCAGCGCAAATTGGTCGTGGCGCTGGCGCAAATAGCAGGTAAAAAGTAAATCCCATAACGAATAACGAATCCTTTGCGAATTAATGAATTATCCCGTCAGTATTCGCGTATTCGTACGAGATTCGTTATTCGTTGATACAACACAATATTTATGAGTAAAGATCAGATGATTGAGAACATTGAGAAAATGTCAGCATTGGAACTCTCCGAGCTTGTAAAAGCGCTGGAAGAGAAGTTCGGCGTATCAGCCGCCATGCCCATGATGATGGGGGCTACTCCAGCCGCCACTGAAGAAGCTGGCGTCAAGGAGGAGAAATCAGCCTTTGCGGTTGAACTGAAATCAGCCGGCGGCCAGAAGATTGCCGTGATTAAAGTGCTCCGCGAGGTCACCGGTCTTGGTCTGAAAGAAGCCAAAGACATGGCCGATGCCGCGCCTAAAGTCGTAAAGGAGGGTGTGGACAAGGCGACGGCCGAGGAAATAAAAAAGAAGCTGGAGGAAGCTGGAGCGACGGTTGAATTGAAATAGTAGCTCGCTCCTTGATTTTTTCCACCAAGGAGGAGACCTCTCCAACCTCCCTATCTTAAAAGGCGCTTCGCGCCACGGCTGACTCCTCCTTGAGTTCCAAAAATCAAGGAGACCTCGCTTCGCCAGGAAGAAAAAAGAACAATACCAAAAAGCACCCGTCGAGGGTGCTTTTTGGTAGGGAGTTCTCCGGCTATTGAATACATATTTTATTCCTATAGGAATAAAATATGTATTTTGTAATACTTTAGTTTCAGTCTGCCGCTCCCAGCAGCTTTTGAATATTTATTAAAGCAAATCAAAAACTTCGAGTGATACCACTCGAAGTTTTTGATTTTGTGTAAGAAATTTCTCCCAAGCTTTTTGAATTTCTTACCCAACTAAGCATTTTGTCGCATCGGAGGAATTAGGGGGTTAGGCCCCTACGGCGGGGCGCGACCAGTTGGTATTTTTCTCACCACTCTTCCGCTCTGCTCATTTTTGTACTTCATATTTTTTAAATTAGTTTATTTAGTAGTAGAGCTTTTGCGCTCTCCTGAGGAACCATTATTTGAATTCGGTTCCTCGGGAGAGCGGGTACATCATCGGCTCATCCGCTTATTGGCTGGGGGTCGACATATCCCCAGGACCCGCTCACCGTGTTATATTGACTGTCAATAGTACCTGACTAGAAGTATATTCACAATCAATTTCTTGTCAATAGTTATTGTCAGATACCTGTGGATAAGTCCTTTTTATGGCTTATATACTATATTATTTATGTATTTATTTTGTTATTTATTATTTACTTAATTAACATAATTTTTATATAAAAGTTAAATTCGGTTGACAAAATAAAAACGCGCCCTATAATAGACCTTGAGCAAGAGCTCTCTCCATCGCCCTCTCATTGTAAGGGAGGATCATGGGAAGGGGTTCAATCGCTGCTCGGGGAGGAGGAAGACCTCTATGGCCCGAACGCATCTGTACATCGGCACCGGTCACCGGAAGATGACGCCGGACTGCTGATCGCTCCGGGTCGACCATGAGCGATAGCATCGCTCACGCGGCGCAACCCCTTGGTTGCGCCGTTGTTATTTCTAAAATTAGAATTCGACTTATTTTTATTGCGAGAATTGCGAAGTTCCCAACCAAGCAAGTTCAAAAATTAATTTCCAGGTATCGGCAATTTCTTGATTTTCTATGATGACGGTAAGCAATTTGCCTCTTAATGTTGTGATTGACACACGATTTCCGTAAATTGCAATATCTGCCACAAAGGGGAATTTTTCATACGGCACAAAGCGCCGTTCAGATTTGCTCTTAAAGCCAGTATGAACACCCTTTTTACTTGTATAAATTGCGCGAACATTCAGTCCGACTGCCTCACGGCGTCTAGCCATCTCTTCGTTTTCTTGGCTTGAAAAAACTTCTCGCATCTCATCGAGTGAATAGATATTAAGTGCTTCTTTTACGCCTGAAAGCAGCACGTCTTCACGCATGGCGCGCAGTCCCTCTTTGCCCTCGAAATATCGCACTCGGGGGCGGTTGCCCGACAGATTGAACAACGCATCCAGTTCGGGTAGGGCCTTTTTGAATTCTTCTTCCTTTTCACGAATTTCCTCTTCTCTTAATTTAAAAAGTCGCATGAGCGTTGCGGGATTTTCTGCCGCATACATGGTCTTTTTCCCCTGCTCCACCGTGCTGGCCACCCCCTGTTTTTTCAGCGAATCAAGTACGACATAAGTAGTTGCGCGGTTAACCCCGGCTTTCTTCGCGATTTCCTGCACGGGCGCATTGCCCAGCTCTAAGAGCGCGAGATACACTTTCGCCTCTTTATCGGAAAATCCCAATTTTTTCATTTCCACCTCAAGGGCCATATGCGTATATTATTATACCACGCGGCCGCAAGATAATTTGAACGCTTGCAAGCTGGTATTTTTTGTTTATAGTAGAGGCTGACGATAAGCTAATAACAATGGAACTAATTCTGGAAAAACTGTTTGAATCCAAGCCCAAAGTGCGGCTTTTGCGCTTGTTTTTAAGGAATCCCAATACCAGCTTCACGCCCGAGGAGATCTTGAGATTGTCCGGTCTTTCCCGGCGGGTTGCCGAAAGAGAGCTTGCCAAACTTCTTAAAATCAATCTGATTACAGCGCGCAAAACCCAGATAGTGGTTTCCAGAGTCCACGACAACGGGGCCACTAAGAATCTTCGCATGCGCTCGCGTAACGCCAAGGTCTATACCGCCAACCAATCATTTGAATTTTTCCGCGAGTTGCGGGACCTCATCTTGCGCCAAGTGCCGGAACAGCGCCATCGTCTGGTTTCTCGCCTAAGAAAGCTCGGCAAGGTAAAACTGGCCATTGCCACAGGCGCTTTTATCAACAACGAAAATTCCCGAGTCGACCTTTTGATAGTCGGAGACAACGTCCAGCGGCGCAAACTTGAAAATATGCTCCATAACTGGGAAGCCAACGCCGGTCGCCAACTGACCTACGCGCTTATGTCCACGGACGAATTCAAGTACCGCATAGACATGTTTGATCGGTTTACGCGCGATATTCTGGAAGGGGCACACGATAAGCTGATTAATGCGCTGAATATCGCTTAGCAAAAATTTAAAAACAAGAAAAATCCGGCTGAGAGGCCGGATTTGACTTTTGAATTGTTTTAAGCTATAAGAAGTTATCTTCCAAAACGGGCAAAGGCGTTTGGCTGCGGCTGAATGCCGAGTGGCAAAGGAGGTGAGAAGGCGGCCCGTAAAGCCACATCAGCCTTCTATGGTAGTTCGTTAATCTGACCGACGAGGGAGGTGGATGAAATAATGGCTCAAGAAGAAGCCCCCAAGCCCTCTTGGGAAATCATACCCAAGGGAGCAGAGATGCAGCAGATGGAGGGGCAACTCTTGCAGGCGGCCGTATATGTATGGCTGAAGGGAAAACTGAACGAGCTACGGCGCGATCTCGGTCCCGCACTCAAGTCTTTGAAGGCTGACCCTCGTATTGGGTTAGTGCTTTTCCAAAGGCTTGAGGGCGCAGTATCCATGCTCAAAGAAGAGCATGCGGCCGAAATTCAGTCGAAGCTAAAGAGATCTGCGGAGTAAATTCGCCAATCGCTTCGGCGACGCGAAGGATAAGAATCCGCCTGACCTCCGGGGCGCATGGGAAACGGGAAACCGAAGTACCATGCGCCTCTTATATTTGGTAGAATAAAACATCTAAAATATTTCGGGCCCATAACTCAGCTGCAGAGTGCTTGTTCATCCCGTTACAAATCCACACGGACACTTAGCGAAGTGGGCTTGACTCAAACTGCTTTGAGTCAAGCGGGAATTTTAGGCGAACCTGCGCATATATGCGCGCGTGAGCCGTTAAAAAATTCCCTGGCGCGGCGCTGTGGGAAGCGCCGCCTGGCGAAGCCCTATCGTTTCGCGGGGCTTTACCTTAATAACCGAATACAAAGTGGGCGATTAGCTCAGTGGTAGAGCGTTGCATTCACATTGCAAAGGTCACAGGTTCGATACCTGTATCGCCCACTTTGTATTCGAGATAAAAAAGTCCCTGGAATGAGTGTTGCATTCACACCTGCCTGCCGGCAGGCAGGTTGCAAAGGTCGCTGGTTCGATCCCAGCAGTGTCCACCGGCAGATTTGTAACGGGACAAGCACGCAAGAAGTCAGAGGTTTGAATCCTCTTGGGCCCATTAGAAATTTTAAGCTATATATAAATGCCCTCCCCCACCCCAGATACTTATAACGTAGCTACCAAGGCCTTTTTGCGTAATGGCGATAAGGTCTTAGTTTGCAAAGAGGATAATGAGACCGGGGAGTGGGATTTGCCGGGGGGTAGGATAGCCGTAGGCGAATTTTATACGCCGCTCGAGGTCATTCTGGAGCGTGAGATTAAGGAAGAACTGGGAGATGAGGTAAAATATAAGAACAACGGTCCCGTAGCTATGTTTCGCTATTTAAGGCCCGAAGTTACGGCTCAAAACAAGCCGGAAGTTAGGGTTTTTATGATCGGTTTTGAGCTGGAATATCTGGGCGGTGAAATTGCACTTTCAGATGAGCATAACGAATATCGCTGGGTGTCAATAGATGAGGCGATTAGTTTGCTTCCCGGAGGTCAAAAGGACGGAATGCAGAAGTACGCCCAGTATCTTTCTAAGGGACTTTTGATTTTCTAAGGGACATTTTGATCTGTGAAACTCAACCTAAGGGACATTTCTAAGGGACATTTTGAAATGTCCCTTAGAAATGTCCCTTAGATGTGGAACGTGAAACTTGCCTTTTAAACAACATTAAGAATAATCTTTTGTTGCATGAACATAACCTACGTTGCATAAATTGTTTTACAGAATTGTTTAGCGTTCCACGTGAAAGTTTCACGTTCGTGAAACTTTCACGTGGAACGCATAGAGAAATATGACTTTAACTAATTCACAAATAGGCCAAACAGGCGAGGATGCGGCCGTGGAACATCTTAAATCCAATGGATATTCAATTGTTTCCCGGAACTATGAGATGCCCATGGGTGAGATTGACATTGTTGTAAAAAGTGGCAGAAGATATAGATTTGTAGAGGTTAAGACCAGTTTAGATACGTACCGCGATACTTTTAGCCCAGAGGAACGGGTGGATAAACGGAAGCGGCGGCGGTTGCAGGGACTGTGTGAAACGTATCTTTTGCGGGAGGGGATTGGCCTAGATGTTGAATGGCAGGTAGACATCATCGCGGTTACGCTAGACAGCGAGGGGAAAGTCAAGCATATTGAACACATTGAAAACGCCGTTTGGGATCAACGCGGCGTTTAGCCGCGAAATCAAAATGCAAAACGCAAAAGTCAAAATGAATGTAGCGCTAAAAGCGCTTCCAAAATTTTGATTTTTGATCTTTGAATTTTGAATTGAGTTCCGGGGCGTGGTGTAGTGGCGGCACGAGTGCTTCTTGCCCCCACACCAAAATAACGGGATGTGGTGTAATGGCCGCACGCATGCTTTGGGAGCATGTAGCCCGAGTTCGATTCTCGGCATCCCGACAAGAGTCTACATAAAAATTTACCCCTGCGTCCTAGGAGGACGCAGGGGTTGCTGGCAGTTGCTTCAGTGCCTCTTCCAGCCGGCCGATGAGGTAGACGGCGCAATTCGGGTTGTATCCCGAATGGTGGAACTCATCCACCATTCCCTGCAGCACATCCAGGAGGCGCGGCTCAAAAGGTTCAGTGACGACCGGCGGAGCTGGGGTTAGTACGGCCGCAATCGCCTCGGCAGGCGGCGCCAGCGGCTCTTCGGCAGGGCGGGACGGTGCCAGCTCCCAGCGTTCGTTTTTCTTGACGTTGCCGCGCGTACGGCGGAAATGGCTCGGGTACGCGGCGAAAAGTCTGCCGACAGCTTGATTGCCGCTCTCCGGCCAGCCAGCGAGTTTCACAATCTCCTGGCGAGTCAACGGTCTGCCCGCCTCACGCAGAATGCGCTCAACGATTGGCAGCCGCTCCTCGGCTCTCATGATCTGACGTTGGGGCGATGTTTCGCTCATAAGGCTCGCCTCCTCCAGGTAGGCTGATCTCCATCGTTCGGCTTCTCTTTGATTCCATGCTTCCAGATCCTCGCGGCGTGCCCGGTGTAGCTCTTTGCGGCCGACCTGACCTGGTTGTGGGTTGTGGTTTGGCAGGCAATACGCTCGCGGGCTTGTCGCCTCGCTTCTCGGCGGGCTTTATCAGACCCTCTTCAAGCGCCATGCGGTATGCCATGGCTTCGTAGTTTCTGAGAGCCCTGGTGCCGCTAAGGTTGCTCGGCACGGGCAGGACCCGCTTCCCGATCTGCCATCGGCGGTGTTTTGTTCCCGGGGCGATCTCCTTCGCCCCCAGAGAGTGCAGGAACTTGAAGAAGTCCGATTTCTCGCTCAAGCTGTCACCCCCTATCTCTCATGGTGCGTGGTAGGTGCTAAGTTGCGCAATTATGACGGTTTTTATGGTTTTGTCAATAGAAGATTGCTTTTTCAATTTATTTCTTACAAAATGTTGGAGTACTGCGGGTGTTGTATAGTGGTAATACGCGACCCTTCCAAGGTCGAGCCGACGGTTCGATTCCGTTCACCCGCTCAAAATTTACTGACAAATTTTGAGCGAGGCTCACTCGCCGTTAAGGCGAGGCGGCCCGCTCCAATTAAAAAACGCTCTCCGGACTAGCCGGGGTTTGACTACAACATGATAAAATGACTGTGCACACAGTATGCTATGGAAAATCATTGGCACACAAAATCGCCTTCCGAAATTTCCAGAATTTTACATACCAGCGAGCGTGGTTTAAACAAGGAGGAGGCGGCGCGCCGCCTCCGGGAATACGGGCCCAATAAACTGCCGGAGGCAAAGGCGGATAGCGTCCTGGCTGTTTTTTTGCGCCAATTTCAAAGTCCGCTGATTTATATTCTTCTTGCGGCAAGCATGGTTGTTTTTGCCATGAGAGAAACCATAGACGGATCAATCATTCTTGCCGTACTTCTCTTCAACGCCATTGTTGGGACGATCCAAGAAGGCAAGGCGCAAAACACACTTCGGGCGCTCAAGAAATTCGCGGAGACAAAAGCGACCGTGCTTCGTGAAGGAAAAGAACTTATTGTCTCCGACAGCGAAGTGGTGCCCGGTGACGTCATTATTTTGCAGGAAGGCGAGAAAGCGCCGGCGGACGCGCGAGTTATTGTCGCCACCAATCTCAAAATTGACGAGGCGGCTCTTACGGGTGAATCGGAGCCGGTGCATAAAGTTGCCGATACTCTGGAGCGAAATGACCTGCCGACTGCGGAGCAGAAAAACGTGATTTTCAAAGGGACATATATTCTTGCGGGAAACGGCAAGGCAATCGTGGTAGCAACGGGCATTGAAACGGTAATTGGAAAAATTTCTAAAGAGATTGCGACGATTGACACCGAAATTCCTCTCAAGACCAATATCCGCTATCTTTCGCGGCTTATTATTATCACCGTCGCAAGTATCAGCTCTTTGTTATTTTTTCTCGGCGTTGTTTCGGGAAAATCGGCAAAAGAAATGTTCACGACCGTGGTTTCGCTTTCGGTCTCAATTATTCCCGAAGGACTTCCTATCGTGATGACGCTCGTTTTGGCAACGGGCGTATGGAGAATGTCAAAGCGCAATGCCCTGGTAAAAAAACTTCAGGCCGTGGAAGCGTTGGGGCAAGCTCGCATTATCGCCGTGGATAAAACAGGCACCATCACCAAAAACGAGATGGTAATCCAGAAAGTGTTTGTGGATGGAAAAACTTTTGAGGTTGGCGGAGTTGGTTATGAGCCGAAGGGAGAAATTCGATTAAACGGAAACGCGATTGACTCGGTTAATCACCCGGAACTTTTGTTTGTAGGAAAAATCGCCGCTTTTTGCGCCAATGCCCGCGTGATGTTTTCAGAAGAAGAAAAATCATGGCGCGTTGCCGGCGACCCGACCGAAGCGGCCATGCTTGTGCTCGCCGAGAAACTCGGTTTTCATAAGGATGACTTAGAGCGAGAATCGCCGCTAATTAGCGAAATTCCGTTTGATTACAAACTCAAATATCATGCGACGATTCACCAACCTGATGGTCAAAAGTTTTTAGCTGTCGTGGGCGCGCCAGAGGCAGTTCTTAGTCTTTCGCAAAAGGTATGGCGTGGCGGTAAAAGTCATCATTTATCAAAAGAAGAGAAGCAAGAGCTGGAGTCCGTTTTTCTCTCTATGTCGCGGGAGGGGTTGCGGATTATCGCGTTGGCGGAAAGTCGTGACGCACCAGAAATACTTGTGCCCGAAGAGGTTAAATCACTCACATTTGTGGGATTTTTCGGTATGAAAGACGCACTTCGGCTCGAGGTGGCAGAAGCTATGCAAAAAGCGGTTTCTGCCGGCATTCGAGTGGTAATGATAACAGGAGATCATAAAGTTACTGCGGAGGCGACCGCCAAGGAAGCCGGCATTTACCACGATGGCGATATTATTCTCACCGGACAAGAGATTGACGCCTTTTCCGACGCCGAGCTTTCTCTAAAATTGGCAAAAACATCGGTATTTGCGCGAGTAACCCCGGAACATAAATTAAGAATCATAAAAGCATATAAGGCGCGCGGGGAAATAGTGGCCATGACCGGAGACGGCGTAAATGACGCCCTCTCACTTGTGGCCGCTGACCTTGGTGTGGCAATGGGGCATATTGGCACCGAGGTGGCAAAAGAGGCCTCGGATATCGTGCTTCTGGATGATAATTTCGGGAGTATCGTATCAGCCGTGGAAGAAGGAAGGAGTATTTATAAAACAATTAAAAAAGTTATTACTTATCTCTTTTCTACAAGCTGGGGAGAAGCATTGACTATCACCGGCGCGCTTCTTTTAGGTTATCCTCTCCCGCTTTTGCCGGCGCAGATCATTTGGCTTAACTTTGTCACTGATGGTTTCCTTGATGTGGCGCTGGCCGTGGAGCCAAAAGAAGAAGGGTTGTTGCGTGGCAACTTCGAGCGGCCGAAAAAATATCTTGTCGACAAACTTATGGCGCAGAGAATGTTTGTCATGGCCGTTCCCATGATGATTGGAACTCTTTTTCTCTTTAAGGGGTATTTTGAAAATGATCTTACCAAGGCCTGGACAATTTCACTCACGACGCTTGCGGTATTCCAATGGTTCAACGCTTGGAATTGTCGGCATGAATCAAAATCCATTTTCCAAATGAACCCTTTTTCCAATAAATTCTTGGTGGGGGCAACACTTATCATTATCTCACTGCAGCTTTTGGTAGTTTATAATCCGCTTATGCAGAAGTTTTTGCGCACAACGCCGCTTGAGCTTTCGGAGTGGCTACTTATCGTGTCAGTGGCCGCTTCGATTATTTTTGTGGAGGAAATACGAAAACTGTTTTATCGGAGAAGATATTACGCCCCGGTCTAGCCAAATTTTTTAGCTAAGAAGTTCTTAACGGTACGCAAGCCAAATAAAACGCCCTCCGACGGTCGTCGGGGGCGTTTTCGCAGATGGACTTCTCTCTGCTACTTTGCTACTTCTCTTGCGCTACGGCAGGCAGACGCGGGCGGAGGGCGGACGTGCTGTAGGTCTGCGGACCGGACCGGGGGGAGTTCCACAACATCCAGGTTTTGATACCAAGGTCCTTGAGAGCCCGAAGCTGTTCGCGGACTTCCTCCGGCCCGTAGGGGACGCGGATGTCGGTACCCCAGTTGTTGGCAGTAAAATCCTGAATCCAAGGACGCACCACAACGCGCCGGTGATGCTCACGTTGGTAACGAACAAGCGGCGTCAATGAGGCGCGAACTACCTTGTAGGGGCATTGAGCCGGGATTTCACAGCCGAACCGGTTTTTGGCAAAGCCCCGGGGGTAAACCATCGGGCTGACGATATCAAGGTGATGAAGGAGAGTCTGGACGTCCTGCCCGATTCCCGCCGGATCGGGTTTAGAGCCGATGACGGCCGCTTCTCCGAAGACATCCAGCGAAACCCGCACCTTTTTCAGGCTTAGACGCTTTCGTGCCTCGCGGACAAAATCAGTTATGGCTTCGGTTTTCAGTCCAGCGTTAAGCCGGTGCGAGTTGTAGTTGATGGCGGAGATCGGCTGGTCAGGATGAGCATCGGTAGGGAAGCGGACGTAGTCGAACTGGATCTCGTCAAATCCCATCTCGGCGGCGTACTCGGCCTGTTCAATCATCACCTTCCGCACCATGTGGTCGAAGGGATTAAGCCACGGATTGCCAATGGCGTCACGCCAGAGGCGGCCGCGCACATCGTGGAGGAAAAGCGTACCCCCTTGGAGCGACGCCGGGTCGCCGGTCTTGGCGTACCAGGAAGCGTCGGCCTTGAAAACCACGACGCGGGCGATGGCGTAGATACAGTGTTTTGCGAGGCGCGCGAGGATCCGGCGGTTATGTTCTTGGAGAAAGTTGCCGGTCTCGTTGGCGTCAATCACGAAGGCGTTAATTTCCGTGGTCTCGGCGAGCTTGATGAAGCGGTTCAGCGTCGCGGGGTTCTCGGCCGCTTTAGCCCAGAGATATACTCCCTTGACCTCGTCCGGGCGGGGCTTCCGGCAGGTAGAAGCTTGGGCGATGTTGGAAAAGAGCAGTACGACGACCATAACCACGGGGATGCTCCACATGGCACTCACCCCTTTAAGGGTTAGAGGAAACGCAGTGTTTCAGGGACGCCGTTTTGGTTTATGCTACACTAATCGCTGTTATAAAATAAGTCAAAGCGCCCTTTATGTATGCAAAAGAAGGGACTTATTTCATTTCTTGAATCAGAAACCACCAAATGGCCGCGGCGATATATTCGGTATATGTTCGGCTCGGCCGGGTTTTTCTACGGACCGAAACTTTTTGCTTTCATTATGGAAGATTCTTTTGGGATTAAAGTACCGGAAAAAGATAGGAGAGAATTATTGAAACTGCGCGGCGTCAAACAATTTTTCAACGCGGGTAAGCCCTTCGGCCGGTGGCTGGAAGCGCCGTTTCCTAAAAATGAAAAAGAATTAAGGCGGTTAATTCCTTACTTTCGTAAAGCATACGGTTTGGTAAAATCAAAAATGCCCCGCTAGCGGGGCATTTTTGATTTAAAATTGACGTTATCGCACGGCCTCCTTCAAATTTTTGCCGGCGCGGAATTTTGGAGTAGTGGTGGCTTTTATCTGGATTTTTTCGCCGGTTCGCGGGTTGACTCCTTGGCGCGCGGCGCGTTTTTTCGTAACGAATGCTCCAAACCCGGAGATCGAAACCTCTTGGCCTTTCGCGAGTGAAGCCGTAATTGTATCAAATACAGTGTCTACCGCCTCCTCGGCTGATCTCTTGGTGCCGGAGAGTTTGGCGTGTACGGCCTCAATGATGTCTACTTTGTTCATTTTGTATGACTGGGAAATTAATTAAGAGTTCTTTCGACCCCGGAAACTGTCTAAAAAGTCCTTACTCTGCTACACACGCATAATCTCAGCTACGCCTTCGTCAATCATCCTCAGCGTATATTACTCAATATACACTCTCGTCATCCTTTCTCGGCTCGCTTGAGATTATGCGCGCTCGCGACGAAACAGACTTTCCAGACAGTTTCTTGACCTATATAGTTTATAGGAACAAAACTAAATTAAGCAAGCCCGCCTAAGCTTTTCAACATAAAAATTTAGGTGGGCAAGTTCCTATTGCAAAATTTTACGAATCCGTTCAATCTTGGTGGTTTTTCCGCTTAATGTATCAATTTCAACCAAAATCGCGTTTATCTCGTATGGCGGCGCTTCGGCCACGTCCGGCTTTACTTGGTCCTGTCGCACCATAATGGCGATTCTGGGATCAGTGGCCTCGCCTATACTGGAGTGAAACGGTCCCGTCATGCCTATATCCGAGATAAATCCCGTGCCTTTGGGCAAAACCTGCTCGTCCGCGGTAGGGGTATGGGTATGGGTGCCGTAGACAAGCGAAACATGGCCATCCAGCCACCATCCCAAAGTACGTTTTTCTGATGTGGTCTCGGCGTGCCAATCAACAATAATGACCTTGGTTTTAGCGCCTGCCTCATTTTCGGCCAATATTTTTTCAATGGCCGCGTAAGGGGAGTCGTAAGCGTGCTTCATATGCGATTGGGCAATGGCGTTTATTATCAGAACTTCCGCGCCACCGGCATTCACTCGCATAAATCCCCGGCCCGGCAGCGAAGAAATAAAATTAGCGGGTCGCAGCAGGGGAATTTTTTCGTCATTCAATAATTCGGAAGCGTTCTTGCCTTCCAATGTATGATTGCCGCCTGTAATTACATCCACGCCCGCGTTTCGGATTTCAGCAATGGTCGTTTCGCTTATACCTTTACCGTGCGACAAATTTTCGCCGTTAGCAATAACCAAATCCGGTGAAAATTCTTTTTTCCATTCCGGCAAAATTTTGGCGACAATCTCGCGGCCCGGTTTTCCGAAGATGTCGCCGAAAATAAGAACTTTCATGGTTTCATATCAACGAATAGCGAATCTCGTACGAATAAACGAATTCGCTTATTCGGAATTTATTCGTTATTCGCTGATGTTTAGCGCGCATATTCAATCGTGCGGGTTTCACGAATCACGTTAACTTTAATTTCACCCGGATATTTCAACTCGCTTTCCACGCGGGTTGCGATCTTTTGCGCGAGCTCTCGTGCTTCCAAGTCCGAGACCTTTTCCGGGGTCACGAAAATTCTTATCTCGCGTCCGGCTTGAATGGCGTAAGATTTTTCCACGCCCTCAAATGAATTAGCGATGGCTTCCAGGTCTTGTAAACGACGCAAGTAATTTTCCACGGAGTCGCGGCGCGCTCCCGGGCGTCCCGCGGAAATCACGTCAGCCACTTGTACCAGAATGGATTCCAGCGTCTCATACGGATATTCTTCGTGGTGCGACTGCATGGCCTGAATAATTCGGTTATCAATGCTGAATTTCTGCAGAATGCGCCGTCCGATTTCCACGTGCGTTCCTTGAACCTCGTGGTCCACAGCTTTGCCGATGTCATGGAGTATCGCTCCCTTTTTGGCGACCATTACATCCCCGCCAAGCTCCTCGGCCAGCATGCCGGCCACGTGCGCCATTTCAATGGAGTGCACCAGCACGTTTTGGCCGTAAGAGGTGCGGAATTTAAGCCGGCCCAGAAGCGAGATTAGGCGGGGATCCAGGTCAAAAACTCCCACCTCAAAGGCGGCAGCATCCCCGGCAGCTTTAATTTGCTTTTCAATTTCTTGGCGCGACTTATCTACGGCTTCCTCAATACGGGCAGGCTGGATCCTGCCATCAGCTATAAGAGTTTCCAGCGCGTTTTTGGCGATATGGCGTCTTACGGGGTCAAAGGCCGAAATCACAATGGCGCCCGGCGTATCATCCACGATAATTTCCACGCCGGCGGCACGTTCCAGTGTCCGGATATTTCTGCCTTCACGTCCGATAATTTTTCCTTTTATTTCGTCATTAGGAATTTGTACCGTAGTGGTTGTTACTTCCGAAACCGTGGGTGTGGAAACGCGCTGAATGATGGTTGCCAGAATTTGTTTGGCGCGGCGCTCCAACTCTTCCAGGCCCGTGGTTTCTAATTTGCGGATACGCTGCATCAAGGTATCCGAGTGGTCTTTTTCAATTTTTTCGGTAAGCTCCTCAATGGCTTTTTCTTTGGTAAGGCCGGCCACACGCTCCAGCTCTTTTTCTATTTTTGTTTCGGCTTCCGCCATCTGGGTTTTCACCAGTTTTATTTTTTCTACGTTTTTCTCGATATCCTTTTCGCGCTCATCAATATCGGCAAGTTTTTTATCAAGCAAACTTTCCCGGTTTTCCAGCCGGTCCTGCATTCTCTTTAATTCGGTTTGGCGATTTCTTTCTTCCTTCTTGGCCTCTTCCAGTATGGCAACGCCTTGCGATTTGGCTTCCACCAAAGTTTCTTTGGCTTCGGCCTTGGCGTCTTCAATCAGTTTTTCCGCGCGTTGTTCTACCGAATTTATTTGTTGTTTAGATACGAGTTGCCTTAAAACGTACCCAAGGCCGGCGCCGATGGCGATAAGAAGTACCGCCCCCACGCTCAAAGCCAGAGGAAGTCGCACGAGTGACTCCAATTCCATAGATTATTTTTGTCGGGGAATACCAATCAGGAACTGCTGATGCAGAAGCGGGAATCTGTGATTTAGTTGTAGAGCGTAGAAATCACTTGTTTTACCGTGGGTTCCATCAGCAGGCGATAATATTACCCGCTGAGTTAAGTTCCAAAATTTGAATTCGAACGTGAAACGAGTATATCTCTAAAT
>CAZBTX010000003.1:41071-113758 GCA_964494945.1 uncultured Candidatus Saccharibacteria bacterium
AAACCCGTGGTACTCGTTGTTATGGACGGATTTGGCGTTTCCGCCGAAAACAAGGGCAATGCCGTGGCCGCCGCTAAAAAGCCGACACTGGACATGTTGGACGCCGCTTATCCTTTTACGACACTACAGGCGTCGGGCATTGCTGTCGGTCTTCCCTGGGGCGAGGCGGGGAACTCGGAAGTGGGGCACTTGACCATGGGAGCGGGCCGCGTGATCTACCATTCTCTCCCGCGGATAATTAACGCCATTCATGACGGCAGTTTTTTCAAAAATGAAGCGTTTTTGAAAGCCGCCGAACATGTAAACCCCCACACCTATGAAATAGGTGTGGGGGTAAAGTCCAGAAATTCTAGATTGCATATTTTGGGCCTCGCCTCATCTGGCTCGGTGCACAGCTACATTGACCATTTGTGCGCTCTATTAAAATTCACAGAAATTTCCGGCGTGCCGCAAACATTTTTACACGTGATTACCGATGGCAAAGACGCCCCACCCAAAGAAGGTGAAAAATTCATAGCGCAACTTGAAGAACGTATGGTTAATGAATGGCCGCATGCCAAAATTGGTTCGGTCATGGGCAGATTTTACGCTATGGACCGGGACGAAAAGTGGGACCGCGTGAAAAAGGCCTACGAACTTTTAACGGAAGGAGCGGGGAATAAAATTGAAGGAACAATTTCTCAATATCTGCGTTTATCCTACGACAAAGGTCTGACGGATGAATCCATTGAGCCGGGATTTATGGTCGGGCCTCGCGGTAAACCCTTAGCTACTATCAATGACGGCGATGCAATTATCATTTTTAACTTTCGTGAGGATTCAGTGCGTGAAATTACTCACGCTTTTGTGGATAACGCTTTTGACCATTTCCCGCGGAAAAAAGTCCTGGACCTTTTAGTGACGACCATGACGGAGTACGAGCGCGATATGTCGGCCGAAACGGCTTTCCCGACGCTTTCCATAGATTGGCCGCTGGCCCGTATAATTTCCGACGCGGGGTTTCGCCAGTTGCATATAGCTGAAAGCGAAAAGTACGCGCATGTTACGTATTTTTTCAACGGCGGACGCGAGAAGCCCTATCCCAACGAGGAGCGCATTTTAGTGCCGTCGGTGGCAACCATGCATTTTGACGACATGCCGGAGATGAAATCGGCCGAAATTACAGCCAAGGTTCTCGAAGAACTGCCGCGGCACGATTTTATTTTGGTTAATTTCGCCAATACCGACATGGTGGGGCATTCCGGCAATTTGGACGCCGCCGTTAAGGCCGTAGAGGCCGTGGACAGAGCCGTAGGGGAACTTTATCAGGCGGTTATAGGACAAAAGGGCATTATGATCGTGGCGGGGGACCACGGCAACGCCGAAGCCAAGCGCAATATGATAACCGGAGAGAAATTGACGGAACACTCCTTAAATCCCGTGCCGATGTATCTGGTGGGCGAGGACTTCCGGTTGCCTAAAACGCGCGAGGCATCGGAAATTTTAGCTAAGAAAAAGGAGATTGGCGGGATCCTAACCGATATTGCGCCCACCATTTTGGAATTAATGGGACTTGGGAAGCCCACCGAGATGACCGGCTCCTCGCTTCTTACGGAACTTACCCGCGAACATTTTCACCAGGGCCGCTAAAAACTTCCCACTACCATACTACAGTGTATCGTAGTAAGCGGCGTTGTGCTTTTTACGGCTGCTACAGTTGAGCTAAAAACCAAAAACATTCCAACATTCTGCAGAATGTTGGAATGTTTTATTGGGGTTTATTTGGGCTGGTGATTGCGTTTGATTATCTCGTCAATGATGCCGTAGTCCTTGGCTTCACCCGCCGACATCCAGAAATCCCGGTCGGAGTCGGATTCTATTTTCTTTAAATCCTGTCCCGTGTGTTTGGCGAGGATTTCGTTGGTGCGCTGTTTGGTTTTCAGAAGTTGCCGGGCGGCAATTTCAATTTCCGTGGCCTGTCCTTCAGCCCCGCCCATGATCTGATGGATTAGGATTTGGGAGTTGGGCAGAGATAAACGTTTGCCTTTAGCGCCCCCCGCAAGCAATAAGGCCGCGGCCGAAGCGGCAATGCCCACGCAAATGGTAGACACATCGGGTTTAACGTATTGCATGGTGTCGTAGATGGCGAGTGCGGCGTATACGGAGCCGCCCGGCGAGTTTATGTAGAGTTTAATGTCTTGCTTTACGTCCTGCGATTCCAGAAAAAGAAGCTGGGCGATGATGGCATTGGCCACGGCGTCGTTAATCGGCGTGCCGAGGAATATGATATTGTCTTTCAAAAGGCGCGAGTAGATATCATAAGCCCGCTCGCCAAACTGCGATTTTTCAATGACGGTCGGGATCAAATATTGAGAGAAGATTTCTTTTTGCATATAACGATTCATTGTATATCAAACTTTAAAGCTAGTCCGGATAGTTGTCCAAGTAGAGCTCAACAGCTTCTTTAAGATTTTTCAAGGCATTTGTAGCCGTTTTGCCCTGACTGACAACGCCTAACTCAATGGCGCGCGCGACGTGCCATTTACCTTCCTCGGTGATCACGGTTGCAAGCCGATAGGTCATGATACTCTCAATTTTAGTCCATTTTTCAAGAATTTTCAACTCTTCCCTCAACTTTCTCCGGCCGCGATTTCCATAATGCGTCAAAAAAGTGCTTTTGGCTCTTTGCCACATCAAGATTCCGGATACTGAATGTTATGTGGGGCTCTCCGTAAATATCAAAGTCCACCACGTCATCGTAAATAATTGTATTCACGAGATTTTTATCTAGACCCGCTAAGGTTCGATATTCGGTGAGCGCTCTCGTGGTAGCCGCATGACTCATCGCCTGTTTCAAGGACTCCGGCCCAATAATGCGGAACTTAATCCCTTTTGAAATTCGAATGCGGTCCCATCCGGAGTGTATTGTTTCTCCCGCTAACTCAAAATATTTGCTCCACTCGCCGCAGATCATGCGAACCACCGAATCTTTCGGGAGTTTCTTGATCGTTGAAATTATCCTATCCTGAAATGCTTTTCTTCCTTCGGTAACAGTAAACTCCTGCCCCGCTTTTTGATTGGATAACGCAAATAACTGCTCGGCGGCCTCGGCCGCTAATCTTTCTCTTTCTTCAGCTAGCGCAATGAGTTTTCTCGGATTCTCTGCCCGCCATTTTGCGGGCGCATGGCTAATCTGCAAAACCAGCCCTTTCTCTTTTAAGGCAGAAAGGGCGTTATAGACAAACTGTCTATGAAGCTCGGTAGCTTTACTTAGTTTAATAGCGCTCATTTCCCCAGCCCTAAATAGCTCTATATAGACCTTTGATTCTTTCTCACCCAAACCAAGGTTTGAGAGCGTCTTAATTAAATTAAGGTCAATTTCTTTTGACATATTATATAGAAATATAGCATATAAGCCATAATAATGTCAATTTTAGATGTCAATTAACTATTGACATTATTCTTAGAATATGCAATGATATAGCCAGAACATTAAGATTACGCCATAAGTCCTTACCCGAAAGGGAAGGCAGGATAAGGAGATAGGCATGAATATTAAGATCATCACCTCGCGCTATTCGTGCGGACACGAGCATCTTGTCTCCTGCATCAACGACATTCCATGTCCACTTTGCGGTGGGATTGTGCGGCTGCGCAACCCGGGCTTTACGGAGACTCTGTGGCATTGCACGTCCTGCGACCGATTTCTTCGGATTGGACCCAATAAAATTCGGCAAGGTTTCTGGGTGAAACTCCCAAAGCCATTCGTACTATTGGACGAGTGTGCCGAACTGCGGACAAAAAGAGAGGAGAGTAGACTGCGGATTCTTGCCGTAAATAACGCGCTCAAAAGAGGAATAAAATATTCGATCGCGGCGGAAAAGGTGTTCCGCCAGGGGAAGGGGGGCGCATAGATACAGGAATTGTTAAGGGCGAGTGCAATGCTCGCGCCGCCGGATGAAGTTCGTCCGGCGGTTTTCTTTTAAAGATTTTCAAGATATTGAAACACTTTTTCGTTCCGCACGGTGCCTCGGGCCCAGGTCTTTAGCGACTCGGGGTCAATGGTTTTTTCGGCTTGGGGGGTAGTCTTGAATTTGGCCAAGAATTGTTTTATTTCGCCCTCTACTTCTTCGGCTGACGGCTCAATTTTTTTATTATTGGCGATACCAGCCAATACCAGGGCGATTTTAACACGCCGCTCGGCGTCCACATGCCAATCGCGCTTCAATATTTCTTCCGTCTTTTTTACGTGAGTCAGATAATTTTCATAGTTAAGCCCCATGGACTCCAGATTGGCTTTTAGTTCGGACATCATTTTTTCAAGTTCGTTACTAACCATAACTTCGGGAACTTCCATAGAAGTTTCTTGGGCGATGGCATCGGCCATGGCAACCCTTAAGCGGTCGCGCTCTTTGATAATTTTTTCTTCGGTAATGCCTTCTTTGATATTTTCAGTAAGGGCCGAAAGCGAATCAAAGTTACCCAGAGTTTTGGCAAACTCATCGTTTAATTCCGGCAGGATGCGTTCTTTGATTTGATTCATTTTCACGCTAAAATCCAGAGTTTTTCCCGCAATGGATTTTTCCGCGTGTGAATCGGGAATTGCCAGTGAAAACTTTTTCTCATCATTGGGGCTCATGCCGACAAGTTCTTCTTCAAATCCCGGCACCATCGTGCCTTTGCCGATAATTAAGGGATGATTTTGCGATTTGCCGCCACCAATTTCCACGTCCGCGTGCGAGGCGGTGAAGTCAATTTCCACCCGGTCGCCTTTGGCCGCGGGGCGGGATACAAGTTTTTCCTGACCTCGTTCTTCCCTTAGCCACTGAATGGCATCGTCTATTTCTTTCGGTTCCACGCGCGGCGTTGTTTTTGTTTTAAGGATTTTTTGAGCGATACGTTCAAAATCGGGGAGTTTGAATTCGGGGATGACCGCGGTTTTTATGGAAAACATTAACGGATTTCCGGGTGCCAGTTTTTTTACCCCCACACCAGAATCTTGACTAGATTCCGATGGCGTTTCGCCCTGTCGAGATTTGGTGTGGGGGTAAACCGAAACCTCGGGACGGCCTACAATTTTCAATTCATTGTCGGTTATGACTTGGGGCGCGAAAGTTCTTACGGCAAGCTGGGCGGCGCGTTCGTAAATCGTGTGTTCTCCAAAACGTTTTTTTACCTCATCGTACGGCACTTTCCCGGGACGAAATCCTTCTATGGGTCGCTCTTTGGTTAACGCTTCCGCCGCCCTCAATAAATAAGGCCGAAGCTCCTCCGGCGACAATTCAATCTCCGCTTCCACGACAGAGCCGGGAAGTTTTTTGATTTCGGTTCTCATTCCGTTAGGAGCGGATCCACCCGTCTGCGGACAGGCCGCAATTATTACAAATTAATTTTATTCTGTTCGTATTATCTATGACCTTATTTTTCATTGGTACAATAGGATATCCTATTGTACCTTTGGCTTTTTCTGTAATCACGCCCGCTCGCGGCGGGCAGGGTTTCTAATGGGATGGAAGCAAAGGAAGTTTACCAACTCTTTATAAAAAAAGCTCGGCCCATGCCGTCCGGCATGGGCCGGATGGCATGGGCCGCTATCAGAACGGCTAACGGGTGACGGCGTGTTCTCCGCGTTTACGGATTGAAAACGTTACCTCCCTCCCGAAGCCAGAGAGAAGCGCCCATCCCCTTGCCCTGTCAAGGGAACGTTGCCTGCGATTAACTTCTCGCCAGGCCAGCTTCAGTTCCTCAGCCAGTCGCCAGCCCTCGTCGGATGCCGGACCCACGGTTTTCAGCTGGTCTTGTAGTTGGCTTTGAGTGGCAACCACATTTTCGAAGGCCTCGTTGAGTTCTCTGGACAATCTTCCCAGCGTTTCATTGACAGAGAGGTAGTTCCAGGCATTGAAGTGGCAGTAGAAACCGATTGCGAAGAAGCTCTTTCGCCTGATTACTACCCATATTGCCTTGCTGAGACCAAAGATGGCGAAGAGGATGATAGCTGACACGACAAACAACGCGAGAACAAACGAAGTTGCCTTAAGAGAATCCAAGGTGTTCTCCTTAGCGGGTCCCTTCCCGCCTTTTTGCGGCAGGCCCCCTGCCGCCCGGAGTATAAAAGATCACAGCCAGGCCAATTCCTGGTCACCTTTGTTATAACAAGGCCGAGATTAAAACAAAAGTGGTTCTGTCCGTAAGGGATAAAAACCGATATTTGTGTAAACAAAAACAGCGCCTTGGAGAGCAGTGCGAGAGGAGAGATAACTTTCAAAAGATGAAGGTTATGTTTCCGCACCGCTCTCTAAGGCGCCGTTCACTACGATACACTGTAGTATCGTAATGGGGTGAAATTGAGTTTGTCTGGTTTGTAAATTCGTATACAATCTCCGCCCTTTCTTTTTTCGTCGTACGAACTTAACTTCTCAAAACCCGCGAATCACTTCGTGGATTTAGTTGAAGCGGGGAGGGCGCGAGCGACGAACATCATCGTCGCGCCCTCCGGTTTGCTACCTAGTCCCCGATCCCGCCGCGGCGCGAGAACGGGCGGGAAACACCCGGCAGCATGACGAGCCAGTCGCCCTGCATGACGCCGAGGGTGTCGTGCTGTGGGTGCTCCAGCTGAAGCACCTCGCCGTCGCCGGTCGGCGACGGCTTCCCGACAACCACGTGGCGATTCAAGGTGGCGCCAGCTTTCACCTCGACCGCCTGGACTAAAGGCGGCGGATACGAGTACGGAAGGGGGTTTCTCGAAACCACGAAGATATCACCCTGGCGGCGCATGGCGCCATCGGGGTGGTCGGCGTAGTCGTGGCCGATCTGCATGAACTCCTCCCACTGCCTGTATGTGGCGCCGTGGTCGCGGCGCGCAATCAGGCGGCACGAGCCGTCGGGGAATGCGAGATAGATTCCCTCGCGGATATCCCATACGGTCGTACCGGTGGCGAGAAAATCAGGCACCGGCAGGGCCAGTGCCCACGTGCCACGCGAGAACCATCCGTCGGCGTGGTACGTCCACTCCTCGCCCTCGGCCGGGGTTCCGAAACCCGGAACCTCGATCATCGGGGTGAGGCGCTCCGGGCGGAGCGCATCCGCGGCGCGCTTGAGCCAGCCGCGCACATAGTGCGCCTCGCCCTGTTGCCCCACGTTCCGAAGCGTCCCGGCGTGGAGCCATGAGCCGATGGCGACGTCGCCGTTCGGCTCGTAGTGCGCGAGGAGTGTGATCCCCGCGTTGGCGCCGAACGCAACGTAGTACGTACGCTGGTCGGCCGAGACCGCGAAAGTCCGGGGATGCCCCCCGGGGAACTCCCCGATGGGAGCGTCGAACAGGTAACTCTCTCTCGTTTCCATTGCTTTTCCCCTCGCCGCGCTTTGCGCGGCTCCGATCGTTTCGCACCCTGCACCATGCGGGATGCGTACCCCAATCCCCTCTATGCGGGGAAATTTGTTCTAAACGTACCTCTTAGAACCTCCGAACTTTCATTCCGAGATTCAGTTGAAGCACGAGGTGCGTTCCAGCGGACTTCGCAGGTCCGCACCTCGTTTCGCGTGCCCCGTACGGAGCTGCCGGCCGCGAAAGCCGTTCGGTTCTGATTTGGCGTAGATTGTGGCAGGGCTCTACGCTCACCTTACCGAAAAAGGAATTGCCGGCCCATGGAAAGTCCCGTTGTCTTGATCTTGGCGATTCATCGGCTTCCCCGCGATGGGCCAAGTTTTTCTCATGCCATGCCTGTCGCCAACATGGGCTTCCCTCCTTTCTTGCGCCTTTGGCTCGGCGCTAGTTACTGCTTCTTCTTGCCGGTGCCCATGCCGGCCGCCATCTGCCGATTCTCCTCGGCGCGACGGTCGCGGTTTTTGAGCTGACGCTTCTTCCGCGCCGCCTCGCACGAGTGCGAGGCCGTCCGCTCGGAGGCCTGCCGGTTGGCGAGCATACGCCTCGCGCAGGCGAGCCGCGGCCGCCAGAAGTCGGTGTATCCGAGCTCGTGCGACACGAGCTGGATGTCGGCCGCGACCGTCGAGGTCGCGATCTGACCCGGCAGGGTGCCGGCGAGAAACTGGTGCAACCGCCGAATAGAAATGTTCAGGTCGTTCATCACGGTCATCGTTGTTCCTCTCGTCGCGGTTCGCGGCTTCTGGTTTTCTTACGGAACTTTTACTCCTTTGAATCCGCCAGCCAATCTGGTGGACTCGGTTAGAGTGGAGAGTTCCGTCCGTGCTTCGGACGGAGCTCTCCAAGGGATTGCTACCTGTGAGTTTCCCGAGCTCCGTCCGCTATCGGACGGCGTTGCCTGGGTGACTCTTCTTCTCGGCGCGACGGCTCATCTCGGTTCCCACGGTCACGAGGCCGTAGGCAGCGAGGACGAGGTACGCTGGGGTAGCGCTTGCCCACATGTTGCGTTGCATGTTATCGATGACCCCCGCGAATCCGAAGAGCATCGGGATTACCGCGATGAATGCCACTCCGCCCCAGCCCGAGTGGTAGCAGGAGCGCCGGCAGAACCGGAGCGCGAACCCGATGAACCCGATCGTCACCATCATCATGAAGAGGATGTATGATGGTGTGGAGAGGTTTCCGTCGTGCCACCAGAAGAGGAGGCACGCCAGGAGGCCGACCGCGATCAGAACCACTTCGAGCGCGACGCATTGCCGATGTGTCAGTTCGCTCATGTGACCCTCCGCTGTTGTATAGCATTGCGGTTTTTGAACGGAAGTCGCGATTCTCCCTATCGGGAGAAAGATGACGAGAGAAATTATGTGAAGAACAATCGTAGCTCTCGTCATCTTTCTCCTTCCGTTTTGCTTTTGTCTCTATAGAAAAAACAAAACGGCCGGGAGATATTTTTTCACCCGCCTTCGCATAAAGCTTTAGCGGGCAAAGAAGAAGCATCTCCTGGCCGTTCAGAATGGGTTAAGGCATAAAGCCGTTTATTTTGAATACACCATTTGATAGCAATGAGAAAACCTCTCCTCAATTTTCCTTTGCTTTATGTGCCCTCCGAACCCTTTCAAGGTAGGGAGGCGTTATTTTTCAAATTGCGGGCCTTTCTTGCGGAATCTTGAGTACTGAAATCTTACGTTTGCACCCTAGCATAGATTATTGACTTTGTCAAGTGCTTTGACATGAAAAGACACCAAAAACGGCTTATTTGCTGGGAAATAAGTCGTTTTGGGGTGGGTTGTTTTTTAGGGTTTTAGAGCAAACGCACCAAAAGCAAAGCCACTATATTCACTATTTTTATCATGGGGTTTATAGCGGGGCCTGCTGTGTCTTTATAGGGGTCGCCGACGGTGTCCCCAGTAACGGCCGCTTGATGGGCGGGGGATTTCTTGCCGCCGTAATTGCCTTCTTCAATATATTTTTTGGCGTTGTCCCAAGCGGCTCCTCCGGCCGTCATGGAGAGCGCCACAAAAAGCCCCGTAAGTAGCGAACCGATTAGAACTCCGCCCAGCGCTTCAGCGGCGTGCCCGCGGAAAATTATAACTATCAATATGGGAATTACGACGGGTATGAGCGCGGGAATTATCATTTCGCGAATGGCGGCTTTAGTCACGATGTCCACAGCCCTTCTGTAATCGGGCTTGGCCGTACCCTCCAGAATGCCTTTTATCTCGCGAAACTGGGCCCTGACTTCTTCCACGACTTCACCCGCGGCTTTGCCGACAGCCCGCATGGCGATGGAAGCAAAAAGATAGGGCATCATGCCTCCGACAAAAAGCCCCGCCAGCAAATACGGATTGGAAAGATCAAAGACCGCGAAGTTGCCGAAACTTTTTAACTCTTCGGCGTATGAGGCAAAAAGCACAAGTGCCGCAAGTCCGGCGGAGGCAATGGCATAACCTTTGGTAATGGCTTTAGTGGTATTGCCGACGGCGTCCAGCGGGTCGGTAACGGCGCGTACCGAATCAGAAAGGCCGGCCATTTCGGCAATCCCACCGGCGTTATCCGTAATGGGGCCGAAAGAATCAATCGCGACAATAATGCCGGCGAGCGATAACATGGCGACTCCCGCAACGGCAATGCCGTAAAGTCCGAAAATAAGGTAAGCCGTTATCATGCCTCCCGCGATCACCAGTACCGGGAAGGCCGTGGCCTCCATGGACATGGCAAGTCCCATTATCATATTGGTTCCGTGCCCCGTGGTAGATGAACGCGCGATATTTTTAACCGGCCTGAATTTTTTAGAAGTGTAATATTCGGTGGCCAACATCATAAGCGCTGTTACAAAAAATCCGACAAGCCCCGCAAAAAACGCGCGAGTCGCGTCTCCGCCCATGAAAAATGATTTTGTTATGGGATAGAGAAATATGGCCGCGAGCGCCGAAGAAGCTATCAAACCACGATACATACCTCCCATGATTGAGCCGCCCTCTTTAACTCTCACGGCGAAATTTCCGAGAATGGAAGCGACAATGGAGGCGGCACCGATTGATAGCGGGAAAAGTATCATTTTTTCATTGCCGGGGAATATAAGAGACCCAAGAAGCATCGCGGCAATCGTGGTAACGGCATAGGTCTCAAAAAGGTCCGCCGCCATGCCTGAAACGTCGCCCACATTGTCGCCCGTCGCATCAGCAATAACAGCCGGATTTCGGGGGTCGTCCTCCGGAATACCCGCTTCAATTTTTCCCACGAGGTCCGCGCCCACATCCGCTCCTTTGGTGAAAATCCCGCCCCCGAGGCGCGCAAATACCGAGATCAGTGAGCCGCCGAAGCCAAGACCTATAAGAGCTGAAATATCATTGAAAATAAAATAAAAAAGCGAAACGGAAAGAAGTGCCAGTCCCACCACTAAAAATCCCGTAACCGAGCCGCCTTGATAAGCAACCTTAAATGCCCTAGACAGTCCGTTTTTCGCCGCTTCGGCTACTCGCGTATTGGCATCAACCGCCGTCATCATGCCGAGATACCCGGCGAGGCCCGAAGCAAAAGCGCCGATCAAGAATCCGAGCGCGGTTTTCCCGCCAATGGCGTACCAAATGATGACGGCGAGGACGATGGCAACCCAGAGCACCGTGATATTTTGGCGTTTCAAATAGGCCTTGGAGCCCTCGCGGATGGCATTAGCGATCTCTATCATTTTGGCCTCGCCCCTGGGATACTTCTTCAATCGGTACATGGTGGATATCGCAAAAGCGATTGAACCAAAAGCGACAATAATTGGAGCAAACAAAGAAAATGAAGCGAACATATTTATTCTTATTTTTTATCCCCCACACCAGAACGTGGGCTTATAGTATTTGCTTGATTGCTTTCGGCAATCTGCCCACGTTTGGTGTGGGGGCGAGCTGATTTTTAGTTGTCTTTCTCGTCTTTTTCTTCGGTACTTCTTCGGTTGACGCCGCGGGCGTTTTTTCGGACGCTTTTAATTCTTCGATTTTTTCTGCCGATACTTCCGGAGTTACTTCTTCAGGAGCCGTTGCTTCTTCTCTGGGTTTATCGGACCTTACGTCAATTTTCCAGCCGGTCAGTTTGGCGGCCAGCCGCACGTTTTGCCCGCCCTTGCCGATAGCCAGCGACAACTGATCATCAGGGACGGTAACGCGCGCTTCTCGGGTTTCCGGGTTGACTTCCGCGTCAATGACTTTGGCGGGGGAAAGAGCATGCGATATGAAAGTCGCGGGGTCTTCGGCCCATTCAATAATGTCAATTTTTTCTCCGGCCAGTTCATGTATGACCGTAGAAACCCGTACGCCTTTTTGGCCGACCATGGAGCCAACCGGGTCAATACCTTCTTGATTGGATGCCACCGCCACCTTGGAGCGAGAGCCGGCTTCTCTGGCTATCACTTTAATTTCCACGCTAGCGGCCGCAATTTCCGGCACTTCCAATTCAAAAAGTTTTTTTACAAGCCGCGGATGCGAACGGGAAACGATGATACCCGGGCCTCTCGGATTTTTTTCAACCGAGACGATCAAAACCTTGATGCGTTCTCCCATGCGGTATCTCTCAAAGGAAACCTGTTCTTCGGCGGGGAGAAGTGCGGTAGTGCGGCCAAAATCAATGAAAACATTCCGGCCCTCCACGCGCTGGACCATGCCCGAAATAAGTTCGCCCTCATGGTCTTTGTATTCGTTATAAATGGCGTCTCGCTCCGCTTCACGAATTCTTTGTATAATTACTTGCTTGGCGGTTTGCGCGGCAATACGGCCGAAGTCCTCTTTGAATTCAAGCGGGAATTCCAGTTCGTCGCCGGGTAGGGCGTCTTTTTTTATTTTTTTGGCCTCGTCCGCCATCAAATGCTTTTCCGGATTGAAGCGCACCTTTCTTTCGGTCTCGGTGGGGATTCCTTCCATTTCATCCTCATCTCGCAATGGGCCGCGGCTATTTGTCGCGCGCCTAACGCTCTCGGCAAATCGCTCGGTTCTTTCGCGCTCTTCGGCTTCAATTTCTTCCTCGGATTTCAGCATGGATTCGTCCACCACTATCTTTATTTGCTTCATTTTTACGTCCCCCGTGGCGGGATTAAAAACGGCGCGTATGATCTGCCCCTTTTTGCCGTAGTCCTTTTTATAAGCCGCGGCTAAAGCCATCTCAATCGTTTCAATGACCTTTTCCACCGCGATGCCTTTTTCTTCGGCAATTTGCTGAATAGCCGATCCGAATTGTTTTAAGTCAAACATTTTCTTTAGCCACTAGCGACTAGAAACTAGTCACTAGGAATTTTTATCTTCCGCTGCGGCTAGTCGCTAGGAACTAGTGGCTAGTCGCTTATTAAGAGCAAAGACCCGTTCTCACGGGTCCTACTTGGTTGCCATATTGGCAGTACAATTTTCATTGTAGCACGTGGCTTGACCTCGTCAAGTGCGACTCCGGGGAATACCATGGAGTTTAGCCGTATCCCCAAGTTGGGGAGCGTAAGATCAGCGCTTTTTGTGATATTATTTAGACAAACACTATTAAATTCAAAAATCAAAGGTCAAAAGTCAAAATGATTGTAGCGCTGAAAGCGCTTCCTAAATTTTGACTTTTGCATTTTGAATTTTGATTTATCCACTGTGCCCCTCATTCACGATAATCAGCTAAAGGCCCTTCTCAAAGATACCAACGCCGTATCCAAAGATTTGCTTACAGAAGCCGAAGCCGAAGCCAAGACCGGGGGGAAGCGCTTAAGGGATGTATTGCTGAACAAGGGGATCATAAAAGAAGAAGAGCTTCATCAACTGGAGGCGTATATTTTGGGTATTCCTTACGTGGACTTGGAAAAAGAAAACATCAGTCCCGAAGTTTTACACATCATTCCCGAGCCCATCGCCAAAAAAAATAATATTGTGGCCTACAAAAAAGAGGGGAAGGATTTACATGTTGCCATGCTGGACCCCGAAGATATCCAGACCATTGAATTTATAAAGAAAAAGGCGGGGTTACGGATACTCCCGCGGCTAACCAACACGGCTTCTATCAAGAACGTATTGAGGCAATACCAAAAATCGCTGGCGGCGGAGTTTTCCGAGCTGATCTCCAAAGATGCCGCTGAAGCGCTGGTGGTTAGAGCCGAGTCGGGGGAACCGGCTGACGAGAAGGACTTGAAAAAGATGGCTGAGGACCTGCCGGTGATTCGCATAGTTGATTCCATCATTCGCCAGGCCATAATTTCCACCGCTTCCGACATACATATTGAACCGCTGGAAAAAGAAGTCATCGTGCGTTACAGGATTGACGGGATCCTTCATGACCAGCTCAAACTGCCAAAAGAAATAGCACCTGGAGTGGTGGCCAGGATCAAGGTTCTGGCGAGTCTTAAATTGGACGAACACCGCCTGCCGCAAGACGGGCGCTTCAAGATAGAAACCCCGGAATATAAATTTTCTTTCCGCGTTTCCATATTGCCGGTCTTTGACGGAGAAAAGATCGTAATGCGGCTTCTACCCGAGGGCTCGCACACATTCTCCTTGGAGCAACTCGGATTTTTTGGCGAGATGCTGGAGCGGGTGCACCGCGCCATAAAAAAACCTACAGGCATATTGCTTGCCACCGGCCCCACGGGTTCCGGCAAAACCACGACCCTTTACACAATCTTAGACATGTTGAATGTCCCGGGCGTGAATATTTCCACCGTTGAAGATCCAGTGGAATACCGCATGCAGCGCGTCAATCAAACGCAGGTAAGGGCCGATATCGGCCTCACTTTCGCCTCGGGACTTCGCACCCTTCTTCGGCAGGACCCCAACATCATCATGGTGGGCGAGATCCGCGACAACGAAACGGCGGGGCTCGCCATTAACGCGGCCCTAACAGGGCATTTAGTGCTCTCAACCCTGCATACCAATTCCGCCGCCGGTTCTCTGCCGCGGTTATTAGACATGAAGATTGAGCCATTTTTGATCGCCTCCACCGTGAACGCCGTCATTGCCCAGCGGCTGGTGCGTACCCTTTGTGAAGAAAAAGAGATGCGTATTTTGACCGCGGCCGAGATAAGCTCGTTTTCCAAGCAGGTGGATTTGAAACACGTGGTGGAAAAGTTGAAACAAGAAAAGATCGTGGAACCGAAAGCCGATGTGGGAAACATCAAATGGGGTTTTCCCCGAAAAACCGAAAGTTGCCCGGACGGCTATAAGGGCAGGATCGGCATACACGAAGTTCTGGAAATGACATCCACCATCAAAGAGCTGATATTAAAGAACGCCACCACCGACCAAATCCATGACGAGGCCCGGAAAGAAGGCATGCTCACTATGCTGGAAGACGGTTTTGTCAAAGCGGCGCAGGGCGTCACGTCGCTGGAGGAGGTATTGCGCGTAACCAGCGAGTAAAAACAAGCGACATGAAACAAGCGACAAGCGACAAGTATTCATATCAGCCATGTCACATGTCCCTTGTTGCATGCTACTAATATGAGATTCCACTACACCGCGATTGACAGGGCGGGGGCCGTCCAAAAGGGCGAGCGCGAGGCCGTTGACGAGAAGGAACTTTCTCGGACACTGCGCCAAGAGGGTTTACTTTTGACGCTCGCGCGTCCGGCGGGCAAGGACGCCGGCATTTCATATCTGCTGACTTTTTCCATCGGCGGCGTCTCGCTGGTGGATCGCATGGTGTTTGCCAGGAACTTAGGAGTTATGGTGGGAGCGGGAATTTCCGTGACGAGGGCGCTGGAAGCGCTTGAAGAGCAATCCAAGAACAAGAAATTCAAGCTGGTGATCGGCGACGTTAAAAAGAGGATCAGGGAGGGCATTTCGTTATCCGCGGCTCTTAACGCCCACCGGCAGGTTTTCGGAGATTTTTTCGTTCACATGATAGAGGCCGGCGAGGTTTCCGGTAAATTTGAGGGAGCGCTACGGCTTTTGGCGCGCCAAATGAAGCGCGACCATGATCTTCGCGCCAAAGTCAGGGGTGCTATGATGTATCCAGCGATTGTTTTTACGGCGCTTGTCGGCATCGGGATTCTCATGCTGGTTTATGTGGTGCCTACGCTCACCCAAACCTTCAAAGAGCTTGAAATTCAATTGCCGCCTACGACCCAATTCATAATTTCCGCGAGCGATTTCGTGCAGAATTACGCGATATATACCTTGGGGGGATCAATCATGCTTGCCTATGTTGCGTATCGCGCTCTAAGATCATCCGCGGGCAGGGCGGCTTTTGACCAGGTAATCCTTAGAGTCCCCGTTCTAGGGCCTCTTACGCAGAAACTGAATGCCGCGCGCATGTCCCGAACCCTGGCTTCTTTGATAGCGGCGGGGCTTTCCATCACCAAGGCCTTAGATATCACCTCCAGAGTGCTTGGCAACAGCCGATTCCGTGACGCCATGAAAAATTCCGCAGTTGAAATTGAAAAAGGCAGGCCTTTCTCGGAGATCTTGAAGAATTCACCTGACCTATTTCCGCCGCTGGTCATACAAATGATCTCCGTCGGCGAAGAAACGGGGACGCTCTCTCGAATGCTTCTCCGCATCGCCCTTTTTTATGAGGAAGACATCAATAACACCACTAAAAACCTTTCTTCCATCATCGAGCCGATTATGATGATTTTCATCGGCGCCATCGTGGGGTTTTTCGCGATTTCCATGATTCAGCCGCTTTACTCGTCCTTATCCGGCATTCAATAATAAGTCATGCTCTTTGCTCCCGTGAGAACATTAGCCAAACGCCTGTTGTCGGTTCCGATAGTGGGGCTGGATATTTCCGACCGCACCGTAAAATTTATACGTTTTAGCCGGCACCGTCTGCGTGTCAAGGTTGAGAGCTATGGCAGTGTCGCGATTGAAGAAGGAGTAGTGGTGGGCGGCGAGATAAAAAAACCGGAAATTCTCGTACCCCAATTGGCCGCGCTTAAACTGCAAAGCGGCGGAATCTTCCGGGGCAGGTTTGTAGTCGCCTCACTCCCCGAAGAAAAAAGTTTTCTGCGCATCATTCAAGTGCCGCGGGTAAAAGTGGAAAAGCTCCAGAACGCCGTGCGCTGGGAATTAGAGGGGAATATTCCCATCGCCCCGGAAGAAATTTACTTTGATTACGAGGCGGTGCCGTCATTGGATGAGAAGCCGGATCACTTTGATGTTCTGACGATAGCTTTCCCGCGGACGATCGTTGACACTTACGTTTCCGTTTTGCGCCAGGCAGGATTTATACCCCTAGCTCTTGAATTGGAGTCCCAGTCCATCGCGAGAGCCCTTGTTGACAGAAAAGACCTTAGTACGCCGAGGGTCTTTGTGGACATCGGGGCTTCTCGCACGAGTTTTGTTTTAGTGGGTGGCGGAACCATCATTCTTACTTCCACCATTCAGCTTTCCGGCGTGGAGTTTAACAAAGCCATTATGCGGGCCCTCAATGTGTCCTATGAAGAAGCTGAAGAGATCAAAAAGAAAGATGGGCTTCGTGAAGATGTCAATGGCGGAAAAGTGGCGGTTGTCCTAAAGCCGTTTCTTGAGACACTGTCGGATGAGATTGAAAAGCAAATAGAATTCTATCGCGATCATTTATCGGAGCATCACGGCACGTCCCGCGACATAGAATCCATAGTTCTTACGGGCGGGGATTCCAGCTTAATAGGACTTGATGCTTATTTGGCCCGGGCGCTTAAAAAACCGGTACTGATGGCGAATTCATTCGCCTCGCTCGGAACGGCCTTCGGCGATTATATGCCGCCCATTACCCAAAAAGACGCCATGCAATTCACGACTGCCATCGGTCTTGCGCTTCGCGATATGGATATATAACCCCTCAATAACAAATTCCTAATTCCTAATTTCTAAATAATTACGCCGTGATCTTATTCCAGCCCAATTTGCTGCCGCCCCAAGTTCGCGACGAAACGCGATACGCGGTGATGTCGCGCGTGGTCGCGCGTCTCGGCGTGATATTCGCGGTTCTTGCCGTATTCTTTGCCGTTTTGCTTTTGCCTTCGTTCATCTTAGTCAGTTTGCAGAAGAACGAAATTTTGCGACAAGTGGAATTTGAAGAGGCCAATCCGTTAACGCATCGCGTCAACGAAGTTGACGGCAGGGTGGACAAGGCCAATAAGCAAATCCTCGGCTTGAAAAATAACCTTTTGGGTCAAGATACGCTTTTTTCAATGCTCTCGGCAGTGCTTGCCGACTCGCCTGAGGGCGTCAGTTTCCAGCATTTTATTTTTGACAGGGGAGAGAAAACGCTAAGTTTGGCGGGCAAGGCCAAAACCCGGGCGAGCGTTTTGGAATTGGATACGCGGCTTAAAAAACTGCCGTTGGCGGAGAAAGTTGAACTGCCGCTTGCGAGCCTAGTGCGCGAAACCGATACTGATTTTACCATACGGATTTTATTGAAATTATGACACATTCCAGCGGACTTCTTGGTTTTATAAAGACCCTGCTAATTACACTCATAGCTCTTGTGGCTTTGGGGTATTTGCTGCCATATCGGATATTTTCTGCGATTGGGTCGTCATCAGGCCAAATTCTGGAGGCATATACCAAGCTTGCCCGCATTGATATGGCCAAGCTTTCCGCGCGCCGGAACCAGCAAATGCTTGCAGAAAACGAGCAGAAAATCGCGCGCGTGAACACGACTTTTTTCTCACCCGAAAATCCCTTGCCGCTCATAGAGCATTTGGAAGCGTTGGCGAAATCCGCTCAAGTGGAACTGAAAATCAATTTAGTGCAAATTCCCGGGTCGGAATTTCCCGACTTTCAGCTTTTGGTTTCCGGCGTCACCCCACAAATTTTCTCGTTTCTCCGCATGCTGGAAAACGGGGATAAGGTAATTGTTGTGAGTACTGCTTCATTTGATAAATTGGGTCCGCAAGAGCTTGCCTCCGCGGGCGGCAAGAGCGGCGTCAGGCCTCCTCCGGAACGCTTAACGATAACGGTGCGTGGATTGCTCACGAAATAAACTTATGCTTTTGCCTTTCTCACAATACTTAAATAATATGAAGCGCCCCTCACTTACTTTAAGTACCGCGCTTGAGATTGTTATTGTCGCAGTAGGACTTCTTTTTGCAACGGCGATAGTGTGGGCGGCACTCGTCTATTACCGTAATACGCTGCCTTTGGTGGAAAATATGCCTCTCGCGAATTTCAAGCCGCGTGAGCTGAACATTCCCGACCTTGATCGGGTAATAAAATTGCTGGATGCGCGCCGGTCTCAATTTACCGGCTCTTCCACCCCACCCGATGTCTTGAACGTGTTTCGTTGATTTTAAAAGTCAAATTGATTTTCTCCGCGGTTCCCGATACAATTCCGTCTGCATTTGTATCCCTCCCCGTAGTTCAACTTGCCCCCACACCAATCCCCTCGTAGCTCAATGGACAGAGCAGCGCTCTTCTAAGGCGTTGATGAGGGTTCGATTCCTTCCGAGGGGATTGGTGTGGGGGTGAAGACAGAACTCCGGACTTCTAAGCTCTTGATCGAGGTTCGATTCCTCGCGAGGGGACACTTTAGAAAAATTATGGAATTGCACCGATAAAAACCGCAAAAGAACCCAAATTCTAAATCATAATTTTTTCATGCTTTATACACTCAAACCGCACGCGCGAATGCGTATGCGAGAGAGAAAAATTACTGAACGTATCATTAAAGACGTACTCGACAATCCCACTAAGATCGAATATGATACAAAAGGTAGAGTGTTATTCAAGAAACTTTATCAGAATAAAGGAAAAGAACGCCTTGTACTTATTGTAGGCGAAAGACGAGGAAATTTAACGGAAATTATTACGATAATAGACACAACTAAGGTTAAAAAATATCTATGAACAAAAAAAACATAAAAATCTTATATGATAAAAATAGTCAAGTTCTTTCTTTAGAAATTAGGAGGGGGGAAAGTGTTGACTCTGATATTCAGGACAACGTGGTACTTGATTATGATAAAAGGGGCAAAATCGTCAGAATCAATCTCTACGATTTTAGTTTTGATCAATTTCGATCTAAACGTTCGGCGCTCAAAAAGTTCTCTCGCCAGCTCCTTTTATCGCCACGGCGATAAAAACCGCCAAAGAACCCGTGAAAAACATCGGCGGGAACTATATTTTGAATTTGCTTGCACTTGAGTATAGTCGAAGTGGGGGACGGAAAAATTTTCATAAGGATCTTATACGAGAGGTAATAGAAGTGCTGATTTTTTGTTGCTATTGACTTTTGCGAATGTTTATTCTATACCGTAAACAGTAGTTCAATCCCCTAAATAGCCGTCAACAGACGGCAAGGAGGAGCTCATGATCAGCCGACACACTCTCGAAGGACACATGGATGTTCGGGAAGTAAAGGTGAGGCCGGCCATATATCACCTGGTCGGTCCAACCACCGAACGGATGCCGGTGATGACGGGCGAACGTCCGATGAACTGGGGCTGGGAGAAGCTCTCGGAGCTTTCCGAGATCGCCGGGACCCGAGGCACCGATCTGGTGATGGAGTTTATCTGCATCAGGCCCTGGCGCCTCGGAAGCAGAGAAGGTGGTAGTATCACACTCGCTATCCCCGACTCCCCAGATGGGTTCGTCATGTATGGCAGAGGCGAGAAGTTTCTAACTCGGGGCTGCTGGGGGAGCGGGCCCCTCTACACTGTCGCGATCGAGGAAGCCGAGTTTCGGTCGTACCTAGACAAGATGATCGCCAGTCATGAGGTTTTTGTGCCGGCCGGATGGGCGATCGCGGTCCTTGAGGACATGATGAAGATCCGCCGCCGCAGGGATGATCAGCGACACAATGACGAGGAGCGGCGGCGACGTGAAGAGGCTTCTCAGTTCGGCTAAAGGAAAGGCGTGCCAGCGCCGAGCAACAACTTCTGACGAAGTACCTGGCAGTACTTCGTCTTTATTTTTACGCGAATTTGCCGCCACATCCTTTGTTAAAGCTACGGAAGGGCAAAGCAAAGAAAAACTTGCCTGTCCGTCTCGGGCGGAAAAATTTGATGGTTCGTTCGCCTGGGGCGGGCGAACCAACCCAGGACTTAATCAAATTTCTACTACCTGGCATACTTAATACGTGGCGCGGTTTTTCGTTTTTAAAAAAACGCCGAGCAGCACTAAACCCGGATTTACGTTAATTGAAGTGCTGATAGTTATTGGCGTCTTAGCCATTATCGGCTCAATTTCGTTAGGGGCTCTTTCGCGTTTCCGGGGCGGAAGCCAAATAGATACGGCGGTTAGATCGGTTCTGGGGACATTAAGACTTGCGCAATCAAAGACCCTGGCCTCCGAGGGTGACGCATCGTATGGCGTGCATTTCGAATCAGATCGCGTAGTGCTTTTTCAGGGGCCTGTGTATTCTTCAGGCGCCAGCGGCAATCAGATAGTGCTATTACAATCTCCGGTAAGGGTTGCCGTTATCTCGCTGACCGGGGGCGCGGCAGATACACTTTTTGGGCGCGTAACGGGCACCTCCAGCGTTTCTGGGGCCGTTACTCTTTCTGACGGGACAAGAACCAGAGTCGTAACACTTGAATCGTCCGGGCAAGCCCGGGCAGAAGCGGCCGCGCTGGCAGCAGGCAATACGCGCATTACTGATACTCGCCACGTAAATTTTTTGCTTGGCTGGAGCATTCAAAACGCCACCGCCCTGAAACTTATATTTTCCAATCCGCCTAATCCCGATACGGTGCAGTCAATCGGCATGAGTCCGTATTTCAACGCCGACAAATCCTCCTTTGACTGGAGCGGTACAGTGAACGTCAACGGAGACAGCCAGACGCTCCGCGTCCACACCGTTTCGCTGGATGCGGTCAATACCCATCTCTCAATTCACCGCGATCGCGGCCTTAACGATAAGGCAGTCGCAATCTTTATTACCGACGGCGGCTTTGATAAGGAGATTGTGAGCTACACTGCCGCCGGTACGTCCACCGCCGGCATTTATGGCGGGACCATGACGGTGCAGTAAAAATCCTAATTTCTAATATCTAATTTCTAGGCAAATCCCAATGATTAAAATTACAAACTCAAAACACAGATTTAAGAAATTTGAATTTAGAATTTTGAATTTGTTTAGGATTTCGGATTTAGGATTTAGAGTTTCCGCATATGGGGGTTTCGGTTTGATTGAGGTTATTATCACCTCGGCCTTGATCTCGCTGGTGCTGGGCGCCTTTATTCAAGTGGCCAATGTTTCGCTTAAACTCCTGCAAAACGAAAAATATACTCTGGAAGCGTCTTATCTTTTGGAAGAAGGCATAGAGGGGTTGCGGGTGATCCGCGACAGCGGCTGGGACGCCAATATTGCGCCTTTGGCCAACGGTACCAGCTACTATCTGCTTGCGGCTTCAACCTATTCCTTAACCGCCGTGCCCCCGCCGTTTATCAACGGGCGCTATATGCGCACGATTGTCTGGGGCGCGGTAAATCGCGATGCCAACGACCGCATCGCGTCTGCTGGGACGCTTGACCCCGGTACGCGGCAAGCAACCGTTACCGTCGCCTGGTCAAATCGCCAGGCCACCACATCGGTCCAGTCGGTTATTTATCTTACGAATTTTAGGCAGGACTAGCTATGTTCAAGCATTATTTCCGCCCATTGGGTTTCACCCCGTTAGAAATTTCTAAAATGTGCTGTTTAGTATCATGAGGTTTTATCCCAGGAAAGAAAACCACATTTCCTCACCAGCTCTTGCGGGATTTCTAACGGGGTTCACGCTTATTGAGATCATGGTCTATGTTGCCATCTTGGCGGTAATTTCGGCGTTCCTTTTGCAGACGCTCATTTCTTTTTCGGCGGTCTACCGCAAAGTCCAGGCGGAACGCGATGTGCTGGCCAATGCCCGCGGCGCCATGGAAACGCTGGGTCTGGAAATCCGCGGCGCTAAGAATGTTTATACTCCCACATCCGCTCTCTCGGCGACCACAAGCCAACTGTCGCTCGCAACTTCACTAAGTTCTAATGTGAACGAGGCGTTAACGTACGTTGATTTCTACGTTGATAATAAGCGCTTGTATTCAAAGCGCGAAGGCGCCGCAGCTTCTCCCATAACTTCGGAGAACGTGGAAGTCGCTGAATTTTTAGTGGAGCGCGTAACGGCTGGAACACGCGAATCAGCGCGGATAACGCTGACACTCACTTCCGCGCTTCGCGGCCCGTTCCAGGCCTCCTCAACCATTACCGCCGCTTTTACGCCCAGAGGCAATTACTAACAAAATTTTCAATTATCAATTTACAATTTTCAATCAAATCAAAATGTACCAATATTCCAAACATTTGAAAATTGAATCATTGAAAATTCATTGGAAATTAGGAATTGAAAATTGGAAATTTCAGAAGGGGTTCGCCGCCTTGACCTCGTTAATATTTGTTCTGGGCATTTCGCTGGCGTTGATTTCGGGTTTCGTGTTTGTAACACTTCGCGAGGTAAAAACTGCCAGGAACTTCTCGCAGTCGATGAGGAGTTATTACGCCGCGGAGAGCGGTGTGGAAGACGCGATATATCGCTTCATTACGGGGAAGCAAATTACGTCCGGCGAAACTTTGGCTACCGGCACTGCCACCGGAACCATCTCCATCGCCACTCTTGGCGCGGAGAAAACCATCACTGTTTCCGGCGTCGCCCCCAACCAGTACTATCGCAAAGTGGAAGCCAAGATCGCTTCCCAGGTTATGGATGTCGGGTTTCATTACGGAGTGCAAGTGGGGTACGGCGGTCTGACTTTGGGCGATGGTTCGGAAATCGTGGGCGACGTCTTTTCTAACGGCAAGATTAAAGGCGCCGGCAAGGCAAAAAGCACGGTAACGGGTACAGCGGAAGTTGCCGGCACCAGCACTATAGAAGATATTAAAATAAACCAAAACGCCTACGCCTATAGCTTTGAAGATTGCGCTATCGGCGGCGTGGCGAATTATTTCAATTCCTTTTCCGAATGCACCGCCGGCGGAGGCGCGGTAGTAATGAGCCAGCAAATACCGGCGCAGAATTTTCCCATCTCGCAGGACGACATTACCGCGTGGGAGAACGATGCTTCCGCCGGCGGCTATACGTCAAGCTACTCGCTTGGCAATAACACTTCCGGTTCGCTCGGCCCCAAGCATATTACCGGGGACGTTACCCTGGGCAATAGTTCCACACTGACTCTTGGCGGAACGGTTTGGATAAGCGGCACGCTAACATTCGGCAACACGGATAAAATAAAACTTGATTCGTCGTATGGAGCAAACGGCGGGATAATTATCGTGGACGGTGCGGTTGATATGAGCAATAAACCCATCCTAGAGGGTTCGGGACAAGCCGGGAGCTATTTGCTGCTTATCTCAAATTATAGAGGCGCGGGGTACGCTATCAATGTGGGGAACAGCGCCTCAAGTTCCGTGTATTTCGCGCCCAACGGTACGATCAATTTAGGCAACGGCATAGATTTGCTGGAGGCAACGGCATACAAGATTATCATCGGCAATAATGCCTCGGTCACGTATCAGCAGGGGCTTCTGGATACAAATTTCACTTCCGGTCCCACCGCAAACTGGTCAGTAAAAAGTTGGAAGGAGGTTCAGTAATCCCGCCAGAAGTCACGATCGCAAAATATAGATTAGAAACATATTAACTTCTTCAATTTAAGATTCTATAAGGCATGAACGCGTTTGATCGCGATCTGCTTCTAACGGGATGAATTTCTACCAAGAGGTCTATAAGTGGGTAAGAAAAATTCTTTGAGAAAACGCAGATGCAAATAGAAAAGAAGTATACCAAGGGCCGCGATTGAATCGCGGCCCTTTCGTGATTTATGGAAACTACCCCCTGGGATAGGCAGCCGTCCACTCAGTGAGCTTTCCCATAGCCTCCTCGACATTGTGTGTAGGGCGAAGCTCCTCGTAGTATTTCTCATCGAGCTTCGTGAGGAAGATGTTCATTTCTTCAACCTCGATCTCGAAAGCCCGCCCGATGGAGATACCATCCTCCCGTTGGCGCTTCAGCGCTTGCTCATATAAACCCTGTGCGAACATCGTGAGTCCTTTCAGCATCTTGGGGTTGAATCCACAAAGTGGCATCATTTTCTCCTTTTCTGTTTCTGTTCTTGATTCCATTCCGTCATGCTTTTCAGGGTTTCCTCGACTGTCTGCGTCTCTCTGAATTTTTTGAACATCTTATCTCGGGTAATCCAGAGAGCATCCTGTTTCTCCCAATCCCCGTCGCTCTCCCCAAGCTAATCAGCGTTGAACACCATGGGTAGTGTCTCCTTATAGGTAGTGTCTCCTTGCTGGGAATGAACTGTCTGTGCCTATCTCACAGCAAATAAGTATTATGGTCAAAAAATGCCTTATTTTAATATAGTAAGTAAACACTCTGTTTACTTTTGAGTACTTCTTTGCTATTCTCCAAGTATGGCTATTTCAGTCGAGGAATCAGTACTCGAGGCTATTCGGCGGGGTAGTATGGCTACTTCAGGTCTCGTTCATAGTTTAAGACCTATTACAAAGCAGGGTGTCTATCGGGTTTTGAGAAAATTGAAAGAGGAGGGGAAAATCGTAATCCATGGAAAAGAAGTATCGCTGAATCTTCAGTGGATCAAGAAGATGAGTGAGTTTTTTTCACTTGCAGAGTATTATTACTCGCCCAAAGCCGGGGCTGATAGTTTCTTGAATCTTTCTGATTTGGACAAAGTCGTATATTTTTTCAAAAATCTGAATTTACTTGACTCATTTGCGAGCCATATATTGCATATGCTTAACGAAGTTGTGGATTCAAAGGAACCGATTTACGCATACAATCCACATGAATGGTTTTTTTATGCGCGGCAAGAGGCAGAAGAAATGTTGGTTGATGCCTTCAATCAAAGCAAAAGGCAAATCTTAATTACCTCAATTCACCATGATCCTCTCGATAAAGAATTAAAGAAACACTATAACAACGACCTCGTCCAGTACGATATTTCTGGCCGACAAATCAGAGACGATACCTATTATTTTGTTGTCATTGGTAACTACTTGATAGAGCTCTTCCTGGATGAAAAAATAGCGAAGGAGATTGACACATTCTATAAACGGACGAAGCTGTTTGATGAAAAAGCGAAAGCCGAACTTCATGAAATCGTGTTTACGCCTAGCCGAAACAAGTTAGTCATCTCACGGAATCGGAGTAAAATTGAGAAATATAAAAAAGTTTTATCGAGAAACTTTTTTATCTCAAGCCATATCATATGAATTTTTACGAAGAAGTTTACAAATGGGTGTGCAAAGTCCCGCGCGGAAAAGTTGCCACCTACGGCCAAATCGCCTCTATTATTTCAACACCGCGCTCGGCCCAAGTGGTGGGGTTTGCGCTCCGGGCTCTCCCGAAAGATAACGATGTCCCGTGGCAGAGGGTGATAAATTCCCAGGGCCGCATTTCCATACAAAATCCCAGATGGCCGCAATCGGAACAAGCGCGATTATTAAAAAAAGAAGGCGTTAAAGTCATTTATAAAGAGAATGCCTATTGGGTAGATTTGGATAAATATTTATACGAGTTCCGAAGACCAAAAACCGCCTTATAGGCGGTTTTTGATGTATTCCGCAAGTTTTTCTTTGGCGACGGCTTCCTGGGTTTCTTTCCGCAGGTCTTTTATTTGCGGATTTCCCGATAATTTTTCTTTTTCTCCGTAAATTAGGACGAAAGGAATTTCTTTTTTAACGGCGTAAGCGAGCTGGTTTTGAAATGACATATCATCGCCGATATACAACATTGAGCGAATTTTTTCTATTCTCAAGTTCTTAAGAACTTGAGAATAGTCGGAAGCCAGCTCTGGCGAAAGATTAAGCACTAAAACCTGAACGAGCGTTGCTTGCTTTTTGATCTTCCCCAGTTTTTCCAAAGCCGCCAAAAGCCGGTCTACGCCGACGGAAGCCCCCACCGCCGGCCAGGATTCACGGGAAAATCGCGAGGTCAGACCGTCAAACCGTCCGCCGGAAAATACTGAGCCGATTTCGGGAATGTCCGTCAGTACCGTTTCAAAAACCGAGCCGGTATAATATCCAAACCCTCTTACGAGCGAGGTGTCATAGATAAGATATTTTTGCGGCACGCCGAGTTTCTCAACTTTTTCGCGCAGCGCCTTGATTTTGGTGGTTTCCAGCATATTTTCTCCGGAAATTTTCCAAAGATATTTCTCGGCGGCTTCGGGTGAAATCCCCGAGGCGCGGATTACTTCATTTTTCCATTTGTCGGGACTTAACTTATCTTTTTTATCTACGGCGATAAGTAGCACTTTTCGATTATTTTCTGGGATACCGAATTCATCCAGGAGTTTCAGCATTTCTTCTTTGTCATTAAGCCGTATCTTGAAATTATCAATGCCAAGCGTTTTCATGGCCTCGTACATCACTTGTATGACTTCAGCATCGGCATCCGCGGATTTAACACCCAAGATATCAATATCCATTTGCGTGAATTCTTTGTAGCGGCCGAATTGAGAGCGCTCGCCTCTCCATACATTCCCGATTTGGTAGCGCTTGAAGGGTTTGGGAATATCAGGATTAGCGGCAAGCACTCGCGCTAAGGGTACGGTTAGATCAAAACGGAGAGATGCTTCATCTCGGTCAGTATCTTTTACTTCACCACGCACAGCCGGAGCAACACGAAAAATAATTTTGTCAGATTCTTTATCCCCCGTGATTAGTACGTCAGTTCGCTCCACGGCCGGTGTTTCCATGGGGTCAAAACCAAACTTCTCAAAAACGCCGCGGATCGCCTCCATCATTTTTTGTTTAGCTATCATTTGGCTTGGTAGAACATCGCGAAAACCGCCGGGGAGTTCCGGTTTTATAAGTTTTTTCCTGTCTTTATCTGCCGGTTTAGGCATATATTCTCTCACCATGCCATTTACCCCCACACCAAAACGCTTAGGCGGAGATAGATTCTTTTATCCTTTTTAATAATTGCTGTAAAGCGTGAGCGCGGAGTTTTAAGTTTTTCTCTCTGTACCTTGCCTCTTTCTCACTAGAGTACGCTTCGTAGTATACCAGTTTTAGTGGTTTCCGAAATTTAGTGGAAAATACCGCCCCAGAATTATGTAAAAGGATTCTTTTCTTTAGGTTATTCGTTGAGCCTATATAAAGCTTTTTGTCTTTTAGGCTTTTTAGGATGTAAACAAAGAACATAGATAAATTTTAGCATATTTAAGCGTCTTGGTGTGGGGGTAAACTTGCTTTTTTCAACTTTTGCGTTATGCTCCAAATACTTATGGAAGTGCCGATAGGAAAGGTGACGCACTATTACGGCAAGGCGGGAGTGGCCGTGGTGGCGCTCTCCGCGCCGCTTAAAATCGGCGACAGGGTAAAGGTCAAAGACGGCGATCGCGAATGGGAGCAGGAAGTTGCTTCCATGCAAATAGACCACAAGCCGGTGCAGGCATCCGATACCGGGGACGAGGTCGCGATCAAGGTCAACGACAAAGCCCGCGAGGGAGCGCTCGTGATAGTGGAGAGATAAGATAGAGCCGGAAAGAATTACAATTCTTTCCAAGATTCTTTGGTTGTGTAAAAATTATTTAGCGACTAGCGACTAGTGGCTAGTTACTAATTCCTATGAACTAGAATATGGCGGCTATGGTGTAGAGGTAACACAGGAGCTTGTGGAGCTCTTATCACGGGTTCGATTCCCGTTAGCCGCCCCAGGCATGGAAAAAGTAGTGTATCTAGATCCAATAAAAGTTGTTTACACGAATTCTTTTGGTGACCCGAGTCATTCAAATGCCTTTGTTAAATTAGAAGCAGTTGTTCCGTTAAGAGGCAATAAGTTTTATGCAACCTACAACTCTGAAACTGGTGAGTATTGTGCTTGCGCAAAGATAGAAAATGAGGAACAGGCAAAGGTATTTAATCTCCCTGTCAAAACTTTGGAAGGTGGCTGGTATGCAGCCGCAGAATTAGAGGGCTCATTTAGAGATATCGTGAGGAATATAGCTCCAACTTTCGCTGATTTAGCGAAGAACTATAAGACAGATCCTGCTAGACTGCCGATCGAGTTCTATAAACGGCATACACACGTCATTTTATACATGCCGATTATAAAAGAAAGCTAAACCCCCCTCACCGCCGTCTGAAGCACCACTCAATAAGTTCAGGACAAGGTAACCCTTTGACGGGCTCAGATCAAGCCGCTAGGTGATTCCAGAAAGTCCAAAAGTGAGACACAAGAAATCGAGAAATTGAAAATCGTCGGGGGCATCCCCGACGATTGCGAGCCTTTGTGGCCGCTCGCCTCACCGACTTCGTCCGAGTGCTACCGGTGCGTATGGCCGAGCATCTTCATGAGGCCGGTCACGTCGATGATCGCCCCGTGGGTATGCTCCTCGATCGTGACGATCTGGCCGCCCCTGCGGATGGCGACGTCGGTCGTCAGCGTCGCCGGGAAGTCCGCCTTGACCTCCCCCCAGAAGAGCTGTTTGGTGGTCTTCAGCCGGTTCTGGATCTCAGCGTCCTCGGACATCAGCGGCCGAACCCTCTCCTCGAGCGCCACCGCGTTCATCTGCTTGGGATCGATGTCGGCGATCACGTGAAGGATCCGCCGAAGGAACGCCTCGTACTCGGCGCCGATTTGCTTCACAACGCCCCAGAGGCGCAGGAGCTCATCCGAAGCCGTGCCCACGACCGTTTCGTCGGGCTGGGGTTTCGACTCGGCTAGACCCGCCAGCACCTGCTGGGGGTCCACCTTCGCCATCGCGTCCGCGATCTTTCGCATCAGGTTCGTCATCTGCCGCCTCCTTGTGGGTGGGGTAGCTGCGTCAGTAAAATAACAATAGATTCAGTTATTGTCAACTCAAGGATTTTTCTGATAGCATTGATTAGTATGCCGAAGCATTCCGTAGTGGGATTTAAAAATGAAATCTATAATTGGCATTTTCCGCCGCTTCCTTAGTCCTTAATTCTTACTGAATGGATCCCGTTAGAAGCCGCGATCGCGAAAGAAATTTAAAGAATAAATTATGGCATTATTAAGAGATTATTATAAGCAGAAAGCGACTCTGATCGCGATCTGCTTCTAACGGGATGGATATTTTCGCGCACGCGCTCTGGTCGGGCGCTGTCTACAACAAAAAACGAGTGGGCTGGGCGATTTTTTTCGGCATAGCGCCGGATTTATTTTCTTTCGGCATTCTGATAGTCCTGCATCTTGCCGTAAACGGTTTTGTACCCATCGCCTTCAATCACGGCGACATCCCGCGACCGGAATTTGTGCCGCCGTTTGTATATTCTCTTTATAACTTCTCACACAGCTTGGTCGTCTGGGCAGTACTATTTGCCATCGGCTGGCTTTATTTCAAGCGACTGCCGTGGGAATTCACGGCTTGGGCCGTCCACATTTTAATTGATGTCCCCACGCATTCAGCCGCCTTTTTCCCCACTCCGTTCCTTTGGCCCCTGCCCCAACCCTTTTTCATAAACGGCATTTCCTGGGCCACGCCCTGGTTCATGGCGGTCAATTACGGCGCCATAATCCTGATTTACGGTTATCTTTACTCCGTACACCGGAGGCGAATCAAAAATCTCGGCGGAGTCCCGCCTGGCCGGCAGGCAGGCGACACTTTGCGGAACACAACGCCCTGATGCCTCGGAGCTTATGCGCGAGGACGTTTTATTGCCGCTGGCGGGCGGCTTTACGCGTAAAGCAATAATGAGTTTGGGATTCTTGGAAAAGCGAAAAGCCGCCCCGCGTTTAACGCGGGGCGGCTTTTAACGGCTTAATCCCTACTTACTTCTGAATTCTTAATCCTTAATTCTAATCTTATTACGGCGCCACTTCTCTAAAGTTCTGGATGGGACCGAATTGAGTAGTAACCGTTGCCTGTCCGGTCCCGCCCGCCCCCGTTACGGTGCAGGTCTGTGTTTGTAGTGGATTTACTTGAATGCTCCCGTTGATGGAGCCCGACCCGATATTTCCCGTGCATGAGTAAGTGCCTGCGCCGCAAGATGACGCGGAAAGCGTCGTAGTTGCGCTTGGATTCACTGTTGAGGGAGTGAACGTAACCGTGCAGGAGGGGAGTCCGCACGTACCGCTATTGCAGGAGCCGCTCTGGCACTGACTACCCGCGTTGCAGCTATACCCGTTGGGATTGGCGGGGCTTGATTCATTGTTATCACTACTGCCACTGCACCCGGGGTCGGAGAGGTCTATTAAACCGTCACCGTCATTGTCGCTTCCATCCGCGCATTGTGTCGTCGGCGGAGCGCAGTTTGGGGTGCTGAAAGAGCCGCTTGAGATAAGATGGCCGTTTCCGGTGGAATAAGTGATGGGCGGCCCACTTCCGTACACAACCCCGACGCAAGCGCATTCTCCTTTCGGGTTGCAGACCGTTTCTCTGCAGGGGTTTGTGACAATGGTGGTGTTAACAGTTTTATACCGGACGTTGTATGAGTAATTGGTGTTGGAAGACGCGCCGCTCCAAGCATAACTGCCGGAGCAGGCAAGACCGGTACCCGCGACAGCGCTATTGGCGGTAATCTCCGTGGTGGCGCAGGTTATGCTTATGGTAGTGCCATACGTATTTGCCGCGCACGCCGCTTGTTCTTCCGGCAACGGAGCCGCGCAATTCACGCCCATATTCCCGCTGTCAGCCCAAGTGAACGTCACACTGGTTTGCCCCCCAGAACAAGTGGCGACGGCGCTGGATGAACCGCAAGCGGGTGTGGCCAGCCCAAGACCCGTTTGGCTTGTCCACTGTAACGTAGAGGGCGACGGCAAATTGCCGCCGGGTGTTAACCCCAATGCGACCATCAGAATAAATAAAACCAGCGCAATCAGCACCGGTGGATGCGGGAGCAGATTATCCTTGAGAAAATGAGCGGCGTTCGTCATGTCCTTATTATATGGCAGCCAGAATTTTTTTATCTCCCGGTTTATCCCCACACTTTCCCAGAGTACCCCGCGGGAAGGTGCGGGGATTTATTCACCGTGTTTATAAGTTGGGGTCAGTATACTTGTTAGCTACCAAACACGCCAATGACGCGCCGGAATTGAGCGCGCTTATTACGCGTGGTAAGCTGACGCCATGGCAATAACGCTCTCTATCTCACAGTTCGATAGCGCTCCGGTGTTTTACGCTCGGCGCTTGCAAACTTTTCTCATTTCCCCCTTTTTCCTTATCATCTCAATTTCACTGCTTCTCACCGCCGCATTTTATGGGCTTGTTTTTGCGTGGAAAGGAATACTCGGCGTCATCCTGGGAACAACGCTATTCGCACAAACACATTTTATTCTTGGCTACGCATTTGCCTTTAACCGCCTCAAGGAAAGGACTCGCTCTTCGTACACCGCACTCGGAATATATGCCCTCTTTCTTGGCGGGACTGCGCTCCTGTATCCCGCCCTCCAGGGTTTAACTATGACATTCTGGGGCGTGATGGCGATACTGGGGTACTTCTTCCTTCACTATTATGAAAACATCCTTTATTTCTGGGATGTGAACTTCGGCCCTCCCGTCTACTCGCGGCGTCCGCTGTATTTTCTTATGAGCGCGACCGCTTTTCTCGCGCTCCTTCCGTTCGCGCGGCTTTTTGGACCGCAGTTCGCTGGCGCGGCCATTTCTTATCAGGGCGTGAATAACTTCGCTTTTCTGCTCTCGGCTTCCGCGATTATTTTTTTTGCGGCATTGCTTTTCCGAAACAGTTCCTACCAAAAAAGCGGCGGAATGGTCATGACCGCGGCAGCTCTGGTCGGCGCTATTGTCATCACTATCCTTATCGCCTCATATTTTCTCAACTTTCTGGGCATTGCCTATCTTATCGTTATCTGGCATTTCTTTATGTGGCATATATTCTATTTCTGGAAATTATGGCGTCGGGCACCGGGACTTTCCCTTTGGCCGTCATTTATTAGAGAGGGCCGGGGCCCGCTGAACCTGTTTCTGGCTTACGCTACAAGCGGCGTGGTTCCGTTTACCGCGGCCACGGCGCTTGTGGCCGCGCCTATACTTACATACTTTATGTTGAGCTACGACGGGGCGCGCTCCACGTTCCTCTTTAATCCTTTCTACGGCCAATTCGCGATGTTCGTCTGGGCGGTGCCGCACATTACTCTCTCCTTCGTCATCAGAAGATAATATCCGCGCGTTATTGCCGCGGGGGGTCTCTTTAGCCGAGTGCGGGTGACTTTAGGCGTTCTTTTGCCCGGGCAACTTCCACCATACGGCTAAAACAATAAAAGCAAAAAACAGGAACCAATTCCGGTATCGTACTGCCGGAGTGATTATATCATTCGTGTGTAACTCCGCCGTGATAACCCTTTCCGAAAGGTCAGGACTTTCCAGCACAATTTTTCCAAAAGGATCAAGCATGAACGACCGTTCCCCGCTTGAAACATAAGAGAGCGCCCGCCTCGTTCCTGCCGCATTTATACGCGCCATGGCGATATTTTGCGCATGCAACACCGGCGACCCCCTCAAAATCGCATCGGATGCCGTATACATGAGAATCTCCGCGCCCGCAGCAACTGTTTTTATATTCAAATTCGGCGAAAGTATTTCCGAACAGGTTAAGAGGCCTATTTTCCCAAAAGGAGACGAAAACACGCCAGCCCCGCTCCCCGACTCATACCATCTTAATTGCCGGTTTCTTTCAAGCCACGCGCCGCCATCAATGACTTTAGCCATCCATTGAATAGCGTACGGCAGATATTCGCCATAAGGCATCAAGAACTGCTTTTCATAGAGTCCGATGACACCGCGCTGGTTATCAAATACCGCGGTGGTATTTCTAGGTTTGAGAGCGTTTGGAACATGTTCCCACTTCGTCAGTAATATTTGGCGCTTAACGGGAGATAGAAACTCACCTAATTTATCATGACGGGATTTCTCGTCGGTAAGCGGTATTTGTGGGAACAGAACGGCGCTTTCCGGCACGGCAATAATATCGGCGGGCGGGTCAAGGGCGGCTGTTTCCCGCATCAGGCGTTTGTAGGTTGCTTCCGCACGGGCGATATAACCGGGTTTGACCCATTCTTCGGGGAAAAATGCGGCTTGTACGAGCGCAATGCGAACCATACTCTTCGGTTCATAAAAACGTGTACCGATTAGGCGCCCCAGAAATGTAAGCGCGATGAATACGAGCAGCAACAGCGCGCTGAAGAAAAGAACTGGTCTTATTCGTCGCTCTAGGCGATGCTGAAAGAAATCACGGATTATAACGAAGATAAACATATTCGGCAGGGCAACCAAAAAGCTCAAAAAATACACGCCGCCGATGGCTGAAAACTGACGGAGCGCGTCATTGTCGGCCAGTCCGTATCCCAGAAGGGCAAACGCCATATTGTCCCCGACAATCGTTCCTTCCCCGTATCCCAGCGGATGAAATGAAAAAAGAAATGTCCGCAAATATTCAAGAAGCGTCCAAAGCAGGGCCAAAGAGACGGTGTCAAAAAGAGTGCCCCTTACAACGCGGCGCGCGAGAACAAGGAAAATACCGAACGCGATGGCGAAATAACCGACCGGCAGAAACCAGCCGAACACCGCAAGCCACACGCTTCCCCAATAACTGTTGATTCCTATCCATGTCAGCGGCACGGCATCAAAAAACCACCGAAGATATGTTCCTACTGCCGCGACTCCCGCCAGCCAACCAAGTAAAAACAGCTCCTTTCCACTTTTAGTCGGGAAAGTAAGTATCAGAAGAAACGGCACCAGGGAAATCCAATACATGCCGGGCGCGATTTTTGGAGGCAAAGAAAAAGCAATAAAAAAACCGGCGCCAACCGCATACAACCCGTGCCACCAATGACTACGGCAATATCGCCCAAATACCCTTTGCATTATTTGTTAGAACGATCTATTTGCGTTTTCTGCTTGTCTCAAATTAGTTGTGATAGCGTCTTTAAACGCCCCAAGCCCGTTTTCGGCGGCCTCGGGATTATTCCCGGGATATGCTGCTTGCCAGTCAGCCAACGACAACCCATCAGCCAATTTTTGGGCGCTCTCAAAGGCCTTTTTTGCTTCTTCAAATTTGCCTAAATTAAGTTCGGCTACGCCGAGGCCGTTCCAAAGCCACGGATTTTTTTCGGCATTCAGTGCTTCTTTAAAGGCCGAGTTTAAAATTTTTTCCGCTTTTTCGTATTTTGCTTCTTTTTGCAAAATCCAGGCCAGGTCATTGTATCCCGCCCATTCCTTGGGCGCCCATTCTGTGAATCGGCGGAAGTCATCTTCGGCGGCCGCCAGATTGCCACCATATCCGTAAATCAGCCCGCGGACGTACAAAGAGCGTAGATTTTCCGGATTAGCTTCCAGTTCTTTGTTGATTTCCGCAAGCGCTTCAGCATATTTGCCTTTTACAAAAATAATTCGCGCCAGCTGGTAATGCCCCCATAGGATTTTAGGGTCGGCTACCACGGCCTTCCGGTACGCCCGCTCGGCTTTCGCCAAATCGTAAGCCCCGCCGTTAAAATAATAGTTGCCGAGTTGCATAGAAAGTCCGGCGTCTCGTCCCACAAGAGCCAGCGCGGCGGCAGGGGAGCGGTATTTTTGCCAGGCGGCATCCGCCAAAGAATCCCGCCAAAATAAAAAACCTAGGAGAAAGATCAAACAAACGGCGACAATAATTTCCCAGTGCTTCGCAAAGAACATTTATTAGTGTGGTTTTATTCTCTTCTGCAAAAGGCCGTGTTCTGATTGTTTTTTTCTTCCTCTATTTCCGTCTTGCTCTATAGACCACTCCAGTAAGTTGATGTACCAATTTAGGTATCCAACAAGCGCTTGGGCTTGGCAATTCGCGCAGTCAAAACAAAGCTCGGTACACACTCTTTTCCCGAATCCCTTTTGAACGTCCTTTTTTAATTGTTTTGCGATTCGCAAAGAAACTTTATCGTTCATGCACGTTTTTATCATTCCCAATAACACTTCGGACATTCCCAATACTCGACATGAGCATAGGATTTCGGATCCTTTTTCAAAACATCAACAACCATGTCGCCTATACGGCGCTTAACAATGCCGGCTCGATAGGCCTTGTCCCACTCTTTTTTCTTAAATAGCGGAATCTTGCCGAAATAGTGTCCGCCCCGATATCGGCCACCCCGATACTGTATAAGCCGGATGTTTCTCGCGCATATCGAACATTTCTTGAAGGATCGTTTCTTGATTTCTTTATGCACCACCATGGAGAAGATAGCACTGACTCAAGAATACAAGTTGCTATGCGTATCGATAATGGCAAATTCAACAGAGGTATCGTTCAATGGTTTATAGAAAGCACGGAAATCGCCGGTTACATTGATACTGCGAAAATCTCGCCACTCACCATGGAGGGCATGATTATTAAGTAATGGGTTAAAAGGATTGGTAATAAATAGCCGGAGCCTCTTTTTGAACTTATCTCTTACCGACTTCGGAAGTTTTTGATAATTTTTATCAAAATTCTTGTGAAAGAGAACTTTCATAGCCGATCAAGGTGCCGGAGCGCTTCTTCATAGGCAAACGGCCTGCGGGCATTCTTGTCGCTTTTGATATCCTTAATAATTTGCCGGAGCAGTTTTTGAGTACGCTTGTTCGGCATCGGAGGCACCGAGAAAATAACCCGCTTTTCACGTATAAATTCTTTAAGATACGCGTTGATGATAGTTCCCAGTGGAAGTCCAAGCTCCCGTGCCGCCATCTGCGCTTCTTGTTTGAGCTTTTTATCAGTTTTTACATTAAGCAACGTTTTTTCCATATATCCATAGTATATACTTTAGTTGTATATATCGTCAATTCTCCAATAAATAAATTAGCGCCAACTGATAATGCCCTCAAAGAATCTTAGGGGCAATTATATTTCTTTATTTCCCCACAGCCAGCCCGTAAACTACGGATTCCGTAACTCCATCAATATCAACCAGCGTCTCCAAGTTATGGTCCCGCGTGCCGCCCAGAGCACAGCATTTAAGACCAAGCGCCTCCGAAACCAAATATATGTTTTGGCCACGCGATAACGACAAGGTTGTCCTTATAACTAATTATTGCCAGTAGTGCGATTATTCCAATACTGGCAAAGATATACCCCTGTCTCATCAACAGGTTTTTGTTACACTGCTCTGCTATGCGGGATCCCCGCTATAAATCCTGTAGTGCTTTCCCAAACTCTTCTCTGTTTCGGAATACGAAGATGTTCTTTTCCTTGAACTCGGCCGTGACCGCAAGGTAGCGCTCAAGATATTGTTTGGCCATTGCTTTATCGCGCTTTGCCATGTACGTGCGAGCAAGGGTTTCCAGACAGATTGATTTAGGGTAGTCAAATTGAGTAACTCCAGCTATTTTCCCACTAGCAGTTGTAATTGCTTGACTATAATCTCCAGTATAGTAATATATTTTCCCCAAAATACATTGGTGAATATTTTTCTTACTAAAGGTTTTTTCAGCGAGTGCGTCGGCTTTCTGGTACTCATCAAGGGCTTGTTTCAAGTTTTTTTCTGCTGCAAATTGTTGAGCCAAAATGAGGTGAGCGATTTGGACATCGACATTGGCATTGTCTCCGGCGGCACTAATGGCGGCCGAGGCGAAGGATTTGGTACTTGAAGTATCACTCGAATACGAAAATAATCTGGCGGTGAGCACCTGCAGGCGGTAAACGCTCTTCTCATAGATAGTTCTGCCATTGACGCTCAGGTTCGCCGTATTTAAGCCGAAAACGGGCAAGAGTATTTGCAGGGCCTCTGCGGGTTTGTTAGAGCGGTCAAAGTAATCTAGCGCCACGTAATACCTCGCAACGAATGAAGTGTCCGGTGCCAATTCTATAAGTTCTAGATATTGAGCTGTCGCCTCGGGGTATTGCTTTAGCATCCAATGCGCAAATCCAGCGTCATTCAGGGCCTCTTTAAAATTGTTATAATTTTTATTTTTTAAATTAAGAGCTATAGCCGCCTCGTACTTGTCTACAGCTTCCGGATAGTTCGCATTGGGGTATAGTAACGGGCCACCGACATCGGGTTTACCCAAAGCCAACTTCCCAAGATAGAAGTGGGGTTCCGGATTTTTTGAATCGAATTTTAAGGCTTTCTCAAAAAGCGGTTTGGCCTTAGTGATATTTCCACCTTGGAATTCCTGAATACCGCGTTTAAAATAGTAGCCAGCAATGGCTTTGGAACCATACAAAAAACCGCCAACGGCAAGCAAAAGCACGATAATGCCGGAGATAACCCAAAACGGCTTTAAGTTGCGCGGCGTCTCATCCATGAATTACTTTGTGTATTTCTCAAGAGGTATAAGTGATTTAAGGCGCGTTCTTGCTTCTTCCGAAATTCGTTCCTCCCAATTTCCGGCGAGCGCCTTAGATTCTTTTCTAATCGCCGAATAAAAACCGAATGATTTCATAAGATAAGTTTCCCCTTCTTGCTGGCCGCAGTTCAATTCGGGACTTCTGAACTCAACATCTACAGTATCGCCGGGAATGAGATGGAGGTATTCGGCAGCTGAAGTTTCCGAAAGCGTTGACGTCACATCCCCAGCTCTAGAACTCTCCGCATGTTCGACCGTCAATTCCTCAATTCGATACCGGCGCTCTTCCATGTCTTGGAGCGCGCCGAGGAATCCTAAAGCATGGCGCTTGGTAAAATCTGCGCGAATTTCCAAAGAGCCGTCTTCGCGAACCGCCCCTTTAGGAAGTGTGATAATTTCAGCTCCGTAGTTCCAGGCCCGGGGCTTATTAATCGCGGCCTGCTTCCACTTTCCCGAAGGGTCTTTGTAGGAAAAGTAGATTGATTTGCCACCGCACATTGACCCACCATCACCTCCACCCCCACCCCCACCTCCACCGCCACTCCCAACTATAAAAGGAGTAAACGCTAAAGCCCCCGAAAGTCCTTTTCTGCCCAAGAAAAAATAGACCGTGGCAATAGCGAGAATCGCCATACGCGCAGCCGTGTTGGTAAATATTTGAGGGATAAATTCTCGCATACTCCGCTTACTCACTCTTTTCCCCGGCATCCAATCGCGGAATACCGATTTCACAAAAAGATTAACCGCTTTTTCTGTAGAAAGGCTTTGAAAAGTGAATTCAATGAAGTCCCCCCTTTGCAGGATAGACGCGCCGCTGGGGTTTGATTCCCAAAGCGCTTGTTTATCGCCGTAACGACCGCTGATTTCTAAAGTGCCGTTTAAAAGCACGTTTTGGGGTAGCTGTAGATTCTTTTCGGTTGAGGATTTATCCAGTACCCATATTTTCTCAAACGAGGAATCAACAAAAACCTCTGATGTTTTAGGATGGATTACGCGAATTAGTTTTACCCAATCAACAAATGATTCTTCAAGTTCATTCTCTTGAAGCTGTATTATAAGTTTCCCATCTTTTTTCCGTGGTGGTGCGCTAAATTTTAACAAATCAGGAATAGTGAAACGACGCTTCAGTGATTGAAACGATTTTATGTTCGCGTAATCTGTAATAAAATATTCCGGCCTCCCGCCAAGGAAATCGTTCTCTATCTTAAATTTCGTCCCGTCAAAGTAGGCCACATGCGGGCACCCAAAGCCGCAGTCACCGCCAGAGCAGTTGCTACAACTGGGCGCAGGCGCATCCGCCTTGGCTTTGTCTGAGCCGAAGAGGTTTGCATCCTTATTTCCGTTAGATGGAGAGTTACTCTTGATCAGGTTGGAAACATTGATGAATACCCAACCCAGGAATAAAAGAAGAATTAAAAACAGGGCTTTGAAAATAAACAAAGACGAATTGATAATTTTTTTCATAAATGCTTCTTAGTGATGCGTTGGAATTGTACTTACTATAAACCTAGTTATTTTTTCATCAACACTAAGTTTATTCACAGTAATTCTATCATTTTTCTATTTTTTAGGGTAGCCGATGGCTAACTGGTAAAATACGGTCTCTTCTTCCGCATCTAAATCAAGTTCGCGCTCAACCGCGGCGTGATCAGTCATCCTGCCAATAGCTAGAACTCCCAATCCCAAAGCCGTCCCCACAAGGTAAATATTCTGCCCGATATGACCGCCCTCAAGGATTCCAAGTTTATATCCAAGATTGCCGTATTTTCCCGCGGTTCGTTCGCCGACAAACGACAGCAAAATCAGCGCCGGAGCTGTTTTGTAGAAATCATAAGTCGTGGCTTGTCGAATTTTCTCAGCGTCTGCGCCGTGAATCAGTTCTAGCGAATGTTCCAGAAAGTTGTAGTGATACGCGCCCTTCTTAACACCTTTTCCATTAAATAACGCGACATAAATTTCAACTGGGAATCTTGCGCCGCCGGAGGGATAGGGCCGGCGGAACGAATTTCCCGTTGCGCTTAATTTGTGGATTGGGCCCGCGCTCCAAAAAAGCAATCTGCCCAATACGTTTTGAGATATGGGTTGGTTAGAAAAATTTCTTTCCGTTCTCCTCTTCAATAAGGCCTCGGCCAAGTTTAAACTGGGGAATGATTTGAATTTGGACAAAAAAATGCGCGGCGAGCGCGGATATTCTTTAAAGGAAATATTTTTCCATTCCGTCGCTTCAGGGTCAATAGCCGGCCTGTCTTTGTAAAAAAAATCAAAAAATGGATCTGGCATAAGACTTCCGGTGTTACCTTTTATTATAAAAATGGGTGAGGTATGACATTAAACTCCTCTTCTTTTTTAGGTCGTTGAAATATCCCCATCTTTATCGGCGCTTCATGAAGGCGCTGCGAGCCGAGACACTTAAAATGTTCGTTAAGATACAACGGGTAAAGACCGGCAACCAGCGCCATTACCACACGGAGTCCGGCTTGACTTGCGAGCGAACCGGTAATATCGGTAATGTAAGCACTAAGTCCATAATTAGTCAGGATCTTCTTAAGTTCTTTCAGTTTAGCGGCATCGTCTTTCCCCTCATGGCCATTTCTCTCCAGTATCTCAGTTTGCCCCAAAAACATAAATTCGGCGTCCCGGTCGCGTCTTTCGTCGCACCAATAAATTCTGCGCTCGTTAAGGTTTTCTATAGCCGGCGCTTTTTGCTCAACTCGTTTAATTTCTTCCACGGTTGTTGTTGAAAGAAATCCCGCGCGAAAGCCGTCAGTCAGCGCGGCAACCAGCGCTTTCTCTTTATCAAGATCACAACGCGGGGATAGATAAAGTCGCGGCAACCCCGGCGCATGAGGCCTAATCACCGCCATAAATACCGGCACCCTTAGATCAGTCGTGATATCAAGCAGGGATACGTTGATAGCATATTTTTCATAAAGGTTTAAAAGCGCGTTGATTTCCAGATGGCCGAGTTTGCGGAGGGCTGTCAATTCTACTTGGGGAGGAGAAATCTGATTAAGCCAGTGAACCATCAGAGCGTCGCGTTCTATGACCTCGCATAGGGCGTGATATGCGGCCCCGTCCCAGGAAATTCCGGCGGCCCCGCCGTTGGAAATGGTCTGGCGGATACGTGGCTCTTCCGATAAAAAATCATATTTGATATGAGCCAGCTGTGCTGGGACCAGATATATCCCATTTCCTTCCAGAGAAACCGATTTTACCCAGCGGAAGGTGGAATCACTTTTAATTCGATGCGGCGCATATTCCGGCCTTTCGAGCTGGGCGGAGGAAAAATGATTGAACAGCCGCGGGTCAATGGCTTTATTGTGACCGAGCTTTTCAAAAGAACCGGTGACAAATCTTTGATAATCCGGGGTAGCAAGCGTATGCCATTCAATAAGTTCGGCAACCGCCTTAGTAGCCGCAATTTCCGGATCCAGAGCGTAACCGGAAGCATGAACTTCGTTGCTTGAAAGAATGGAGAAAGCCGGGATATGCGGCCATCCGGCTATTGGTTGAGGAAAAAAGATTTTCTCAATCACTCCTTTGCGGGCAAGTTCACGCAGTATGCGCTGGAAACGAGCGGGAATATTATCCCACGGGGACAAGGAGCTTTTAACATATATTTCTCCGCCCATAAGCACTTCTAGGGAAAGGAAGAAATTTTTGGTCAAGCGTTCAAGAAAATTATTGGAGGATTGAGGCCGACCAAACGGCCGTTTGGACCAAACAGCCACTCTTTCTTTCGCGTAATCAGCTAGCCGCTTGCCGCGAATGAATTGGATTTTGTTTTCGGTCATATATCTTAGTGGATGCTGGCTTTTAACAGAAAAAGTTGGTTAGTTACAAGATACGAATCATTTATTTTAAGTTAATACACCCGTAGCTTACTGCGGATAATGCCCGCCGGTAAGCATCCTCAATTAAAAGAATTCAATCTTCAGCGGTGCTTCTTCTACGTAAGAATAATATTTAGTGATTTCTTGTCTTTTACGGCATCGGATAGTACGGTGGGGATACAGAAACCATTTTTACCCTATCTCTTTGGACGAAAAAACACAATGCAAAAAGTTCTCATTATAGGCGGCTCGCGTTTTATCGGCCCATTTTTGGTGGAGGAGTTGCTTTTCAGGGGTCATGAAGTCACTGTGTTTAATCGGGGACGGATTCAAAAACAATATCCCGACAGAGTGCGATTTATACCAGGAGACCGAAATGACGGCTTTGGCGTCAAAGAGCGGTTTGATGCGGTAATAGATATGTGCGCTATGTATGGCGCACATACGGCAAAAGCCATTAACGAATTAGTTTTTGATTTTTTTGTCAATTTGGGGACAGCCGCGGTTTATGAGAAATCCGAACTTTTTCCCCTTACCGAAGAATCTAATTTGGGTAATTGGTCCTTGTGGGGCGACTACAATCGCGGCAAGGTAGAGTGTGAACGTGTTCTCGCAAAAAGCGGAGTCAGCTACGCTTCTCTCCGTCCGGTTTACATACTCGGACCCAGGAACTATTTACTGCGCGAAGCATTTATTTATGCAAAACTAAAGCGTGGCGAGCCGTTGATTCTTCCCGGCAACGGTCAAGCGCTTTTACAATTCATTCATGCGCGTGAGGTCGCGGCGTCACTTGCCCTTATTATGGAAAAACGAATTGAGGGAGTTTTTAACTGTGCTGGCGATAAAATAGTTACATTAAGAGGTTTAATTGAGGAGATGGCTGGAATTGTTCACAAAGAACCGCACATTGAATATAATCCCAAGGCCGATGGCTGGAGATTTAACGCACGGGAGTTTCCATTTGCTAATGAAAATTTTGTTGTCGCTAATGATAAAATAAAGGGTCTGGGCGCGCGCTTCGCGCCCATTTCCGAGTTCCTCCGAAGCGATTATGATAACTATTATGAAAAAATCATCTAGCCCCATTGCTGTTATTCTCGCCGCCGGCCGGGGAAAACGTCTTGGAGAATTTACGCGTTTAAAGCCCAAGTGTCTCATTGAGGTAGGCGGCTTACCCATTTTGCATCGTCAACTTACGGCGCTGGAGACGTACGGAGTAAAAAAAGTTGCTATAACGGTGGGGTTTTTGGCGGAAATGGTGAAAACGTACGCTGTTACGCATTTCTCAAATATGGACTTTATCTTCGTGCATAATCCGGATTTTGAAAACACCAACACGCTTTATTCCCTGGCGCTCGCTGCCGAAGAAATAGATTATCGCGGGGTCGTTTTGCAATTAAACGGCGATGTGGTTTTTGACCCGGGGGTTATTGAGCGTCTGCTGAATACAGATGAAAATGAGTGCTATGTTGGCGTAAAGATCGCATTGTGCGGGAAAGAAGAAGTAAAAGTTGTGCTTGCCCCCGGTAACACCGTGAGCGCGATAAGCAAGCAATGCGACCCGAACCGGGCCGCCGGGGAGGCCGTGGGGATCAATAAATTCTCCCACGTTTTCTGGGGGGCACTATCACGCAATTTACAATCCTTGAAAATGAAGCTCCCGCACGAATATTTTGAATACGCCGTAGAGCGAACAATAGGGGAAGGAGCAAAAATTCAAGCGTTCAATATAGCGCCTCATCGGGCTATGGAAATAGACTTTCCCGCCGACCTCGCGGCCGCTAGAAAAAAATTTAAGAACGAATAATGAATTTAGCCAGGGCTTTTAAACTCATCACAACTGTCCAAAATAAGCGAACCACCTATCAAGAATTGGCGGAATTTTTGTTTAGTGAAGCTCCGCCTCAAGACCATAATTTCTTGCGGAGAATCAACGACTCGGTCATTTCAGAAAATATAAAATCTAGATCGTATGACGAGATATTGGAACTTAGCGAGTCGCCAAGGGCTGGTGCGACCATTGCGTTTCTTATCAACTATCCATTTCAATATTATATTTACAAAAATATATATCGTTATCTGCCGGAGGCGGAATTCGTAATTGACGCCGCATGGATTCGGCGCAATGTGGATAACTGGCAAGAACTTTTGGAGTCATTCGCATCATTTTTGCAAGCCGAGAAAGCATATTTCAGAATATTTACACCTGCCTCCAAACCGGAAGAATTTTTTGCGGGTTATGAAGTTTTAATTTCCTATAGCCGCACGCCGCCCATTGATTTTCCGTGCAATGTTCACAAAAAGAAAATCAGGGTGATGTATGGGCACAGCAAGGATTTATGGAATTTCGGCGCTTGGTCGCGCGTTTTCGATTTGGCTTTGACATACGGACCCTATAGCCACGAACGCATGAGTCCGTACGTGAAAAGCGTTGTAGTCGGTAATCCGCGATTTGATGACTGGTTTAATCGGAGCACCAAATCATCAAGCGCCTCGTACATTGAGAAAAGAATTGACAGCAGCAAAAAAACTGTATTTTATGTTCCAACCCATGGCAGTCTTTCCTCGCTCGAAAAAATGCCCGGCGCGTTGTTTGATCTCAACAAACTTTATAATGTTATTATCCGACCGCATCCGTTAACGCTCTATACGGAGCGTGAAAGGTTTATGCGATTTAAAGAGGCGGTAGAAAAGCAGGACAGGACCGGCAAAATTGTCTGGCTTGATGATACCGTGGATCTTATTGATATATTGTTTGTTTCTGACATCGTTATTTCCGACAACAGCGGCGCAATCTTTGACGCGGTACTTGTTGATAAGCCACTGGTATTGCTTGATTTTCTGAAAGAAGATTTTTTTGAGAGCGAACTTAAAAATATTAAGCAATGGAAACCGGATTTATCCACTAGGCCGCTCACTTATTCTCAAAGCATTGAACAGCGCATAAAAAAAGAGGATGAGCTTAAGCCGGGAGAGATCGTTTCCCGCAAAGAAGAAATATGCTCTGCCGTCGCTAAGGCGTTGGCCAACGAGCATTATTACAGGCCGCGGAGGCGAAGAGTCAGGAAAATGCTTTTTTCATTTTGCGACGGCAGTTCCGGTAAACGCGCCGCAGATGCTGTACACGCGCTTTTAGAGAGTTCGCCGCAAGAGAAGACTCTAATTGCGATACAAACGGACATCGAGATTCGTTGGTATGCCGCGCATATCCACAAAATCTTTAACATACTGTATAAAGCCATTCGCGATTATCTTAATATTTCACCCACCCTGATAAGGGAAGCTGGCCTTTTTTCTCCGGGGGAAGAAGACTTGCGCGACATTCTTTTTAGTGTAGTAATACCGACGCGCAATCAATGCCAATCTTTAGATAGAACACTAGCATCGCTTATCTCACAGGACGGCATCGCAAAAAACCGCTTTGAAATATTGATTGTGGACAATAATTCCGATGACCAAACAAAAAGAACGACCGAATGTTTTATAAAAGACCACCCGGATTACAGAATTCGCTACCTTGCCTTAAGAGAAAACAAGGGTCTGGCGTTTGCGAAGAATGTTGGGATTAATTGTGCTCGCGGGTACGTTGTTGCATTTACAGACGATAATTCTGTACTGCCGCGGCAATGGCTTGCCGATTTTCGGAATGATTTTGAAAATAATCCGGAGATTGCCGGGAGCGGAGGATGGTTGGAACCGGGAGCGCCGATGGATAGCGAAGAATCAAGTGTTTATAACAAGCATGTGTATTTGCAGAGGACAGTGCCCCTGAAGCATCCGTATAAATCTATTGCGGCAGATTCCGATATCAGTTGCGTAAGCACAAGCAATATCTGCTATAAGAAATCGGTTTTGTATAAAATTGGTGGATTTAATCACTATTTTGGGTCTGCCGCTATGAATGATTACGAATTTAAGATCCGTTTGCATGAATTAAAGTTTCCATTTTTTTACAATGCAAGGCCGGTCATGCGTTTAAAAAGTGTTTCGCTGTCCGATTTTACGCGTTATTGGCTTCTGCAGGGATGGGGCTATTTTTTGGCGCACAAAGTTCATCCCGCTCAAGCGCATCTAAACTGCTCTTTGTGGTATTGCATTTTTAATGCTGTTCGCGGAATTTTGCGTGTTGTAAAAGAGAAAAATTTTGCGGTATTAAAGCTGTCAATGCTGGATAAGTTAAAACTATCTCTTCTTGTTGTATTAGAAAACTTATGTCTGTGGTTTGGGAAATACTGGGTGCCGTTATTCTTGAATGAGGATTTTGGCTAACCTGAAAACCACAAGCCTAAATACGGGCCAGTTGCTCTTTTGGGTCGGTATGACAGCAGCCATTTTTACGATGATTCAAAGAACCTTTTAATTAGGTTGATTGTTCGCATAGTTTCTTTTTCCGGGATCTTGCTATCGGTAGGCAGAACTAAAGATTCTTCGGAGATTTTTTCGGCAATCGGGAAATCGCCCCTTTTGTATCCTAGATGTTCAAACGCGCCGAAATACGGCAGAAGAACTCCGTACTCTATGCGCGCCGTAACCCCACCTCTCTTCAAAAATCTATGCAGTTCACCTCTTTCCTTAGTGAGAACGACGTATCTGTAGCCGTTGATAAAATAATCGGATTGATGCGCGATTTCGGGGAGCACTAGTTCGTCCATTCCGCGAAGCAATTTCGCATACAAGAAATAATTTTTTCGCCATGCATAAACGGTTTTATCCAAATTCTTAAGATTTTCACTCAATATCGCAGCGTGAAATTGGCTTAAACGGCTCGCTACACCAATTATGGGATGACGGGTACTTATGTCCCCAGGCCTCGCGCCGTACATCTTCATAAAAAAAATTTTTTCTGCCAGCACGGCGATATTGGTAGCTATCGCGCCGCCATCGCCGTAACTGGAAAGAATTTTGGTGGGATTAAAACTGAAGCAGGCCAAGTCGCTGTAATATCCGGGCGATTTCCCTTTATATTTTGAGCCGATGGCTTGCGCGGCATCTTCAATCAGAAATAGATTATGCTTTTTCGCTATGGCCGAAATTCTTTCCATATCGGCCATCCTGCCGTTTAGATGGACAGCAATTATAGCTTTCGTTTTTGAAGTAATCGCTTGCTCAATTTTTGTCGGGTCAATATTTAAACTTTCTTTTTCAATATCCACAAAAACCGGTTTCGCGTTAATCCAGGCAACCGCGCCAGCAGTTGAGAAAAAACTAAGCGCGGGCACAATAACTTCGTCGCCGGGGCCTATCCCTAGCGCTTTTAAGGCAATAATAAGAGCATCCGTCCCGCTCGCCACACTTATGACGCTATTGATGTCGAGATAATGCGCCAATTTTCTTTCAAAATCAAAGGTTGTACCCCGTGTGACGTTCCCATTCTTAAGAGTTTTAAAAAAGGACAGCAGGATTTTAATTTTAGAGAGGAGATTCATTTAAAATTTTTGATGAATGGGGGGGTTTTGCCGTCCTTGTTCGGCATAATAAACGGTACTTTCTCAATAGTGCATGAAACCTCATTGTGGAAAATGTCTTTTAGAGATGCCAATAATCTGGTATCTGAATTCTCTACGTAATATTCTGATGGTGCAAAACGGAATATAAATTTATCTTGGCTAACCTGTTCCAATTGAAATTTCTTGATTTCTCTATGGAAATATTTCGCAATTAGTGAATTTATTCCAATAAATGAGACAAATTTGCCACTTGGGGTTTCAATGCTGGTCGCGGATCGCCCGGTGAATGTAATGGTTTTTGTTTGTTTTCCGCACGGACACGGCTCCGTGCGGATAACCCCTCGGTCTCCGATGTCGTAACGTATAAATGGCATGACAAAATTATGAAAATAAGTCACCACAATTCTCCCATTAACTTCTTCCGGTAAGGTATTCCCATCATCATCTATTATTTCAGCATAATTTACCCACGGGGTGAGATGGAAATTGCCCCTTTTACACTCAAGTGCTATGGAAGAACATTCGCGTGTGCCGTAGTTGGAGAATATTTTACCTTGATAAATATTGCGTAGATAATCTCGATCGGTTGGTGTAAGCTGTTCTCCAACAGTACGGATGATTTTTGCACTACAGAAAAATCCGTCCAACTTAAGGAAATGCGCAAGTCGTTTTAGGTTGGTTGGTGTTCCTATAATTGCTGAAGGATTCGCGTTATTTATAAAACGATAGAGTTGGTTTTTCCGCGTTTTATCATTTTCTATGTCTGTCTCCGAGAAGCGTGTTCCAAAACTGTTCAATTGTTGATGTGTTTTAAGTCCAAGAATGAGCGCGGGCTTATCCAATGTGAATCCGAACTCAGAAAATTCATAGATAACACCGGCCTCACGCCATACAAACTCTCGTGAATCCCGGAAAAACTCCAGCGGTTCAGCTGTGGATCCTGATGTCGTGGTTCGAACACGGTGTTTTAGATTAGAAGTTTTAACTTGGAATGCCTCTCTGCATTTTTTAAGATCGGAGCGCGTAATAATTGGAAGTTGATAAAATTTTTTATCGGAGATTAGTCTTGGCTCAAAGTGTAATTTCTCAAAAACTGATTCCCAATATGGGGTGCCGCGCGCAGTTCTGAGTATGTTTTTCAATCTTGCTTTTTGGATCTTATGCCACGAAGTAGCGGGGAGTGTATTTGCTAGTTCTAGTATATAAGCAAGATACTTTGGGTTTCGATACATCCAACTCGGGGTACATCCAAGAATAAATTCAAGAAAGAAGTTTTTCATTATGTATTGCTAGCGAGAGGGCTTATATCTATGCCTCGCCAGATATACTATCATCGTATGTTGACTATTGTTTTTCGTTTGCCGTTAGCCATTGGTTCTATGTAATCTACCAACCTGATTACGAACCGCGATGTGTTATTTGTAAGTTTTTTGATATCCAACTTTAATCGTGATACAAGGTCATATCGAATGGGTTCGAACGGAACTATACGGATTTCAAATATCCCCGAAGATCGTGATACGATTTGATATTGCATCACATAAGCGCTGTAGTGGTTCATGATATCAGCAAATTCAAAATGATGAATTTTGCCTACGCGGGTATTTATGAATGAAGCTACTCTCCCCGCCAAGTGTAGACGGGGAGATGCTACCCCGCAGGGGCAAGGGGTATTATCTAAGCGTCCATAATCTCCCGTATGGTATCTTATGAACGGCATATTGAAATTGTATAGATCTGTAATGATAATATTTCCCGCTACACCGGGTGGTGTAGGAAAACCATTATCATCAACTATTTCTATAAGTAGCGTTTCTTCATTGATGTGAAACCCCGTTTGATAACCGCACTCTTGCCCAATAGCTCCAAATTCTTCCATACCATATCTATCGTAGACAGTGCATTGGAATAGTTTCTCAATATAGCGTCTAGTGGCGGGAAATAACTTTTCTCCATAAGAAATTATAAATTTTGGATTGAGCACATTTATCTCACGACTACTCATATACTTAGCTAATTCTAGGAGCACGGAAGGAAAAGATTCAATAACTTCGGGACTGAAGTTAGATATTTTAGAAAAAGCAACAGCTTTATTTCTAATAATATCTTGTACAGGAATAAAAAGACGGTAAGAGTGCTTGAATGGCGTCAGACGAATATGGACCATTCTGAGTCCTAGCATTATTTTCTGGAGACTGATCCCCTGCCATATCAAGGACCGGTATCCAAGAAAATCGTGATAGTAATTGGGCAATGGGAAGTTGTGGATCACAAATTCAAAAGGTGCGCCAGTGGAGCCTGAAGTTTGTTTGCGCACAAGATGTTCTTGGGATAAGGCATTGATGTAATCCGAAGCGCTTCTTTTTCTGAAAGTATTTTTATCAATAATAGGAAGATGGGTGAGTTCTACAATACCTTTGAATTTCTTGGGAGGGATGTCTATTTCGCGCATAATTCTGCTGTAAAGTGGAACTTTTTCAGCAAAATGCCGTACTAGTTTCTTTAAGCGATGATTTTGCCAGATTTTAACGAATCTTCTTGGCATAGTATGAATACTTTTCCACACTTCGAACTCAATTCTATTTGTATACAGAAGTGCCATGTTTATTTTTCTAAAACCAGGTGCGCTTACTGGGTTATTACTGAGATTACTTTATTTGGCGCACTTCACCAATGTGCCAAGAGCCGTTTTTGATCAAAGTAATGATGCGGTTATCTATTTTTTTGTTCGTATTTATTATAGATGATGACAGTTGTAGTGAATAATATACCTTAGCTAAGTTCTGCCCATAAATGCGAATTAATACATCTTTATATATTGAAACCCCAATAACATTAATGTGCTTTTGTATATTTTCTATGAATTGCTCTCTATTAATAAACCTACCATTTATTTCTATAGATGCTTTTAGAGAATAAAACTCTTTAAGTTTCTCCCAGTTCCTCGTTTTTATCGCGCTCTGTAGTGTAGTTAATAAATTGGCGATTTCTTTTTCCGGGCGAGTCACGGGCTTTTCTAAATAATAGATAGCTGTGTGCATATTTGTTAACATGAAGATTTATTTAACTATTTCCCATATGTCAATATCGCTTCTATAAGGCACTCTAATGCGGCGCGTTACAATAGATACTATAACATGCGCAACATCTTTAGCTGGCCTGCCAACGAAGCTTGTCATTGAAGTTGCTGTTGCGTCCGGATTTACAAGATAAATATCCAGGTGAGGATATTCTGCCGCTAAGGATTTAGTGAAACCACGAATGCCGAACTTTGAGGCACAATACGTTGCAAGATTTGCACTTCCGAATTTACTAAAACGGCTACCAATATTTATAACCATTTCCTCAACATACGGTAAATACCTTTGTGTTAGTAATATTGGTCCCCAAAGATTGATTTGCAGTATTTTTTGTATTTCATTGTCAGTTCGTTTCAACAGAGAGCCATAGAAATTTATCCCAGCGTTATTAATTAAGATAGATATTGAGCCGTACCATTTAATGACTTGTTTTAGTGTTATATTGATACTTGCGGGATTTTGTAAATCTAGTTTAAGCAAGTGCACGTTAGGAGAACCGAGCCTAAGACATTCTTTAGCTATGCGCGTTGCGGTATGGTGCTTTCTGTGATACCCAAGTATAAGAATTGCTCGCTCTTTTGCTAACTCTAGCGCGGTTGCTTCACCAATTCCTCCTGTAGCTCCTGTTAGTAATATGACCTTATTCTCTAAACTTTTCATATATTGACCAATGTATTTATTGAACGCCCTTACTTACTTTAATTAATAATAGACTGCGTTTCCCTGTGCGTATAAGAAATCAAAATAACCAATCTCTTAAATCATGACCCGCTGGCTTAATTAATTCGGTATGCATCGTTGAATCTTCAGATAACTGCAGTGAACTTACTTAATTGTATTCAGCCTCTTTAGGGATTGATATCCTCGGCCAGGGAAGCTTATAGATAGTATAACCCCCGCACACTTCTCGTGCGGGGTCTGTGCTTGATACCGGGGGTTACATTTGAGGATTTACCCCCCGTAGAGAAAGAAATCCCAGTTGTGCTTCTTCAACCCAAACGCTACTTTTTGAGTGTTTAGCCATCTGAAATAGGCGTTAAGAAAATAATATTAGTTTTATCCATTTGTAATTTGCGAGCATCTTTTAGTTAAAATGAGATAAAGATTAGAAAGATTAGTAAAACTATTAAGATCAAGATAAAGAAGAAAAAGCCGACCCCCTTTATCTTGGAGTCGGCTCTGTTGCGGCCGCGTAGCGGTCTTACTTCACCTTGTAGAACTTCCCCTCCCACGTCACCTTCCGGAGCTCGCCGGTTCCTCGCAGCATGCCGCCGAAAGTGGGAGAGTACTCCAAATCCCACTTGATCGTGCTCTCCGTTCCACCCTCGAGCTTGAGCTTGAGCTTCTTGTAGTCGGCGTCGAGGAACGCGGTACCGCTCATGGGGATGTTTCTGTTGCGGTTTGTGTACTGCAGATCGACGTTACCGGCGTCGTCGATCCTCTCCACCACGAAGATGGTGGGATTCATGCCGTCGTCGTACTTCCACTTGCCGAGGAGCGGCCGGAACTTCTCCGGGGTCTCGGAGGTGGACGCCTTCACAGCATCCTTGGGGGCACCCTCCTGCGCGACGACCGGGGCCTGCTGGGCCGCGGTGATGGTCGTGAACGTGAACACGTTCACGAGCGCGAACAGCGCGATGATGGGAGTGATAGCGGTGAGGTTCTTCATGGTCTTCTCCCTGTGTTGTGGCGGCCTATGTCCCACCACCCTTGACGATCTTGCGGGTCATCTCGTCAACCCCATCGGTTGAATCCGGGCTGACGGCGACGCATCTGTGAGTTGCCCAGTCGTACTTCCCGTCCTCCGTGCCGCAGAGGGCGTCCAGGGCCCAGTCGATCCACGTCTCTTCCGGCTTGGCGCTGTCAAAGCGCGGCCAGTTGGCTGGTGCTGGCGCGAGCACACTGCCGCTACGAGACGTTTCTCCCCCCTGCGCGACGACCGGGGCCTGCTGGGCCACGGCGGGACTCGTGAACGTGAACACGTTCACGAAGACGAGCGCGAGAACCGTGATGATGGGAAAGAGCGGACGCTTCGTGGTCATTGCGGAACCTCCCATGGTTCGGGCTGGACCTAGAAGTCGTTTGTTGAGTATATTCTATATACTCTATTCCATTAAAAATGTCAAGTTTAGCTTAAAAATACGGCTTTTCTATAAAAACCCCTCAAACACCACACGAAACATCAAAAACTCCCAATAACTCTTACTCCCCGTGTACTGTTCTCTAATACTATTCTCTAATTCGTGCGAATTAGCGCATAAGGAGAAAAACCAAGCCACCTAGATTGTGTCAGATCTAAATTGTATCAGCTAAAGCCACCAATTATTTAGCCATTTCATACCCACGAGAATTCGCATAAATTTAACCCCCATTAGCAAATACCATTCTGGCACGATTACACTCTCTCCGACAAGCAAGGGATTAAATGGAGCTGGCAGAAACCAAGCAAACCCAACTCCCACCCATATACTTAATTCATATATCCCTAATTCGCACGAATTAGGGATATAGTTAATTACCTATGGAGGGGTTTTCTCCGGATGATTGATGATTTTTTAGGAGATTTTAACTACTACACCCGCGAGGAGGGGCAAATGTTTTTTAGGGGGCACTGGGCGCATTTGGGATTTTGGGCAATACACGTTCCGCGCCCAAGGTCTACCAAAAGCGTATTGACCTTGGGCCAGAGTTTTTTATTCGGCACCAGCGCCATTAAATCCTTTTCTATCTTTTTGGGGTCGTCATGCTCGGTAAATCCCAAACGCTGGGCCAGGCGCGCGGCGTGAGTATCAATAGCAATGCCGGAAATGACGCCATGTACGTTCCAAAGTACGATATTCGCGGTTTTTCTGGCTACTCCCCGGAGCCGCAAAATTTCCGGCATGGTTTTCGGGATTTTGCCGCCGAACTCGTTGCGGAGCATTTTGGCTGATGTCAAAATAGATTTGGCTTTGGAGTGGAAAAGTCCTACTTGCGATATCTCTTTTTCAAATGTTTTGGGGTCGGCATTCGCAAAATCATTCACGGTCTTGTATTTTTTGAAAAGATGGTTTTGCGTTATTTCATTGACTTTTTTATCGGTGGATTGCGCCGACATTATAACAGTAGCCAGCATCTGCATCGGTGTTTTAAAGAGCAATGCGGTTTTGGAACGAGGATTTAGTTTATTAAGAATTGCCAAAACCCTAGCCGCCCGCTTTTTCTTGGCGGCTACGGACTCTTTTTTAATCCAAGATTTCTTGTATTCGTTATATTCGCCCACAATCTATTTCCTTTCTTCAAGGATTACAGAGATTTCTATTTCTTTCGCGTCGCGCAGGATTTTCAATTTTATTTCATCGCCGATTTTGGCGTTTTCCAGGATATCTTCAAGCACGTTGGTTTCCGAAAGCTCTTTGCCGTTAACTTCCAGAACAATGTCGCCCTCGCGAACGCCGGCTTTATCCGCGGGACTTCCCCGCATGATCGCCGGGCGGCCGGGCAATTCCTCGCCACGCACCAAAACGCCTTTTTCCACCGGCAATTTTAATTTTTCTTTTAGTCCCTGACTTATAGGAATGTAACGTACGCCGAGATACGGCTTTTTTAGATAGCCGAATTTTTTTATGTCAGCTAAGTCCTTTTTGGCTTTGTTTACGGGAATAGCGAACCCAATGTTGGAAGCTCCAAAAACCATGGCCGAGTTAATACCTATAACCTCGCCCGTCAAATTAACCAAGGGGCCGCCGGAGTTCCCGGGATTTATGGCGGCATCGGTCTGGATTAGTCCCCGCAAATGTTCGGGCGCGCCGTCACCGTCAGAAAAGGCCGTGATAAATCGCGAAAGTCCGGAAATAATCCCGGCTGACGCCGAATTTTTAAATTCACCCAGAGCGTTCCCCAGCGCTATCACGCTCTGACCCAATAAAATTTTTCCGGAGTCACCCAGTTCGGCAGTCGGCAGATTGTTTTCTTCAATTTTTAGTATAGCCACGTCGTTCAAAGGGTCGCGCGCGAGGACTTTTGCTGTGTAGCGATCTTCAGCAGCGGTGGTGATAGTGTATTCGGCATCCGCGTCAATCACCACGTGCTTATTAGTCAAAATTAATCCGTCAGACGAAATAATAAACCCGGAGCCGTAGCCAACTCTCACCTTGCCCGATTCGGTTTTCGGCATATGACTTACGATCTCCTTTCTATCAACATCTTCATTTTCTTCTCGCGCCGAACTTTCAATTTCCTGCCACACGGCCTCTGGTATGGAACGCTGAACAGCGCCGGCCTCTTTGCCTATCATGATGGAGACCACCGCCGGCAAGGTCTTTTTAATGGCGGAAATGATTTGTTCTTCGTGGGTCATGTAGACATTATATAGTGAATAAGGTATAGGGAATAGGTAAGGTAAGCACAAATATCAAAGCTCAAAATCCAAAACAAATCTAAAGTTCAAATGTTTAAAAACTTTTGGAATTAGGATTTATGAATTGATTTGGATTTTGTACTTTGGATTTATTAGTATAGGCCCTCGTAGTTCAACGGATAGAACTGCACACTCCTAACGTGCCGATTGAGGTTCGACTCCTCACGAGGGCGCCAGTGGATCGTTAACAACCAGAATATAATTCAACGTCAAACAAGATGGAGGTTGACATGCCGAAGCTCGCGGATGTCCTGCCGGCAGAAGCCAAGACCATTTTTGACGCCAACCCGCTGGACTGGAGTTTCTGCTACGCTAAGGAACGGCTGGCGCGTCTCTATCCGTTCGCTGTAGCGGATGTTATCTGGGACGACGGGAGCGGTCTTTATTTGGTCAACGTGGCGCGCTGTCTCGAGGAGTACCCGCGTTTTCAGCACGGGGTCCCGGTAACGATGGCCAAGCTCTACTGGAAAGAGCCGCCGTCTTTTAAGCATCGCCATTCTTTCCGCGCGCCAGCCACGGCTGGCGTCACAACGCTTCGGGTGACAACAGTGCTAACGCCCGCAGAGCTCGCGCACAGTTTCGAGATGGTCGTCCCGGATTTGCTTTGGGGCTGGCTGGAGCGTCGCCGCCGGGCGATCTTCGGTGATGCCGAAAGCAAGTCAAAGGTATCCTTCACCTTCTTCGCGGAGCACATCCGCGTTGAGGTTGAGGGAGCCGAGAATAGGCCCGATCTTTTCGTCGTCTCACTCGCGCTGGGCGACTGGGACGACTATTAGGCAGATTCTATCTGCACCCCACCCCGGCGTAGACACGCCGGGATGGGGCAACTTTTTCTTGACACAACTTGTCGCTAGGTTTACTTTTAATCATGATTTCATACTTTTCATATTTTCACTCAGTTAGAGATTTAAGATGCATTGTCTATGAAAAAATCCAAGTCAATATTCCCCGGCAATCACACCTTCTACGGTTCTACGGTCGTGGGTGCTAGGGGACAAATGGTAATTCCTATTAAGGCCCGGCGGGACCTTAAACTAAAGACCGGCGAGGAGCTTTTGGTTTCGGGAATGCACGGCCGGTTTTTAATGATAATGAAGATTTCCGAGATAAAAGGTGTCATGGAAGAGCTTTCCGCCAAGGTTAAAGAATTTCAGAAGATTTTGACGAAAGTAAAAAAATGAGAAATATTTTGTCTCGCATAACGAAATTAAGCCGCCGCGCTAAAATTATTTACGGTGTAATTCTTATTGCCGTTCTTGTGGGCGGGTATTTTTTATTTTTCCGTCCCAGTCCCGCGCCGGAAGTCGTAAAAGTTGAACGCCGCAATTTGACGCAAGTAGTGGCGGTAACGGGCACGGTAAAACCTGTATCCATCATTGACTTGGAATTTCTTTCAAGCAATCGTGTGGTCTGGCGTCCCGTGGCGGTGGGAGACAAAGTCCGGCGCGGCCAGGTCTTGATGGCGCTGGACGCCAGAGACGCGGATATTCAAATTGCCAAAGCCGAAGCGGCTCTCGCCGGGAATCGCGCGAAGTTGGAACAATTGAAAATGGGCTCAACGCCGGAAAGCATTCGCCAGGCGGAAAACGCGGTAGACGCAAGTTATAGAAGCGCCTTATCTTCGCTTGATACGGCTCTTACTAAAGCCGATAAGGCGCTTACCGTACTGCGAACGGAAATATTTACTTCCGCCAACACCGTACGCACTGATTTTTTGCTTCCCCATGACAGTTACTTAAGCAGAGCCGAGCAGGAAAAATCAGCGGCGGATGCCGACTTGGCGAAAGCCAGGGCTGCCCGAGAGGAAGCCGCGCGCAATTTTTCTCAAGTGCCCGTGCCGGCGGAAGTAGACACCCTATTCAATCAAGCGCCAGAACTGCTTAATTCCACGCGTGCGGTCATGGTAACCACTATTGAACTCCTTAGACGCGTAGTTTCCTCGGCTATATCGCAATCAACCGTAAACGGCTACATTACGGATGTTGCGACCGCCCAGGGTGAATTTGAAAGCGCCATGACTTCTTTAACGACCAGTATTGCTTCCATTCAAGCCGCCAAAGACACCTTGAGAGTCAAACGAGAACCCCCGCGCTCGGTGGACATTGAAGTATTGGAGGCCAACGTAAAATCAACGGAGGCGGACTTAGCACTTCTTAAGAAACAAAAGAGCGATTTGGCATTAACAGCACCCGCGGATGGAGTTATTACCGACCTTAAATATGAGGTTGGGGAAGTAGCGCGCACGGGAGCCACGGCGGTCTCCATGATAAGCGGCGCTAATGCCGAAATTGAAGCGAACGTGCCGGAAGTGGACATAGCAAAACTTGCGATAGCAGAAAATGTTTCCATAACACTGGACTCGCTTCCCGGAGAAAAGTTTTCCGGCAAAGTCGTTCATATTGATCCGGCCGAAACGCTGGTGGACGGCGTTACCAATTACAAGGTAAAAATTTCTTTTGACGCCAACGACCCGCGCGTAAAACCTGGCTCCACGGCTAATTTAGACATTGAAACATTGAAAAAAGAAAATGTGCTGTCTCTGCCGCAATTCGGCATCGTGGAAAAAGACGAAGGGACCTTTGTCCGCAAATTGGTTAGCGGCAATTCCCAGGAATTACCCGTTAAGATCGGCATCCGCTCCTCCGATGGCTATATCGAGATATTAGATGGACTTTCCGAAGGCGAAGAAGTGCTGAACGCCGGATTAAAAATCGTAGAATAAAAATGATCTCGGTGCGAGATCTAAAAAAAGAATACGAGACCGATGGTACTAGTACCGTGGCGCTTGACGGCGTTTCTTTTGAAATTAAGGAAGGTGAGTTTGTGGCGATCATGGGGCCTTCGGGTTCCGGCAAATCCACGCTTCTCCATATTTTAAGTTTTCTAGACCGTCCCACGGGCGGCTCGTATACTTTTCTCGGCAAAAGTATCAATGACTTAACGGATGCGGAGTTAGCTAGGATCCGCAATCAGGAAATGGGGTTCGTATTTCAAGCATTTAATTTGCTGTCGCGCGCTTCGGTCTACGAAAATGTGGAGTTGCCGCTTTTGTATTCGGATGTGTCAATTTCCGAAAGAAAAGAAAGGGTGGAAAAGGCGATTTCAGCCGTCGGTATTCAAGAAAAACTTTGGTCCGAGGCGGGGCGGCTTTCCGGCGGCCAAAAACAAAGAGTTGCGATTGCGCGGGCCCTGGTCAATGAGCCCTCGGTGATATTCGCCGACGAGCCGACGGGGAATTTGGATTCCAAATCCGGCGGGCAGGTGATGGAAATACTGGAGGGTCTCCATAAAGCCGGCCGTACTATTGTTCTTGTAACGCATGAAACCTATACTTCGGAGTTCGCCAATCGTCTCATCCGTTTGAAAGACGGCCTTGTGGAAATTGATGAACCGATGAAAAAGAAGCATCGTCATACAGAAGACAGCGAAAACGATTTTTTCAAATAATATGCGCTTTCAAGACACATTCAAAACTTCCAAAGAGGCCCTAAAGCGCAACCGCACGCGCTCCATATTAACCATGCTTGGTATTGTCATCGGTATCGGGTCGGTTATCCTTTTGATGTCCATCGGCAGCTCGGCGCAGAAATTAATTTTAGACCAAGTGCAGGGCACGGGGTCTAATTTGGTATTCGTTATCCCGGGAGCGACTAAGGGCTCCAGATTTGCTTCGCCGCCGTCAGTGCAGGGAGTGGTCATTAAAACGCTGGTGAAAAACGACGTGGATATTTTGCGCCGTGAGCCCACGATCGTTCGCGTAGCTCCCGAAGTTAGGGGGCAAGCCAAGGCCGTTTCTGATATCAATGACACTACTGTGACTTACGAAGGCACTACCGCGGATTTTTTTGAGATAAGGAACTTTACTATCGCGAATGGCGCGGCTTTCACCAATTCCGATGTGGATTCTTTCAACCGCGTGGCGGTTTTGGGGCCGGAAATCGCCAAAACGCTTTTTAGCGAAATTGATCCTGTGGGCAAAACCATACGTTTGAAGGACATAACGTTCCGAGTTGTTGGTGTTCTAGATAAAAAAGGATTGGGGCCCTTTGGTGTTGACCAGGATAACTTGGTCATCATTCCCATCACTATCGCGCAAAAACAAATGCTGGGTATTAATCACTACAATGTGATTACCATTCAAGCGGGGGATTCTTACAATATTGAGTTTACCAAGGCCAGAATTATTTCCGTGCTCCGCCAAAATCACCACATCACCGATCCCGACAAAGACGATTTCACCATAAGAACGCAGGAAGACGCGCTGTCGCTTCTCGGCAATATCACGTCTATTCTGACTCTATTCCTGACTTCCATCGCTTTTATTTCTCTGATAGTCGGCGGTATCGGCATTATGAATATAATGCTGGTTTCAGTAGTGGAAAGGACGCGGGAAATTGGCCTGCGAAAAGCCGTAGGGGCTACCAACCGCGATATTCTTCAGCAATTCTTGACGGAAGCCGTTATCCTTACTTTTGTCGGCGGACTTGTCGGAATTATTCTCGGCTCTGGTCTCACTGTGGTACTTTATTTCGTTCTCATCAATCTTCTACCGACGGGCTGGGCTTTTGCTCTGCCGCCGTCCGCCATCGGACTTGCCGTTCTCGTCTCATCCGTTACGGGGATTGTTTTCGGCATTTATCCCGCGCGAAAAGCGTCTTTAGCGAGTCCCATAGATTCGTTGCGGTATGAATGAGAGCGGCCTCGCTTGAACTTTGCAAAGTTCAAGCGAGGCCGGCGTTACAAGGTGAACGGGACTTCCACCCACTCGTGTGTCTCGGAAGTTTCTTCTTCCGTTTGCGTTACCGTCGTCGTAAGGATCAAAATCCTCGGCGTTCCGACAAAAGGAGGGTCGGCTAGCTTTTGTCGTTTCACCATCGTTCTTGCGGCTTCCTCCACTTGAGTCGGGTCGAGGTCTTTGCCGATAAAGATGGCCCGCGAGACGGGGACGGCGGCGGGGGCTCGCGCAGGAACCCGAAGAGCCACCAAAAATACATGCCTCGTTGTTTTCATTAGCGCCTCCGGTTGAAAGTTGCCGCCAGGATTGTTACTCTTTAGAACACGTTTTGTTCATAAATAAGTTTCGGGGCCTATAGTAAAATGGCATTACGCATCCATGGCATGGATGAGTCCGGGGTCCGATTCCCCGTAGGTCCACCACGTACCAACTTATGCCAAGTTATACCAACTTGTTCCACAGTTTAGTTTAAATGTCTCTATGAAGCGAATTTGCATCTTTCTTTCAGGGTATGTTACAGATGAAAAATATGCCGGGCCGGCAAAGGAATTCGCTCGGCTTATGTGCCAACATGATTATGGTCTAGTATGGGGCGGCACAAATCTTGGGTTAATGCAAATTGTTTGTGAGACGGTCCAGGAAAATGGTGGGAATTTGTGCGGAGTTACGATGGAAATGTTAAAAGATACTCGTAAGCTGGATGCTGATGAGATGATTATCGCCAAAGACCTTTCGGAGCGAAAAAAGCTTCTTTTAGAGAAATCCGACGCAATTGTGGTGATGGTTGGAGGAATTGGGACGTTAGATGAAGCGACCGAAGTTCTTGAACTAAAAAAGCATGGTGCTCACAATAAGCCCATTGTATTTTTAAATACTGATAACTTCTACGGCGGTTTAAAGTCGCAATTAGAAAAAATGGAGCGAGAAGGATTTTTACCAAAAAGGTTATCAGAACTCACTTATTTCGCAGCGGCGCCTTACGATGCGATAAGCTTTATAGAAAAAGAGCTAAGCTTGAACAAAGTATAAATGCCCGAAAACGAACGTCCTAAAATTGGAATAGGTATAATCGTCGTTCGAATAGGACAATTCCATAGAATTGTCCTATGTTCGTGCTTTTTCCAAAATTAGCCACCGCGAAAACTTTGAAAAATCAGCCAGTGATTGGCTGATTTTTCGTTTGGCTGAACTTGTTTTTTCTCTTGCAAAGCGCTACATTCCCACCACGCGGTCATACACGAAAGGAGAAGGTCATGAGGGAAGAAGATCTCAGTGCGGTGGTTTCCCATGGGGAAAGCTCGCTTCTGAAGACCGATCTCAACCAAGCGGTAATGGCACTCGCGGCCGCACACGAGTCGCACTTCCGGCCGCACGTTTGCCTGAACGGCGAAGACGGTGTGAGGGTCATCGGCGAAATCATGCCAACCTCGAACACGGCGTTCCACCTCTGGCACCACATGATCGCTTCCGGGGACGACGTGTGGCTGAACATCATCCTCTGCGTCTACCTCAACGACTTCTGCATACCGACCAATCTCGCGCGGTTAAGTCCTCGGCAGTCGGCCTATGTCATCGCGAACCTGCCGGCCGAGTCGCGGACGGCTGTTCTCGCCAAGGCCAAGCGCTGGTACCTCGAGAGGTTCCTCGCCGACATCAAGAAGGGCCTCGACACCATCACCAAGCAGTTCGAGCACGGTGATCCGCTCCTCGAGAGCGACCATCGGAATCGGATCCTCGATCTCCACGGCGAGCGCTTCTCTATGGGCATCCCGTACACCGAGACGTGGGTCGTCGGTGAGCAGCTCTTCTGGGCCACGTGCTACGGCGGGACGATGTTCGAGCACGAGGAGGACGGGTTCCTCCGCGCGGATGAACTCATCACCGCGAGGCGCGAACGGCAGAAAGGCACTGTCGAAGCTGTCGTAGGCGTATTCCGGGGGCTGGAGCGGATCAAACGAGGAATTTGACCGTAACGACTTCGGAGATGGAGAGCCATCTCGTCTTACCACAGCCACCCTCGCCGATGGCAACAGTGCCAACGGCGAGGGTCTCCCATCCCAAAAATCTCCGGTACATGTTCCCATAGAACAATTCCATAGAATTGTCCTATGTTCGCACTTTTTTCAAAATTGGCCACCATATGGCAAATCCGGGAAAATCATCAGGAAAAGAGCTGAAAATATCTTTCCGAAAATCTACTAATGAAGATTTTGATTTTGTCTTTAAGCTTAATAAAACCAACATGCAAAAGTATGTTGAAAAGATAAGAGGATGGGACGAGGAAGCTGAACGCAAAGATATGAAAGACAAGTTTACAGCTGACATTGATTTGATAATTCAAATAAATGGAGAGGACGCGGGGGTTCTCCGCGTGCTGGAAAAAGAAGGTTCGATAAATCTCGGCCACATTGAGTTACTCCCCAAGTTTCAGAATCAAGATGTCGGCAGCAAAATTATTGAAGGCGTGATACGTAAAAATAAACCAGTGACCTTACAAGTTCTAAAATCAAATCCCGCCGTAGAATTATATAAAAGACTTGGATTTGAGATAATGGGAGAAACAGACCTAAAATATAAAATGTCGATTCAAGTAAGCCCAAAATCGACCGTTAATCGATAAAAGGAGCACTAATAAATAAAAAAGCTGCGCCCGCTTGGGAAACCAAGCGGGCGCCGGTGTTCTAGAACTCGAAACGCTGGGGGAGTAACTCCGCTGTTTCCGGGATCTCCGGGTAGGGGATGTACCCCTCAACCCCCGCTCGCACGCCCTTGATGAACATATCGAGATGTTCACGGGTAGGACAAGTTTCCTCCCAGACGCCCCCGTCGCGTTCCACTTCTACGTGGAAGATGTCGATTTCCGGGTCGAGATTGACCCGGTACCGCCTGATGCGGATGGTAATTTCCCTCACGGCGGAGTTCTCCCTAGTCCGCCAAGGTGGGGTCGTGAAGATAGGCCGTCTGCTCGAGGAGATGCACGCCCTTCAGCTCAAGATCGGCATGATCGGGGGCACGCAGGATTCCCTCGGCGAACATGTGGGTCTGCCCCTCGCTTATCCTGATGCGCGTCCCGTGGCCATTCAGTTGATGGCGCGTTCCAAAGACTGACTGATCCTTTACTTCGTCCGGGTCCTTAAACTCCGGCAGGTTGGAAAGAATGACGCTCATGCGGGCCACTTCTTTCCACGAAGACGAAACCGGGAAAGCAAAGATATCTCCCTGCCGTTTTGCTTTCTTGCCGAGAAGGTTCTCGAGGCGGCGGATGTGAGGAGGGCGCAGGGCTTCAAAAAATCCCTTTTCGCCGCCCTTATTGAAGGCATCCCGCACGCTGCCGTTCAGACGCACGAGAAAGGGTTCCTCGTCGGTCCCGCCAAAAAACGTCAAGTCATCGTCGTAGCTGTTTCTCGTTCTCGCGGCGAAGAGAAACTGCGTCCCTCGGGCAAGCTGCACGATCCGGGCTTCCGGATAGAGCGGAAGTGTAATGATATCTTTTTGTCGCGCGGGAGCCAACCGCTTTTCATACGGGACCCATTCGATGCGCGCTTTTCCTGCCCGAGTTGGGAGCTTGGGATTCGACACCATAACGTTCATGTCGTCCTCCTCTGAAGTTTTAGCTTCTATACTTTCAAAGACCCGATTGCATCGTCGCATTTGCGTTGAGATTATCTAGACAATCGGGAATTGACTCAAATTTGATTTGAGTCAATCATTGCTGCGAGAATAGCATCATGCATTTCATCCAGCAGCACATCCTGAAATTGCTCACCTACGGGGGAGCCAAGCGGTACTCCGATTTGAAACCGTCCGGAGTAGAAGGCAACCGGTTTATGTATCATCTGAACCGGCTGATCGCCGGCGGGTACATCCGAAAAACAAAGTCGGGCTATTTTCTCGCGGCATTCGGCAATCGGTATGTTGATAAATTGAGTTTGAAAACATTCACGCCCCGCATACAGCCCAAAATCGTCACGGTCCTTCTTTGCCGGAATAAGGCGGGAGAATATCTTACGTACACAAGGAACCACGAGCCATTTAAGAACTTACTGGCTTTTCCGTACGGCAAGCTGCATCTTACGGAAACCATATATGAAGCGGCGGCGCGCGAACTAAAGGAAAAAACCGGCCTTGCCGGTAAACTTTCTCATCGGGGTGATGTGTATCTGAAGATCTTTTTGGAAAAAGAATTTATCACCCACATGCTTTGTCACGTGTTTGAGGGAAAAGATCTAAAAGGCACGTTGGTCAAGGAGTCCGACTACGGATCATGCCGATGGCAAGCGCTGGATGCCGCCAAATCAAAAGAATGGATACCGGGATTTTTGGAAATTGAGAAATTATGCCGGAAAGGACCTGCTCGTTTCTTTGACGAGTTGACGCTCTTGTGAGCCGCATCCATCCCCGGACCAAGTCCCGCGGGGCTGGGGTTTGAAACACTGCTCCCCGAAAACTGTTTATATACAATATTAATAATTAATAGGGCGTGCCGGCGAAGAAATAGTCATTGAACAATTCCATAGAATTGTCCTATGATACAATGATATACAGATACCTATAATAATAGAAGAGACCTCCTGGTTACTAGATTACCAACAGAACAAACATACAGAACAAACATGAAAAGGTGGACAGTGGTTTTTAGAGCCCTGGCAAATATAAACCGGCTTAAGATAATTAAGATGCTCTCCAACGGCCGAAAGATGAGCGTTACCGAGATCGCGGAAGATATCGGCATTTCCTTCAAGGCAACCTCAAACCATTTGGCGTTGTTGAAGAATTTAGACGTCGTAGAGGCGCGGGGGGCCTTGGGCCATGTTTTCTATTCTTTTAATCGGCAACTGCCCAAAGATTTCCAAAAAACAATTGAGATCGCCCTGAAATAGTCATTGAACAATTCCATAGAATTGTTCAATGACTATTTTCTGAAATTCTAATTTCAAAATAGTAAAAATATGAAAAAATGAAAAAATCGGATTACTTTTTTAGAAGTTTAGTGAATGCCGCGGGTGTCTTTATTTATATGTCCGGTGTAGCGTGGCTGGGTTTTAATAACCAGATGATTTTCGGCAAGCCAACTAATTTTCTTACGCCGTTATTCGTACTTCTGTTATTCGTCATATCCGCTTCCGTGACGGGCCTTTTGGTCTTCGAACCCATCTCTAAAATATCTCCAGCCGCGATATAGGCCAATTTCAGGCAATCCCAGAAGCGATGACGAAGGTGTATCCTCTGCGATACTCTGAGGAGGAGCGACGCAGGAGTGCCTGAAATTGGCCATATCCCGCAGGGTTCTTACATTTTTCTTCCTCTGCGGCGTTACTCCTCGTCGCCGTAGTGCTGCGACTACGGCTTCCTCGTCGTGCCTTGCAGGAAAAGAAAAATTCTAAAGAACGCGACTCGGATATATTTTAGAGATGGGTTCTAGGCAAACCTATTCACTTGTATTTAGGTGGCCTTAGAAAAGAAGCATTTACCTTGCTTTTTGCCACTTTGGCGTGGCTTATTCTCTTTCTTGCCGCGGTTGTGATTGTGTTATTGGCGCGGTAGTTTTTTCAGTTTTTGTTTGCGTCCACTAAAAATTGAGAAGGCCCGACTCGCCGGCGAGTCGGGCCTTTTAGGTCGCGGTCTTTACCGCGCGCGGGAGGATTACCTCAAATTCCTCACGCAGTTCCGGTTCAACGGCGGCGTAGGGCGTGATTAGCGGCAGGCCGTTCTCTGCAGAAAGCTCGAGCATCTCTTCTGCGGCGAAGCGCCGGAGAATTTCGTTCAGTGTCCAGCCGGGGCCGAACGCGGGCTTAATGCCTATTCTCCTGGTTCTTGCGAAGATCTCTATCACGAGGTCTCTCCAAGAGATTTGCCCGCCGAGATGATCCGCCAAAATACGGCGGATGAGATACACCATGAAGTCCTTCATCACGATGGTCACGTTCTCACCTCCCCCCAGCGAGTTGAATCTATATTTAATGATAACTCAAGTCCCGCGTTAATTGGAAGAAGTTTATTGACATTTTAGGCATAACTGTTAAAACGTCTATAAGTTGTAGATTCCAAAAATTCGCAAGGAGGGTCGGATGCAAAGACATGAAATCATAGGGGAACTGCAGGGCCCCGAGGACGTGGGGCGAGCTATCGATATCTACAGCTTCGTGGATAAAGTTCGGTTCATTTCATGGGTCATTCGGATCTCCGGGTTCATCGGCGGCGGCGGTTTCTTTCTTCTGCTTCCGCACGGGGGCGGATGGAAGTGGGAGCTGGCGGCGTTTGCAATCTCACTTGCCACCGGCTTCGTGGCCACGGGCTGCGCCCGGGCCGCGTTTGGGAGTGCTAGGAGGAAACTGGTGGCAGAGCTCGGGGTGTTGCTGGAGAGCGGTCAGGGGTACGTCCTGGTGCTCACTGAACTAACCCCGGAGGATTTCTGGCTTAACTGTTTCCTCCAGAAATATCTTCCGAAGTATGCCGAGTACGACTAGCCAGAATCACCGCGATTTTGCGGCGGTCGGGCGAATTTCGCCCGACCGCCGCCTCTTTTTATACAGAAACCTTTGACTACTGACCTCCGTTATAGTAAACAGAGAGCGTAGTCAGTCCCAATCTACTTAGAAAAGTACACATTTCGCACATGTCTTTGGACCCACACGACTCTCTCAAAACAAAAGAAAACTCGGAAGGCCAGTCCCGGTTCGGGAAAGGGAACGGGATGGCCGACGAGGTTCTTTTGGCGTCATCGGAGGATGACCCGCAACTTTTTGAAATATTGGTGCGCCGTTACCAAGAGCCGTTCTTAAGAGCGGCGGGGAGAGTGGTGCACCGCCGTGAGGATGCTGAGGATATAGTTCAAGAAGCATTTCTGAAGATCTATAGAAACGCCGGTAAATTCGTAAAGCAGGAAGGGATTGAATTTAAAAGCTGGGCGTATCGCGTAGTTCTGAACACATCTTTTACGCACTATCAGCGCCTGAAAAAACGCGGAATCTGCGAAGAAGACGACGGCGAAGAATCTTTGATAAATGTTATTTCCGAAAATGACGACATAAAACGAACATTGGATGTCAAAATGCTGATTGAACGGGTGCTGGTTGATATGCCCGAGGACCTGGCGCGGGTGTTAAGGAGGCACTATCTGGAAGATAAGGCCTATGAGACCATTGCCGGAGAGGATAAAACAACTATTGCTTCAATAAAAATGCGGCTTTATAGAGCCAGAAAACAATTCAAGAAACTTGCCGATACCAGCCGCGGTTCTATAAAGAAGAAAGCCGACGTTAAAGTATCAAACGAGACCCAACCATTATGACCCAACTCATCAATTATTCGGAAGCATTAACCAGACGCATCATGCGCCGGGTTTATTTTACGTGGTTTGTGAAGCGCGTGGCTCCGACCATGGCTTTGCAGACGGCGTCACTGGCTCTTCTGCTTATCGGAGTTCATGAGTTTATTTCGGTGAAATTCGTTTTAGCCAATGCCGTGGATTCCATCTCTAGCGTGCCGTCGTTGGTCAGTTTCACCACGAGTGCCGTGGGTAATGCAGGATTCATCCCGCAATTATTGCTCGGCGCTTCAACGTTTCTCGGGCTCTTGATAGTTCGCGATGTTCTTAAAGTATTCCGTAGCCGCACGTTTGTTCTTCAAGGAAAGATAACACCGATGGCAGAAAGAATTTATCGTTAGGCCTTCTATTTTGGAGGTCTGCCCATGCGCCTTGCCGGCGTGTTGGTAGAAAAAGGTCGTTTGTGTAATAAACAATCCCCGCCCTTTAAAGGGCGGGGATTGTTTATTGAAAAAAGCGGTTTTTAGTGCTAGATTTGGTTTTGTTTTACCCCCACACCAGAAAGCTCCACCCCTCAGGGCGGAGATGAATGGAGTTATGAAATAGGTCATTAGAAATGCCGTGTCCCTTAGGGCGTGGTGTGGGGGTTTACTGGGAGGGTTGGCTCGAGTGGGTCAAAAGCCAAGGTCTTGGCTTTTGACGGGAAATTAGCGCAGATTTATCGGAGCGTATAATTTCCCGGGGTTTCGCTGGCGAGACGCGAGAGCTTCCGCAATAGCGGAGCTCCCGTCTTAGGGAAGCGAAACAAGGCGCCGCACTCGCCCCGCACTAAAAATTTGGAAGCGTGCCAGAGTGGGCAAAATCTGAATGTTTTCAGGTTTTGCCGGAAAATAGTGTAAATTTATTGAAACGTAATTTTCCGTGGGTTTCGCCGGGGGGCGAAACAATGGGCGAGAGGTCTCGTCCCGCACTAAGCGGAGGGTTGGCTCGAGTGGACTAAGGCGCCGCACTCGAAATGCGGTTGGGGAGAAATCCCCTCAGAGGTTCGAATCCTCTACCCTCCGCTTAGTGCGGGATTGCGATTTGTTCCTGAAAATTTGCCCCGTAAATTTGTCAGACAAATCGGGAAAAAACCGTTATACCGGAAACGGTATCGGAGGTTCGAATCCTCCCGCTTCCGTAGTCAAATTTTAGTGCGGGGTAAAAAATGCGGTTGGGGAGCAATCCTCTCGCAGGTTCGAATCCTGCACCCTCCGCAAGTCAGGATTTTGCAAATGGACAAAGGAAGCCTCGCGGCGCGAGACGCGCCGCTCGGCTAGGATTTGAAAGGGCTTTTTGTGCGAAAACGAAAAGGATTTATCGATGAAGGGCGAAAGAAATTTTTTCATATTAAAATAATCATGAATAAAAAAATAATCATATCAATTATCTTCTTGGTCTTACTAAGCTCAGTTAGTTTTGTATCGGCAATTTCTTCTGGTTATAATCTTGAAATTGCAAACATTAATATTCAGAAGGGTTGGAATTTGGTTCCTTTAATTTATGATTATCATATAATTGCTGAAGATTCAGACATAAAGCTTCAAGATATTAAGGTAGCCTACATGTACCCTCCGATTGAAAATAAATATGTTAAATATATTGAAAAGGGTAGAGTTCTTCGAGGAAATACCGGTCATTTTTGGATAAGCGAAGAAGAGATAAGAAAGATCATTGCTTCAAAACAATATTTAATTGACTCAGAAGCAGACGCAAGGAATTTAACGTTCGGTATGTCTTCTTGGGTTTATATCAATAAAACAGGGAATATAAAGATTAATATTGGTCATGATAGCGATGGGGATAAAATCCTTATAAGCGGATGGAGCTTTTTAATCATAACTCCCGAGATGATTGGAAAAAACTTGAGCCAAATTAAAGGGGGCTGCGATATTATAAAATCTTATGCATGGTGGGCCGAAAAGCAAACTTGGGACTTAATTGATTTAAATGACGCTCCATTTGACAACAACCTTATGGGTATGGGTATAATTGTAAAAGTTTCAAATGATTGTGTATTGAGTAGCGCCAGCCCCACCATTCCTCCACCACTGCCAAATTAAAAGTTGAGAATATGAAAAAACTAATTTTAATTATCCTAATTATAGGAGTTGTAATAGGATTGGGGCTATATTTGTGGCGTTTTGGCTTGTCTATCCCAGGGACAGATACTTTTTCAACTGAAGGGACCATTCCTCAACCGCCGGCATTACCAGAATAACTTTAAATTTATGAAGAAACTCTTCCTTTTCACATTATTTTTATTACTTGTAGCCAGCACTGTGTATGCGGCTAGTTCTGCTTTTTACTTTGTTTCTGCCAAGGAAAATGTAGCAGTAATATTTTTTAGCTATGATCAATGGAACCTTGTTCCATTTACTTCGACGGCCTGGTCTAAAATTATCACTAAGGATAGTTTATCCGCTGAACTTAAAGAGCGTTTTAATGCGGCCGAGGTAGATATAAAGGAATCCGATATCACCGCCGCATTTGTCTTTGATTCTAAAGATCGAAAATATGTTCAAGTTGCTGGACGCGGAACGGATCAAAGTAAATTGCAGACAATTGATTACGACGATGTATCGCGTTATCCAGCCGTGTGGATCTATGTTAAAGCGGGAAGCGATAAACAATATGCTAAAAATATGTGGTTGAAGATTAACCCCGAACGAATGCCGAAAATAACGGACTTTACAATGAAACGCGGGTGGAATTTCGTCTGGTTAACTCCTGACATCACTATGATATCTATGGCGTCGCTGAATGAATACAAAGGAACTTGCTCGATTGACAAAGTAGCGATATGGGAAGGCAAATGGAATGTTCATAATTACACTGCCGAGGTCGCACAAGATTTAAAAAATGGAACTCCTGGACCAATTTTTCTACTGAAAGTCATGAGCGATTGCCAATTGCGGTATGAACCAGTGGTGCCTCAAGCCCCCTCTCTTCCTGAATAAATTATCTCTCGCCAAAGAAAAACTTGAAATTGTTAATGTTCGCGGTGGAGCTGCGCGGATTTCTCGCCCTCCCGACCCGAGCCCGCCGCAGGCGGGCGAGGATAGAATTCCGTTCGAGCTATATTCAAGATACACCGCTAGGAAAATTTTATGACAACTGATCCCATTATTATTGCTATAGCTGTTTTAGGGGCGCTAGCCATAGCAATGTCTTATTTTCTGTATGACACAAGAAAAAAGTTTCAGTGGCTTTTCAAAAGTGATTTGCCGGAAAACTACGGCCCTGCGCTGGCTCAAGCTCTGGAACGCATTGACTTGGCAGAAAAAGAAATTAAAGTATTGTCGTCAAGAGCCGATATATTGGAAAGTATTGCTCGTATCAGTTTCCAAAAAATAGGTTTCATGCGGTTTAATCCGTTTGAAAATACGGGCGGGGACCAGAGTTTTGCTTTGTGCCTTTTGGACAAAGACAATAACGGCGTTATAATCTCGTCGCTTTACGGTCGCGAAGGCACCAGGGTTTACGCCAAAGCCGTAGACCACGGAATACCGAAGCATCCTATAAGCAATGAAGAAAAAGAAGTGCTGGAAAGAGCGACACGTAAGAATTTCTAATTTCCAATATCTAATTTCTAATCCAAATCCTAATACCCAATACCCAATACCCAATACATTTCTACATCTTAGAGCATTTCATTAGAAATTAGGAATTAGTAATTGGGCATTGTGAAGAGACAATATGGCAAAGGCAATTGCAGAAAAAACAAAGTTAGGGATGATGACGCGACCACCTGTCGTGGTGGTATTAGGTCACGTGGACCACGGGAAAACCACTTTGCTTGATTATATCCGGAAAACCCGTGTCGCCGAAAAAGAAACCGGCGGCATTACTCAACATATCGGCGCTTATACCGTTGATATACCGCGAAAAATAACTTTTATTGATACGCCGGGCCACGAGGCCTTTGCCGCCATGCGCTCGCGGGGTGTTAAGGTGGCTGATGTCGGAATACTGGTTGTCGCGGCTGATGAAGGAGTAAAACCGCAGACCAAAGAGGCAATTGATATTTTAAAATCAGCTAAACTGCCTTTCGCGGTTGCTATAAATAAAACCGACCGCGCGGGTAAAGACATAGAGCGCGTAAAAAAAGAGCTTTCGGAGAACGGCGTTCAGGTGGAATCATGGGGGGGCAATGTGCCCGCGGTAGAGGTCTCCGCCAAAACTGGAGATAAAGTTGATGAATTACTGGAAACCATCGTGCTCTTGGCGGATTTGGAAAATTTGGCTGGTGATACCGAAGCTCCAGCGGAAGGCGTAGTGATTGAATCCCATCGCGACCCCAAACGTGGGGCCACCGCCACCATATTGATCAGGAACGGCAAACTTTCGCGGGGTAATTGCGTGGTCATAGATGGACACGCGAGCTCAGTGAAAATCCTTGAGGATTTTAAGGGCGGGACAATTGAAACCGCAGAACCCTCCGACCCCGTTAGAATTGCCGGACTTTCTGAAGTGCCAGCGGTTGGGTCTATGGTAAAAACATGCGAGACGAAAGCCGAAGCCGAGGAATTGGCTGAAGCTGCCGCTAAATCCGATGTCAAACCGGCATCCGAAGAAGTTCCCGGCAAATCTTTTATAAATATAGTATTGAAAACCGATGTTTCCGGCTCTCGCGAAGCAATAGAAGGAGTATTAGCAAGTATGCAGCTTCCCGATATAGGCATTCGCTTGATACGGAGTGAAGTGGGGGACATCAATGATTCAGATATTCAATTGGCGCTTTCTTCTTCCAGTGTGGTTATAATAGGATTTAAAGTGAAATTCCCGGGGCATCTGGCGGAACAAGCCAAAAATAACAACGTGCCCGTTATCTTGGGCGAAATAATTTATGAGATATTTGACGAGCTGAAGAAAACCATAGCGCATTTGATTCCCGCAGAAATCCGCGAAACCGTAATCGGCAGATTAAAAGTATTGAAATTTTTCAAGCAGGAGAAATCCAAACAGATAATCGGCGGGAAAGTAGCGGAAGGAAAAATTCAGCCCGGAGCGATGTTCCGGCTTCTCCGCAAAAATACATTGCAGGGTAAAGGTAAAATTTTCGGCCTGCAAGAGCGAAAACAATCAATTACCGAAGCAGTCGAGGGAAACGAGTGCGGACTATTGGTTGAAGCGGACATTCAAATTGCCGAGAACGATGTTTTGGAGGTTTATAAGGAAGAGAGGATAGAACGAAGCTTTTAGCGACAAGAGACAAGGGACACGGCAATACTGCTTCCTGTCACTTGTCCCATGTCACATGTCACTATGAGAAGAATTGAGCAAGTCAACGATTTGATTCGAGAGGAACTTGGCAAGATCATTGGCCGCGAGGTAGATTTTCCCGTTGACTCGCTGGTAACAATTACACGCGTCTCAACTTCGCCCGATTTGCACTACGCGGATATTTTAATGTCTGTGATGCCGCAATTTTATGAAGACGAAGTACTGGCTTTATTGGTAAAACAAATTGGCGGCCTGCAGAGGGCATTGAATAAGAAACTTCGCATGCGGCCGGTGCCGCGCATCAAGTTCGTGATTGATTCGGAACAAAAGCGGGCGGATAGGATTGAGCGGTTGTTGGCGCAGGAGCGATTGAAAAGCAACCGATAATAAGGCAGTATAATTGACATCAATTGAATATAGTGGCTGGATGGCCGAATGGGTTAAAAGCCAAGGTCTTGGCTTTTAGCGGGAAATCAGTGAGCATTTATGCGAGCGTGGATTTCCCTGGGTTTTATCTTGTGAGATAAAACGGCAAGGGTCTGTCCCGTACAAAAATCTGGCTAGGTGGCTGAGCGGTTAAGCAAGGGTCTGCAAAACCCTGTACACGGGTTCAACTCCCGTCCTAGCCTCAGTCAGATTTTTGTACGGGATTGCGATTTGTTGCCGAACTTTCTACACTTCGCTTGAAAATTCGGACAAATCGGGAACAAAACCCTTTACACGGGTTCAACTCCCGTTCCAGCCTCCGGCAATTTGTGCGCCCGGGTGGTGGAACAGGCAGACACGAGGGACTTAAAATCCCTTGCCGGCAACGGCGTGAGAGTTCGATTCTCTCCTCGGGCACCAGACAGGAAATTGCAAGTTTGAAAGGTTCGCCTCGCTTCGCTCGGCGACTAATTCGTATTCAGTTTTGGGGGCAAAAAGAAATTCCCGATTCTGTTAGAAGCAGAAAAGAAAAATTTTCATAAGATTCTTTCCAAGAAGCGGTGCTTGCCGCTTCTTGACTTTTATGGTGTGATATGCTATCTTTACCGTTAGACAACAAGTAGCATGTTTCCAAACCAAAAACCGAAAGGGGGCAGCAATGCCGACAGCACCGACAAGAATTGTTTTCGATCTAGGCGACAAGGTTCGTGTTTCGCCGCCCAT
>CAZBTX010000004.1:0-99994 GCA_964494945.1 uncultured Candidatus Saccharibacteria bacterium
TCGGATAAAATCAGAAAACGCAAGATTTTCGCCGTCATTGGCTATTCTTTATCCGCAATTACAAAGCCCCTACTGGCTTTTGCTCAAGTTCCCTGGCATGTATTAGCGGTAAGATTATTTGACCGCGCCGGCAAGGGTGTCAGGGAGGCGCCTCGGGACGCCTTGATTTCCTTTTCAATTTCCAAAGACCGTTACGCCAGGGCTTTTGGATTTCATCGCGCCATGGATACGGCAGGAGCCGCTTTGGGTCCATTGGTCGCCTTCATTCTGCTCCCGATACTAAATAATAATTTACGCTGGCTGTTTTTACTATCTTTTATTGCCAGCTTTTTTGCGGTTTTTGTCTTAGTTCTTTTTGTGCGGGAAGTTCAAGCGCCCCCGGATTTAGCCGATGGCAATACTTTTCATGCCTTCCATTTAAGATCGCTTGGCTTGCCGTTTTATATGTTTACATTGGGGGCCACAATATTCGCGCTCGGTAAAGCGTCCGAGGCATTCCTTATTTTAAGAGCGACAAACGTGGGGATCGCTATAACGCTTATCCCCATTCTTTTTTTCGCTTACAATATGAGCGCCACTGTTCTTTCCTCGCCCATGGGTATATTGGCGGACAAGATCGGCAAACGCTGGACGCTTATCGGCGGGTACGCCATTTTTGCTTTTATTTATTTTATTTTTGCTAACACTTCCACCTCCAATGCTGTTTGGGCGCTTTTTATAGCATATGGACTTTATTACGCCGCCACCGATGGGGTAGGGAGAGCGATTGTTGCCGATCTGGTACCTGCCGAATTTCGGGGAACGGCCTATGGAGTATTTCACGCTATAACGGGCTTAGCGCTTCTTCCCGGTTCGGTAGTATTCGGATATTTATCGCAGAACTTCGGTTATGCTTCGGCCTTTCAGTACGGCACGGCGCTTGCCATTATCGCGGTTCTCGTCCTTTCCTCTGAACGCATCTGGGCGCGTAATCACTATCGCCGCCAAAACAGCGCTTGATTTCTATTCTCGTTTAGTTTATTTATCGCTTCGGCTCTATTCCAATATTCTGCAGAATACTGGAATAAGGAATAGGGTGATATGTTTGGTTATTTTAGGACTTGAGCCGTATCGGAGTTTCATATATACTGTTAGAGCATAATTCTATGTTGAAAATCGGACAGCCCGCGCCCGAATTTACGCTTCAGGGCGTTCTCAATCATAAAGTCTCAAACTACGCGCTCGCGAAACAGCGTGGCAAGTGGACGGTAATTTTCTTTTATCCGCTGGATTTCACTTTTGTCTGCCCCACGGAAATCAAAGGATTCAACAAGCATTTCGGCGAATTCAAAAAACTGAAAGCCGACATTTGGGGGATTTCGGTGGATTCCGTGCATTCGCATCGCGCCTGGATTGAACAGGACTTCAAATCGCTGAAATTTCCCCTGCTTTCCGATTTCAACAAAGAAGTGACGAAAGAATATGAAGTGGACACGGAAGCCGAAGAGGGAACAGTAGCGCTTCGCGGCACTTTCATTGTGGATCCTAAAGGCGTTCTTAGATACGCCGTGGTTTCGGACAATAACGTTGGCCGCAGTGTAGAAGAAACCATCCGCGTGCTTGCGGCTCTGCAAACGGGCGGGCTTTGCCCCGTGGAATGGGAACCGGGAGAAAAAACCTTGAACTAATTTATAAAGAACAAAAGACCCGCTCGTGACGAACGGGTCTTTTGTTCATCAGCGGCGGGTCGCGCCGTTTACACCGGCGTTAGTTTTTCCATTTCAGCGATTTCATCCTTCGTTATCTTGCCCCCGTTTACGACCTGGATGTTGGAATTGTCGCAACCGGGGCTTGCTGTCTGGTGAGCATCATGCAGTAGTTGGAGGACGCTGTAGAAGTCGCCCTCGTCTTCGTTATACCAGCTCGTTCCCCTCCTGCAGCACTTCCGGCAAAACCAATGCTGACTTTTCATCAGGGGTCGCCTCCTTCTCTGGGTTGTAGTTTTGAGATAACATGGCTATAAACCAGTGTCAACTATCATAGTTAAAGTGTTTGCGCCTGACAATAAAACGAATATACTGGTGATACCCAATTTAGTATGTCAAAAGAAATCGTGCGCGAAGTTTACCCCCACACCAAACCTCGACAAGGAACTCGAGGCGCTTTGCGCCGTCGAGGTTCTGGTGTGGGGGTTTATATGGATTACGCCGGTGCCACTCCGATGGACCCCAGGGTTAAGTTAGCCATGGAGCCGTATTTTGAGGATAAATTCGGAAATCCCGCGGCTTTGTATAGAGCGGGCCGTATTGCTAAAGAGGCGATGGATAACGCCAGAAAAACTATCGCTAAAATTTTGAACGCGGGTGAGTCAGAAATAATTTTTACAGCCGGTTCTACCGAAGCCGACAATTTAGCAGTTTTCGGCACGGCCGCCGCGGTTTTCCCGCGAAATGGTCAAAGATACAATAGGCCGTCCTACTGTACCAATAAAGAAATGGAGGGGAGCGGGGAAAGTGTGGTGGACGCGGGGCATATAATCATTTCCGCGATTGAACATCACGTGGTTTTGAACGCCGCCGAGGAACTTAAAAGGCAGGGATTTGAAATTTCGCTGGCACCCGTAGACGCTGAAGGCATTACAAAACTTGGCGAGTTGGCGGGCCTAATTCGTCCCGACACCTTCTTGATTTCTGTGATGTATGCCAATAACGAAATAGGGACAATTCAGCCGCTGGCGGAAATCGGAAAATTGGTCAAAAAAGTCCGCGCCGAAAGAAAGTCAGCCGGAAATGAAACGCCGATCTATTTCCATTCGGACGGCGCGCAAGCCACGGGCGCTTTGGATCTGGACGTACAAAAACTCGGCGTGGATTTATTTGTAATTTCTGGGTCAAAAATTTACGGGCCCAAAGGAGTCGCAGCTTTGTTCGTCAGGCGCGGGACGAGAGTCAAGCCGCTGACTTTTGGCGGCGGGCAGGAGGGGAATTTGCGCTCCGGCACCGAGAACGTGCCCGCCATCGTGGGGCTGGCCAAAGCGCTGGAAATAGCCGAAGAAATGAAAGAAAAAGAAAACTCTTGGCTTACAGAACTTCGGGATTATTTTATCAAACGGCTAACGACCGAAATACCCAAAACGATTTTGAACGGGCACTCGTCAGAACGGCTTCCCAATAACGTCAACGTTTCCATATTGGATATTGAAGGCGAGGCAGCCGTGCTTTATTTGGACGCCAAGGGCATCGCCATTTCCACCGGCTCGGCCTGCACATCTTTGACACTTGACCCGTCGCATGTGATTTTGGCGCTCTTGCGTCCCTACGAGCACGCGCACTCATCGCTCCGGTTTTCGCTCGGCCGCTCAACTACTAGAGAAGATATTGATTACGTTATGTCGGTCTTGCCTAAGATCGTCATGCGCCTTCGTGAAATTTCGCCGTTAAACATGTCGGTGGATCAAAAAGAAATGTCGCACCCCGAGGCCTTCGCGGGGCAAAGAGCAAAAGTTAAAGTTGGAGGGAGGACGTATAAGTAGAATATGAAGAAGATTCTCTTGATTGTAGTACTGTTCGCATATGCAACTGTTGGAGTCTTTCTTGCAGTTTACTTTGGACTTGGTTTGTGGGCGATCATCTGGCCGATTTGGTTCATTTTGTATCTTCGTTGGATTTTTAATTAGTTTATTCTAACTTATGACCAACAGACCAAAAACAGACATCATCAACCAGCACACCCCGCACCAAACCTCGGCCACGGCCTCGGTTGATGCGGGGCAAGCGGGCGAGAAGGCGCGTGAGCCTATTGATGTCATAAATCAGTTTACGGGAGAAAAATGGTATTACAGCGATATCGTGAAAGACCACTTCTTCAATCCGCGGAATTTGCTTTTAACCGACCCCGCGCCCGGCGAATATAACGCGGTGGGTTTGGTCGGCAGTCCCGCGTGTGGCGATATGATGCATATTTGGATGAAAATTGATCCGGAAACCGAGCGGGTTAAAGATTTAAAATGGCGCACTTTCGGCTGCGGGTCGGCCATCGCCGCGACTTCCATGTTTTCGGTGATGGTAACGGAAAACGGCGGAATGACTTTAGATGAAGCGCGAGGCGTAAAGCCCCAGCACATTATGGAGCGCTTAGGCGGGCTCCCCAACAGGAAAATCCACTGCTCGGTATTGGTAGATAAGGCCTTTCATAAAGCCGCCAATGATTATTTCAGGGGTGTCGGCAAATACGACAAAATTGTGATTGAAGGCGCTAAAGTCATTGACCCCGCCACGCAAACCACCGACCACGACATTGAAGAAGCGGTTTTGGAAGGAGCGCAGGATTTGGAATCGGTTCAGAAAAAATTGAAAGTCGGCATCGGAAATCCTGATGTCATCCCTGAAGTTGAGCAGTTAATTCGTTTTTATAAAGAGAAGTACTACGGATAAACCCCCACACCTATTGAGTTATGTTCTATTTTTATATACTTCGCAGTAAGAAAGATGCAAAGTTGTACATAGGTTCAACAAATAATTTAAGGAAGAGATTTTATGAACATAACTCTAGAAAAGTGTTCTCAATTAGATGGAGAGCTCCATTTAATCTAGTTTATTACGAAGCGTATCTAGCAGAGAAAGATGCAATAGATCGAGAGCATAACATAAAATTGAGGGCGAATGCGCTCACACAACTTAAACGTAGGCTCAAATATTCATTAACTCAATAGGTGTGGGGGTAAAAATGAAAGCGCCGCCCCGAGAGGAGCGGCGCGCGCCGTCTTGGCAGGCCGGGGGCGTCAGCGACAGCGGAAATACTTCAAGCCGACAGCGCCAAGACCCGCGATGAAACAGGCCATTGAGACGTTACCCGCGGTTCCGGGGCCGATCCAGCCGTTTATTGCGAGCACTTGCAGAGTGCCGATGACCACAGTGAGAACGACGGCGGTGAGCACTGTGAAGCCGATCAACTGCCTGGCTTCAGCGGACGGTGTTTCCATGGCGGCCCCCTCCTAGCGCAGGGAATTGACGATTGTTTACCGCAAGCCAGATCCAGCACCCGAGATGCACCGGCAGGGCCGTAAGCATCATGGCGGCGAGCACGGGGTAGGTTGTCCAGGTCTTCCAGGACAACCCAACAAAAGAGCGGTCGCGGAGAACGACGGCGGTGTAAACCGCATTCCCGGCGAGGCAGACCGCAAGCACGAATCGCAAGACACTCCAGTTCATGGACCCTCCCCCTTAGTTCAGCATCAGCGAGAGACCGTTGCCGATGCTGGCAGCTGCTTTTGCCAGAGCTCCACCCGTCAGCACATTCAGACGGTAGAAGATTACCGCCCAAATGGCGATGAAAACGAGCGACACTCCCGCGTGGCATACGATTTCAATCCTTCTCACCTCTTGCCGCGCCCAGCTGGTGGACTCGAGTGTCATCACGGAGCCGCGGTCCGGCGAGAGAACGCAGGGTGGGGTGAGTTCCGGCCTTCTTAGCATTACTTCCTCCCAAAGGAGCGTAGCGATGAAGACAGGTACACCCCAGAAAACCAAGAGCAGGAGCTCCCAGATCGTCATTTCCCCGCGGTTCAGTGCCTCTCCCAGAGTGCCGAATGACACCTTGGCGTACCAGACGTTGAACCAAAAGTATCCGATGACGACGGCTGCGAGCAGAAGAACTTCCGGCGTGGTAGGCATCTCGGCCTCCTTTGAGCTATGATTCCTGGTGGGTTATGCTTCCTAGGTCGTATAATTACGAAAGTATTATGGAAAGTCAATCAGAACCCGTAAAAAAATCTCTGAAGATAGGGAAAATAATTGTGGATAGGAATCTCTGCATCGGCGCGGCTTCGTGCGTGGCGGTAGCGCCCGGTGTTTTTGAATTGGATGCGGAAAATAAAGCGGTGGTGTATAACGCCGAAGGCGCGGATGCCGAAACCATTTTACTTGCCGCTAAATCCTGCCCGACCATGGCGATTAGGGTTTTTGATACGGAAGGAAATCAGATATATCCGGAATAAATCAAAAATCAAAAGTCAAAATGACAAGTCAAAATTTAAAAATTACGCTTTAGCGTTACCGAAATTTTGCATTTTGATTTTTGCATTTTGAATTAGAGTTAGATGTATGAAAGCGGTTTGTAACATTAATGATGCCGATTTGCAAAATAAGGGCTGGAAAGTATTTGATTGCTTCGGCGGCAAAACGTGCCTTATATTGAAAGATGAAAATGGACTGCGGGGATTCGTGAATGTTTGCCCGCATATGGGCGGGCCGACAGCGCCGCATGAGACCGAAGACGGCCGCAAAGTTCTGAAATGCCAATGGCACGGGTCGGAGTTTGATATAATATCTGGAGCTACCCAAACTCCACCCGCCGCCGAGGGCACAGGATTACGTACTATAAAACTTTCTATAGAAAACGAAACGATTTATTATTCTTAAATAAAATAAATATGTACGAACCAAAAAATTACGACACGCTCATCGGCACTCCCGGATTTTCCGATCAACTTCTGAAAAATCATTTTACGCTCTATCAAGGGTATGTAACCAACACCAATAAGTTGATGGAGCTTTTGAAAACGGCAGAACCGGAAACGCCGAATTACGCAGAGTTAAAGCGCCGTTTTGGTTGGGAATGGAACGGGATGCGCCTGCACGAGCTTTACTTCGGCAACATGAAAAATGGCGGCGGTGCTTTGGGTGACGGCGAACTCAAAAAAGTTCTCGCCTACGTTTGGGGATCAGTTGAGGGATGGGAAAAAGATTTTAAGGCGGCGGGGGCTATCCGTGGCATCGGCTGGGTAATACTTGCCTTTGATAAAGAGAAGAAGATGGTTTTCAATACCTGGATTAACGAGCATGATGTCGGGCACTTGGCTGGCGCGGTACCGCTCCTTGTCATGGATGTTTTTGAACACGCTTATACTTTAGATTATGGAATAAAAAAAGCGGATTATATTGAAACCTTCATGAAAGCCATAGATTGGAAAGTCGTGGAAGAAAGATTGGGGTATTAATCGTACTACCATAATGAATGATGCTCCCGAAACAGTTTCCATTAGAAAACAGCGCTGGTTTTACGGAGGGTTATTGATCGCGGCGGTGAATCCCATTCTTTCCGGCCTGATTGTCGGGATTTTGATGATGCTGGAGCAGAATATGAGAAAGGAGGGAAGGATTATAACTGCTTTCTCCATTATCTGGGGCTTAATTGTTCTCTTGCTGGTCGCAAAATACGGGCCAGCGTTTAAACCATGATTGAAGCCGAAATTGAAAAAGTGCTGGAAGCCGTGCGCCCCATGCTGGCCTTACATAGAGGCGGGGTGGAGTTTGTTTCTTATGACGAAACGTATAAAACCGTGAACGTGCGGCTTACAGGAACCTGCGTAGGATGTCCCTTGTCCCAATTAACCCTGAAGGGCGGCATTGAAGATATGCTCCGGCAGAAAGTCCCCGGCGTGGAAAGGGTGGAAGCCGTGTAACCAGGCATCAGGTCTCTTAGTTATAATAAAAATAATAAAATGGATAAGCTTAATCGCGCTCAATTTCTAACTTTGGTGTGCCTCGCGGCTTTCATCGCGGCCGCGGGTGGTACCGTGCTCACCCAAAGCTATCTCGGCTCCGGCGGAATTTATCAATTAACGCCTTTGAATATTTTCCCCAAAGCATCGCCGACGGATAAAGAAATAAACGAGCGCGTCTTACGCCAGGACGAACTGGTGGTGCAATCGGTGGCCGAAGTGTCGCCCGCGGTGGTTTCCATTGTGGCTTCCAAAGACGTGCCGATAGTTGAACAGGAATTTGTTTCTCCCTTTCCCGACGACCCCTTCTTCCAGCAATTTTTTGGCGACCAATTCAAGGTCCCGCAGTTGAAACAAAAAGGCACGCAAAAACAGAAGGTCTCCAGCGGCACGGGGTTTATAGTTTCTTCCGATGGCTTTATTTTGACGAATAAACACGTAGTGGCCGACACCGCGGCCGAATACACGGTTTTTATGAATGACGGCACTAAATTGGACGCTAAGGTTCTGGCCCGCGATCCAATCCAGGACTTTGCCATTGTCAAAATTGAAAAAACCGGGTTAACTGCCGTGCGGCTCGGCGACTCGTCAAAGATAAAAATAGGACAGACAGCCATTGCCATCGGGAATTCGCTGGGGGAGTTCAGGAACACGGTATCAGTTGGCGTGGTCTCCGGTCTTTCGCGGAGCGTTACGGCTTCGGGCGGGGGGATAGGCAGCGAGGAACTTATTGATCTGATACAAACCGATGCCGCCATCAATCCGGGGAATTCCGGCGGGCCGCTCTTAAATTTGCGAGGTGAAGTAGTCGGTATAAACACCGCCATTGTCCAGGGAGCGCAGAACATAGGATTTTCCATTCCCATTAATAAAGCCAAGCGCGACATTGAAAGCGTAAAAAGGACGGGCAAGATCATTTATCCCTTTGTGGGAGTTCGTTATGTTTCCTTGAATACCGATATTCAAAAACAAAATAATTTTCCCGTTTCCGAGGGTGCCTGGCTGAAAGCCGGTGAAAGTGAGCCGGCGGTAGTCCCCGGCTCGCCGGCCGAGAAAGCCGGATTGAAAACGGGCGATATTATCGTGGAGATAAACGGCGTGAAAATTGACGCCGACCACACGCTGACCTCCGTGCTTCAAGATTATGCGGTGGGGGATATGGTTAAGGTTGTTTATCTTAGGAACGGCGCCCGGCTTACGGCCCCCATTACGCTTGCCGAGCGTCCCTCAAGCTAAAATCGCCGTTAGCACTCCCACTTGCACTCTGCTAATCCATCGGTTAAAATGGCGGCGTCTTAGTTCTCACTTTTTAGGGTTTCCCGACCATATCGGCGGCGTAGTAGAATAGTAGTAGAATATAAGTGAAGAAAACCTATGCAAATGCCTCCCTTCAACAACTTCACCAATAAAGCCCAAGAGGTGCTGAAAAAGTCGCACGATCTGGCACTGGAACGCTCTCACAGAGAAGTGGATGTTTTACATGTTCTGACCTCACTGATATTGCAGGAAGAAGGTATTGTGGAGGCCATTTTGGAAAAATTGGATATTGACGTTTCGCAAATGGCTGACAAACTTCTGGAACTCTTGGACGGGATGCCGAGGGGTGCCGCCATGTCGGTTATCGGGCAGGTATATTTAACGCCCGACTTGGTGCGAGTAATGGAGCAGGCGCATAAAGAAGCCGGCAATTTGAAAGACGAATTTATTTCCACCGAGCATCTGCTTCTCGCCATCGCCGAGATCCAAACAAGATCCCGCGATATCCTTTCCAATTCGGGGCTTACCAAAGAAGGCATTTTGAAGGCCCTTTCGGAGTTAAGAGGTAATGAGCGCATTACCGATGCCCAACCCGAAACCAAGTTCAATGTCATTGAAAAATACGCGCGCAATCTGACGCGCCTCGCCAAGCAGGATAAATTGGACCCCGTTATCGGCCGCGACGAAGAAATTCGCCGCGTCATGCAAGTGCTCTCCCGGCGCACCAAAAATAACCCCGTGCTTATCGGCGAGGCGGGCGTGGGCAAAACTGCCATTGCGGAGGGCTTAGCGCAAAAAATTGCTTCCGGCGACGTACCGGAATCCTTAAAGGGCCGCGAATTGATCTCACTGGATTTGGGGTCACTCGTCGCCGGGACCAAATATCGCGGAGAATTTGAAGATCGTCTGAAGGCCATTCTAAAAGAAGTTGAGCGCGGGAACGGCAAGTATGTTATTTTCATAGATGAGTTGCATACTATCGTGGGCGCGGGCGCGGCCGAGGGCGCGATTGACGCGTCCAATATGTTAAAACCGCCGCTCGCCCGGGGTGAATTGCACGCCATCGGCGCCACCACGCTGAAAGAATATCAAAAATACATTGAGAAAGACCCGGCCCTGGCGCGCCGTTTCCAGCCGGTTTACGTTGATGAGCCGTCAATTGAAGAAACCGTGGCTATCTTAAAAGGTTTGAGGTACCGCTATGAAGTTCATCACGGGGTAAAAATTACGGACGGCGCCTTAATGTCGGCCGCCACTCTTTCCTCCCGCTACATCACGGATAGGTTCTTGCCCGATAAAGCCGTGGACCTAATTGACGAAGCTGCGTCCTCTTTGCGACTGGAAATTGATTCCACGCCGCGCCGTCTGGAAGAATTGCGCCATGAGATAATGAAGCAGGAGATTGAACGTGAAGGCATTAAAAACGCCAAAGATAAGATCTCCAAAGATAAATACAGGAAGTTTTCTAAAGATCTGGATGTTCTAAAGGAAGAATATAAAAAGATAGAAGAGAGCTGGAAGCATGAAAAAGAAGCCATTGCCGAGATCCGTGAACTCAAGAAATCAGCCGATACTTCAAGGCAGGAATCAGCCATTGCCGAAAGAGAAGGGAATTTTGGAAAAGTGGCGGAGTTAAGATACGGCCAGATACCGGAAACGGAAAAGAAATTGCGTCTCGCTGAAACCAAACTTCGCAAACTCCAGTCAGCCCGGCAGGTTACGAAAGAAGAGGTAACCGAGGAAAGCGTGGGGGACGTGGTGGGGCGCTGGACGGGAATTCCCGTGAACAAAATTCTGGAATCGGAGGCCTCCAAGCTTATTAAGATGGAAGAGGAATTAAAAAAGCGCGTTATCGGCCAGGACGAAGCCGTGGAGAAAATTGCCAATGCCGTCAGGCGCTCCCGGGCCGGTATCGCGGATGAAGACCGCCCTATGGGCTCATTTATATTCTTAGGCCCCACTGGTGTCGGGAAAACAGAGTTGGCCAAGACCTTGGCGCAATTTATGTTCAACGACGAAAAAGCCCTGATCCGCTTTGATATGTCGGAATTTATGGAACGGCACACCGCTTCCAAATTCTTCGGCTCGCCTCCCGGCTATGTGGGGTATGAAGAAGGTGGACAATTAACGGAGCTGGTAAAGCACAGGCCATATTCGGTAATTCTTTTTGATGAGATCGAAAAAGCGCATCATGACGTTTTCAACGTGCTTTTGCAGATACTGGATAACGGCCGCATGACGGACGCCAAAGGCCGGGTCGTGAATTTCAAAAACACGATTATTATCATGACTTCCAATATCGGAAGCGAGTTTGCTTACGACTATTCGCGACTCGGATTTTTGGGCGATGGCGAGGACACCAAGCAAAAAGAGGAAGACGACGCCAGAGATAAAGTCAGGAAAACGCTGGAAAAACAGTTCCGCCCCGAGTTCTTGAACCGCGTGGATGAGATAATTTTCTTTAAGAGCTTGGCACCCGAGGTGGTAAAACGCATCGTGGATCTGCAGTTGGCTCGTCTTTCCGAGCGCATGGCCAAAAAAGAAATTACACTGGAATTTTCCTCGTCCCTTCGCGACTTTGTGGCCGAAAAGGGTTCGGATTCCAAATACGGCGCCCGGCCCCTTAAGCGTTTCATTGAATCAAAAATATTGAATCCCTTGGCGAACGAAATTGTTTCGGGGCGCGTTTCCCCGGGAGACGGCGTTATGATTGACGTGAAGGGGGAAACAATTACTTTCCAGAAATCCTTGAAGACACATCATCCCGCGCGAAAGCACGCCCTGGTAAAAGTGGAGAAATAATAAGTAGCTACAAAAACGCCCCGACATTCGTCGGGGCGTTTTTGCGCATGAAAATAAATTTGCCCCGGCGGGAGAGAGATCTCTCCCGCCGGGGCATTGTCCTTGCTCACCGTTCGTTGCCGGTTGTCGCGGGTCGTTGCCTCCACCGCTCGTGTTCGTCGTCCACTTCCTCGGTGATGAACGTCAGAATGGAAACAGCGATGAGGAGAACAACGTATGCGATAGGTCCCGTTGGATCATGTGGTAGCCGATTCGCAACCAGGGCGCCGAGGAACACGATGACAGCGGCAGAGATCTTCTCCAGGAGGCGGGTATTCTTGTCGAAGAATAGCCGCGGCCAGAAAAGGGTTGTCATGATGAGGTAGAAAGGCCATCCGTCTTTCCGCCGGGTCTCGCGGCATTCGCGGTTGCCAGTGAGAAGCAGGGCAAGGGCTATCGCCTGCGCTATCGCCACATAGACGAGCGCTCCCCACAGAATACTCCAATTGAGCCAGGCAGTAGGCAGACGAGATGCGTATTGAGCCGCCATGCCCAACGCGCTTGATACAGCGATGAAGAAAACGTTCTTCATGACGCTCTTCAGGTACGGCCAGCTCATCAAATTGATGGCCGCCGTCAAGACAAGCATCAGGTATACCAATGACCAGAAAGCAGGCGAGACCCCGGCGTAGCGGAAGGGGAAGAAAAACCCGATGAAGAACCCACAGACGATGATGAAGAGCCACTTCTCCGGTGTGTACCCTTCTTGAGTCATGACGCCTCCTCGGTTAGGGTGAACTGTTTTTCAGTTGACGAAGGACTTCGTTACTTTTTTCTATAGTAATCTATCCATCAAGTCAAATCCGTCAAGTTTGACCTTTATACATAATGTCCCTTAGAGTGTTCCTATGGGACATTTGGGGTCATTGCCGGTTGAGATACGGCAGAAGGTATATAGCTTTATACTCTCAATATATGAGACATTTGAGCCGCTGCCGGTGCGGGGGGTTTTGGTAAATGATATTGAGTCCACAGCCAATAGGGCGCTAGGACTCGTTGCCCGTTATGGGACATTTGAACTAAAAGACAAACTTCTAAGGGACATTTTGGGGGAGGTTAAACAATTGAAAGCATTTTTGGGGATTGCACGGGATACGTCATTTTTAGAGCGGCAACCCGCAGCGGAGCTTTTAATGAAATGCGCCACGCTTGAGAATATTTTTAGCAATATGTTAGGCGCGGTTGAAGCAGTTGAGGCAAAAGTCGAGCAACCAGCCGAAGTAAGTTTAGGCATAAGCGGCATAGGGCCGGATATTGTTGATGAGGCGGAACCATCTAATGGACAAGATACGAGTAATGCATCGGATGCGAATCATGAGGCAGCGAGGGCTAGGGCTAGGGCGAGGCGGGGAGCCATTATAGAGGTGCTTAAGCATAGAGATAAGGTGTCCGTGGGGGATTTAGGTAATTTGTTCATGGGCAAGGTATCCAGAAAGACGCTTTTAAGAGACCTACAGGAGATGGTTGATCAGGGGGTTGTTGAGAAGGGTGGAGATAAACGGTGGACTCATTACTCACTGCCTAAAAATTCCTAAGGGACATTTTTTAGCTTATTCCTAAGGGACATCTCACGATGTCCCTTAGGAATGTCCCTTAGAAATTTGCCATATTTTGAGCCAACGACTACCATATATGTTTCCGATCGGAAACATATATGGTAATAAAGTGATTGGCAGACAGATGCGGTTCGGCTGGCTGAACTTCCCGTGCTGAACTCCCTGTATTAATAAATGGGATTTTGGTGGATTCCTGTACCCACCCCCACGCCTATGTATAGGCGCGGGGGTTTGCGCATCATTTTAGACCATAAATAAGCATTGACTTTAGCCGTGGGATAAGCTACTTTTAGGCGTAATCTTTTCAGCTAATTTTGGGCTGAAATTAAGCTAAACAAAGATGCGGTTATCCACATATTGCGCCTTTGCAACTAAGGAGCGGGGACAATATAATATGAATATCGCAGGAATATATATGTAACGACTACACGATAAACGGCGAGCCATTTTTTGGTTGCGTTTATGCGTGTGGTGAATTTATAGAATTTATGGATCAGGGAAACTAAGTAGTATTTAATTGAGTACCTGAAAGTTCAGGTGATTGCGCGTGCAGTCAATTGAACTTTCCGGTACGGGCTATCCCGGTCGATCGGGAAGAGTTGTACGGAAAGGGATTGATCATTCACAACTGAATGATTGAATTAGAAAAAATTCTTGCGAGAGAAAAGAAATTTTCTTTTGCGGAGGAAATTAAAATAGATATTCGATGGATTCTTGTCCGGTCGATCCAGCACTTTCTTGCTTTCAAATCCTAAAAGTTTTTGATGACAAGAAAGTGCTGGAAAAGGATGAGAATCATGTAGAAAGATTCATTAGTAAATAAACGCTTTATGCGGGGTTTGATTCTTAGTCGACAGACGACGCGTAAAGTTGCGCTCGCGGCTTAATATAAAAAAGCCGGCGGGCATTAACCAAGTTATTAATTAATATGAGTAAAACATTCCAAGCGAGATTGAAAGTTACGGCCGTTGCGGTTGTAACCACACTCTCGATCACTGGAGCTTTTGCGGTATTACCGCAGTTGGCCAAAGCCGTCACCATTGACGAACTCTTGGCGCAAATTGCGTCACTGCAAGCGCAGATCGCTTCGCTTCAAGGCGGCGCCACCACGGGTGGCACCGGCACCGGTCTCAATTTGACCAGCGACCTTTCACCGGGTTCGCGAGGCCAGGGCGTGACCGACCTGCAAAACGCTTTGAAGACCGATGCGGCAGTTTATCCGGAAGGACTCGTTACGGGTTTCTACGGTTCACTGACGCAGAAAGCGGTTGAACGCTTCCAGGCCAAATACGGCATTGCAAGCTCCGGAACTCCAGCCACTACCGGTTACGGCAGGGTTGGTCCAAAGACACGTGCGAAATTAAATTCAGTTTACGGCGGCGCCGCAACGACTGGTGGAACGACCACTGGCGGCACAACTCCGACTGTAACCGTACCCGCCGGTTCGGGTCTCTCGGTTTCAGCCGCGACACAGCCCGCTGAAACGCTGGCCCCAGAAAGCGCAGCGCGCCTTCCATTGGTAAAAATCACGCTTACCGCGTCAAATGACGGCGATGTGACTGTAAAGTCAATCACGGTGAAGCGGGAAGGTTTGGCCAATGACGCGGTCTTCGCGGGGATTATTCTTCTTGACCAAGACGGAACGCAGATCGGAAACGAAAAGACCCTGAATTCAAACCACCTGGCCTCACTAAGCCAATCGTTTGTCGTCAGTAAGGGAACTTCAAAGACGGTAACGATTGCGGGTAACATGGCGGCCGCGCTTGATGACTACTCGGGCCAAGTTGCGAAAATGTCAGTTACCGCGATTGACGCCGGTTCATCGTCCGTGTCCGGTTCGCTTCCTATTACGGGAAACGGCATGACGATTAACGGCTCCCTGGCGCTCGGTTCCGCGACCATGACGCGAGGCGCAGTGGATCCCGGCGCTGACGCGGCAAGCAAGGAAGTGGGAACTAAAGGATATATCTTCTCCGCAGTAAAACTGACTGCCGGATCAAATGAAGATATGTTGCTGAAATCCGTCCGCTTTGACCAATCCGGTTCTGCGGCGTCCAGCGATCTCAAGAACGTTAAGATCGTCGTTGGCTCAACCGAGTACGAAACCAAGACTGACGGCAAGAAATACTGGGCAACCCTCGGTGACGGCATATCCGTAACCAAGGGAGGCAACGTAGAAATTCTCATCAAGGGCGATATCGATAGCGGTTCCAATAGAACCATCAGCTTTGATATTGAGGAAGCGGAAGACATCGTAGCCCTCGGCAAGTTGTACGGGTACTATGTCACACCAGTTTGTTCCGGGACCTGCACGGGTACGGCTTCAGACGGCGGCTTCTCGTCCAACACCACGCCGTTCTACAACGCGTATGACGTAACGGTTTCCACCGGGACGCTCCGCGTTGAGAAATCAAACGTTATCTCCGCAGGCAATGTCGCGGTAGACATCAACAACACGAACCTCGGCGCATTCACCTTTGAAGTGAAGGGCGAGGACATCCAGCTTTCCAGCGTACTGGTGAACTTCACCTTTAGCGGAACTGGTACGACCACTGACATTACCGCGGTTCAGATCGTGGATGAAAACGGGGCGGTAGTCGCGGGTCCGAAAGATCCGACGTCATCCGGCGTTACTATGACTGACAGCTGGACGGCACCCATCGGGGCCCACGCCTACAAGATCCAAGGCAAGCTTGACTCAACGTTCGTGACGAACGACACGCTGACCGTCGGGTTGCTCGCGAGCGGCTTTACCGCGAAAGGCGTGATAACCGGCAAGAACATTACGCCGTCACCGGCCTCCCTGGTAACAGCCAACACGCAAACGGTGCGAGCGGCGGCGCTTAAGGTTTCCGTAGCTCCGTCACCGATAGCGCAAACCGTAGTCCGCGGCCTCAATGGATTCCTCTTTGCGAAGATCCAGTATGACGCCACGAATTCCGGCGAAGATATTCGCATTACCTCACAGGCGGTTACCGACACGGTTAACGCCGCCACGCGAGGCGATGAGGTCAACAACTGTCAGATGTTTGACGGAACAGTCGCTTTGAACACCGGTTCAAACGTGATAAACCCGACAGACACCACTGACACGACCAATGAGCAGACCTATACCTTTGACAATCACCTGATTGTGCCGAAGGGAACTACGAAAGTGGTAGACCTCAAGTGCAATATCTTGGCTTCCGCGGCTAGCGCTTCTACGCATAGCTTCGGCATAGCATCGGGTCAGGACACCGCGGCCACAGGCGTGACCACCGGCACTTCAGTATCCGAAGCGCTCACGACCTCAACCGGCCAGATTATGACCATCGCGACCGGAGGATCCTTCACCATTGCGAAGGACACTTCCAGCCCGACGGAACGCTGGGCGATCGCGGGGTCAACCGATCAGGTCATGACCATCTTCAAGCTCCACGCGACGAATGAAGCGCTGCGGCTTGAGAAGATTCAGCTTACCTTCAGCTCATCCACCGCATCCACCACCGATTTCACGAAGCTGACCCTCTGGGACGGCGCGATAAAGGTTGGTGAGGCGATATTTGCTGGAACGAGCGTGACCGCAACTTCCACCCTGACCGGGAACTTCACTATCCCCAAGGACGGCGACAAGTTGCTCACCGTGAAAGCCGACCTTTCAACCGTCGGCACCTCACAGCCCGGTACGGCTGGTCGTCTGATCGCGATTAGCTATGACGGCACCGGCTCTACTTCAACTGACGCAATCGGCCAGTCCTCCGGTTCATCGTTTGACACCTCTACGGTTTCAAACGTTAACGGAGACGGCGTGCGGCTTGTGAAGTCGTACCCGACTCTGGCGAAACTCGCGATCCCGACGCAGACCCTGGCAAACGGGTCCATGATCCTCTACCGCTTCTCGGTTACAGCTCCTACGGCGGGAGATGTCGGACTCTACAAGTTCACCTTCAACGTTTCGTCAACCACCGGAGCCACGACGTCAAACTTCTACGTCTACGGCTACTCTGACAGCGCCTTCTCGGTACAGGCCTACGGCAACAATCCGTTGAACGCTCGTCAGGTTGACATCGCGGGCGAGAACTCCCTTAACGGAGCCGCGTCTTCAACGGCCGGCACCCTGGGAGAGGTTGAGGTCTACTTTGACCCGATTACCAAGACCTCGGGCGCGCCAAACTCGGAGGCCATCTCGGTTCCAGCAGGAACTACGAGGTACTTTGAGCTTCGCTCAACGGTCACGGGTTCACTCTCGGGCGACGCAATCAGCGTCAGTCTACTTGGAGACGCCACCTATCCTACCAAGTCCTCTAACAGAGACTTGGAGCAGGCGAATACAGTAGACCTAGAGGCCGGTGACCAGGACTTCATCTGGTCTCCGAACACGACAACTACCGCGGCCACCACAAGCGTTGATTGGGCGAACGGCTATGAACTGCCGGGTCTTCCCTCAACGAACATGGAGCAGCAAACCATCTCAAGGTAGTGACTCGAGTGGGCTAGTTGTTTAGGTTCAAACTCAACCCCGCGTAAGCGGGGTTGAGTCGTATGTAGCGTCGTTCCCCCGCGTCTTTGAAGGCGCGGGGGTGAAGACCCCGGACGGAGTAAACCCCCACACCCCTAGGGGTGTGGGGGGTAAAAACCAAAAAGCCCGCCCAAATTTTGCTAAACAAAACTTGGGCGGGCTTTTGGATTACGGGATGTGGATAGAATGTGGATAGCTCTCTTTTAAAAAAGCTGAATCAACTATACTATATTATTAGGTACATATAAGTTTCTCACAAACTTTTGCCGTGTCTCGGCAAAAATTATGAGTATTATTAATATTAATTTCTTCTATCTTTGAATATAACTTTCAAAGTAAAGAAGATAACTCGTTTTTTATGAAACAAAGAATAAAGCACGCAGTTCAAACGGTTGCGATCGCGGGCACAGCCGCGGCATTGGCCGTAGGTATCTCTGTGTTCGGAGCGACAACGGTCGGCACCAACGTATCGGTGGACGGCACGCTTACGGCAAGCGGGAACTCCACGTTCGGCGACGCCGCTACGGATATCAATCTTTTCACGGGTACTCTGCAAGCATCAACCACGGCGCTTTTCACGAGCGGACTTACGGCTTATGCGGGAGTAGAGTCGGCTATAACCCGAGCTACGGGCGCAACCGGTTCATTCCAGAACTTCGCGGGTGATCTAACCTACCAAGGCGCCGCTGGCGGTGCCAGCTTTTACCATGCCGGTGTCATGGGCAACTTCTTGGGCGATACGCTTACCAACGCCAATGCCACTGTCCACGCCGGCGTAATTGGCAAATACGAAGTTACTACTAGCGACGCTCTGGTTGGCGCTAAAGCCGGTCTGGTCGGTGAAGCGGGAACCAGCGTTGCCGATGCCGCAGTCATGGCTATTCTTGGCGGCGATACCTCCGCGCTTACTCCGAACGCGGCTTACGGCGTGCAGTACTTCAACTCAACAGCCGCCAGTAAGTTCAGCTACGGTCTGGATCTCTTTCACGCGGAAACAACCGGCTATACTAATTCAGCTGTCGATTACGGCACGGCTGACATTCGGCTACAGAACGGCGAGACGATCTCCAACGCCACTAACGGGCTTATTAAGGTTGACGGCGACTTTGATGTGGGCGGCATGGCAACTACCACCTCTGCCACCGGCGCTATCGCTACCCGGGGGACGCTGAAAGTCGGCGCTAACGGCACGGCGCTGACACAAGTGGAAACCGGGTATGTCGGCTGCGGGCCGCTTCAAACCAACCAGACCATTGCCGCTACAACCAGCATGGTTATCGGCTGTTGGGAAGGTTTGGCTAATGTCAACCAGAACGATGCGGTGTTCTTGACCGCAACCTCGTCACTAGTAGGCGCCGCCGCCGGCTTCGGTGGTATTGTTTTTACCGGCAAGGCCTCAACTACAGCAGCCAATTTCATCCAGGTCGAGATAATGAACCTCCGTGGCCTCGTGTGGACGGTTACCACATCTACTTGGCGTTATATCATTATCCGATAACCGCGTCTTATTAAACTATGACATTTAAAAGAATCGGCCCGATTCTCGTCATAGCGTGCTTGCCGTTGATTGTTTCCGCGGCCAATGTGGACGTAACGGATAACATTACCATAACGCTTCCGGGCGACAGCACGCAGTACACGCTGACATCTGATTCTCTCTTTGATTCAATGTCGGTGAACAGTTTGTCAATTGACTTTGTGATGCAGGGCGGCCAGCGCGTGGTATTGAGGTCCGCGACGAAACGTGGTCTTTCGAACACTCTCAACAAAAACACCACCTGTAATGTTTCCGATTCGGAAGTGATGCTTGAGCTTGCCGCGGGAGCCAATAGCACGACGGTGACGGTTACCCCGACTGCGACCTGCGGTGGCGGTGGTGGTGGTAGCTCTAGCGGCGGTGGAGGCGGAGGTGGTGGAGGCGGTGGGGGCTCGTCTTCCAGCGTCGTACAACAGACCACGACTGCCACCCCTGTTAGCACCTCGGTAAGTTCGCTACAGGCGAAGTTGGCGGAATTGCAAAAACAAGCAGCCGCCTTGGGAGGAAGTACCGTTGCCGGTGTGATTACCAAGAACTTGGCACGCGGCTCCGCGGGAGACGAGGTTAAGGCATTACAGCAGATCCTCGCGGCTGACAAAGAAATTTATCCGGAAGGAATCGTGAACGGCAGTTTTGGCCCCAAAACCGAGGCGGCGGTTAAGCGGTTCCAGCAAAAATACGGCCTGCCCCAAGTAGGAACGGTAGGTCCGATGACGCGCTCAAAGCTTCAAGAGCTGGGGACAGTTCCCGCCCCGTCATCAACACCCGCGCCCTCAACCGCGACAGTTCCGGTTTCTTCCGGCTCATTTACTCGGGCGTTGAGCGCAGGGGCGAAAAGTGATCAAGTTACGCTCCTGCAGCAAGTGCTGGCGAAAGATCCCGAGGTCTATCCCGGAGGGCTTGTAACCGGATATTACGGACAGTTGACTCTTCAAGCGGTCCAGCGTTTCCAGGAGAAATATGGGATTGCGAAGCTCGGCGAGCCGGGGTATGGGACCGTGGGTCCTAAGACAAGAGCCAAGCTGAACGAACTGGCGCAGTAGCGCAGTAAACTGAAAACTCCCCTCTCGGGGAGTTTTCAGTTTGGCGCGGGCGCGCATTGTCTTGTTTGAGTATCGGTTGAGAAGGTATACTAAAGTCATGAAATTGCGCCATATTCTTTTTCTCTCCGTCTTTTTTATTCCCGCGGTGGCCGCGGGTGCCGGCATCAGCCGTGACTTAACTGTGGGCGCTAAGGGCGATGACGTGAAATCTTTACAGGAGTTCTTGGCGAAGGATAAGGCCGTATATCCGGAAGGAATCGTTTCTGGTTATTTTGGGGCGTTCACCAGAGCTGCGGTAGCGAAGTTTCAGAAACGCGAAGGAATTTCTCCCGCGGCTGGATATGTGGGGCCAAAAACCAGATCAAGGATTGATCAGATGCTGGGCGCGGTTTCCTCTATCTCCCCAGCTCCCATCGCCGCGCCGCAGGGAAATTTGGCGGACCTCCTTCTTCAGCTCGGGGTTCTCCAACGGGCTCTGGCGGATCTGCAGAGTGCGACCTCTACGGTCGCGACAACCACGCCTAGAGACACGACCCCACCCTCGTTTATTGAAGGACCTACGGTCACGCTCGGAGTTCCCGACGTGGCTTCCCCGTTCAGGGGAGATGCGGCAGTACGCGTAACCGTCAACTGGAAAACAAATGAGCCTACGGCGCCGAGTTCCTTCAGTTGCGATCCGAGTATCGCCGTATCGGGTTTAAGTCTGCAGGCAACTTATTGGGCCCGGATGGCTGGGCGTCATGTCTGTACTCTAGCAGTGGAAGATGCTTCGCAAAACAAGACCTCGCAAGCCATGGTTTTTGAAGTTCCGGCCTGGACCGCGTTGGGAGGAAGTTCAACACAGCCGTTCGCGGACTCTTCAAAACTCGGCGATCTGAAAATCACGAATCACGCTACGACATCGGTGGTGCTTTTTAGAGTGAATATCACGATTGAAGAATCAATTGACGCGCCTAATTCAAGGGGGGTAAGTTATAAGCTTGTATTGAAAGACGGAACGAGCAACATCAGCGATATTCTTGAAAAGAAAGATGTACCCATGCACAGCCAATTCCCGGGGGTTGGGAATCTGAATCGGCAATTCGTGAATTTTTACGCGGGCAAAACTATGGCCGCCGGGGAAACAAAGACATTGAGTTTATGGGTTGAGGGGCTTTCCGGTCCGTACAACGGAGGGGTATTCAGGATGACTGTCACGGATGTTACGACCATCCCCGAGCAGGCCGCAGTGGGAACAGGCCAGTTTTCGCTTTCACGCTAGATCTATTTAATCCCCACACCACGGATGTAAACCCGTGATATGGGGGCTTACCCGCCACATCCGGAATGCCCCGCGCCCGTAAGGGTGTGGGGGTTTACGGCTCCATGTTTTTCCTGTATCATACGGGGTTGAAATACTTTATGTGCGTATGCATACCACTTCTGCGTCAATGAGAGAAATCCTTAAAGAAAGATGGAAAGGGATCGCACTGATCTTATTTGCGGTTCTGCTTCTCGGAGGCGCTTTTTTCTTTCCCGAACGAGTTAGGTCGCTTCTCGGTGTTTCTCGCTCAAATACGGGGAATTTCAATGTCCCAAAGTATACGGGGAGGCCGGTAAATGAATTTCGTGCGGTGCCGGAAGAGGTCAAGCTTTTTAATGAGCAGCAAATGGAAGTTTTGAAAAAAAGACTTTCCGATGCGGCGGGTTCCATCAACGCGGATCCGGACCAATTGGCGCCCTGGATTGACGCGGGTGTCGTGAAAAAAGTCATTGGCGACTACGAGGGCGCCAGAGACGCCTGGGAATACGCGAGCATTATCCGTCCTTTAAATTACGTCTCCTTCAAGAACTTGGGTGAGCTTTATTGGCATTATCTTCCCGATCTTCCCCGCTCTGAAGAAAACTTCAGGACCGCCATAAAAAACGACCCCTCTGTTTTTGACGCCTACATTTCACTTTCCGATCTGTACCGCTATTCGTATAAAGAAAAGGAAGATCTCGCGGACGATGTGCTTTTAGAGGGATTGGAGAAAAACCCGAAACTGGAAAGAAATTTTATTGCGTACATCGCCCGGTATTATAAGGAAACCGGTAACATTTCTAAGGCAATCGAGTTTTATGCCAAATTCTCAAGGATTGAACCCGAGAACCAAGATGTAAAGGAGGAACTTGCTAAGTTGAAGGGCCGCTAGCGCCTCATGCGGTCTTACGAGCCCCATTACTACGAATACGCGCGCTCGGCGGGCGGGTGGACGTTATTCCCGAGACGGGAGGTGCTTGGATACTTAAAGGAGCGTGCCCGTGCGGGAGACGCCCTTTTGGAAATAGGATGCGGGACGGCCGAGATACTAGGTGTTCTTCCGGCATCTGTGTCATATACGGGCGTAGAACGTTCCGCTTATGCCGTTGAAAGCGCCGGGGCGCGTTGGCAATCGTCAAATCCTGGCGCCCGGTTCCTTGCTGGAGAAGCCGAGCACCTGCCATTTCACGAGGGGGAGTTTGATTTTGTTCTGATGCTTTACACGCTGGAACACGTGGCCGACCCTAAAGGCGCGCTTTTGGAAGCCGTGAGAGTACTAAAGCCAAACGGCAATCTTATTATCCTAGCCCCCAATCTGGAATTTCCGCTGGCTTCTCCCAATGCCATCCGCCACAAATCATTTTTGTACAGGATATGGTTCAAATTCCTGCGCTTTGGCGACTACCTCAAACGGATCATCGGCATATATAGATTCCGCATCCTACGGGAGAATTTTGTTGAGCATACGGGGAAATATGAAAAAAAAGACGACGACCTGCGTTACGCCGTTTCTTCTTGGGAAGTTGTATGGTTTCTTGATACGCTTGGCGCGAAACTGGAATTATTTTGGGGAGAAAAGGAACTTCACGGCTGGCGGCGTCTGGCTCGCCGTTTACCCGCTATGAGGTGGTATGGCACTACGCTGGCCGCCGCTTTCGTAAAAAATTAAGCGGAGTTATGTGACGACGCGGAGTTAAATAAGTTCAGCCGAGACCCGATGTGTACACGGCCGAGCGGAGCGTAGTATCATAATCTTGCATGCGATTTTTTTTCTGTCCGGTTCCCTTCTTTTTATCCCCGGTTCTTTTAATATTCCTGCCGTCCGCGGTGTCGGCTTCCATTGTCATTAACGAGGTCTTGTTTGATCCGGCGGGGGACAACGATACGGGCTTAGAGTGGGTAGAACTCTACAATAACGCCGCCGAGGATGCCGCATTGTCCGATTGGCAGTTGTATCCCGACGGCGCGGGGTATTATACTTTTCCCGAAAGCTTTAATTTACCGGGCAAGGGATTTGTCGTTGTCCATTTGCGCGCCTCCGGCACTGACAGCGCGAAAGACCTATATTATCCAGGGGCGGGCGCTAATATGGGGAATAGCTCCGGCTCTGTTGCCCTTTTTTCCGGCCCGCACGGGAAAGACACTATAAAAGATTTTATGCGCTACCAGAAATCCGGCGCCAGCGAGCGAAAGACATGGGAACCAGCCGCCGCAGAAGCAGGTTTTTGGCAAACAGGAACCTATATAGACATTTCAAATTTGGTTAAAGGTGACGCGCTGGGGCTTGCGGCTGACGGCGTTACTGCCGGATTCGCGTCCGCCTGGGAAATTTATAAGAATCCCTCGCCGGCCTCATCCAACACCGGCCCCCAAAGCTCCGGCATTCCGAACAGCGGTGAAGAAGCGGGTACTGCGCCGCCGCCGTCCAATACGACGCCCAATTACATTATCCCGCGACTGGAAGTGGAAATCCGAACGAATGAATCGGCGATTGCGGGCGCTTCGCATGATTTTCACGGCCGGGCTTTCAGTAAATCTGGGAGCATGATGTCAGAGGCGTCAGTACGTTATCTCTGGAATTTTGGCGACGGAAGTTTGGCCGAAGGGGCGAGTATCACGCACACTTACCGGATCCCGGGCGTTTACGCCGTATCCCTGAACGTGAATTCGGGTATGGCCGTAGGTTCGGCGTATTTTGATATCACGGTGCGTGAGAATACGGTTAAGATTGAGAATGTGCGCGTCGGGGATGACGGATTTATAGTGTTAAAAAATTCTTCCAACAACTCTTTTGATCTTACGGGATGGATTATTAAAGACGGAGCCGGCAACTCATTCACAATTCCCCAAGACACTCGCCTTAGGGCAGAGAGAACCCTAACACTGCCGAATGAAATAACCGGCCTTACCCTTAATGGATATCCCCCTACTCTGTATTACGGCAATTTGAAAGTCGCGGATAGTTGGGTTACGGAAGACCGTAAGGTCTTATACAATGCTGTACCGCCTAAAGCAAACGTTTCTTTAGCGGTAAACTCGTCGCCCGTTGCGGGCGACCATACGGACCAAACGGTAGTTATAGAAAACAAGACCACTACCTTGCAAGAGAACTCATCACCGTTGGACGCCAAACCCGCCGCCGATCAAGGAACTCGGGAGTTTTGGTTTTTGGGACTTGCGGCGGGACTGGCGATGGCAGGCGGCGGCACCACCGTATTTTTAAGAAGGAAATTCATCGCGAATGTCTAAACCATATATTTACGTTTTCAGCACGGCTTATGATCCCTTTATCGGCGGGGCGGAAATTTCTATTTTAGAGGTTGCTAAACGGCTTAGATCAAGGTACTCATTCGTAGTTTTCACCGCGCGCTTCAAAAGAAACTTAGCCAGACGCGAGGAGAAGGATGGAATTGCTATTGTCAGAATCGGCTGGGGCGGTAATTGGGATAAATTTTTTCTGCCGATTCTCGGACCTTTTGTTGTGTGCCGCTACGCCAAAGAATTTGGCGCACCGTCGCTCTATTGGGCGGTTATGGTGTCTTTTGCTTCCGGTATACCGTATATGTTGAACGTTTTTAGCGGTAAAAAAGTTCCCATTGTGTTGACCCTACAGGAAGGCGACCCAGAAACATACTTGCGGCATGGCAGGGGCGGTCTTTTGGGTCTTTCTTGGAGGAAAGCTCTGAAGCACGCCGCCCGCGTTACCGCCATCAGCCGGTATTTGGCTGACGTCGCCGGCCGTTTCGGATTCACGGGGAATGTTGAACTGATACATAACGGAGCCGACATTGATAGGTTCAGATTTAAACTGGCGTTGGACGAAAAGAACGCTCTTAAGCGCGAATTGGGTATTGACGCATGGGCTAGTGTCGTAATAACCACCTCGCGTCTCGTGGCTAAAAATGGCTTAGATACGCTGATATCCGCTATGCCTCTGGTCCATAAAACAAAAAAAGGCGCTTATCTCCTTATAATTGGCAGAGGTCCCGAGGAGGAACGCCTGCGGCGGCTCGCCAGGTCCATCGGCGTAAAAAAAGAGGTGGTGTTTTTAGGCGAATTGCCGAATCGGGAATTGCCGCGGTATCTTGCTATGGCTGACGTATTTGCGCGCCCCTCTAGGTCCGAAGGTATGGGGATCTCATTTGTGGAAGCGCTGGCCGCGGGACTCCCGATAATCGGGACACCGGTGGGCGGTATTGCGGATATTATCAGCGACCGTGAGACGGGTCTTTTTGTTAAAGTTGACGATTCCCAAGACACCGCGGATAAAATAATTCTGCTTTTACGGGATGATAAATTATATGCATCCATTGTCGCAAAGGGGAGCGTGATGACCAAAGAGCGATTTTCATGGGAGAGTATAGCCGAACAGTACGGGTCTTTGTTTAAAAACACTCTTGTTCCCACAAAGAGGATCTTAATAGCGACCGGACTTTTCCCGCCGGAGATCGGCGGGCCGGCAACTTACAGTAAGCTGCTTTTGGATAAATTGCCGCAGTACGGTTTTGGCGTTAAAGTTTTTCCGTTCAGGGAAGTGGCGCGTTTTCCTTACGGCGTAAAACACATTGTTTATCTGCTCCGCCTCATCCGGTATGCCTGGGGAAGCGACATCGTTTATGCGCAAGACCCGGTTAGTGTGGGATTCCCCGCGGCTCTGGCCACGTTGCTTACGCGAAAAGTTTTTATTTTAAAGATCGTCGGCGATCGGGCTTGGGAAAAAGGAGTAGAGAAGTACGGGGTAAAAGAATCTCTGGATGAGTTTTTGGGCAAGCGGTACGGCGTTCGTGTGGCCTGGCTCCGCTTTCTTCAGAAGTTCACGGCCGGTAGGGCCGATCGCGTTGTGGTTCCCAGCCGGTATCTTGTCGGGGTAGTCGCGGCATGGGGGGTACCGCCGATCAAGATCACACTGATCTACAACGCTTTTGAAGCGCCGATGTTTAGTGTCTCAAAAAACACGATGCGGAAGGAACTCAAACTTTCGGGGGCGGTGATGCTTTCAGCCGGCCGTCTGGTGCCATGGAAGGGATTCAAAACTCTGATTGAAATTCTTCCCGCTCTCCTAAAGAAAGTGCCGGATATAACACTGATTATCGCGGGCGGGGGACCGGATCATCGGGAACTTTCGCGCCGCGCGGCGGAACTGGGATTGCAAGAGCATGTGCGGCTTCTCGGCGAGTTGCCGCAAAATACTTTTTTTATGTATCTTAAAGCAAGTGATATTTTTCTTTTGAACACCGGTTATGAGGGCTTTTCCCACACATTGCTTGAAGCCATGGCCGCCGAAGTTCCCGTTATAACGACGACGGTCGGCGGCAATACGGAGGTTATTCTTGAAAATGGGGAAAACGGGATTCTGGTACGTTATAACGACCAAAACGGACTGAAAAAAGCTGTCCTTAAGCTCCTGGCGGATCCGGAGCGCGGCAGGAAAATGGCGCAGAACGCTAAACTGTCACTTTCCCGGTTTGAAAAGGGAAAAATGTTAAAGTCGGTTGCGGACCTGTTTAATAATGAACTCATCGGCGGCTAATATGGCAAGCGCGTTACCGGGTAAGAAGATAATCGCAGTACTCCCAGCTTATCACGCGGTAAAAACTTTAACGCGTACGGTGGAAGCCATTCCCAAGGACTGGGTTGACGAAATAATTTTGGTGGATGATGCCTCTTCCGATAACACGGCGGGTCTTGCCAGATCTCTTGGTATTACCACCGTTATCCATCAGAAAAACACCGGCTACGGCGGTAATCAAAAAACCTGCTATCAAGAAGCCATGTCTCGGGGTGCTGATATTGTCATTATGGTGCATCCCGATTTCCAATACGACCCGTCGTTCATTCCACAGTTGGTATCACCTATAGCCGCGGGGGAAGCGGATGCCTGTTTCGGTTCGCGAATGATAATGAAGGGTGACGCTCTACGGGGCGGAATGCCCTGGTGGAAATTCGTAGCTAATATTGGTCTTACGGCACTTGAAAATTTCATTCTTGGGCTTGGTCTCACCGAGTATCATTCGGGTTTTCGTGCTTACAGCCGCGAAGTACTCTCTATTTTGCCTCTGCAAAAAAACGCCGACGGATTTGTATTTGACAGCGAGATCATAGTGCAGCTTGGAATAGCGGGTTTTTCCATTAAGGAAATTCCCATTACCACTCGTTATTTCAAAGAGGCCTCCATGATAGGTTTCTGGAAAAGCGTTCGTTACGGATTTTCCATACTACTCCTAATGGAGCATTATTTGCTGCACCGCAAAGGTTTTTACACGGACCCGCGTTTTGTCATCTCGCGCCATCCATGCCCCGTCTGCGCCGGCAAAGACACCCCACTTTTATATCCGCGCTCTACGGAGTTCATGGGACTTGCCGCCTATCGGATAACGGAAAATACTGTGGGGGCGCACGATAACATTTTCCTCTGCCACGCCTGCGGCAGTGCTTTCTCGCGTTCTGGGCATAAGCCGTTGTCTCTGGTCGATTATTACACGTCCCAGCCCTGCGATCCTGCTTATCTGGCCGAAGAGAAAGGCAGAAGAAAAAGCTTCAGGAGGATAATTAAAAGAATAGAAACGCATATTACCAAGGGCGCGATACTGGAGGTGGGGTCCGGTCCTGGGTTTTTTCTGGCTGAAGCCAAAGAACGCGGCTGGAAAACTTCAGGTATTGAACTTTCGCGCCAGTCGGCGGATTTCGCGCGTTCGCGTCTCGGTCTGGACGTCAAGGAGGGCGATGCTTCGCTTCTCTCCACATTTCCCGATAATACTCTGGACGCCGTTGCGGCTCTGGATGTGGTGGAACATCTGGCGGAGCCGCTGGTTTTCCTGAAAGAAGTGCGTAGAGTACTCAAACCCGGAGGGCTTTTTGTCTGGACCACCCCGCGCTTTGATAGCTGGCTTAGACGGATTCTGGGCAGGCGCTGGTATGCTATTTTGCCGTCTCATCTTGTCTATTTCAGCCGAAAAGGAATAATCATAGCCGCCCGCGCTACAGGGTTCACACTAAAAGAATCACGGAGTTTCACCCGTTATTTTTCCCCCGCCTATGTTATTTTCCGTCTTAAGGGATATATTTCCGGCAGTAATCGCTCCTCGAAGAAAAGCGGCCCGCCGTTGGGCGCCCGCTCCGACTTGGAAACGAGGCGAGAGGCTCGCCCTGTAGGCGGCCTGCTTATCCCGCTTCAGCTTTTTGACGAATTTGAGCTTTATTTTGAAAAACCTATAAAATGAAAGTCATTTTTTTAAGTTCCGATCGTCTGATCCTGGGAGATTCTCCGGCGCGTCGTCGCATGGCGGAGTACGGCAGGATATTTGATGAGGTGCACGTTATTGTTTTTGCGAAAGGAGTACGTCGCAAAGAAAATATTTCCGCGAATGTAAGCTACTATACCACGGGTTCACTTTCGCGCTGGCGGTATCCCTTTGACGCATTTCTTATCGCCAAAGCAATTATCGCTAAGTCCGGCAGCGTAAAAGGCGACTTTATTGTCAGCGCTCAAGACCCCTTTGAGGCCGGGGCAATAGCGTACTGGCTCAAAAAAAGAACCGGCGTGCCTTATCAGATACAAATCCATACAGATTTTCTTTCGCCTTATTTCGTAAAAGAACACTGGGAGAACCGATTACGTTTACTGACGGCCGGTTTTATATTAGAGAGAGCCGATTGCATACGCGCGGTTTCCCAACGCATCGTTCGTTCCTTGGTCCTTCGCTACCCCGCTATTTCCAGAGAACGGATTGCCGTACTTCCGGTTTGGGGCGAACCGTTTTCCATTCATCCGGTACCCGAAGCCGGGAGATTCAACATTCTGGTTGTTTCCAGATTAGAACCGGAAAAAGGCATAGACGATGCCCTGTCTGCTTTTAAGATGTTCCACGCTCTCGGTGGGAGCGGGCGTCTGGTTATCGTGGGCAGCGGCAGTCAATATCAAAAACTTCGTAAACGCGCGGAGTCGCAAGACATAGCACCCTTTGTTTCTTTTGAGGGGTGGCAAGCAACACTCGGCAAATACTATGAAACGGCCGATGTATTCCTTATGCCATCGCATTACGAAGGATGGGGTATGGCCGCATATGAAGCGGTACGTATTGGTATTCCGGTGGTTATAACAAATGTCGGACTTGCGGGAGAAGCGGTGAAAGACGGTGAGAACGGCCTCATTGTGCCCGTGGGAGACATAGAAGCCATGGCTCATGCTCTTCTTAAGGTATCTAGAGGTGAGTTGCGTTTTAGCGGGGCCGTAGGCGCGGATTTACCCCCACACCAGAAAATCACGGGCTTACGCCCGTGGTGTGGGGGTTTATCGGCAACGCAGGCGGAATATCTGGAACAATATCTTAAGGCAATGAAACTTTGCCAAAAACCAAGCTAATCATCTCGCCGTCTCGTAATATTTAAGATATACTTATAAAAAGATTTTAATTCCCATTATTATGTCGCTTATCACTCTCGGTCTTATAGCTTTCACGGTGCTTTCGGCGGTTTCAAGTCAAACGATATTCAAATCCTGGTCCAACCAACTTGGTTCTCAAAGTATTTCGGCCGGGAATGTTCTGGATGTCTTTCTGAAGATTTTACAGAGCCCGCTGATGCTTTTGGCGCTTATTATCTATGGGCTGGGTTTTATGTCCTGGATCTTTTTGCTTTCCCGCAATGAACTTTCGCTGGTATACCCGGTGGTGCTTAGCGTAAATATCGTAGTTATGCTTTTTGCTTCCTCCATTTTTTTTCATGAGTCAATCAATTTTTTTCAGCTCCTGGGAACCTTCGTTGTCATAGCGGGCATATATCTGCTATTTGTCGCTTAATACGGCGATACGCCCGCCTAAGTCCGCCTAAATTTTTATAGTGGCGGGTAGGGCGTACGTATGTCTAGAATATTTTGTAGAGTATGATGAATCCTGTATATAGATTAAAACTTAGGCGGATTTAGGCGGGTATGCGGCTTCTTATCGTAACCCACGCCCTTGATGCCCGGGATACTAATCTCGGGTTTTTCCATGAATGGGTCAGGCGGTTCTCTGAAACGTTTGAAGAAGTATTTGTCATAGCGCAGCGCATCGGTTCCGTTGATCTGCCTTCAAACGTTTTTGTGGAATCTTCCGGAAAGGAGAGGGGCGCCGGCAGATTTATGAGATTTTCCCGTTTTTGGGCGGCCGAGCGGCGTTTTATTTCAAGGACCGATGCTGTTTTTGTGCATATGAGTCCTTTGTATGCGATACTCGCTTGGCCTATGGCCCGCTTTTACGGCCGACCGCTTTATTTTTGGTATGTTCACGGAAGTGTCACATTCTTGCTTCGCGCGGCAGAGCGCCTGGTAAAACGCGTATTCACGGCTTCTCCGGAAAGTTTTCGCATTCCTTCTAAAAAAACGATAGTGGTAGGGCACGGCGTTGATACCGATGTCTACGCTCCGGGAACGCGGGAAAATCGCGGAATTCTAACCATTCGTACACTGGGCAGGATAAGCCGTTCCAAAAATCTGCATATACTGGTAAAATCCGCCGTTCTGCTTAAAAAAACTAAACCATCGGGGTGGGGGTTAAGTATTATTGGGGATCCGCCCGATGAGGAGGGCAAGGTCTATCTCAAAGAATTGTTATCGCTTAGCGAAAAGGAAGGCGTTACTGGAGAGGTCATATTCCATCGGGGAGTTCCGCATTCAGAGACGCCAAAACTTTATCGGGATACCGACATCTTCGTTAATCTTTCCGAAACGGGGAGCATAGATAAAGCCGTACTGGAAGCCATGAGTTCTGGGTGCTCAATTGTGAGTTCCAACGAGGCCTTTTTCTCCGTATTGCCGGAGTCATCGCTCGTAAGAGAATTAACACCCGAAAATGTTGCCGGAGCTATCTTGAAAGCGTGGGATGAAAGTAGACCGCGAATGGACATGCGCAGAGTTGTGGAAAAAAGATTCAATTTGAGGTCGTTGATAAAAAATATCTCGGAGACAATAAAAAAAGACCAAAGTGAGGCATGAAATCTTTTCTGCGCAAACTGCTTACTTTGAAGCTGTGGATATTGCAAGCCGCACTGCGGCCATTTTTTAGTCAGCCGGTTGTGGCGGTCTTGGTCTACCACAGCGTTGACGATACGAATTGGTTTTACGGCGTTTCTCCCGGTGCTTTCCGGCAGCAGATGGAATACCTAAAGCGTTACTGCCGGCCGGTTACATTCCAAGAAGTAGTAAGTTATGCCAAAGGTGAGATAAAACTTTCTCCGCGCTCCGTGGCTGTAACCTTTGATGACGGTTATGCCAATGTGGTGGAGGCGGCCTTTCCCGTTTTAAGGGATTACGGCATACCCATGACCATATTTTTGACAACCTCTCCGGAGGCCAACCGAAAAGAACTGGACAACTCTTTCCCCATAGCAAGCTGGGACCAAATTCGCGACATGGCGCGCTCCGGGCTTGTAACCGTGGGCGCTCACGGGGCTACGCATGTCCGCTTGGACACTATTCCCCCGGAGTTGCTGGAGCGGGAAATATACGAGTCGCAAAGAACAATTGAAAAAGAATTGGATGGTCCCCCCAAGTTCTTTGCTTACCCTAAGGGGTTATTTTCAAAAGAAGTGGTTGAAGCCGTTAAGCGTCACGGCTTTGAAGCCGCGGCTGCCGCCAAGCAGGGCATAGTCCGACCGGGCGATGACCCTTATGCCATAAAAAGAGTGGCGGTGCACCGCGGCATCGGCGAGTGGGAATTTAAGGCGCGGCTTACGGCGGCCATTGATTGGATAACGTATTGGTGGGTATTATATCAGCGTCTTATTTCAAGATAAGTTTATGGGGGGAATACCGGCTTCAGTGAGCATTCTTACGTTTAACTCTGCCACGACTTTGCCGCGGGCGCTTGAATCCCTGAAAGATTTTGATGAGATCATTGTTTGTGATGGAGGCAGTACCGACGGAACATTAGCCATTGCCGAAAAATACGGCTCCAAGGTAATCTTTCAAAACGCAAAGTATAAAAATGCCGACGGCACAATTCGTGATTATGCCGGAGTGCGTAACCAGTGTTTGGGTGCCGCAGAACATGACTGGTTCTTCTATTTGGATTCCGACGAGGTCATAACTCCCGAGCTGTGCGATGAGATCCGCGATATTATTGCTTCTCTCCCCAGTGTTCTTATATATGAAGTGAGTTTTGAGATGGAATTACCAGGCCGTTTGGTGCGTGAAAGTGCCGCCCTGCCGAGTTATCAATTGAGATTTTTCAACATCATGACGGGTGCGCGATTTACCAAAGAAGTCCATGAAAAGATTGTTTTTGACAGAAAGAAGTATAAAGTGGGCCGGCTTAAAGGCAAATGGCGCGTGATCTGGAACGAAGATAGAGTAAGGAACTACTGGAAGAGGGCCGACCGTTATCTGGCTATGGAGGTGCGCCGTCTCGGCCATCAGACATTCCCGGAATTCATCGGGTTTGCTTTTGGGAACATACTGCAAATTGGTAAGCGAGCGTCAAAAATCGCCATTAATCTTTTGCGTTTGCCCGTGCGGTCGCGGATGCCCATACGCTTGGAACTCTACAGCATTGGCTATGCCGCCAAACTGATGTATCTTATGGCTAAAAAAGGGTTTACCCCCACACCCAAGAATACTTCACCCTTCAAGGTGAGGATGAGTAGATGATTAAATTTTCCCCCCAAATGCCCCATCTTTTAGGATGAGGTGTGGGGGTTTACAAAACATGCATAACTTACGCAATAATTTTGAAGGCGACCGATTGCTGTGGCACGACGAGGCGCGTAAGTTGCCGTTAATTTACGATTTTTTTGAGGCGCATAAGGCGATAGACGTTTTTTCCATTTTTGATTTCATCCTTTACGGCGCGGTACTTCCGCCCCATGCCCCGCTTTTGGGCGTAAGGCAGCTTTTCCCGGGAGAGATGATCAAAAACGGAGAGAGAACCAATGAATACGTCAATCTTGATCTTACAGTGCGGCCGCGGAACATCGCGACTATGGCCGCCGAGTTCCAGAAACTCCTCGCGGAATATTTTGCTTCGTTCCATGACACGGAGTCAGCCGTTTTGCTGTCCGGCGGCATTGATTCGGCTATCATAGCGAGCTTCTTGGGGTCAAGGGCGACAGCGTTCACTTGGGGCGGTTGGGGCGAACAATCCACCGATGTCCGCTACGCGAAAGAAACCAGAAAAACTTTTGGCTTGAAAGAACATCATTTCGTTTACGCCGACTACAAAAAAGACCATGAGGGATACCGTAAAGCAGTTGAAGCGCTTGGCATACCTCTGCTTTTCCACAATGCGGTGCCCCATATAAGATTAGCTCAAGCCGCGGCGGAGCGCGGCGTCAAGAGCTGGTTTATGGGGCAGAACGCCGACACGGTGCTGGTTTCTTACCCGGCGCCGATAATCATAAGACGTCTCATAAGATTGAAGAAAATTCTGCCGATAAATCCGCTTCATCTGTGGAAACGCAAAGGATTTTTGTTCTCTACCGCCAGCGTTGTTCGTCTTTTTGCCTACTTTAAGTCATCCGGCGTTTTTCCGGGGCCTTGGATAAAAGTTCCTCATGGCTACTTTGAGGAAAAGGAAGAGATCATGCGGCGCTACGTGCCGCGCGGCACGCTGATGCAGAAAATAATCTTAATAGAAGAGCTTCTGACCGAAGCGAGGCGAAACCAGATACATCAAAACGAGATACCGCGGCTCTATAATATAGACGTTCGTTGCCCGTACTACACCAGAAAATTCATAGAGTTCGCTCTCTCTTTGCCGGATGGGGCGCGGAGAAAAGACCATTACGGCAAGGCGGTTTTCAAGGAACTGGCGCGCCTTAGGGGCGTACCCGATGTTGTCATAGAAAAAGGCAAAAAGGGCCTTTCCTACGGCTACAAGGAATTCATGGCCCGCAAGATGCATATCCCCATTTGGGACGTTATGGAAAAAGATGATTTCATGAACCACTTTCTTGATATGAGAAAGGCAAGAGCCGCCCTGCAGGATAATTTTCTGGCGTTTGACGTGCTGCGCAGTCTTTACTCTTGGGGAGAATGGGTTGCCAAAAAACGCGGATTAAAATTATAACGCGTATGCGTCTTATATATATAGCGTCAGCCCGTATTCCCACCGAAAAAGCGCACGGGCTTCAAATTATGAAAATGTGCGAAGCGCTGGCCGGCGCCGGCGCGGAAATTGAGCTTTGGACGGCGCGGAGGGAGTCAAGCGTCAAATCCGACCCTTTCGCTTATTATGGTCTTAAGGCGCGTTTTCCCATACGGCGTTTCTTTGTCCTTGATTGGTTCTGGTTGCCGCGCTATTTGGGCTTCGGTCTTTTTGAGCTGACGTTCGCGCTCGGAATTCTCGCGGCCGCCGCGTTGCGTAAAGATGAAACCGTATATTACTCGCGCGACATCATGTCAGCCGCAATGCTCTCGCTCGCGGGCAAGAAAATATATCTTGAGCTTCACGACATCCCGCGTTCTCTAGCCGGTCTAAGGCTCGTATGGAAAAGGATAACGGGCATGGTCGCTATCAGTTCCGGCATCGCCGCGGCGCTTGAGAAAAAAGGTTTCTCATCTTCCAAAATTAAGGTGTTACGCGACGGATTTGACGCCTCGCTTTTTCGTAGTTTACCCAAAGAAGAAGCCAGACGACTTCTGGAACTTCCGGCCATGATGCGTATAGTTATTTACTGCGGGAGTGCGGAACCCTGGAAGGGGGTCTATACGCTTCTGGGCGCGGCTAGGACTTTTAAGGGGGAAGCCGAGTTCTATTTTATATTGGCGGGGGATAAGAAACTTGCCGAAGACTTTAAGCGCAAGGCCGAAAAAATCCCCCATGTTAAGATATTGATGCAACGTCCCCATAGCGAGATACCTATGTGGCTTGCAGCGGCTGACGTGGCTGTTATCCCTAATCTGCCGGGTAAGGAAATTTCCCGGCTCTACACTTCACCTTTAAAGCTCTTTGAAGCGATGGCGGCCGGCAAACCTATTGTGGCCTCGCGGCTTCCTTCAATTACCGAGATACTTAACGACAATAACAGTTTTCTTTTTGAAGCGGGGGACCCGGTCTCACTTGCATCCACCGTTAAAGAAGCGCTTCGCGATATTGAGCGAGCGAGTGCTAGAGGAAACATGGCGATGTCCAAGAGCGTTAACTACAGCTGGGCGGCCAGAGCCGGGGAGCTTGTAAATTTCATAAGAGAAAAAGCGTAAATTGGACAAATACGAGCTATGAATGAGGAAGTATTCCGGCTAAATATTTCAAGGGTTAAATGGGCTGATTTACTGAAAGCGAGAATACCACTTCAATTTTGCTGGAAGTTTACTGAAAGCCAGAGTAACACTTCAATACTGTACAGTATTTAAGTGAAGGGGATGCGATGTAGGCATGGGATGCGGTTTAAGCATTTAAGTACAAAATCAGTTTGAGTATAAAATCAGAAAGTATGTCAGAAAGCATGAAGGCATTTATTGTTACACGGAACGCTCCGGGAAAGGATTTTATCGGCGGCGCCGAGCTGCAGGCGTGGCTTATCACGAAATACTTGCGTAAGGATTATGGGTGGGAAACACTGTATGTCGCGCTGGAAGGCGAAACAGTGGGCAAAGAAACCAGAGACGACGCCGAGTTTTGTTATCTTTCAAGTAAAGGTGAAGAATTTTGGAGAAGTTTCCGCCGTTTCAGTGAACTCATTCGTGAAGAAAAGCCAGACCTTTGTTATATACGGGATTTTCGCTATCTCTTCCCGCTTGCTGTTGTGGCATGGATGCGGGGCATCCCAGTCGTATACAACACGACTCACGAAAAGAATCTTTATTTTTATTGCGGCTGGCAGGGCGTAAAGGGAACTCTTTTGCACGCTTTGTCTTTTATTGCACTCCATTTCGTGACCGTTATCACCAATAATGAGTCGCATGCCAAGAATCTGGCGACCCGCGGCATTAAAGCCACCGCCATCATGAACAGCATTGAGGACAATTATCGCGAGGGTATCGCCAAGAAAAAGCGCGTGGTATGGGTTGCTAACTTAAAACCGAGAAAACGCCCCGAGCTTTTTATTGAATTGGCAGGACGTTTTCGCGGCTCCGGTTATGAATTTGTGATGATCGGTCATCTTCAGGCGGATACCGCGCGGTACCTGCGCTTGATAGACGAGGAAAGTACCTACAATCCCAATTTCCGTTATATGGGCGGGTTATCTTTGCACGAGGTTGACGAAATTCTGGCAGAATCAGAGATCTTTGTTTCCACCTGCAAACCGGAAGGATTTCCCAATAACATCATTCAAGCCTGTTTCGCTAAATGTGTTATCGTCAGTTTCAATTACGACCCTGATGGAGTTCTGCGCCGTTACGCCGCGGGCTACGTTCCCAAGACATTTGATAGCATGGTTGAAGTAATTCAAAATCTTATGGCGGGGAATGCGGACAAGGAAATGGCGGAGCGGGCTCGGGCTTATGCTTTGGAACATCACTCCATCAGGCGGAATATGGCCCGCTTTAACGATGTTTTCCAAAATATAGCAGCGTCCCGATGACGTAATTCGCATGTCTCAATTTATATCAGAAGAAAAAAGTGAGAGCGTGGGACGCGCTGTAGCGCGCGGGGTGGTGATTTCGGGTAGTACGAATGTCATACTCCGTTTTCTTGAAGCCGCGGTCGCGGTTCTTTTGCTTTCTCGGCTGTCAATTTTCCAGTACGGGGCTTATCAGCTTACACTTTCCGCTTTTGAGCTTTTTGCCGGGTTTTTCTTTGCGGGACTTTCTTCGGTTATCATAGCCGATGTTTCTCGCGAGGCCGCCGGGGATAATAAGTTCCAAGCGAATACGCTTTTCGGCGCTTATGCTTATTTCCAATTCGCCGTCAGCGTTTTTCTTTGGGCGGTTTTTTTCTTCGGCGCGAATCTATTGACGTATTGGGTGGGAGGAGAGACACAGCTTATCCGCATCGTCTCCTTCCTTTTTCTGGCAAGCCCGGCGGAACAGCTTTTGGGGCTTCATCTTCAAATACAACTTAAATTTTGGTGGCTGAATGCCTACAAGATACTTTACATGATATCTCGTCTCGGCATGCTGACGACGGTGTTTTTCCTGGGACTGCTTGACGCGAAATGGGCCGTGGTGAGCTTGGTTTTTTCCTCGGTCGCTGCGTCCTTAGTCGTTATACCCTTCGTCAGTTTTGTAAGTTCCATCGGCGCGCCACAACCGATGCGCCGAGCCAAAGCACTTTTTGCGGTTATTAAAGAACACGGCAAGTGGGCTATTGTAAATGATTTCATAGGGAACATCGGTTCCTCTATTCGGCCTTTTCTTATCCGCATCTTTGTGGGCGTGGAAGCGGTTGCCGTATTCACCGTGGCGCAGAACTTCGCCGGCTATCTAAGTTCGGCGTTTCCTATCAGAGAAGTATTGTCGCCCATATTTCCGCGTCAAGCCCATGACGCCAAAGCGCTGGCCGCGACTTTTAATCGCGTCTTGAAATATTCCACCCTGGCTTTTTTGCTGATTGCCGCAGCTGGCGCCGTGGCAGTTCCGTTATTCGTAAAATTAGCTTTTCCCAAATACGTTCTTTCGCTCCCGTATTTATTTGTCTATCTTTTTGCCATGCCGCTTCTTGGTTTCCGACTTGCCGTAACTCCGCTTTTTGCCGCGCTTAAAAACCAAAAATTATTCTTTTCCATTACAATTTACCGCACCGCTACTTCCGCGCTTTTAGGCGCTCTACTGATATGGCTTTGGGGCCTTTGGGGGGCGGCGTTGGAGGCCTCGTTCGGCGTAAGTTTATTGCTCTTGCCCGTCTATACCAAGGCCCTGAGGCGGATGCTTCCCGACTGGAAGTTTTCCGCGCGTGAATTCTTTGCCTTTAATCAGGACGACCGCCGTCTTGCTTCTGCAATCGTAAGGCGACTTAAACCGGCTTTTTGGAGATAATAAAATTTTCAATCACCAAGTAGTCCATTTCGGTCGCGAGGAAGCACCCCAAGGCGTCTTCTGGTGTTTCAATAATGGGGTCACCCGCGAGATTAAATGAAGTATTTAGGATGAGCGGAACTCCAGTGATCTTTGCGAACTCGTTTATGAGCTCGTAATACCGACCGTTGGCTTCTTTGGTCACGGATTGAATCCGGCAAGTGCCGTCAACGTGGACTATGGATGGCACAAGCCGGCGTTTCTCCGGTACCACCAGAGCGGCGAGAAGCATAAAAGGGCTTTCTTCCAACAGTTCAAACCATTCAGACATCTTTTCGCGTAGCACTGCCGCGGCGAAGGGACGCCACGGTTCACGGTGTTTGACGCGGTTATTGAGAATATCCTTGGCATCTTCCGGCCGCGGGTCGCAAAGTATGGAACGATTTCCCAGAGCCCTCGGGCCGTATTCGGCACCCCCCTGGAACCAGCCGATAATTTTCTTTTCCGCCATCAGTTTGGCGGCTTCAGCCGATACATTTGGTGATTTTTGGGCGTTAACCCTGTCTTTGACCTTTGATATTGCTTCGGTAATTTCTTTTTCGGAATAACCGCGGCCAAGCGCGGCATTTTGCATTTTCCAGAATCTGGGACGGTCCAGTATCATGTGCCAGCCGTAAAGAGCGCACCCTAACGCCACGCCGGTGTCGGAACATCCCGGCTGAATGAATATTTTCTTGAATCCCGCCTTATCAAGAAAGTTCTTATTGGCGTCGATGTTCAGCCCCACGCCGCCCGCAACGCAAAGATTGGGGATATTCGTAAGTTCCCTAAGTTTTATGCCCCAGCTAACCGCCACTTCTTCCAGTACTTTTTGAGCGGCATAAGCCACCGAAGCGTAATAATCGTCCGGCAATTTTTCCGATTTTTCGCGCGGCGGGCGGGGGAGGCGAATTTCATCAAATACATGGGGTTCGGTCAGGCGCTCACCGGCGACACCCGAGACCTTCAAAAGTTTCAGCGCCATGGGGCGCAGAACCAAGCGGAGCTTCATGCGGAGTATATTTCGCGCTACCTCGGCTATTTCTCGTAAACTTTTATTTTTCAGGCGCGCGCCGTATGAGCGCGAGGGGAAAGTTATTCTGGGATTGCATAAAATATGGCCGTACTTTTCCGCGTACCAGTGACTGGCGGGAAATTGCTTAAGAATTGAATCGTTGCCATAGGGGGCAAGTCCCATCATCTTGCCTTCGTTGTATTTGCCGAGTCCGATGTAACGCTCGGATATCAGCGAGTAAAGTTTCCCGATGCCGAAAGTGTAGGGGAATATCTTGCCTTCTCTTAAGTGCGTGGTCTTTTGTATCTGATACAGGCGATTGCCTCGGCCGACGTACATGGTCTCGGTTTCGGTGGCCGCGACCCCAAGATGATTTTCAAATTTCTCTCCGGCGCCGTCGTATACCAGAACCGCCGCCTCTTCAAACGGAGAACAAAAGAACGCCGAGGCGGCGTGCGCGTCGTGATGGTTGATAATCTCAATTCTCGCCTTGGAAAAAGCGGCTCCGGTATGTTCCAGTAACCATTGCTTCATGGGGGCGTTCTTTCTCGTGTCTATCTGGTCAATTACAACAAGGTCAACTTCTTCCGGCTTAATACCCAGTGCCTCAAGACAATAAGGTATCGCTAAAACCGGGAACATATTGTGCGAATGCTTAACACGATTCAGGCGCTCTTCGGCAATAGCGATTACTTTTCCGTCCGATATCAGGCAGGCGCCGGTATCATGCCCCGCGATTTTTAGTCCGAGTACGTTCATTCCTTACACACTATGCCGAAATGTCGGCTTGGTTTCAAGCCATAGCCAGGTATGATACATTCTTAATATGACCGAAGGCACACGGAGCAGTTTTATTAAAAAGGAGGCGCTAATTTTTCTCTTCCTTGCCGCATTGGTGATCGCAGCATTCGCTTCTCCTCTTTTTGAGGGAAAGCTTTTTTTTGACTCCGACACGACAAATGAGGACTATCCTCTCTACACCTTCTATGCCAAGGCATTGCGTACAGGGGAGCCATTTTGGTGGAATCCGTCATATTTGATGGGGTATCCTTCCTATGTTTCCGCCGCTTTTAATATGCTTGACCCGGTCAATTTGGCGTTATTCCGCTTGATTGAAAATCCGCTGACCGCTCATACCGTACGAGTTGCGGTTGACTACATATTCTCACTTTGGCTCGGTTACGCTTTTGCGCGCCGCACCGGGCTTACTCGTCTCCCCAGCATCGTAGTGACGCTTGGCTATTTGGTCGGATTCTCTCTGCCTCATACGACGCAGAACTTAATGGGGAGCGGTTCTACCTTCGTCCTTCCCGGACTTCTTCTCTTGGTCTACAATCTAAGATTTTCCGAGCGTCGTTGGTTATGGGTTATTTTAGGCGGGATATTCTGGGGGTTTTCCTGGCTGCATGCCTTTGCGAACTACGTATTCAACTTTTCGGCGGTTGCGTATCTTTTTGCTTTGTATCTCGACATCGCTTATCCGAAAATTCCGGGGTGGGGAGTGCGGCGTTTCGGCACGTTAATACTAACTGCCGGCGCGAGTATCATGGGCATTGTCATCGGGTTGCCGTTCATATTGCCCGCGATGATATTGCGTCCCTTAACACGGCGTGTCGCGGGCTTCGGGCTCACTGATTTGGGCGGCATTGCCGTAGCCGACGTATTGAATTTTTTCTTCCCGGATTATATCCGCATTCCCATGCTCTCAAGTTCCGGAGCTTTATACGGCTTTTATATCGGCGGCTTCGGCTTGATTACCGCGGGGCTTGGTTTTATTGCGATGCGGGCCAAAGAACGTTTGTGGTACGGCGGCATGTATCTTTTGACGCTAGCGCTTACCATTAAGCCGCTTGGGCTATCTTGGCTTCTTTTGCATATTCCGGTATTTTCGTATTTTCATACCATGCGGCGTTGGCTTTTGATCGGTATTTTTTTTCTTGCCTACGCTGCGGGGTATGGGTTAGAAGCGATACTTGCCGATGAGAAATTCCGCCAAAGCGCTGCTTTCAGGCGTTATATGATCGGTGCCTTTATAGTTGCCGGAGTCGTGGTTCTCGGGGTGGTTATCGTGAATCTCGGCTTTCTTCTCCTTCCCTGGAATGATCCCGTTTGGCTTACATCACTTTTCACCAAACTCTCCGGTTTTATTTCGATAACGGGCTCATACCCGGAAGAGTATTATGTGGCGGTCCTCGCTAAGATTCTCAATCAAATTCGCGCTTCATTCTCCGTAACGAACTGGATGTTTGTTTTGCCGCTAATTTTATTTCTGACTTCGCTTGCATTTATTGCTCGTTTTTGGAAAGAGAAAATTTCGTACAGGAATTTCACAATTATAGGTCTTGTAATTATCTCGGCAAATTTTGTTTCGTATTACGCTCTCCAGCGTCCGTTGCTGATCGATAGGCGCGAATACGAAAATCCGCCCAATCTTGTTAAGACGCTGCAAAAGTACGAACCGGATACTAATCAATATCGCCTGGTCAGTTTCCTCACGGGCGAGGCCGCTTTTAAAAAAATCCGGGCGCAAGAAATTCTCACCAATACCCGGGACTACGCCATTTCCAAAGAAATGCTTACGACGAACGTCAATATGTATTTCGGCATTCCCCGAGCTGACGGGTACGAACCATACTGGACAGAGCGCCAGTCCCATGTATGGCGTGAAATTATTGGGAATGAAGACCCGAAAGATAATATATCAAAGCAGGCAAAAGATTTTGTTGGATGGCTTCCGCTTCTTTCAGATTTTAATGTGAAATACCTGCTTTCGGGATATCCGCTTATAGACGCGTCTCTCATTGAGATCCCCGTGGCAGCTGACAGTTTTCGCGAATTGGGCTTACATCTTTATCAAAATCAGAGCGTACGGCCGAGGGTCTATTCTCCAGAACGCGTGCGCCAGGTCTCGCAGTGGGACGAATCATATTTCCAGCTCTATAGAAAGAGAGGCGGGGTTTCGGATATAGTTGAATGTGTTGAGTGTAAGGAGGAAATAATCCCCGGCGGGCTTTCGGTCAGTAATGTTTTTTACTCCGCCGGCGAGATCCGATTTCAAACAAAGGGTCGGAGTTCCGGCTGGGTCGTAATTTCAGAGTCGCACTTGCCGGGCTGGGAAGCTGTCGTAGACGGCGCGCCGGTCCCTATCCGCACCGCGAATTACCTGACTCAAGCCGTAATGGCTCCGGCGGGAGAGCATAATGTAGAGCTGCGGTATCGGGGGGTCGTGTGGGAAAAAATCAAATTATACGGTTATGGGAATGAATAAAACAAAAAAGCCGGATATGTTTCGCTTTGGACGGAATTGGGATAACTATGACCGGATGTATTCGAACCGCGGTCGTATCGATGAGGCGAAGAGCTCTCTTACGCGTTTCTTGAACAAGGAATCGTTAAAAGGTTTATCGTTCCTTGATATTGGAAGCGGCAGCGGCATATTTTCACTGGCTGCCTTTGAGTTAGGCGCAACGGTGGTCAGTTTTGATATTGATAACGATTCAGTTCTTGTGACGGAGCGCGTCTGGAAAATGGCCGGGGCTCCTTCAAATTGGAAAGTATTCCACGGCTCGATTCTTGATGAGAAGTTTATCCGTTCCCTGGGCGAGTTTGACATAGTGTATTCCTGGGGCGTTTTGCATCATACCGGGTCAATGTGGCAGGCGATTAAGAATGCGGCAAGTCTGGTGCGACAGGGCGGCCTGCTCCATATCGCCATCTACAATAAGTCGGAGGGCTGGGGGTTGCATCCCGATGGACGTTTGTTCCCTTCAAAATTCTGGCTTTGGGAAAAGCGGTTCTATTCGCGTCTCCCATGGTTTTTACAAAATATCATTGATTGGTTTTTAATGGCTATTCTTGTTTTGGGCTATTTGATAACATTTCAAAATCCAATAACAAAGATTCGCGGGCATATACGATATCGCGGCATGTCGTGGCGGATCGATATTAAAGATTGGCTCGGGGGGTATCCCTATGAATTTGCGAGCGCGGGGGAGATTTTTCGGTTCGTGAAGCCGCTAAGCTTCGTTTTGGAGAATTTGAACACTAATGACGGTCTTCTGAATAATGAATTTCTTTTTAAAAAGATATGAACCGCCAAATCTATCTTGATCACGCACTCGCGGCCTTACCTCGGGTATTAAGCGCGCTGAATCGTACGAAAGGAATGGAAAGTTTCGGCTGTTTTGACCGAAACTGGTGGCACTATAAAATCACCGATTTCCCCTCGGCGCGTATGCAAGAAGGGGTTTTGACGCTTGCCATTCTTTGGAAAGGAGAGTGGAGCCCGTATCGCAGCGATGAAAAGATCTTTGAATGTATCAACGCCGCAATCGACTTTTGGATCTCGCGACAGCATCGGGGCGGCTCGGTGGAGGAGTGGTACCCGGGCGAGCGAAGCTTTGTGGCAACCGCTTTTTCGCTCTACGCCGTCTCCGAAACTCTGCTGTTAATCCCGGAGCTTAAGAATCGGCAAATACTTACAGCACACATCCGGCGTTCGGCTGACTGGCTCTTGGGGCGTAGAGAGGAAACGGTAACAAACCAAAATAGCGGGGCGCTGGCGGCTTTGTATAACGCTTTCCTGCTGACGGGCGATGAACGATATCGTCAGGCCTCAAAAAATCTGGCTAGATTCATAGCCAGCCGCCAATCAAGCGAAGGCTGGTTTCCCGAATACGGCGGGCCGGACATCGGCTACCTTTCGCTGACCATCGACTATCTCGCCAAATATTATTTGAAATCAAAGGACGACGAGGTAAAACCGATGCTTGAAAAAGCCCTAGAGTTCATTTCGCACTTTATTCACCCCGACGGCAGTGCGGGCGGCATTTACGCAAGCCGTAATACCGCCTATCTTATTCCTTCCGGTTTTGAGGCGCTGGCGAGTGAGTTTCCTATCGCGGCCGCAATCGCAAAAAAAGTTCGCGTGGGTTATCAAACCAACGCCTTGCCGACACCCGAAACACTCGATGATCGGTATCTTCTCCAAAATGGATACACATTCTTGCAGGCGCATATGACGGGACTGGCGCGCGAGGAATCCAATGTGCCTGAATTGCCGTGTGAGACAGAGCGTACTTTCCAATTCCCGCAAGCCGGTATATTGGTGCATTCTGACTCTAAGGTATATTTCGTGGTTAATACTAAAAAGGGCGGCGTTTTTTACCTGTACGACAAAGAGATAGGAAAAGGAGAATCAAGAGGCGGGCTTGTCCTGCGGCGCGCAAAAAAAGTATATGTTTCCGGCTCGCTGCAAACTCGATCAGGGCTAACGAATGATGCGCCTCTTACATTTTTAATCCAAGGAAGTTTGGTGAGAGAAAAAGAGACAAAAGTTTCCGGGACATTCTTCTTTCTCTTGCGAGCGGCTCACGTTGTCTTTTCTTTTCTGCCGAACGGCGAACAATTCTTAAAGGTCTTTCTGCGTCGGGTGCTTATTTTAAATCGGCGGGAGAGCCGTTGGAAATTCTCGCGTAAATTCATTTATCAAAATGGGAAACTTGAAGTTGCCGATTATTTCCCGCCGCATATTTTCGATAAAGGATATGCCGGCGGATACGAAGAGTTCGTTTATGTTCCCTCAAGCCGGCTGTTTCTGGGGTCGCAGCTAAATTCGGACACGCGCGATATAAGCTCTGCCGATCTGAAAATCGGAAAGGTCAGAGTTTTTTAACCCAGTGCTCATACCAGACCTGAAAGATGAGCAGTGTCCAGAGTTCTAGGTAGCGGTTCTTGCTGCCGGAGAGATGCTCGTTCATAAGAGCGGTAACGGCCGCCGGTCTAAAGATATCCTGGCGCTTTAATTTTTGCGGGTCTAGGTATTCCCGGAGTACGGGCTTCAGTATGCCGGAAAACCAACGCGCGAGTGGCGGCGTTAAACCCTGCTTTTTTTTATCGACGATTTCAGTCCCAAGACGAGGCCGCATAAGTTCGCGCAAAATATATTTTCGTTTCAATCCGCGGACTTTGTAGCGTTGGGGGAGCGAGATGGCAAAATCAGCCACGCGGGGGTCAAGGAACGGAACGCGGACCTCAAGTGAGTGATACATGCCGGCCCGGTCGGTTTTCATTAAAATGTCGTCTTGCAGATAGCTCGAAATATAATAGTAAGCGCTTCTTTGAAAATCGTTGAGGTCTCGAGCTTCTCTGTTGCGGTTTGTCACGGCCTTAAAGAGCGAATCGCCCAGCGGGCGTTGTACTATCTTGGAAATGAGGTCGGAGTTGATGGCCGATGTCCATTCGGCTTGCCGCAACATCACATCTTTCTTGTAATTTCCGAAAAAGCGTTCAGCCATAAAGGAAGCGCTCATATACTCACGTGAGGCCGGGAGCATGGTGCGAATCAACCCGCCGATGCCTTTCACCGCGCCTTCCGGCAGAGTTCCAAGAATCCGAGCAACGGCCTGGGCCTTAAAGACCTCATACCCGCCGAATAGTTCGTCAGCTCCATCGCCGTCCAGAGCCACTGTTACTTCTTCCCGCGCGAAACGGCAGAGGAGCGCTGTCGGGAGAAGTGAAGCGTCCGCGAACGGCTCATCCAGCATGGTTGTCAGTTTTTCAAACTCGTTCACAACCTCATGTTCGCTGAAGGTCTTCAGACGATGCGTAACACCGGTGCGTTGAGCGGCTAAGCGCGCCGTTTCCGATTCGTCATACGATCTTTCAGCAAAACCGATCGTGAAGGCCTTGATGTTCGGCGAAATTTTTCTTGCGTAGTAAGCAACAGTGCTTGAATCCACCCCGCCGGAAAGCAGGATTCCCAGGGGCACGTCGCTTATCATGCGCGACTCGACCGCGCCAGCCAGTTTCGCATCCAATTCGGCTTTGGCTGTTTCAAAAGGTATTTGATTCGCTCCCGGATTTTTAGGATATTCCCGCCAAGAAAATATCCGCTCCCTTCCGTCTTTGAAAATAAGCGCGTGTGCCGCCGGCAGACGAAAAACATTATTCCAGATGGTTTCCGGGGTTGGCGTGAAATGATGATAGAGATACCGCAGGGCTCCCGCTTCGTTGAATTCTTTTTTAAAGGCGGGGTGTGCCGCGAGTGCCTTCAGTTCCGAGCCGAAAAGGAATGTTTCCGGCGTTTTCGTCCAATACAGCGGTTTTTCCCCGAAGCGGTCGCGGGCGAGAAAGAGCATTTCTTTTTTGGCATCCCACAATGCGATAGCAAACATGCCATCAAGCTCGCTTACCATGTTTTCTCCTTTTTCTTCCCAGAGATGAACCAGTACCTCCGTATCCGAGCGCGTTTTAAAAGTATGCGTGCTCTCGAGTTTTTTGCGCAATGACGGATAGTTGTAAATCTCACCGTTAAACACCACGGTCACCGTTCCGTCCTCGTTTGATTGCGGCTGCTTGCCGGTTGAAAGATCAATGATTGAAAGGCGCCGCATGCCAAGATGCGTCCTGCCCGAAATGAAAAAGCCCTCATCATCGGGCCCGCGATGCCTTAAGGTATCCGTCATATGGCGGAGCGTTCTTTCGTCACCGTCGCCAATGAACCCGGCGATTCCGCACATATTAGAACCTCAAAGTTTCCTTAATGGGGAGTGCCGCGCCCGCTTCGGAAGTTTTGAATACGCGGTGCAACATTTCAGCCAAGAGTCCCATCAAAACGAATTGGACAGCGATCATGAAGAAAAATGTGGTGAGTACGGGCAAGGGGCTTTGGGTGAAGCGAAGCCCCTCGAGCAATTTGAGCAAGAGCATCCAAATAAAAGTTAGAAAGCCCAGAAATGCTGAAATAAATCCGGCTACTCCAAAAAAATGCATGGGCCGCGCCCCGTACTTCCCGAAGAAGTAAAAGACTATTACATCTAGAATCACGCGGAAAGTGCGCATCAGGCCGTATTTTGAAACCCCGTATCTCCGGCGCTGCCACGCGACCGGTACTTCGGCGACCCCGGCTCCGGCCGAGGCGGCGTAGGCGGGCATCAGGCGATGGATATCTCCCGAGAAGGGCAAAGACACCACCGATTCGCGCGCATAGGCCTTGAAAAACCCCCCATGGTCATGCAAGTGTACCCCGGTAACTTTGGAGATGAACCAGTTTGCCAGAACTGAAGGGATTTTGCGGGTTATCATCTCGCCCTGCCAGCGGTCTTTGCGCCAGCCGGATACGACGTCAAACCCCTCGTTCATTTTCTCCAAAAGAAGCGGTATGTCTTCCGGAAGATTTTCCAAATCACCGTCCATAGTCACGATTATCTCGCCCTTTGACTCGCGCACCCCCGCCGCAGTTGCGGTAGTTTTGCCTGAATTATGGGATAGCCGCACAATGGTGACGGGTCTTAGCACCTTTAACGCCTCAAGCGTACCGTCATTTGACCCGTCATCTACAAATATGATTTCAAAGCTTTTCACGGCATCACTAAGGACCTTCGTCAGCCGTGCGTGAAGTTCCTTAACCGTCCCGGCTTCATTGCATACGGGAATGACTACCGAGACCTCCGTTTTCCTAGCTGAATCAGCCATTTTCGGTCAAGTGGATGATAGCTCAAATGCGGCGAGCGGACAACTTTCTTGATAAATTTGAACAATATTTATATAATTCCCTTCCTTGTTTTCTTCTAAAGCGATGGGGCCCAGAACGAATGCCTATAGTTCCTGCGTGTTGTCTCGCTATGGATGCCGAAGTAGAATAAAACAATATGTGGCCTCAAAAGATTGCCAGAGTCCTGGCGAATGAACTGCAGGTTTGGCGGCGCATGTTGTATAAAAAGACGGCAGTCGGTGGTGTCTCCGGAAAAACGCTGATTGATGCTTTTCATCGTCTTTACTACGATTCTTACGTTTGGAACGAAACAACTTGGTTCGGAGCCAAGGTAATGAAATATCCCGGAGACCTGGTTATTTATCAGCAGTTGGTGGCGGAAACTAAGCCGATGGTGATCATTGAAACAGGAACGGCACACGGCGGTTCAGCGCTTTTCTTCGCTCATCTCATGGATATTTTAGGTGGGGGAAAGGTGATTACGATTGATACCAAAGTTCAGCCCGGCCGTCCCGCGCATCCGAGAATTAAATATCTCACGGGATTTTCCACATCGCAGGATATAATGGAGCGGGTAAAAAATATGCTGCGACCCGGAGATAGAATAATGGCGGTGCTGGATTCGGATCACGGCAAAGATAACGTATCACGGGAATTGAAAGCATACTCGCCGCTCGTAACCCCAGGGAACTATCTTATTGTGGAAGACACGAACATCAACGGTCATCCGGTTTATCCGGCCTTCGGCCCCGGTCCCATGGAAGCGGTAGAGGAATTTTTGCGTGAGAACCATGATTTTGAGATTGACCGCGCTATGGAAAAGTTTTTGGTCACGTTCAATCCTTCCGGATTCTTAAAGAAGCGTAAAACGGCAAAATGAACATCATATATCGGCATATGAATAAATCCCCACACCTTCCCACGGGGTCTTCGGGAAGGTGTGGGGATAAATCGGAACGGCGAATATGGTTAGCCGCGCTAGCAGTTCGCCTTTTGGTGTTCGGTCTGATCATTTGGTCGCTCGGCGGCAACGGTCTTATATCGCTGGGAGACTCAAGTCAATATCTGCGTCTGGCTAAAGGGCTTTTGGATACCGGAACTCTTAGCGACCCCGGCTTTCCCGGTCTCATAGAGGGTACAAGGCCGCCTGGGTATCCCTTGTATCTCGCGGCATTCCTGTATTTCGGCGTTCCTTTATGGGTTGCTTCTCTTATTCAAATTATGGCGGCGAGTTTTATTCCCATTTTCGTAATGAAAATAGGAGTCCTTCTGGGTTTTGAGAGAAAGCTGGTTGCCATAGCCGGGTGGTTCACGACGCTTGAACCGCTTGAAGTTCTATACAGCGTAACGCTTCTTTCCGATGCCTTCGGCGCGCTTTTCTTTATCGCGGGAGCATATTTTCTGGTTCGTTTCTGGCGTACCAGAGCATGGAAAAATTTGATATTGGCATCGTTAATTTTGGGCGCGATGAACTACGTACGACCCATCGCTCTATTTCTCTACATTTTGATACCGGCACTCATATTAGCAGCCGGTTTTATCCTTGAACGCTGGCGCTGGAAAGAGCATTTAAAAGCCGCCGTCGTATTTGCCGCAGTTTTTTATTTGGTTTTAACACCTTGGCTCGCGCGAAATTATTACGATTTTAACCACTGGGGCTTCCTCTCCGCTAACAGCCGCCATCTTTATGATTATTCAGCGGTTGCCGTACGAGCGGCCGCAGAAGGAACAACGTATGAAGAGATGCGGCAAAAAATGAGAAGAGAGATACAGCCCCTGCTTCCTGAGCCGCGCGACATCCGGCAATTCGCTAATCAGGAAGTTTTAGGCAAGAAAGCGATTGAGATAATACTTCAGCATCCCAAAGAATATGCCAAACTTTATTTTTTCTCCCTGCAAACATTTTTGATCTCCGGCAACTATCATTTCTTGATGGCTTTTTACGGTCTGATAGACGGCCCCAGTGCGGGGGATCAATCGTTCACGGTACTGCTTTCCAGCCGCAGTATCACCGATGGTTGGGCGGCGGTGAAGGCATTCATTAGTGAGCCCTATGGATTGATAGCGCTGATGGGTAGAGTCGTTTGGGGCCTGGTATTTGTTTTATCGCTTTTGGGGACGTGGGTCGCGTATAGGCGATATCCCGAGAGTCGTTTTGGCGCATTGTTTTATATTTTTCTCCTTTTTTATCTTGCGCTTATTACGTTGAGCTTAGTAACCGGCCTTGAGGCGCGGCACCGGCTGTTCGTGAACCCCTTCTACTTCCTGTTTATGTCTGCGGCTTTGACCTGGCTTTTTGGCAGATTAAGACGAGCGTCCTGAATGGGTCGCGGCGCAATATACCGATAAAATGGAATTTTCAAAGAAAAACTATTTGATATTAGGCATAATTCTCGGCGCTATGATCCTGCGACTTTTTGCTTTTTCGTTCAATTATTTTACGCACGGGAACGTCAATGAGAACGCTAAAGCCGCCGTGGCTGTGGCATCGTCCTGGACGCTACGGGTAGCGGAGCCGTCTGATGAGCCGTACTGGTATTCCACCAAAGAATACGGCGGGAGGTATCTGGATTTGAACGCGCCTCTTTGGCCCACCATAGGGGGTGTATTGATGAAGTTCAGCGGTATTAAGCCGTCCGAGGCGAACGCATTCCTGCTTTTTAGAATAATGTCATTGGTTGTAGGAATGGGCGTTGTGATATCGGGATATTTGGCCGGGAAAAGGATAATAAGTTCTGATGCCGGAATATTTCTTTCGGCGGTGCTGGGACTTTCTTACGTCCTGGTAGATTATTCGGGGAACGGCGCCTTTTATATGGCGCAGGCCCTGCTTTATCTTCTTTGGGTTCTTGCGGCAATAAGTAGAATTCATTTTCGTGCGTTACTACTTGCCGTTCTTTCCGGCATCGGCTGGCTTTTGAATTATCAAGCCGTGGTGATGATCGCGGCAACCATAATCCTTATTCTTTGGGAGCGGCGTTTATGGAAAGAAAAGATGCAATCGGCGGGTTTGGCACTGGTTGTGTTTCTTCTGGTGATTTCGCCGCTTCTTATAAGAAATGCCCGGGTCTTCGGAGACCCTCTTCATACGACCAAAATAAATCTAACTTATGTCTGGAACAAAGCCGGGCTTACGCCGGTAATAGAAGGCCCAGTTAAAACTTTCCACCTTGGTTTTGCGGATAAACTTCGCGTGGCCGAGAGCGCCCTTTTGGAATGGCTGCCGCACAACGCCTACTACGTCGCGAGGAAACTTTTTGTGCTTTTGCCCGTACTTTTTATCTTGGCGCTCTACGGCGCCGTAGACCTTGCTTTTTCTAAGGAACGCAGAAACCGTGTGTTCCCGGTTATTTTGCTCCTGGGGTTGGCCCTGTCGCAGATGCTGACCTGGCCCATTGTGCAATTCCGTTATTTCGTTCCTATAATCTCGTTGGCGGCACTTATAGGCGTTGAGTTCCTGTATAATTCTATTCGGCAATCTGGTGCGAGATATCTCTTAATGGCGGGAACGCTGGCGGGGCTCGTACTCGTGGGATTTCTGTTGTTTAACTCCAATCCTCTTCATGTCTGTTATTATGATTGCGCGGTGACCACCGGCCCTTTAGGGAGAAACGAAGAGCTGGAACATTTGCGGGCCAATAATCCCTCGCTACTGCCATGAGACCGGAAAGCATCAAATTCTTAAAACGTATCCTCCAGTGGTTTGTTGCCGCTGGTCTCGTTTTCATATTTATTGAAGGAGTGCTTTTACGACTACACTAGCGAAACAACATTCTCATATTCTCAAGAATATGAGAATGTTTTGAACTCAATGGATAAAGGAGAAAATAAAGCAGTAGTTATTATCGGAGCCGGGCCGGCAGGGCTTACGGCCGCGTATGAATTGGCTAAACGCGGCACCCGTTCAATTATTCTTGAAAAGGACTCGGTGGTCGGCGGCATCGCGCGCACGGTTCTCTATAAAGGATATCGTTTTGACATCGGCGGGCACCGCTTTTTCACAAAAGTGGAGTGCGTGTTCAAAATGTGGCAGGAGGTGCTCGGTGCCGATTTTCTGAAACGCCCCCGGCTTTCCAGGATATATTACAAAGGAAAGTTCTTTTTTTATCCCTTAAAGGCGCTGGATGTCGTAAGAAAGCTTGGGTTGAAAGAAACATTTCTATCGGGTCTTTCCTACGTTTGGGCGCGCGTAAAAAAGCGGCCGAGGGAAGATTCGTTCGAAGATTACATTATCAATCACTTCGGGACTCGGTTATATCGCACTTTTTTCAAATCATATACCGAAAAGGTCTGGGGGATACCCTGTACCGAGATCAAGGCCGAGTGGGCGGCACAGCGCATCAAGGGACTTTCGCTTACGAGCCTTTTGAAGGCGACCCTCTTCGGCAACCGGAGAAATAAAATAAAGACCCTGATAGAAGAATTTTATTATCCCCGGCTTGGGCCCGGCATGATGTGGCAGAAAACCAAGGACTTGGCGGAACATTCCGGTTACGGAAAAGTGCTTTTTAAGACGGTGCCGGTTGCCATCCATCATGACAGTTCGCGAATAACCGCCGTTACGATACGCGGCGATAACGGCAAGGAAGAAACCATTGAAACAGACGCGGTGATATCAAGCATGCCGCTTTCCGAACTTTTCCGGCTTTTCCGGCCAGAGCTTGACGGGAAGATACTCAAAGCCGCCGCTTCTCTTCATTATCGGGATTTTATAACCGTAGCGCTTGTGCTGGATAAAGAGCATCTTTTTGGAGACAACTGGATATACGTGCACGAGCCGGGCGTGCTGCTCGGCCGCATTCAAAATTTCAAGAACTGGTCTCCAAGCATGGTGCCGGATGCTTCTAAAACCTGCCTGGGTCTTGAGTATTTTTGTTTTACCTCGGACCCTATATGGAAAATGACGGACGAGGTCCTGGTGAATCTCGGCGCCGCAGAACTTGAGAAAATCGGCCTTGCCCAAAAGTCGGATGTCGTTGACGGAGCGGTGGTGCGGATGGAGAAAACCTATCCCGTGTACGACGATGCCTATGAAAAAGCCATGCCGCTCATAAAAGACGCGGCGGCGAAATTTCCCAATCTCTATCCGGTAGGCCGGAACGGCATGCACAAATACAACAATCAGGATCACGCTATGTATACCGCCATGCTGGCGGTAGAGAATATTTTCGGCGCGCGGCATAATCTCTGGGATGTCAACGTGGAGCGGGTGTATCACGAGGAGGTTCAGCGTACTTAGAGAAACTTGATGGCTTGCTGGGCAGTTTCACTAATTAGTTGTATAAATATTTTGGTATGGAAATACTCGCAGTCATTCCCGCCAGAGGCGGGTCAAAGGGCATACCGCGGAAAAATATTAAACTGCTTTGCGGCAAGCCATTGATTGCTTGGACGATTGAGGAAGCAAAAAAGTCAAAGCATTTGACTCGCGTTATCGTTTCCACCGACGACGAAGAGATCGCGGAAGTTGCGAAACGATACGGCGCGGAAGTGCCTTTTATGCGTCCTCCCGAAATTTCCGGCGATTTGGCTACCGATGTAGAATTTCTGACGCACGCGCTGGATTTTTTGAAAGAAAAAGAAAATTACGAACCGGAAATAATTTTGCGTTTGCCGCCGACCTCACCCCTCCGCACGGCGGCGCATATTGATGAAGGCATAGAAGTTTTATTAAAAAATCCCGAGGCTGACGCCTCGCGGCCCATGACGGAGGCTCCCAAGCATCCATATAAAATGTGGCGCGTTTCTGCGGAAGATGAGCGTTTTGTGGAGCCGTTTCTGCCAAAGTCATTTACTCAAATAGACGAACCGTATAACTTGCCGCGCCAGGCCTTGCCGAAAGCCCATATTCATACGGGTGCTATGGATGTGATGCGGCTTCGCACCGTACGTGAAATGAAATCAACCTCGGGCAAAAAGCTCGCGTATTTTTTCATGAAGCCGGAAGATTCCATAAATATTGATACGCCGGTTGATTTTGAATTGGCCGAGATCCTGCTGAAAAAGAGGATCGCGCAAGGGTAAATTCCGGGAAACCGGCGCCTTGCCAAAGTGGTTTCAAGTATATAGAATCTATCGGTCAATTTGGTATTGCGAAATTAAATATTCTTAATGAGTGAGAAGAAGATTATTTTCATGACGGTGGAGACCAGCATGGCGGCCAAGGAGTTTTTGCGCTCGGGAGCGTTTCCTATTCTGAAATCCAAACGCCGCGTGGTGCTCTTCGTTCCGGCCGACAAAGTCGCTTACTACCAGAAGCAGTACGGCGGAGATTCGGTCTTCATTGAGCCCTTGCCGGAGATTAAGCGCCAAGGGCTGCATTTGATTATTAAAAATGTTGCCTTCAACAGTCTTTCTACGGCGAGCGTCTGGTATCGCATCTGGGAATCGTATTATTTGACCCATCGGCCGTGGAATCTTGCCATGCGCATTATTTTCTGGCACCTCGGCAAACTAAGAATTTGGCGCGAAGCCACACGCTTGGCCGAATGGCTGATGCGAGATGATGAGATCTGGCGAACAGTTTTTAATAAATACAATCCGGATTTTGTGCTGTGCACTAATGTCATCGGCGAAGCCGACATCTCGTTGATGAAACATGCCAGGCGCCGCGGCAGGGGGGCTTACGCCATGATCCGCGGTTGGGACAACTTAACCTCCAAGGGCACCATTCGCTTCAAGCCCGATCAGTTGATGGTTTATAACGAGAATATTAAGCGAGAGGCCGTTGAGTACGGCGACATGCGCGCCGAAAGGATAACCGTTGTAGGTATGCCGCATTATGATTCATACGTTAATTCCGGATTCTATTGGACGCGGGAGGAATTTTTTCTCCGCCTTGGTCTTGACCCGGCCAAAAAGCTGATTGTGTATGCCATGGGCGGCAATATCGCGGTTGAGGATCCTTACAATCACGCCAAGATGATAAATGACGCCATTGACAGAGGCGACTTGCCCCCAACTCAGCTTCTTATAAGAGCTCATCCCAAGTACGATATGACCGTATCGGATATCAGCCAGCTTAAGCACGTGAAATTTTATCAGCCCGGCAAAAAGGTCGCCGGCACCAGGGGCTGGGAGTTCGAAAAGGAAGACACGATGATCTTGATCAATACGGTTCGCTGGAACGACATTAACATCAACTCGGGTTCCGGCCAGACCCTGGAATCAGTCATGTTTGACCGGCCGGTGGTGATTTTGGGATTCAACGGATACAAACCCGTGCCTTGGCATAAAAATGTCGGAACCGGGCTCGATCTTTTCACGCATTATCGGTACATTGTCCGTTCCGGCGGGGTTACCCGCGCCAATAACGAGCAAGAATTGATTGCGGCCTGTCGCGCCTATCTTGCAAATCCCGCATTGCATCGAGACGGCAGAAAGCGCATGGTGGAAGATATCGCGGGCAAACTCGATGGCAAATCCAGCGAGCGTCTGGCTACGGCGATTTTGTCGTTGGCGTAACGTGATAAGGCGGACAGTGCTATGAATTTTGGCCGATCTATTTTAGGAACATTGTGGAATTCTTCCTCGGTCATGAGCTTAAGGGGTCTTTTCTTTGATTTATGGGAAATATTATCCAGATATCGTCACGAGAAACAGCGATTCATAAAGATGATGGGTTATCCTCTGGATCTCAAAAACCCGCGAAGTTTCAGCCAGCGTATAGTTTGGAAAAAAATTTACGACCGGAATCCTCTTTTGCCGATCGTCTGCGATAAATACAGGGTGAGGCAGTATATCAAAGATGTTTTGGGCGAAGAAGAAGCAGAGAAAGTCCTCATCCCGCTGCTGTATGCTTCTGATAATCCCGACACAATTCCTTTTGATAGTTTAAGCGGAGGATACATCGTGAAGCCCAATCATAACTCGGGATCCAATATTATAGTTGAAAAAGGAGTAGCCCCTGACAGGGAAAAAATCATTTCAGATCTAAAAAAGCAGCTTAAATCGGCTTACGGGGTCTTTAAGCACGAGTGGGCTTACAAAAAAATAAAAAAAAGAATGTTTGTGATCGAAAAGCTGCTTAAAGACGCGAATGGGGGGATACTAAAAGATTATAAATTCCATATGATCCATGGAAAATGCGCCTTTATACAAGTTGATTACGACCGATTTTCTAGTCATTCCAGGTCTCTTTACGACAGCAACTGGAATTTCATTAAAACGACGCTGAAATATAAACAAGGCCCGATAACGTCCAGACCTTATGAGTTGGGAAAAATGCTTTTGCTGGCCGCCAAATTATCGAAAGGTTTTGATTATATACGAGTAGATCTTTACAATATCGGGGATCGGATCTACTTTGGCGAACTGACCCAATATCCCGGATCGGGCGTAGAAAGGTTTACACCTCAGTCCTTTGATTTTGAACTTGGGAAGTATTGGACAAATAAAAAATGACAGAAAGAAAATTAAAAATCCGCTTTAAGGCATGTGTGGAATCGTAGGCATCAGAGATCCTCGCGGCGTCCCCTCGGACGTTCTCCAGGCAATGACGCGCGAGCTCGTGCACCGCGGACCCGACGACGAGGGTTTCCTCTATCTCGATAAGGCGAAAGGCGAGTATGTCGACGCGCCGAGTGCGCATGCGACCCTTGGCTTCCGGTTCCGGCGGCTCTCCATCGTTGACCTCGGCGCGACCGGCCACCAGCCGATGCTGACACCGGACCGCGGCGCGGCGATCATCTTCAACGGCGAGATTTACAATTACCTCGAGCTCCGCGCGGAATTGGAGGCACGCGGTGTGCACTTCCGGGGACGCAGCGACTCCGAAGTGATCCTCCACCTGCTCGCCCTTGAAGGTCTGGCCGCTCTCCCGCGCCTCAACGGGATGTTCGCCCTTGCCTTCCATGACCGTCGCACGGGGACGCTAATCCTCGCGCGCGACCACGTCGGTATTAAACCGCTCTACTGGCTCCGCGAAGGCCCCGCGATTGTCTGGGCGAGCGAGCCAAAGGCCTTTCTCCACTACCCCTCGTTCCGACCAGATGTCAACCGCGAGCGCCTCCACGAATTTTTCCTTTTCCGCCACGTCATTGGACCCGACACGCTTCTCCGCGGCGTGCACTCGGTGGAGCCGGGAGGGTACGTACTTATTCGCGACGGCGAAGCGCGGGAAGTGCGCTGGTACAAGCCGCCACCGCACGAGCCCGAGCCATTAACGGAGGACGAGGCGGCGGCGCGCGTTGATGCCGCCGTCGGCGAAAGCGTGAAGGCGCAGCTCATGAGCGACGTGAAAGTCGGCTGTCAATTGTCCGGCGGTATTGATTCCACCCTCATTTCCTGGTGGGCCGCGCGCCATCACGGCTCGCTTTTTGACTCCTTCTCCGTAAGCTTCGACGACCCGCGTTACGACGAGAGTCCGTTCATAGATGCCGTCGTCGCTAAGTTAGGGCTCGTCGGTCACACTACGCGCCTTGCCACTGATGAAATGGCGGCCTCGCTCCTCGACGCGGCGTGGCATCACGATTTCCCCATCAGCCACCCCAACGCTCTCGGTATTTACGCGCTCGCTCGCGAGGCCCGCCGCCACCACGTAACTGTACTTCTCAGTGGCGAGGGCGCGGACGAGGTGTTCGGCGGATACGCGCACTACAACCGCGCCGCGTGGCTCGCGCGCCTCAATGCTCTACCCGGCGGCCTCGAACTCGCCCGGTGCCGCGGCCTCGCGCGCGCGGGCGACCTCGCTCGGGCACTCGTTCTGCTCTCCGCTATCTACGACCCCAAAGTGGTGCGCGAGGCCTGTCCATGGTTCGACGGCGAGCAGGCACTCCGCGAGCGTCTTGAGCTTTGGGCGGCGACGCCGGAGACGGACGCCCTCGAGCACCTCATGGCCTATGAGCGGCGCGCGTACATGGAGGAATTACTCCACCGCCAGGACCGCATGTCGATGACGCACTCTATCGAGAACCGCGTGCCGTACCTCGATCCGCGCGTCCTCGCACTCGCCCGGCGTCTCCCCACGCGCCTCAAGGTTGCCGTCGGGTTGTTCCCACGCCGCGGCACAGCACCCCGCGCCACGAAGCCGATACTTAAGCGCCTCGTCGCGAACCGCTTCGGCGATAATTTCGCCTACCGCGCGAAGTCCGGCTTCGCGTTACCGCTCCGCGCGATCTTCGTAGCACCCGCGTTCGAGGCGACGTGGCCGGCGATCCGCGACGCTGTCGTCGCACTCTCTGTCGCGGAGGCGCCCGCACTCGATGCCTTGAAGGAGCAGGCACTCCGCGAGGGCGGCGACGCGGCGAAGCTTCTATGGACATTTACAGCGCTCGGCGCGTGGTGGCGCGGCATCTCGCGCGTAGGCGCGGTATTACGGACGTGATGCGGCTTCGCACCATACGTGAAATGAGATCCACCTCGGGCAGAAAACTCACGTATTTTTTAATGAAGCTCGAGGATTCCATAAATATAGACAATCCGATTGATTTTGAGTTGGCAGGGCTTATTCTGCGGCGTCGCCTCGGGGACGCATCCTGGAAAACCGGGAGGTCTCTTTTGCGGTTCTATAAAATATAGGCCCGTATTGACGTTTTTGTGGTTTAAGGGTACTAATAGCAAGTATTTAGAACTATCGGATGGGTGACCACGCGATGCAGTCAACACTAGGGAACAAAGGAAAATTTGACTTCAACGGCCTTTTTACCTTTGAGATGGCGAACAACCATCAGGGGTCGGTGGAGCACGGAAAACGCATCATCCAGGAGATGGCGGCTTTGGCGCGAAAACACGGTGTTCGCGCCGCGGTTAAACTCCAATTCAGGGACTTGGATACCTTTATTCATCCCGATTACCGCGAGAGCACCGAAAATAAGCACATTCAGCGTTTTCTTTCTACGCGGCTTTCGGAGGATGAATTCGGTGAACTTTTGGCGGAAATAAAAAGCCACGGACTGCTTACGATGGTAACGCCCTTTGACGAAGCGTCCGTGGACGCGATTGAGCGTCTGGGCGCGGATATCATAAAGATAGGCAGTTCATCGGCGCATGATTGGCCACTGCTTGAAAGAATTGCCGATACGGGAAAGCCGGTGATTTGCTCCACCGGGGGTTTAATGATCCGTGATATTGACAGAGTTGTCTCGTTTTTTCAGCACCGCGGCGTGCATTTTGCCATAATGTACTGTGTTTCCATGTACCCGACGCCGAATAATAAACTTCATTTGAATCAAATTGCCATCATGCGCAATCGTTATCCGGACATAACGGTTGGATGGTCCACGCACGAAAGCCCGTCGGATACCCATACGGTGCGCCTGGCTTACGCCAAGGGCGCCAGGATATTTGAAAAACACGTGGGAGTGCCGACGGATGAGATTAAATTGAATGCTTACTCCGCAACACCCGAAGAAGCAGACGCCTGGGTCGCGGCTTATAAGGAAGCGGTTGAGGCCTGCGGTGATAACGCGGAACGCGAAATTGATGAGAAAGAAACAGCCGATTTGAAGTCCCTGATGCGCGGAGTTTACGCCAAAAAGGAAATTAAAGCCGGTGAGCCGATAAAACGCTCGGACGTATTTTTCGCCATGCCGATAATGGAGGGGCAATTAACCAGTGGCAAATGGAAAGAGGGGCTTTTGGCTGACCGCGATTATCACGTTCACAAACCCGTAAGCGAGCGCATTTACCCCAATCATAAAAGTAAGAAAGAAATAATTTACTCCACCATACACGCCGTAAAGGGCATGCTGAATACCGCGCGCATCCCGCTGGGGCATGATTTTTCCGTGGAGATCTCGCATCACTACGGCGTGGAAAACCTGCATAAGATAGGATGCCTTTTGATAGAATGCATTAACCGCGAATACGCCAAGAAGATAATTGTCCAGTTGCCGGGACAGTGGAACCCGGTGCACTACCATAAGAAAAAGGATGAAACGTTCCAACTGCTTTACGGCGAGTTGTATGTGGAAATTGAAGGCAAAAAGAAAATGCTCTATCCCGGCGATTCGCTTTGGGTTCCTCGTGGCGTTTGGCACTCTTTCGGTACGGCGACTGGAGCCATCTTTGAAGAAATTTCCACCGCGAGTTTCAACGACGATTCATTTTATGTTGACCGCGAGATAGCCAAAATGGCTAGGGACGACAGGAAGACCCGGCTCCAAAATTGGGGTCGGCATCAGTTTGATGAGGTTAAAGAAGAAGAGCTAGCTAAGAGTTTGCGCTGAAACGCCGAACTTTTTGCTTGCTCTTTTTCAGGTATGCGAAACCAAAGGAGACAACTCTCATGATAAAAGTAGTGGTGTTTGACTTCGACGACACGCTGGTTCGCGGGACGGAGTGGAAGAAACAAACCGCGTTTTGGAGTATATTCTGCGACATTCCCGGCGCGGAGGATAAAGCACGGGCGTTCACGATAGAACACCCGGGCACGGGTCGTCTGGACATGATAACTGGCATTCTGGCGGAACTGGAGCGTTTCGGCATTTTGGACGGCCCCGCTTCGGCAGAATACTATCTAGCGCGCTATACTAAGGCGGCAGAAGACCTACAATCGGCTGCGCCGGCGACGCCGGGTGCCGAAAAAGCGCTTGATGACCTGGTTCGGGCAGGCATCTTGGTCGCTTTGAATTCCGCGACGCCCCAGGAGGCGATAGAGCGAGTGCTGGAGATTCGGGGCTGGCGGCATAAATTTGCGGCAGTATGCGGTGCCCCACCCGGCACCAAGATGGAGAATCTCGGCAAGATTCTGGCACTCCTCGGCGTTCAAGGACACGAGACCGCGGTTGTCGGAGACGGGCAATCGGACTTGGACGCGGCGATGCGGCACGACTGCCGTTTTGTAGCCATTCGCGGCGGGTTATCTCGTTTCGGCCGTAAGGATATGATGATACTGGACGACCTTAACGGCCTCCTGACGGCGTTGGATTAAGGACGGCCCGCCCCGATGACCATCGGGGCGGGCTACAAAATTTTAATGATATAATCATTCAATATTCGGTCTATTTACTTTATGAAAATAAAAATAATCGGAGCGGGTTCCATAGGCAATCATTTAGCCCAGGCCTCTCGCAGGATGGGCTGGGACGTAGTGGTTGTGGATAAAGACTCGGAAGCGCTTCGGCGCATGAAAGAGGATATTTATCCGAAGCGTTACGGCGCTTGGGATGAGACCATTCAGCTTTTTACAAGCGATAAAGAACCTAGGGGTGGATTTGACATAATAGCGATAGGCACGCCGCCGGATGCGCGGATGAAGCTGGCGCTGGCCGCACTTCGCGAAGAACCTAAAATACTGCAACTGGAAAAACCGCTTTGTCCTCCAACTCTGGATGGTCTTCAGGAATTTCTTGATGCAGCGGCAAAGCAACCGGAAACGGTGGTAATTGTAGGGTATGACCACGCAGTTGCCGAATCTATCGGCGAGGTGGTAAGTATTTTGACAGAAAAAAAGATAGGCGAAGTGGAAACGCTGGATGTTGAGTTCCGGGAACACTGGGGCGGTATTTTTGCCGCACATCCATGGCTTAGCGGTCCGCAAGATTCATATCTCGGTTTTTGGAAGCGGGGAGGGGGTGCGGGCGGAGAACATTCACACGCGTTGCATCTTTGGCAGTTTCTTGCTGGAAAAGCTGGGATTGGCGCTTGGAAGAAAATGGGGGTTTCCATGGAGATAAAAACCGATGGCGGCACCGAATATGATTCGGTTTCGGCATTTCTCGTAAACACCGACAAGGGGAAAGTCGGACGGATAGTGCAGGATGTGGTTACCAAACCAGTGCGGAAATGGATGCGAGCCCAGGGCAGTAACGGGTTCGTTGAGTGGTTTTGCGGTGGGGTACCCGAAGGAGATCTAGTCAGGTTCTCACTCAGTGGGGGAGAGGTCTCGGAAAAGGTATTCCCCAAAAAACGTCCTGACGATTTTTATCGTGAGATGCTTCATATGCAGGATATTCTTGATGGTAAAATTAAAGCATCGGAGTCGCCGCTTTCGCTTGATAGCGCTTTATCGGTAATAAAAATATTAAACAAGGCCTATCAAGCGCGGTCAGGTACTTTCGAGGTTCTCTAGCATGCGAGGTTCTCTAGCACGGAAGAAAAAACCATCTTCATAACGGAGCCGCATTTGAATGGACTGACTTGGCTACGCGTTACGAAAGATTTACTTATTTGCCTTTTCCCCATCAATTCGTAGAATAGGTCTTATGCGTTTACAAGACCTTGAGCGGTATCTCTCAAATACAATTAAAACGGGATTGTATTTTATTTTGCCGTTGCCGCTATATATTTCCACCTCCATGCTCTTCCCGTTCATTACGGGAAGGAATTTTGCTTTTAGGATAATAATTGAAATTCTGGCTATTGCCTGGGTTGGACTGCTTGTAATGTCCCGCGAATACCGGCCGCGCTTAACGCCGCTCGTGAAAGCGGTGATCGTACTCCTTTTTATCGTGACACTCGCGGACATTTTAGGGGTCAATCCCTACCGCAGTTTTTGGTCCAATTACGAACGCATGGAGGGACTTCTGGGACTGATCCATATGGTTCTTTTCTTCCTGATCGCCGCGTCCATGTTCCGCAAGGTTTCTGATTGGAGATTGTACCTTTACGGTTCCTCTATTGTAAGCGTCTTCGTCGCGCTTACGGCACTTTTCCAGAACCTCGGCCTTGCCCGATCATACCAAGGGGGTGTGCGCGTTGACGGGACCATAGGCAATCCGGCCTACCTCGCGTCTTACCTGATGTTCCATGTGTTCTTCCTGCTTTTTCTGGCGTACCGCGAAAGACGTTCCTGGCTTCGCTGGGCGGCAATAAGCGCGGCGGTTTTTGAACTCGTCATTATTTATCTGACCGCGACTAGAGGCGTGATACTTGCCATGGGCGGCGTGGCGGCTCTCGTAGCGATCTTTTTCGCATTTAAGAGACCGGCTGAACCAAGAGGGCGCGTAGTCCGCGACATTTCTATGGGGATACTTGCAGTCGGCATTGCGGTTGCCGCCGGTTTTTTCCTTTTGAGAAGTACCGCTTTCGTAAAAGAAAATCCGGTCCTCGCGCGTTTTGCTTCACTTTCTTCCAGTGAGCGCACTGTGCAGTCGCGCATTATGATCTGGAAAATCGCCTGGCAGGGAGTCAAGGAACGTCCGATTCTCGGGTGGGGTCAGGAGAATTTCTACGCTGCTTTCAATAAATATTTTGACCCCAAGCTCTGGAACAGCGAGCCCTGGTTTGATAGGTCGCATAATTTCTTTTTTGACTGGTTGATACACGCCGGCGTCTTGGGACTGGCCGCATATCTCACGGTTATCGGCGTTGGAGTGTTAAATATCAAGCGAGCTTGGATGAAAGGTAACTTTGCCTCTTTGGAAGGAGGCCTGCTTGTGGGGCTTTCGGCCGCTTATCTCGCGCAGAATTTTTTCGTGTTTGATAATTTCCAAAGCTACTTTTTTCTCTTTACGCTGTTAGGTTTCTCTGATTTTATGGCTCATCGCGTTTCGCCCGGGGAAGCAAATCGATCAAACCGAGAACCGGCTCCCCTCAAGGATGTTGGCCGCGTATGGATTCTCATGGGCGGCACGGGAATTTTCATTTTGGCTTCGCTTTATTATTTCAATCTGAAACCGATACTGGCGTCGCGCGAGATAATTCAAGGCCTTAGCCAAGCGAATCCCCGGATTCTTCCTGAAGTGCAAAGGCATTTTGAGAATGCATTGAGCTATGAGACCTTCGGTAGCGGCGAAGCCCGGGAACAACTTGCTTCGCTTTCCAGGGTATTCGTTGCGCGCCCACCCCAAGTAAGCGCGGAGGATTACGGGCGCTATGTTGAATTCACGGTGCGCGAAGTGGAAAAATTGGCGGTGACTCCCGCAGCTGACGCCAAGTATTTTCTCTTTTTAGGGTCAATCTACAATAACTATCTTGGATTAAATGGCGATTACGCCCGCCGTGCGGTTGACGCGCTGGAGTCCGGAATAAAGCTTTCTCCGAATAAACAGCAGTTATATTTTGAGTTGGCCTCGGTTTATCTGTCAGTTGGCCAACCCGCCCGGGCGCTTGAACTTATGCAAAAGGCGGTTGAGCTTGACCCGACATTTCACGGCGCCCAGCTCAATCTGGCCGTTACGGCTATAGTCGCTAAAAAGAAGGACATTGCCGACAAGGCGCTTGCGGAATACCGCCGGCTGATTCCGGCCGTAGATGTCCCATCTATCCAGCGTCTTATCCAGGCCTATTCCAGCGCTAATGACGTGGTGAGCATCAAGCCACTAATTGAAGAAGCACTTAAGCTTGAGCCGCGAAACGGCGCGTTATATGGCCAATACGCCGCCGTTTTGTATGCCCTTGGAGACCGTGAAGGGGCGAGGGCCGCAGCTCGCCAGGCAGGCGAGCTCGCTCCTGAACTCAAAGCGGAAGCGGAGCGGTTCATTAAAGAACTTGATTCCGGCAAACCCTTGCGTTAGCGTCCGCGCCTTCCCAATATAGAGAATACGGTGCGCAATGCTATCAAAAGGTCTAAGATCAAAGAGCGGTTCTTGATGTAATAAAGGTCGTACTGCATCTTTTCCGGCGCGTCATCCACCGCGGCATCATTTTCCATATTGATCTGCGCCCAACCCGTAATACCGGGTTTTACCAGAAGGCGCATTTCGTAAAATGGTACTTTCTCTTTTAATTTTTCAACATACTGCGGGCGTTCCGGCCGCGGGCCGACAAACGACATTTCCCCCTTTAATACGTTCCATACCTGCCCCAGCTCATCCAGATATGACTTTCGCATAAAAGTGCCGAAAGCGTACTGGCGCGGGTCATTTATGGCTTCTTTGGTCTCGTTCATAGCTGCGCTTAGGCGCTCCGCCCCCAGTACCTGGCTTCTGAATTTAACAAAATTGAAAATTCGTCCGTTCTTACCCACGCGTTCCTGACGAAAGAAAAATATGCCGTCTCCCGGACGCGCACGTTTTTGTTTGTAGCGTAAAATATCTCTGGGATTTGAAATAAATATTCCGAGAGCAATCAAGGGAAAAAGAATAAGAGCCAACGCGCCAACCGCAACACTGAACAGAATATCAAGAACGCGCTTGAAGAATTCATATCTGGTATTTCTACCGCCTATCAGATTTTCTAAGAACCAAACTTCTTCTATCAAATAAAGAGAAATTTTCCCCGTCAGCATTTCATGAAAAGACGGAAATTCCACGATGTTCACCCCCATGGGAACCACTTGGAATAAGGACTTCACTAATTCCCGGTTCTCTTTCATGACCGGCGAGATGACAACCGTATTGGCTTTCGTGTCTTGGACTATCTTCAGGAAATTTTGCTGACTCAACGAGATAACGGGTAGCGGCAAGTCCCCGATGCTATTTGACCCGCCATTAACTATAAAAGCTGCGGGTTTTTGCCCGAGTTGCGGATTTTTCAGAAGATATTCGGCAAGATCCACGGTCTCTTGGTTGGCGCCAAAAAATATAACGCGGTCAGCTGGAGCTCTAATCACGAGGGCATTAAAGCAGTATCGCCAGGTGGCCATGAGAATTGTTGATATCAGAGTAATCATTAAAAGATTGCGCCGCGGTTCAATTTCAAATATCGGTAGCGACGAATAGAGTATCAAAACGGCTACTAGAGTATTGATGATACCCACCCATATCAGGCGGTAGAGGAATATTTTACTGTTTTTTATGAAACGGAGGTCATAAAGCCCGAAAGCGCCGAAAAACACGGCCCAGGCAAAAAACACAATACTGAAGGGTACGGCGTGAAGCTCTAAAAGCTCCAATATGTCTTCTGTGGGGTAATAGCGGAAAAAAAGCGTAAGCCAAAGCGTCCCGTACCAGATGATAAGGTCTCCCGCCAACAGAATGAGAACTTTGCCTCGTTGTTTCATATATATCAAGTTAGTATCAGTTAGATACTTCCCTGTAAAGGCGGCGAGTTTCTTCAATCATAGCGTTTATATTGAATAATTTTTCAACGCGATACCTCGCATTTTTTGCCAAATTATCACGGAGCTGACCATCCTCCGCTAGTTTTCGTATGGCTGCCGCAAGCATTTCCGGGTCTTTCGGCGCAACAAGAATACCCGATTCATTTTGAACCAAGAGATCAGGGATTCCGCCAATATTGGTTGCAATAATGGGAAGTCCCGCTGCCATAGCTTCCATAATAACGTAGGGCAGACCCTCTTTTACGGAAGTCAGAATAAAACAGTCAAGCCCCCTTAAGAGGCGCCAAGCATCCTTCACAAACCCGGTCAAGAAAACCTTATGAGCAGCGTCCAGTTCTTCTATTAATTTTCTTAAGCGGGTCTCATCCTCACCGCCTCCGATAATGATGGAAACGGCGTTTTGGGGCAGTTTAGCGGCGGCCCGTATCAGTGTCGGCAGGTCTTTGTTCGCGGTCAGTTCCGTGATAGTCCCGATTATAAAAGGAGTGTCGTAAAAACTTGCTAAGTCGCGCAGTTCCTTTCTCGCGATGGTACGCTCTACGAAATTTCCGTATTCTCCAATGCCGTTCGGTATCAATGTGAATTTCCGTTTAGCGATGAAGGGAAAATCTTGGGCCGCCAGATAATCGCGATGAGTAATGACAATGACCTTGTGGGTGAATACCGCGGTAAACCATGAAAAAAACCATATGATAGTTCTTGCGACAGTGTTCCTATCTTCGAAGAACGACCAGCCATGTATAGTGACGACTATTTTTGGCACGCCTAGAATCCGTCCCGCCAGTGCTCCCAGCCCCGCCATTTTGGGGCTATTTAGGTGAAGAATATCCGGCCGCTCGCTTCGTAAAATTGAGATAAGTCGTTTAAGGATTAGAAGCTCACCCAGCCATCTGATATCACGCCTCATGCCGGAGATAATAATTACTCGTATACCAATGGCCTTGAGGCGTTCAGCGAGTAACCCGGACTCGCCAGCGACGAGAACGACATCAAATTGGTTTTTAGCAAGATGCGTCGCCAGATCAAAACAATAGCGCTGCGCGCCGCCCCAGGTGGCCTTGGTAATACCTATGACAACTTTTTTTCTGCGTTTTGAGTTAGTATCTTCTATTTCCGTCGGCATAGTCGGATTCTATCACATTCATAATATATAACTCTAAAATAACCGCCGTAGTTCCTTTCGCCAGATTTTGATTTTTATTGCCGCGATTCCAAGAATTCTATAAGTTTGAGTTATCCACACTTGCTTCTCAAATCAAATTTCAGTACGATAGAAGTAATTCTATTAAGGATTAGGAACGGATTTTATTTCCGAATCGTATTAAGAGCATATGCGGTGGTCGGCATATGCTCGCGTCCCTAGCGACGGGTTAACTTAGAATTAATTTAGAATATTATCATGGCAAAGAGAAGAAAGGCGTCCAAGAAGGCCAGAAAGGGCGGCAAGAGGCGAAGATAAGCCGATTCCCACTATAGAAACACCCCCGCTAGCGGGGGTGTTTCTATATACGAGGGTTCATAAATTAGCTATATTTAAGTTAATCTAGTTGGTTTTTTAACGGCATGATCCCGTTAGAAGCCGCGATTGCGAAAGATAGGTTAAAAGTATGTCAATTTTTTCATTTAATATTCTATAAAGCAGAAAATGCGTTTGATCGTGATCTGCTTCTAACGGGATGAGATACCAAATTCGTTATACAAAAGTTGACCCCTCGCCGGCGCTCACCGACTATATTGAGAAAAAAATTGTTGATGCCCTACAAAGATTGATCGGCGGGACGGGAGAGACGCCTTGGCAGATCTTGATAGAAGTGGGGCGCGATACCCTGCATCACAAAAAGGGCAATGTTTGGTTTGCTGAAGTATCCGGCGCCGGTCCTTATGGGCCACTCCGCGTTCGGGCCGAGGGGTCCGATATACATGAAGCGATTGATATTGCCGAAGACGACTTAAAGGCCAACCTTTCCAAATTAAAAGGCAGAATTGTCGCTAAGGGTCTGCGTGCCGCGCGCCGGGTGAAACGCATTATGCGCCTTTCGCGCTTCGCTCGTTTTTTCCGCAAAGGCAGAATTCGCGAAGAGGGCATCTAATTTCCATATTCTTATAAAATTGCGTATCATGCCCTAATGAAAGGAGGTGGTTTTCGTGCCTTCCATACCGCTCGTTAACAAGTTCCAGCCGCTTACCGAAGCGCCGCCGGAAGTTGCAGCGCTTCTTGACCGCACCAAAAGCACAAGTCATGCAAGGGCGCTGTTGTCGCTTCTCATTCAGTCCCCGGCGGGGATTCAGATCGGCACATGCACAGGGGGCGCAGATGTAATCAAACTTCAGAAGTGCATCTCTTGGCTTGGTCGGGAGCCGGGAGCATTTCTTCGCTGGGGCGAACTGCTTTCGGCAAAAAACGGGATTCGCTATCTTCTTCAGAGTGCCGGTCTCCAGTACGGCATCTGGTGCTCATGCCCCGACTGGCTTGGCGGACGAAGAAAAGGAAACTACCGCGGCGGGGAAGTTCCAGTTTCCGTAGGTCTTGTCGACAAACAGAAACCAGTAACAGAGTGACCGGGGCCGCATTCTTCGGGGTGCGGCCGCTTTTTTTATTTAAACTTTATGACTATTATTGGTTTTTGTCATAGCAAAGTTCGTGAATAGAAAATCTGAATTATAAAATGCGAAATTTATTTTAAAGTTGTCAAGAATATTCACATTGCCATCGTTGGTTTTTCGTCAAGTTTGAGTTATCCACAGTTGAAGTTTTACGGGATTCTTGCAAAAATGAGAGCAGGAGTGAAAAAGAACGCTGAGACACTTAACGAAAGCGTTTAACATAAGGAAGTGCGAAACCAACGTCGTTCGGCGCGGTACGCGCTACCCCATGCGGAACGTTTCTCGAAAAGGAAATGCATAAGTCGCTTCATATCCTCGCGGACCTCTATAACTGTCGCGGGGACGAAAAATATCTCACAAAGGTAAGCACGGTAAAAAAGAAAGTTTTGCAGATGATAAAGCGGGCCGGCTTTAAAGTTGTGGCTTCGCGTTTTCATAAATTTCCACCCGGCTCCAACGCGACCGAAGGCGGTATTACGGGCGTTATCGTGGTTTCGGAGTCGCACTTGACCATCCATACCTGGCCGGAAAAACATTACGTCAATTTTGACGTGTTCTTTTGCAGTTATTCGCGGGACAACTCGCATAAGACCAGAAACATCTTCCGCGAATTTTCCTCGCTCTATAAACCAAAAAAACTTCGTAAGCGTGAAGTTTGGAGGGATTAATCCCGTTAGAGGTCAGGTTTGCTCCGCGCAAACCGGCGGCAACCAAAACGGTTCCATAATAAGTAGTTTTAGAAAGGGTACTCGGTATTTCAAAGCAAGTTAACTTTCGAGGTTAGTTGCCTACCTCTAACGGGACTAACCCAAGGCTCTAAAATAGCCCCGATGAGCCGGGGTCGTTTTTGGCTTCCTATAATCGCTTTTTTGTCTTAGAATAATCCAGTTATGGCCCTATTGGCTAAGATTTTCGGAGACGCCAATGAGCGCGCGGTGCGTGAGTATTTACCTATGGTGGCGGGTATCAACGCGCTTGAGCCGGAATTTAAAAAGTTATCGGAGGAGAATTTAAAAGCAAAAACAGCCGAATTCAAAGAGCGGATGAGCAAAGGAGAAACGTTGGATGACCTGCTCCCGGAGGCCTTTGCGACCGTTCGCGAAGCGTCCCAAAGAACGCTCGGCCAGCGGCATTTTGACGTGCAGTTAATGGGCGGTATGGCTTTGCACCAAGGAAAAATTTCAGAGATGAGGACAGGCGAAGGCAAAACTCTGGTAGCCACACTACCCGCGTATCTGAACGCGCTATTGAGTAAGGGAGTTCATATCGTAACGGTTAACGACTATTTGGCGCGGAGAGACGCCGTGTGGATGGGGCAGATTCATCATGCCTTGGGGCTGACAGTGGGAGTATTGAATCATGAGGCGTCGTATATTTATGATCCAACACACGAAAATCCAAATGATCAAAACAACTTAGACAAAACACGGGATACATTAGGAGCATTTAAGGTGGTGCATGAATTTTTGCGTCCCGTGACGCGCCGCGAAGCGTATGAGGCCGACATAACTTACGGCACCAATAATGAATACGGTTTTGATTATCTTCGCGACAACATGGTGTATGCAACGGCCCAACTCTCTCAAAGAGAGCACAATTTCGCCATCATTGACGAGGTGGACTCCATTTTAATAGATGAAGCCAGAACCCCGCTGATAATTTCGGCTCCCGATGAGGAATCCGGCGAGCTTTACAAGACCTTTTCGCAATTTGTGCCGCGCCTTTCAGCGCCCGACGACTTCACGATTGACGAAAAACTAAAAGCCGTGGCTATTACAGAGCATGGCATTGATAAGGTGGAGGGCATCATCGGCAAGAAACTTTACGAAGGCGGGCACGAAGCCGAGTCCATTAAATTAGTGCATCATCTAGAGCAAGCCCTAAGAGCTCATTCTTTGTATTTAAGAGATAGGGATTATGTGGTTAAGGATGGCGAGGTAATTATTGTTGACGAATTTACGGGGCGTTTAATGCCGGGCAGGCGCTGGTCGGAGGGATTGCATCAAGCGATTGAAGCCAAAGAGGGAGTTCAAATTCAGCGCGAATCAAAGACACTTGCCACTATTACCTTCCAGAATTATTTCCGCATGTACCCGAAGTTAGCTGGTATGACGGGAACGGCCGCGACCAACGCCGAAGAATTTCATAAGGTTTATAAATTGGAAGTTGTTTCCGTTCTCACTCACCGTCCTAATGTCCGCGAGGACAGGTCGGACCTGGTATTTCGCACCGAGAAGGGGAAATTCACAGCGCTGGCTCGAGAAATAAAACGTCTTAATCAAATTGAGGCGTCGGTGTTAATCGGCACTGTTTCCATTGAAAAGAACGAGCGGCTTTCCGAGATATTAAAGCGTGAAGGCGTGCCGCATAGGGTGTTAAACGCCAAGAATCATGAAGAGGAAGCGGCGATTATCGCGCAAGCCGGGCGCAAGGGAGCTGTCACGGTTGCCACAAACTTAGCCGGTAGAGGTGTGGACATAATTTTAGGCGGTAATCCACCAACCGCTGAAGAAGCGGAATTGGTAAAACAAAATGGGGGATTGCATGTTTTCGGCACGGAGCGGCACGAAGCGCGCCGCATTGATAACCAGTTAAGAGGCCGCTCCGGACGCCAAGGCGACCCCGGCGTTACTCAATTTTATCTTTCACTGGAAGACGACCTAATGCGCGTTTTCGGCTCTTCACGCATTAAAAGCATGATGGAAAGTTTCGGCATTCCCGAAGACGAGCCGATAGAAAATCGCATGGTCTCTAAAGCCATTGAATCGGCCCAGGCCAAAATTGAAGGATTCCATTTTGACGCCCGGAAGCATGTCTTGGAATACGACGACGTTATGAATAAACAGCGCGAAGCGATTTACAGAATGCGGAAATCCATTTTAGGTACAGCCGAAAATCCCGCGGTGCTACAGGTTCAAGTGCATGTAATGATACGCGACGAGGCATCAGCCATTGCCGAGGCACATGCAGCTGCTGAAAATTTGGAAGAAGGCATTGATGAATTGAAGAAATTTATTGCCGCGTTCATCCCCGGCGATTTTGAGAACGAAGACCTTAAAAAACTGGATGAGGCCAAGAATCTCGGACGAGAAGGCGCGCGCGAGTTTTTGCAAGAAATAGTCGCCGAAATTTTGACGGCGGCGTATACGAGAAGAGAGAAGGATTTGGGTGAGCCGTTCTCGCAAGCGGTGCGAACGGTGATGCTCCAAACCATTGATTTTATTTGGATAGACCATCTGACGGAAATGGACCATTTACGCGATTCGGTGCGACTCCGCGCCTACGGCCAGCGCGACCCGTTGGTGGAATATAAAAATGAATCGGTGCGACTCTTTAGATTATTGCAAGCCAGCATCCGCCAATATTCCATCCAAACAATATTTAGGGTGGGGGAGAAAACAGGAAACAGAACACAGGACACAGCGCGTCAAGAACCCAACTTGATTTTCCAATCGGCTAAAGATGAATCAAATTCCGCCGGCGCTAAAGTATATACGCCGTCAGCCAAAAAAGAACCCGGCCGCAACGACCCCTGCCCGTGTGGAGCGGTCAATCCCGCGACAGGGGAAGTATATAAATGGAAGAAATGTGGCATGGTTAATGCCTCATATCATAAGAAGTGAAGCGGAGTCCATCCGTAGCGAAGCGTAGGAGGATGGAAGCGGGAAGAAATATAAAAAGTGTCACGGAACGTAAAATAACATTCCAACATTCTGCAGAATGTTGGAATGTTTAGGGGTTTATCTTAAGCGAATTGAGGTGTGGCGCAGAGATATAGAGCAATAATGGTATTATCCTTATATGACTATGGAAGTTGTTAGAGAGCTGATATCGCGCGAGAAACTTAAAAGTATTGCCGAGAATCAATTTGGTAATTTGGTGAAGGCCGTAGTTGACATAGAACAAGAGATTATGGTCATTGGCGGGGAATTGCACGCGGATGAAGAAGCCGTATTGATTGAGCAAGGATCAAATCAGCGAAATCTTTGGGGCATTAATCTCTATCCCGCCAAAACCGGAGACGATTTTATAGAGTTTGATTCAATGATCAATATACGTCCTTCGCAAAATAATAACTCAGGAAGCGTGGGAGATGCTGGAATACGGGAGAAAATACGCGCTATCATCGCAAAATTAATAAAGGATTAATATGCTGCATCAGCACGCAGAACTTTCAAGGGGCGGATGGCAGAAACTTTCTTTGGTGGAACAACTTGGGAATATCGGGAGCGAAGTTGGAAGAGCCGCGAAGTGGCAAGGGAAGGATGACGAGAACTTCAAAGCGTCTTTCGTGCGCGCGCTGGATTTATTAGATCTAACCATGCAGGATCCGCGCTGGAGCAAGAGCTTAAAAGAAATCGCTAGAGTCCGGGAGCTGTTGTGTGAAGCGGTATTCGGCGACAGAAAAAAATATAATACAACACTCGAGGACATCGATCGCTATTTTTACCAGTTTGCGCTAGCCGCACGTTTAAAAACTTAGTTTCATTTATATCGCATAACAAAAAGTGACAACCGATTCGCGCGTCTCAACACAAACCTAACCACTACCATACTCTAGAGTATGGTAGTGGAACAAAGTTGAGGGTTTTTTAATACAGAGGGGTATCGGAAGATGGTTGCGATAAAATAAATCTTTGTTTGACAGGATTTTGTGACTTTGCTATAAAGGATTTGCTATGCAGATAGCAGTACGACAATTGAAGCATTGGTGGCATCCTCTTTGTGAGAGAGGCCAGTGAGTTGTCGTCCCAATAGGCGGAAAAGCTCCCCAAGAACGTTGGCCTCTTTCAAAAGAGGTTTTCGCGTTTTTAGGGAGCTTTTTGCGTATATCGCGCCAGGAGGTGCGAAAAACTAAGAAAGGGGGTGGTGCCGCATGCACGGCCACGGCGGAAAGTAACTGGGGGTCGAGAAGTTTACTCAATCCATGAAAGGGGGTGAGAATAATGCACGGCTGGGGCAAGTAGGCAGTACGGAGGTGCGGACATCGGTCCGCACCTCCCCATAAATCCCCTATGATACAATTTATGTTTATTGAAACAAGCCGCAAAAAGATTTAGACTAAGCCAACTCTCAAAAACATGCCTAGTCCGAAGAAATTAAATGTACGTCTCCCCAGGAACGTAAAACCCGAGCGTTATCGTTTGGTACTTCACCCAGATCTAAAGCGTTTTACCTTCCAGTGCGAGGAGACGGCTTATTTAAACCTTGCGAAGCCGACAAGGGAAATTGTTTTGCATGGGAAGGATTTAAGAGTTTCTTCAGCGAAAGCCGCGCGGGGAAAAGAAGAAATTAAGGCAAAGAAAATTTCATATGACGCGAAAGCTGAAACTATAACGTTTTCGTTCCCCTGGGTGATTCCAAAGGGGAAAATCGAACTTCAATTGGAGTTTACGGGTACTTTAAATGATCAGATGCGCGGGTTTTATCGAAGCCGCTATGAGAAAGATGGTAAAGAGCATTGGCTTGCGACAACGCAATTTGAAGCGACAGACGCGAGAAGGGCATTTCTCTGCGTTGATGAGCCGGAAGCAAAAGCGGTTTTTGATGTAACACTCATGACTCCGCGGGGGCATACGGCAATTTCCAACACGCTGCCCGTGCATGTGGCGGAACATGAATCCGGATACCAAATCGTGAAATTTGCCCCGACGCCAAAAATGTCAACCTATCTTCTGGTGTTCATCGTGGGCGATTTCGAATTTGTAGAAAAAAAGACCTCCCGCGGGACACTGGTGCGGGTGTTCGTAACCCCCGGGAAAAAACATCAGGCCATGTTCGCGCTTGATGTAGCCGCGAAAGTCCTTACGTTCTTTGAAAATTACTTTGCGATCAAGTATCCGTTGCCGGTGCTCGATATGATTGCCATTCCGGATTTCTCCGCCGGAGCGATGGAAAACTGGGGAGCGGTAACTTATCGGGAGTCCGCGATTTTATTCGATCCGAAACATTCTTCGACCGGGAACAAACAATGGATTGCCTTGGTAATCTCGCATGAGTTAGCCCATCAGTGGTTCGGGAATTTAGTAACGATGGAGTGGTGGACCCATCTCTGGTTGAATGAAGGATTTGCTTCTTATATTGAATACTTGGCAGTGGATCATCTCTTCCCGGAATGGGATATCTGGACCCAATTTGTGGTGCTTGATCTTGGCGCAGCCCTGAATCTGGATGCTCTAAAAAATACCCACCCCATTGAAGTGGAAGTCCATCATCCTTCTGAAATCAGTGAGATATTCGATGCCGTCTCATACCAAAAGGGTGCGTCCATTATTCGCATGCTTGCCGATTATCTGGGAGAGAAAAGTTTCCGCGACGGACTCCGGCACTATCTGAAAAAGCATGCCTATGCCAACGCAAGGACCGAAGATCTTTGGCTTGCGCTGGAACACGTCACAAAAAAGCCCGTGCGGAAGATTATGGCGGCATGGACGGGAAAGGCAGGTTATCCCCTGGTAAGAGCCAAGGAAACGAAAAAGGGCGTCGTGATTTTGCAGTCGCGGTTTTTCTCAAGCGCTATTATTCGGAAACAGACGAAAGATTCTACGGTTTGGAATATTCCGATTAATTTTCTGAAAGAGAGCGCCTCAAAACCCGAACGATTTCTTTTGGATAAAAGAGAAAAGCCATTTCCGGTCCGTCTAGAAGACGGCGAATGGGTATCATTGAATGCTGGAGCCTCAGGCGTTTATCGGGTTGATTATCCTGCTCCGATGTTGCATCGCCTTCGCGAAGCCATCGAAGAAAGGTCGCTTTCAGCGCGGGAGCGCCTGGCGATCGGATCGGATACTTTTTCGCTTGCGGAATCCAGCGAACTTCCGACAACCGAGGCGCTTCTTCTTGCTAAAGCATACAAGGAAGAAACGGATTACTCTGTCTGGTCGGATTTGGATTCACATTTTAGTTATTTGGAAGGCTTACTGGCGGATGAGAATTTTTTAGATTCGTATCGGACGTATCTTCGCGGTATATATCAGGCAATTGCGAAGCGAATGGGTTGGGAGAAAAAGAAAGGCGAAAAACATACAGATTCGCTACTGCGAAGTTTAGCGCTGTGGGGGTTTGGCTCTCGCGGGGAAGATGAAAATACAGTCAAAGAGGCGAAACGTAGGTTCCGTGAGCTGCAAAAAGGGAAGCATCTTGATCCCGATATTCGCGGAGTTGTCTATGGTTTAGCAGCTCAACATGGCGGAAAAGCCGAGTATGATTGGTTTGTGAAGAGACACCAAGCCGAGCGATTGAACGAAGAAAAAGTGCGCCTTCTCCGGACATTGGGAAGGTTTTCCAATACATCGCTTCTTCGTAAAACTCTTAATTACACATTTTCAAAACATGTGCGCACTCAAGACGATATCTTCGGAATTCAGAGTGTTGCCGGAAATCCGAAAGGCAGAGGACTCGCCTGGAATTTTGTAAAAGCGAATTGGAAAAAAATTCTAGAGCGGCACGGAAGGGGCGGACACGTACTCCCGAATTTTGTGAAGGTCGCTCAAATTTTCAATACCAAAGAAAAAGCAAAGGACGTGCGAGAGTTCTTTCGAACACACGAAGCGCCCGGCGCTATTCGCGCGGTGGAGCAAACTATTGAGCGCATTGAGTCAAAAGCAGATTGGCTTTCCCGCGACCGGACAAAAATTAGAGAATGGCTAAAAAATACAAAAATTTAGCTACCTTTTCTCTCTGTATTGCACATCAAAAAACGCCACGGGGAGTAAGTGCCACAAACATCCTTACATACTTGAGAATATAAGGATGTTTGTGGAAATGAAATATAAAAATGCGGGGTGTTAGATACGGAGGAGCGTATAAAAAGAATTCAAAAATAGACCTGCGGATGTTTTTAAACCCCTGCCCCGCGATTCGCGGGGCAGGGGTTTTATTAGAACATACAATCCCACAATTTTTATGGTATAATTTGACACTATTGACTTTTCATTTTGAATTCGATATAAGAAATGAAGTTTCCAGGAAGCTCTAACAGCGCGCCAACAACAGCACGTGGGTGACCGAAACATTGGTCATTAGTACCCACGTGCTGTTTTCTTTTTTCAAAAAATTATTTAGTACGTGATACACTTAGCGTCAGTCAAAACGGTTCTTCGTCAACTTTAACTTTCGTAAAAGGGGGGATGCGGATTAGTATTCAACACATGAATAAGTTAGTATTTTTATTAATAATGGCAGCGTTAGTATGGGGGGCTTATAAACTTGTCTCGCCTTACTTTTTTACCGACCAGGCGGGTGGGAAACTTAATGAATTCAAAGCCATGGGGCAATAATAATTTTCTAACGGGGATGATCCCGTTAGAAGCCGCGATCGCGGAAGCGGGATTTAAAGTTAAAGGATGTTATATTCAAAGAAAATAATATGGGCAGATTTGCGCGTTTGATCGCGATCTGCTTCTAACGGGATGAAGGAAATAGAGCTAAAATTCAGGGTTGCCAATTTTAAGGAAATTATTCCCAAATTAAAGAAGTTGGGCGGTAAATGCGTTTGGCGTGGGATAGAAGAAAGTTATTTTTACGATACACCCGCCAAAACCTTAAAAAGAAAGCATCAAATGCTGCGACTACGTTCATGGGCGGAGCATAGCTATTCGCTGGCGTTAAAATTGGAGCCGGAGCATTCGCACAAACGTTATAAGGTAAGAGATGAATTTCAGATAATTGTGGATGACATTAATGCGACCCGCGAAATCTTAAAGCATTTGGGATTCGTGGAATATATAAGATACAAGAAATATCGCGAGCATTGGAAACTGCCCGGGGCCTTCATAGAACTTGATACTCTAAAACATCTGCATTTCGTGGAAATTGAAGCGTCTAAGGATCGTATTAATCAATTAGCTCAAATTTTGCGATTGGACTGGGGCCAAACTACAACTCAAGGTTACCTTTCAATTTTAAGGGATTTAAATAGGGACGCTTGAACGGCAAAAATATTGTGGATACCGAGATTGACGGACTATGTATTTTCCAGGTAAAATGAATTCTACGGAGGCCCGTTTAGGGCTTCACTTAATTTTCTGAATATGCATAAACTATCAACTTTAATCGTAGGCAGTTCTTTGGCTCTAGGGTTAGTATTGCCGGTAGCAGTATTGGCGGAGGATTCTGCCGGTGCTACAGCTGGCGGCACGTCATCCGACGGCGCGGCTAATACGTCGGTTACACCCGTAAAACCGCCATTGCCGGGTGTTCGTGGCGAGCTCAAGGATTTGCGCCAAACCATCAACAAAGAGCGCGAGGGTATTTTGCAGAAAGCGGCCGAAACCCGTAAAAACATCATAGAAGGCGCCAAAGAAGCGCGTGAGAATATCAAAAATCAAGTGATGGAAAAGAGAAAAACTCTGGAAGCCGAGATAAAAGAAAAGCGCGCCGATATTAAAGATAAGTTCAAAGAACGGCAGGAAGAATTGAAAAAGAAATTCGGCGAGGAGCGCTTAAGGCGCATTCAGGAAGTGGCCGCCCGCATGTTCAAGCATTTTGAGGATGCCATTGATAAATTGAGCAACGTGGCTGACCGCATAAGTTCCCGCATTGACAAACTGGCCGCAGACGGCGTTGACGTAACGGCCGCCAATGCCCAGTTTGAAATCGCTAAAACCGCCACTATGTCCGCTAAAACTGCGCTGGAGGATGCTAAGACCAAACTCACCTCGGCCCTTACTTCCAATAACGTCGGCCAGGGAGTTAAAAACATGCGTGAAGTATTGAAGGGCGTTGAGGACGCCTTGAAGAAAGCGCGTGAAGAATTGCGGAAAACCGTAGATGAAATAAAAAAGCTTAAGCCGCCGGTTCCTGCCACGACGGGTACTACGACGCCTGCTTCTACTGAATCAACAGCACCTGCTCAATAATCATTAATAAACTCTAAACTGAAAAAATATGGAGCCAATCTATCAATCAAATCAGACACCGAGAAACACAATACCCCCAATGTCTCCAGTATCTACGCCGGGAAGCGGGTCTTCCATCAAATATGTTTGGGTGGTTGTCGCTGTCATCGTGCTTTTGGCAATAGCATATTTCTGGTATTCGGGGACGTTTTCGTTGTATCAGCCGAATGAAACCGCGACAGAAGAAACAGCGCCAGCGGCTGATGATGTTACCTCAATTGAGGCCGACCTGGGCACAACCGACCTGGACAATCTTGGGGCTGATTTGAACAGTTTGGAAACGGAGCTCAATCAATAAGGATCAAATCAGGCAATTCAAAAAAGTCCGGAGGGACTTTTTTGAATTGTGGTACTATGCTTATAACTTCGTATGAACCAAAGAAGAATGCCGCGGGACGACGATAAGTACCAATGGACCAATCACGTTGTTGAGAAAATGCGCCATTATGGGCTTTCAGAGGGAAGAGTCAGGCGCGTGTTGTATTCTCCCAAGCGTGTGGAAAGTGGCGTGGCCCCCGGAACCACCGCCGTCATGCAGCCGGGCGGGACCGCGAAACATCCATATGAGGTGTGGGTAATGTATCAGGACATAAAATCAAAAATCAAAATGTCCCGACATATCGAGGATCCTCGATTCTCTAAAGCAGAATCGGGACAAAAATCAAAATTGCGGAAACGGATTATTAGCGCTTGGAAATATCCGGGAGTTTCCAAGCGGAGGGGCGAAGTGCCCGTGCCGGATGATATTCGCCGCTATGTGGCCAATTTAAAAGATTGACCCATTGATGTAAGGTTATAAGCGTATGAATATGAAGATTTTAGGAGTCATCGTTGGTTTAGCGCTTGTTTTTATAATAGGAGCTGTCTATTATCTTTCCGGCGGCAAAACCGTTGAATCGTCGCCGGGCTCAACAGAAAGTGCCATATCGGATCAAACAAAAACTATGGAGACAAAAATAAAAACATATAAGGTTTCAATGAAAACCGACGCGGGCGTTATTCAGCTGGGACTCTATTCAGCAGTGGCGCCAAAAACGGTGGATAATTTTATAACACTCGCAAAAAAAGGATTTTATGACGGCATAAAGTTCCATCGCGTAGTTCCGGGCTTTGTAATCCAGGGCGGCGACCCGTTATCAAAAACCAATGACCCCAGAACGGGGAGCGGGGGCCCCGGGTACCAATTTGAAGATGAGATAAATCCCAAGGCCCTCGGCCTCTCTGATGCTGAAATTAAAGTTCTAGAATCACAGGGCTACAAATACGATTTCAGTTTGCCGTCTTTGCAGATGGAAGTAGGGGCTCTCGCCATGGCTAATGCCGGCCCTGATACCAACGGGTCTCAGTTCTTTATTGTTAGCGATTCGCCGCAGCCCTATTTGAACGGCAAGCATACGGTTTTTGGCAAAGTTACCGATGGCATGGATGTGGTTAAGAAAATAAAACAGGGCGATGTCATTCAATCAGTTGTGGTTATTGAATAATTCGATATGCATAAAATTTCTCCTTCGGGTATTAGTTCTCTCTTAGAATGCTCCCGATGCCTTTGGTTGCAGTTTAACAAAGACATCAAGCGTCCGCGCGGCATTTATCCATCACTGCCTGACGGCATGGATAATGCCTTCAAAAATTATTTTGACCAGTTTCGCGATAAAGGTATATTGCCGCCAGAGCTGGACGGCAAAGTGGATGCCAAGCTTTTTGGAGATGTGAAGCAGTTACATACTTGGAGAGAATTTAATTTTGGGCGTGGCGGTATCCGGGCGGAAATTAGTGAGTATGAAATGACGGTGGCGGGAGCGATTGATGATATTTTAGTAGCACCCGATGGTTCTTTGATCCCCCTTGACTTTAAAACCAGAGGATATCCCACCAAAGAAGATACTCATAAACATTATCAATCCCAACTGGATCTTTACGCCTTATTATTTGAGAGAAACGGCCAGCGGGTTGCGACCAAAGGTTACCTCCTCTTTTTTTGGCCGGATGTATATCATAAGGACGGCGTTCACCTGAAAACTGATCTTGTGGAAGTAAGCGTTTCTTCCAAACGTGCTATGGCAGTGCTCAAGCATGTTCACTCTCTTATTATGGGGGAATTGCCCCTGGCGGCCCCCACTTGCGAATACTGTAGTTATCGCGAAGCCGCGGCGGGAGCGGTGGAAAACGAATCATGATACTTCGTGGAGTAATTGCTTTTCTGGCGCTTTTTGCCATTTTTACTTCACCTTTATGGCAGAAGATTATTTTTAATGGGGCCCAACCATCTAAAAATAGCTTAATCGAGGATTTGGTTTCCCATAATTTAATAACAGAGCTCTTTTTTCCGAAAACCACATCAACGCCAAATACAAAAGGCACAATTGCAGATACCCAAAATTATTTGCCGAGTAAAGCCCCATTGATTGATAAAAAAACACTACCCGTATCTAAAGAAATTCCGGTTCCATCAAAAAGCCAGCCGCCAGTATCACCACAGCCAAAAATTGTTCCTCCAACTCCGCTCTTAACATCTAAAGAAATTTACGCTCTCTTGGATACGGCCATAGTGCAGATAGTATGCAAGGCCGGTGATAATCTTTACGTTTCCGGGAGCGGGGTAGTGGTTTCTGATAAGGGCGTGGTATTAACTAACGCTCACGTGGTTGAGAATGGCAAGGATTGTTTTGTAAAGACCGGAAACCCCGCCGTTATTTCCGGCAAAGCTGAAGCGCGTTTTATTGGGAATACAAAAAACTTTATTACTGACACTAAAATTCCCAAAGAAGATTTTGCGTTTATGAAAATTACGGAGAGAACCCCAAACTCCATGTTTGCGGAGCCGTTTAAATATTTGCGTCTGTCGTATACGTATACGCCGCAGTCCGGCGACGGATTTTATCTGGCGGCTTACGCGTCGGAATTCGTCGGCGGAGGCATTCCCTCCGGCGGCCAAAATCTGGTTTTCACTATCGCGAGGGTTCTTGATCTTTACACCGTGGACGGGTCAGGTACGGATGTAGCAGAGCTTGAGGGGAATATTTCCACCCAGGAGGGCGCTTCGGGCAGCCCCGTAATTTCTCCCGTTGATGGGAGCGTTATTGGGCTTGTTTTCGGCCAAAATAAGGGCGAGGGCGGCGCCAGCGTCACCAGTCAAAGAACGGAATTCGCTTTTTTGATTTCCTACATCAATCGAGTTCTGGAAAGTACCAGAAACACAACTTTAGCGGATTTGATCGCGGAAGCAGGCCGTTAGTTGCGGTTGCGGCCTATTTTTGGTATTTTCCGTAGGTTAGATAATGGCGCTTCAAGCTAAAACGTATTCGGCGGCAAAAAGGCGCGTAATAGCCGCTCTTCTTTTATTGGTGGCGGCACTCATCGGCATTTATGATGGCGCCGAAGTTTGGAACAAATATGTTCCCGCGACTTTGCGTTTGGGCGGCAATTTATCCGAGCCATATCGTTTAGGTCTTGATCTCCAGGGCGGGACGCATTTGGTTTATCAGGCGGATTTTTCCAACGTTGATGTTTCCGACAAGAACGAGGCCATGCAGGGACTTAGGGACGTGATAGAACGTAGAGTTAATCGCTTCGGCGTTACCGAGCCGGTGGTGCAAGTTAACCACGTGGGAGAAAATTGGCGGCTGATAGTGGAGCTAGCCGGCATTAAAGATGTGGGTGAGGCCATAAAATACATAGGCGCCACGCCGCTTCTGGAATTTCGTGAAACGCGTGATGCTTCAACCACCGATATTATTCTTGAAGCCCAGAAAAAGGGTGAGCGAATCGGCGAAAATCCTTATTTCCTTCCGGCACTCCTTACTGGTCGCTACTTCAAACGAGCCGAACTGCAGTTTGACCAAAATGTTCCCAATACGCCGATTATCGGCATTGAATTTAACGATGACGGCGTCAAGATCTTCGAAACACTGACAAGTACTAATGTAGGAAAACCGCTTGGCATATTCATAGATAATGAGTTAATCAGCGCCCCCAACGTCAATGAAGAGATTTCCGGCGGCAAAGCCGTGATCACCGGCCAATTTAGCGTTGATGAGGCCAAGACCCTGGTACGGAATTTGAATTCCGGAGCCCTTCCCGTACCCATCAATTTGGTATCCCAGCAATCAGTAGAGGCCTCATTGGGCCTTACTTCATTGAAAGCATCATTGAAAGCCGGACTTATCGGATTCTTGATCGTGGCGCTATTCATGCTCTTTTGGTATAGATTACCTGGAGTTTTGGCGGTAGTGGCCCTTACGGTTTATGCCGTAATCACACTGGCGCTTTTTAAACTTATCGGTGTGACTTTAACAGTCGCGGGTATCGCGGGCTTTATTCTTTCCGTCGGCATGGCGGTAGATGCCAATATCCTTATATTTGAGCGCCTAAAAGAAGAAATTCTTCGCGGCCGCGCTCTTTCGGATGCTGTACACGAAGGATTCGCGAGGGCTTGGACTTCCATACGCGATTCCAACGTTTCCAGTTTGATAACCGCGGGTATTCTTTATTGGCTGGGGACTTCCGTGGTTCAAGGATTCGCCACCACCCTGATTTTGGGGATTTTGGTCAGTATGTTTACGGCCCTGACTGTCACGCGCACTTTCCTTTACGCGGTCTTGCGGAAAAATGCCGGGACTTTCTGGTATCTGTCAGGAGTTTCAAGGACATAAATCAAAATTCAAAATGCAAGGGAGAACGACTAATTAATCTAATTTCTAATTATTCTAATCAAATCCCAATAACCCGAAATAATAACTAATGAGTCATTAGACATTAAGGCATTAGACATTGATTAGGTTAATTAGAATAATTAGGTCAATTTTAATTTATGTTTCTGATTAAACATCGCAAACTCACCTATATCATCTCCGGGACGCTGGTTTTGCTTTCAATTTTATTTGTGTCTTGGTGGGGCTTAAAACTGGGTATTGATTTTACCGGCGGGTCGTTCATGGAGGTTGAATATCAAAATACCCGGCCGCCTATGGACGAAGTTAAGATGAATATTGAAAATGCCGGAATCCCGCACGCCGCCGTGCAACCAACGGGGGAGCGCGGATTTTTCATACGCACCGGGCACCTTACCGAAGACCAACATCAGGTACTTTTAAATGCCATGCGCGGCGATGATAAAAATGAAGTATTGGAAAAACGCTTTGACGCCATCGGCCCCACCATAGGCCAGGAGCTTAAAAGAAAGTCCGTTTGGGCGATAGGGCTTGTTATACTTTTGATCGTGCTTTACATTGCCTGGGCTTTTCGCAAGGTTTCGGAGCCGGTGGCTTCCTGGAAATACGGAGTGGCGACAATCATCGCGCTGGTGCATGACGTAATGATACCTGTCGGTATTTTTTCCATACTGGGACATTTTTACGGAGTGGAAGTGGATACTCTTTTTGTGACGGCCCTGCTTACGATTCTTGGATTTTCCGTGCATGACACCATCGTGGTTTTTGATCGTATTCGCGAGAATTTGAAGAATAGCCGCTCAAAGTCCGATTTTGAAATGATAGTGGGTAGTAGCATTTCGCAAACTATCGTGCGTTCCGTAAATACTTCGTTTACGGTGCTTTTGGTGATGCTCGCGATTTACTTTTTTGGGGGGTCTTCCATCAGTATTTTCGCCTTAACCCTGATTATCGGCATATTTTTTGGGACTTATTCTTCAATTTGTCTTGCATCGCCCATTTTAGTGACCTGGCAGAAGTGGTCGGGAAAACGAGCATAAGAAAAACCCCGCCTTGCGGGGTTTTTCTTATCTTTTCAATTCTGAATAGTGTCAGCGCTGAAAAGAGTGGGGGAGCGCGCCCCGATGGTCATCGGGGCGCGCTCCTTTTCGAGCTACTACTTATCCGTAAACAAGAAGACGCTTCGTGCCGTCCTTTTCCACGACGACCGCACGAGAGAGCGGACCGGTACTGTCACTTTCCGTGGTTCGCCATTCGCGGACGACGAAGCCCTGCGCCTTGAGTGCCGGGGTCGCGGCCTTCTCTTCCCAGTCCAGATACCGCCCTCGAGAACCACAGTAGTTCGTCATCGAGACCGGTCCGAGCACTGTCAGTAGGTCTTCTGGCACCATGCCGTACATAAGCCCTCCCTCGGTGTGAGTTATTGCAAGTGAACCTGTTCTCTGAAAGAACCTAAGCACAAATCATTGCGCTCTTCTGAATCTCAAAAAATTTTCTGAAACTCGGAAGAACGGAGCGGCGGGACGAAGACTTCTCGCCCGCGCCGCTCTTCGAAACTTACTTATTGCCGAAGAACTTCTGCGAAGAACTTGGCTCCGGCAGTGCCGATCTCCGCAGATACAAACTGGTATCCCGGCTCCACGCGGAACGCGAAGCGTGGTACTTCAGGGAGGTGATCTGCGCATACGGTTGCCGAAACCGGACTCCACCCGGCCGATGACCCGCCATGCAACCCTCGACCTTTCAGGAATCGGCAGTAGATCGCGGATTCCTTGGGCCAGCGTGCGGGACGGATTATAACATCAAGATCATCGTCCGCACCGAGTCTCCCAACGAACTCATAGTCGAAGCCACTCGCTACATCCCATCCCCTCACCCGAAGGGCAAAGAGAATGTTCAGTCGCGCGAGAAGCTCAGCAACGGCGAAGTCGAGAGCTCCGAGCTTCCGCTCTGTGGCCTTCTGGCGCATGGCGGGCTACTTCCACCACTTCGCACTGCGCGTGAGGCAGATGTCGTACCGCTGATGCTCTGCGCACCGGCCCTTCTCGGTGAGCCACTTCAGCAGCTTGAACGCCAAGTCCCATCGCTTCTCGGGTGCGTCCTTGAAGAGGTCGCGCGACGCGTCGATGATACCCGGCCAGCGAAGAGCGAGCGACAGCTCGTGGATCCACTGGTACTTCGGTCCGTGGTGATACCCCGCGGTGTTCAGAGTACATGGGATCCCGCGCTCCCAGCAGATCATCATGACACTGACACCGATCGGCTCGGGCGTGGTGTACGTGTCGCCCTGATACTTGCTGTACGGAGCGAACGGGAAGTAGATGTCGGAGATTACGCCATCGACCATGCCAGGCATGAGATGCTCGATTGCCCCGTGCATGGTACTGACGTAGACCACTTCGATCCCTTCCTGTGACGCGAAAAACTGCTTTGCGTCGGCCACGTGCTTGGCATCATCCTCGATCACAAGGATCTTCATTTCCGAACCTCCTGAGGCATCGCGCCTCAGTAAGCGTTAAGGAACGCCTGCCGCCCTCACGGCAGCATAGAGCAGGCCAATCCCGCTCTTCTGAATCTCAAAAAATTTTCTGAAACTCGGAAGAACGGAGCGGCGGGACGAAGACTTCTCGCCCGCGCCGCTCGCTTTGCTCATACGCCGAGGCTTTCGCTCTGAAGGAGAACCACAACTGCCTTGCCGTCTTCGATGGCGAAGCGGATGCGGTCACCCGGCCCCGTCCACTTGCGGATCTTCCGGCCATCCTCCGTCTGTACGTCCTCCGGCAGGTACCAGGCGCGCCCCTCGGTGTCTTCCACGATGATTCCATAGGGAAGCGCATAGGAGCCGCCGTCCATGAGTCGCCTCGCGACAGTGAACTCCGTGCCGACATGCTCGGCGCGGATTCCTCGGCTGATGCCGTTCACGGCCCGAGCCTTGATGGTGCTCACTTCAGCCCAGTACGGCCCCCACTTCTCTCGCCACTCGGCGATGGCACGATGGCCTTCGGCGACACGCGCCTCCGCTTCCTGTCGCTTGCGCTCTCTCGTCTCTCGCCGCTTCGTGGGGGAGAGGAGCCAGTGAAGGCCGTCCGCGATGAGCATGAACATATCTTGGATCATTGCGCACCTCCATGTTTTTTGGGTGAATATCACCCTGCAGGCTTGTGAAATAACACAAGCACCAAATAGAACTTCTGTCAAGTTTTTGGGCAGGGGGTAATCTAGGTCTGTTAGCGCATATCATAGATAACTTCTAGGCCTTGAAGTCATTAAGCTGCCCTCCAAAATCCCCTTATTGACAAGATTGTCAAACCGGTGCTACTCTATACGCGCACTGATTTTCGGCCTATTTTTAGCCAAAACACACAGTAGCGCGAAAAATGCTGCAACCCATTAAAACATCAATCAAACCGCGCGAAGTTTCCCAAAAATTGCTCGCCAACGTGGAGAATAAACGCGTGCGCGAAGTACTGGAAAAACGCTTCGGTTTGAAAAACAGCGCCAAAAAGACGCTGGATGCCATCGGAAAAGAATACGGAATTACAAGAGAACGCGTTCGCCAAATTGAAGCGGACGGTCTTCGCGTGCTGGCTTCTCCGGCAATATATGGCACGGCCGATTTGGTTTTCAAAGCGTTAAAAGAACATTTGGACGAGCACGGAGGTGTCGCCGCTGAAGACCATTTGCTGGGTAGCATAGCCGATGAAAAAGACCATCCTCATGTTTCATTTTTGCTGACAGTCGGCAAACCCTTCCAAAAAAAGCAGGAAACCGATGGTTTGCGTTCTGCGTGGTTTACCAATAAGAACGCGCATGATGCCGTGGGGAAAATCTTGGACGGAGTTCATCGCGAGCTGGACTCAAAGAAAAATCCCGTAGCCAAGGAAGTACTTTTGGATATGATAGCAACTCACGCGGAAAAAATTCTGGGCGCGCGTCCCAGGGAGCACGTGGCCCGCAATTTTCTGGGTCTCGCCAATCAAATTGGGGAAAATCCCTACCGCGAATACGGGCTGGTTTCCTGGTCAACCATTCGCCCCAAGGGCGTTCGCGACAAGGCCTACTTGGTTCTGCAAAAAGCCGGAAAGCCTATGCACTTTAGGGAAGTGGCGAGTGCCATCAACGGCATGAATTGGATGAAAAAAGCCGCGCATCCGCAAACGGTGCATAACGAGCTTATCAAAGCTGGAGACCGCTTTGTGCTGGTGGGTCGCGGACTTTACGCGCTTCGCGAATGGGGTTATACGCCGGGGACAGTCGCGGATGTCATGAAAGGAGTTCTTACAAGTGCCGCCAAACCCATGGCTAAAGATGAACTGGTACAGAAAGTCATGGAGAAGCGATTTGTCAAAGAGAATACCATTCTTTTGAACCTGCAAAATAAGTCCCTTTTCAAAAAGGGGGCTGACGGTAAGTATTTTTTGGCGTGAAATAGCGCATAGCGTGTAGGGGATAGCGTATGGCGTATAGCGTCCAGATAAATTGGGTGGCCGCGAACATGTTGCCGTCCTCTGTACGCTATCCGCTATTCGCTATACGCTATTATAAGAAGGAAGACCTTCTATTGTATGGATTTTTTAATTGAAAGTTTCGGAACTATTCTACAGCTGGCCATAGAGCTTTGGTGGATTATTTTGCCGTTGATCGTAGTGCCGCTGGCGGCACACACTTGGAAATATTATTTAGTTTCAAAAAAATTAAAAGAGACGGAGTGGTTGCTTTTAGAAATTCAAATCCCGCGGGAAATAATGAAATCCCCCGAGGCCATGGAGCGGGTGTTTGCCGGACTCCACGGCCCCTACGACCCGCCGCAATATTTTAAAGATAATTATTTGAAGATCAAAGTCCGCCTTTGGTACAATTTTGAGATTGTGGGGCAGGGCGGCGATATGCGTTTTTTCATGCGTCTGCCCAAGGGCTGGCGCAAAGCGGCGGAAGCGCAAATGCACGCCCAGTATCCCGGCGTCACCATCCGCGAGGCCGAGGACTACGCCAAATCCCTTCCCGAAAATATGCCCAATGATGACTATGATCTTTGGGGAATGGAGATGCAGTTCGCCAAAGACAATCCTTATCCCATTTTAACTTACAAGGACTTCACGACGCTTACCGAGGCGAAATTGGAGGAAGTGAAGGTTGACCCCTTGTCGGCTTTTGCCGAGGCGTTGGCCAAACTGCGCCCCGGCGAGCAAATTTGGTTCCAGATCATGGCGCGTCCCTGCGGTTTACCCGGTAAGGGGCCCAATGATGATTGGCAGAAAAAGGGCGAGGAGCTGGTAAATAAACTGGCAGGGCGGGAAAAACCCAAAGCCAAACCCTGGTGGCATTGGCTCGCTGATCTCTTTGCGGCCCTTGTGGAAGAAATCCCGGAGCACCTATCGGAGCTCGCCAAACCCGGCACTTCTTCGCCGGAGCAGGGACTGGGACGACTGAACGTGGCAGCTAAAAAGGACGAAACAAAAAAGGACCCGTCAAAGCTGATGCATATCACGCAAGGCGAGAAAGACGTGATTTCCGCCATTGAGAGCAAGATTTCCAAGATGGGATTTGAATGCGTGGTGCGCCTGATTTATGTGGCGCGAAGGGACGTCATGGACCTGGGCGCCATCGGCTCGCTTTTTGGCATTATCAAACAATTCAATACCCAGCATTTGAACGCTTTTCGCCCCAACGGCGCGGCGTTAACCAGGCCCCAGGATTATCTTTGGGGATTTTTCCAGTCAAAACGATATCTGACGCGTATAAAACGCGGGCTTCTGCGCGCCTATAGAGCGAGAAACCTTTTTTACGATTCAAAAGATTTCTTGCCCGGGCAAACTTTTCCGGAGACCGCGAGTGTTATTGAACGTATTTTCCCGAACAGTATGACGATGTTGCGTTCCAAACCCGTCGTTTTAAATATTGAAGAAATGGCGACTTTGTTCCATTTCCCGGGTGCTACCGTGTCTTCGCCCACTATGCCGAAAATTGAGGCCAAGCAGGCCGAGCCGCCGGTAAACTTACCCCTCTGATATGAATAAAAAACAAGAAGCAAAAAACAAAACACATAAAACGGATTCTTGTTTCTTGTTTCTTGTTTCTTATTTTAACTTTCATGATTGACGACATCACCTATTTCGCTGAAACCAATTACCGGGGCGATAAAAAACGCTTCGGCATTAAGCACGCGGACCGCCGCCGCCACATGTACATCATCGGTAAAACCGGCACCGGCAAAACCACGCTCTTGGATAATATGACGGTACAAGACATCCAGCGTGGGAACGGGGTGGCCGTGATTGACCCGCACGGCGAATATGCCGAGCGCATGCTCTCATTCGTGCCCAAGGAGCGCATTCAGGATGTGGTCTATTTCAATCCGGCGGACCTGGAATATCCCTTTGGATTCAATATGCTGGAGCAGACCAAAATTGAACTGCGTCACTTTGTGGCCTCGGGTCTTATGAGCGTTTTCAAAAAACTCTGGATAGACGCTTGGTCGGCCAGAATGGAATATTTTCTTTCTAATTCCATCCTTTCGCATCTGGAAGTTGAAGGGTCAACTCTCATGGGCGTGCACCGGATGTTCGGCGATAAGGCCTATAGAAAAACCATCGTATCTCAATTACGGGACCCGGTGATCAAGGCCTTCTGGGAGAATGAATTTGACAAACTGCCGGAGCAGTTCATGCGCGAGGCCATTGCTGCCATTCAAAATAAAGTCGGCCAGTTCATTGCCAATCCCTTAATTAGAAATATCACAGGTCAGCCGCATTCCACTTTCAATTTGCGCGATATCATGGATAAGAAAAAGATCCTGATCGTCAACCTCGCTAAAGGCAAGATAGGCGAGGAGAACTCCAAGCTTTTGGGAGCTATGCTGGTGACGCGAATTTATTTGGCGGCCATGTCCAGAGTGGATCTGCCCGAAGATGAGCGTGAAGATTTTTACGTCTATGTGGACGAGTTCCAAAATTTTGCCACGGAGGCCTTTGCTTCTATTCTTTCCGAGGCGCGCAAGTACCGCCTGAATCTTACGCTGGCTAATCAATACATGGCGCAATTAGTGGACGACAAAACAAAGTCAGCGGTCCTGCGAGACGCCATTATCGGGAATGTGGGTACCATGATAAGTTTTCGCATTGGCGGGGAAGACGCAGAGGTGCTGGAGAAGGAGTTCATGCCGGAGTTCCTGATCCAGGATTTCGTTTCGCTGGGATTCGCCAATATTTATTTGAAACTCATGATTGATAACGTGGCCTCGCGCCCCTTTTCCGCCGTAACGCTCCCGCCCATTCCCGCGCCGCACGAAAATTACGCTAAAGAAATTATTGAGCACTCGCGGCTTACCTACGGCAAGCCCGTAGTCGAAGTGGACACGGCTATTCGCGTCTGGGGCGGATTTGTTCTCAGAACTTCTCCGGCGTCCCCCGGCGCGGAAGCTGCCGGAGTAAGTCAAGCGCCTGCCCGAGAACCGGAAAGAAAAAGAAGTGAAACGGAAAAGCCGCCAAGAAAAAAAGAAGAAAAAGGACAATATCCGGCGGTTTGTGCCGTGGATGGAAAGCCGATAATGTTGCCATTCAAACCAGATAATCGCAGGCCTGTTTATTGCCAGGAGCATTTGAGCCAGATCCAGCGCATGCCTGCGCATGCAGGCGGCGGCCAAACCAACGCACCCAAACCAATACCGAGAGAAAACAGAAATTCCATGCCGCAAGCTGCTTCGTTTCCATCTCAATCCGCCCCGGCTATTCGCGCCGACCCCAACGCCAGACACATTTCACTTAATGACCTTAAGCCAAGAAATGAGGCATCACCTAATCGAAATCAAACGCCAAGAGAAAACAATACTGGGACAAGTCATGATTGGTCGCCTAGCCGTCGTTCGGAAGCCCCCAAAAAGTCAGTTGACCTTGGCGAACTCCGCAAAGTTTTGCAGGAGTCTCTACAAAAGCCCGTTGCCGAACCCCCCGAAGCAGAATCGGTTCCAAAATCTTCGGATGTACCACAAGCCGGCGCTCTAAAACCCGGAGAAACAGTCAATTTTTAGCTTTATACAGCCGAGTTGACATTTTATCAGTTATGTGATAGTGTTTTTACATTGTTCTTTGTGTGCCTGAATTGTGGAAGTGAAAATAGTTCGTTGAGGAGGTATGAAAGATGTTCGACTGCATCCTTAGAGTATTCATCTGGGTTGCGCTGATTTACTTCGTGTCCCTAGAAGTTGTCGGTGTTGCTGGTTTGTGCGGCATCGGGCCGTGGGCGACGAAGAAGGACAGTGAAGGAGACATCTACTAACCCTGGGGAGGCCGTCCTCCCCTCCACAATTCAGGTACACACTAAAAATTCAGCGAAGCGGTTAGGTCATAAGGAACGACAGACAAGCATCCAGACATTACCAGAATTGGAATTTGACGCTTAATGCCTTAGAGAATTATGACTTAGCCGCTTCGCTGAAGTCAGGGAATACACTGACGCCGGATTGGCCGGCATTTCCACACCGCTTAACGGCGGCTAAACAAAGGAGGCGATCGTGCCGGAAGTTATCTGGAAAAGGCCGGAAGAGAAGGGTGGCGACGTCACTTTCGTTTACACCGAGGAGGGCGGTCCTCTCGGTGTGCTGAAGGAACTGCAACATCTCACGCCAAGGAACTGTGCGCTGGTTCTCGCGAATGGTCAGGAGGTCTCCAACGAGGTCTGGACGGCCTTCGTCCAGTACGTAAAGCATCTCCGTGGCCAGCACGAGACGCATTCGGATCCCGACTGCCCGTCCTGTAGCGGCTCGTGGCCGCCACTCGCCGCCTACCAGAGGGGCGGCGCGAAAGCAGCGGGAACTACCATTTCCTGATACCAGCGAGATCGGAGCGCGCGCATTGCGCGCGCTCCGATCTCGCCTCACCTAAATTCATTTCACTATCGTACTCTAGAGTATGGCAGTGGCGAGTGGGTTTAGGCGAGGTCTTTCCGAAATTCAAAACTTGAAGTTAACCGGTCGCCACGTGGGGGTTGAGTCAGAAGGGAGGCCGTGATGGCGCGGCGTATCGCAGAAGTGATTCTCGAAGTTGCGTTACTGGCCGTTTACGTTCTGTTAACACTCGTTCTAGTGCGCGCCGATCTCATCCCCTTTCTGATCTTCGCGGCGTTCGACGTGATGTTCGCCCTGGAGATCTGGGATGAGATTCAGGCGATTCGCTGTGTGCTGTCGTGGAGACGCTTGAACGGCAATTAACTTCAAAAAGGACAGAGGTGAACACATGAGAGTGGACGTGCTTTCCGTAGCCGGCAGTCCCAAGATGCGCCAGATCGCGCTCACGGCACTCAGTAGGCAAGAGGTACTGGCGAGCGACGTCGCGCTGTTCCGGGATCTCTGCTTGCTTCGCCGGGAAAGTTCGCTCGAAGAAAGGCATCCCGGAATGGGCGAATGGGCGGCCCACTACTCGTTCGCACTCTGCGATGTGCCGTATGAGGGCTGGATCTGGTTCGACGAGAACCTGAAGCTCGTCGCGGTGGAGGAGGTTCGTCCGAAGGCGAGGGATACGTTCATCCGCGAAGGCCGCATCTCCGTAGTGGGGTCGGGCATAGAGGGCATAGAGGTCACTGGCTTCTAGCGCCGGGAGAGAAGAAGAAGAGAGGGGCCGGAGGGGGTATCGCGCCCCCTCCTTTTAATTGTCGGCAAATCTTTAAATATGAAGCGGCTTATGGCAAAATTTAACTTAAGACACGAACGTTTCTGATACCAAATTCATTCCCAGAGGTGGTGAGGACATGTCGAGAATCGTTGCGTTGGTATTGGGTCTCGCTGTTTGTCTGGCGGCGGCAGCGCCGGCCTCATCAAGCGAGGATCTTCTGGACCTCGGGCTTTCCGAGAAAATCACGAGACCGTTAGAGAACGGCTGCAGCGATTCTCACGAGAACGCCATCGTGGGCTTCATGCGCGGGGTTGCCGAGATGAGCTTGAAGCTCATCCGCCTGGTGATCCCCGTTGATATGTCGCCGCTTGGTCTTTTCGGAGACGGCGACGAAGAGCGCGGACGAAAGATACTGCTCCGCATTCTGGAACACCGCGATGAGCGGATGAACGAGGAGTCGGAGATTAGTTACCGCATCATGGAAATTCGCGAAGGCGCGGTTAGCGGCCAGAAACACGTGTTTCTGGAGCGGACAGTCCATACCCTTAAGTTTGAGGGCGACAAGGTAAGCGAATCCAAGTCCGCCCGATACCGGAGAAGTTTCCGCGTGACGTTCGCGGGCAAGAACTGCATCGTGAACGTCAAGTCACTGGACCAGGGGTGGGCCCTGATAGAAGAGACGGAGGGTGATAGTGATGCTGTAGCAATGTCGCTAAACCCTGGGCGGTTTCCTCGCCGCACGGAAGCGCCGTGAAGCATCAGAGGACCGCTACGAGCCGGTGTCGCCACCGGCTCATCTTTATGTTTATCCCCACGCCTTCCTAATACCCCGCGGTTTCTTGTCCCCGCACCAAATTTTTGTGTGAGGATGTACGGGAATGAGGGGCGTATTCAAATTCTTCCCGCGCTGGATCTAATGCTCTGCGGGAAGGTGTGGGGATTTATAAAAAAATTCACCTCGTGCCGCGAAGCGGCACGAGGCATGATGTCCACGAAGAACTTCTTCAGTTGGCCGCGCTTGGCGCGGCCGGCGGGCTACTTGTTGCCCCCGCCCGGTTCCTCTAGAACTTGGGGTCGATGGGCGGGCCGGAGTCCCAGCCGTTCTCCACAGGCTTCATGTTCCCAGCGGAGAGGATGGTGGCCACGCCGGATAGCGGTGTGACGACGACGTTGGCAACGCCGATGACGGCACCACTCACGAGGCCGGTGACGATGCCGACGGGTCCGAGCTTCTTCGTCTGACGCTCGACCTGGTTGCCGGCAGCTCTGAAGCCGTTCCAGACCTCGCCGAGCACAATGCCCTTCATGGCGTTCACCAGGTTCTCGCCGTTGTCCGCGGCCATGGTCGGCGCCGGAGCGACGATGACGCCGAGAGACAGCACCACTACGAGAGCCAACAGCACGGTTCCGATGGTTTTCATAGGGCCTTAGCCCTCCTTTCGTAGTTTTAAGATAGCATGCGGTTCATCGTCAGCATATTTTATGGATTAACGAGTTATCCACATGCGATATACGCATTAACCGCGACTCAATTTTTTTATACTCCACTTTTTACGACTTAACTTTGTTATCATTATGAAGCAGAAACAGCCGTTGGTTCTTTGACGGGGGAAGGAGGGAAACTTTATGTGGCCGCTTTACGTATCTATCGTTCTGGGGCTGGCGTTCGGTATCATGTCCGCCTATGTACCCGGCGTCATGGAGAAGGTGGTTCTCTCTGCGGCGGGTATTGGTAGTATCAGTTGGGCTGGGTACGAACTGTTTCAGCTGTGTAGAAGAAAGAAAAGCGATGGACGTTGAAACTGCGCCTGTCCTTTGCCGTCAGAACGGATGTTCCCAATCAGTAGGCGAGCGGGACAACTGGGAGACGTGTGGGAGATGCTTTCTTCGCTACTGCTTAGAGCACATCAAAACCCACGACTGTCCCAATGACCGAAGGGGGGCGCCAGCGACGCCCCTATTCTTAATATCAGCTCCATATATTGCTTTTTTGAGCCGCAGTTTTATGATTATTATCAAGAACAGGTCGGTTGGTTTCTTACCAACTAGGCGATAAGAAGGAATAGATCGTTGTAGTGCATGCACCCGCGGGCTGACCCGCAAAAAGGGGCCGCACATGACGACAATGACATCAGCGCATCTTGGTGCTCACAGTGCCACTGTGGTGGAGAGATTGAGGGTCTCTCTCCCCCGGCTGATCGTGGTGTTCTCGGTCATAGCGCTCATGATCAGTTGCATCCTGGAAGCATACCAGGTGATGCTCTGGTTCAACCATGCGCCCTTTTCGGAACCTAACTGGCGGGATGGGCTCATGGTCTTCTCTAATGTCGGCACTGCGGCAGCCATCATCTTTCTCGTGTGTGCTTTCAGAAGGGGGAGGAGAACGGACGCAGTGGTTCGCGCCACGGCAATCGTCACTATTCTCGCCGCGGTATACCTCCTTGCTGGAGGGGGGACTCCCCTCCCGATGAAGTTCACGATTTTCTACCTCTTCACGTTCTTCTACGTCCTGATGATTCTGCTCGCTGTCGTGAGCGTCGTCCAACGCCTTCAACTGAAGTATCCAGGCGCTTAGGTGCCGTGAAGTTCACCGCTGGCCCAAGGCCGGCACCCCCGCGGGGGCGCCGGCCATACTTTTTATGCGATAGTTCTAGTTAATTCAGGCCTTACTCACTCTTTCTACGTATTCTCCGATTTCAGTATTTACACGCACAACATCATCCTGATTTATAAAAAGCGGTGCGGAAATAACCGCTCCCGTCTCCAGTGTTACGGGTTTAGTGCCGCCTTGGGCTGTATCACCACGGAGTCCCGGTGGCGCTTCCACAACTTTCAAGTCCATTTTGATAGGCAGGATGATAGAAATTATTTCATCATCAAGTCCCATCGCTGTTATTTCGGTATTAGGTTTCAGCCAGTCCTTTTTGTCGCCAATGATCTCTTTTTTTATAGTAAAACGTTTTGATTTGTCTTTTGGGTCGCAAAAAACATACTCATCTCGGTGAGCATATAAAAATAGTACTGGCTTTTTCTCAATCTCCGCTTCTGGAAACGAGTCGGATTGCTTGAAAGTTCGCGTGAACACCTGCCCCGTTTTGCAGTTTCTGACGCGGGCAGTCGTGGATGACCCACCTCGGCCCACGTGCGAGTGGGATGTTTCCAGCACTTCAAAAGGAGCTCCATCAAGGATGAAGAGAGTCCCTCGTTTAAGGTCATTCATGGAAAGCATAGGTGAGTTCTTAGTTCCTAGAAACTAGTCGGATTTTAGCTTAATGGATTCTTGAATCGTTGGCTAGGCACTAGGTACTGCACTAGGCACTAGCCCATGTGGATAAGCATCCTCGTAAACTGCCTATTTTGGCTTAAACTATAAGTAGTCAATAGATTCTTCCGTCTGGCAAGGTTTACCCCCACACCAATCTCGGCGAGACACTTTCGTATATCGAGATGGCAAGGCGAAGCCGCTTATCAGCTTGCCGCTCATTATTGAGATTATCTTTTCAAGATTGGTGTGGGGGTATGAGAGGTCGATCTTTGCCCGTGCGTGGGAATCGCAAAAACGAGAGGCCTGCCTGCCGGCAGGCAGGGATTTGAGGTCTTATGGTGGGAACTCGATTGAGATTGTAGATATCTGAATCGCAATCATTCCATTTTAAAGTATTAAATCCCGTTCTCGGTCATAAAATAACTAAATTATTACACAATGATACTTCAAACATGGGGTGATGTGATTGTTGCATCGCTTCAACAGGTCTGGGCCTCCGTGGCCGCGTTTATCCCGCTATTCCTTGGCGCGGTGGTGGTATTCATCATCGGTTGGATAGTAGCGATGGCGCTTGGCAAACTGGTGGAACAGGTAGTAAAAGCGCTTAGGGTTGATTCAATCCTGCAGAAGCTGGAAGCCGAAAAGGCATTGGAGCGAGCGGGTCTCCGCTTGAACACGGGCGCTTTTGTGGGCGGCCTAGTTAAGTGGTTCCTGATCGTCGCTTTTCTTTTGGCGGCATTAAATATCCTTAACTTAAACGAGGTTTCCGGATTTCTCCGTGACGTATTGCTCTATATTCCCAGAGTGGTCGTGGCGGCGTTAATTCTGGTTATCGCGGCTTTGGTCGCGGAAACGGCCGAGCGAGCCGTCAGGGCATCGGTTGAATCAACCGGCCTCCGCGGCGGATTCGTGGGCGCTGTCACGCGCTGGGCTATCTGGATATTCGCAATTGTCGCGGCATTACTGCAATTAGGAATTGCTTCGGCTTTGATCCAAACGTTGGTTACCGGACTTATCGCGATGGTAGCGATTGCCGGAGGACTGGCGTTCGGGCTCGGCGGCAAGGATATTGCCAGTGACGTGCTTTCCAGAGTACGCAGAGAGGTTCAGAACCGCTAAGAAGTTTAGGCCTTATCTAGGCGCGAAAATCGGCCCCGTGGGGCCGATTTTCGTTCTCGTTCAGATTTTATTAATTTAGTTAGGTATCAGCACAAAATCATACGGTATTCTCGCAATCGCGAATTCAACGTACGATTTTAGGAGTAATCCTCATTTTTTCGGCTAAACTTGACCCCGTTAGAGGTCCTGATTGGCGGTATAGCCAATCAGGCAGCAGACGGGGTCTGCTTACTTCTAACGGGGTTGACCTTTCCTAACCTATTATAGTAGAGTGTATCCAAGCACAAATTAGGCCTATTTGACCTAAGGCGTGCCATCTGATACATTTCTAAGGGCAGAAATACAAAAATGAAATTCTTAATACAACTTAAAAACCAAGCGGCCTTTAGGTGTAGTTCAGATTTGTAAACTTTACTGAATTTTGAAGTAGAGATGGCCGCCGCGAGGCGGCTCTTTAGTTCCTAGCCACTAGTTCCTAGCCACTAGTCGGCGAAGTCGGAAACAGCGAACAGTTTAGAGTTCTAGTGGCTAATTTCTAGTCGCTAGTGGCTAATCTGCTCGGTGTCTCTGAAAACGTTTCTGATAGCTGTCAGAAAAAGTAGGAGGCAAGATATTTTACAAAAAGGCTAATAATTGCAATAGGGTAATAAAATATTGTATACCCCCACACCAATCTCGGCGAGACACTTTTGCATACCGAGATAGTAAGGCGAAGCCGCCTATCGGCTTACACACTCATTATTGAGAATGTCTTTTCAAGATTGGTGTGGGGGTAAATCTCACTCGTTTGATACAAATTTTGTTGTGTACCTGAATTGTGGAGTTATCTTGCGAAAGGGGGAACTGGCCATGGCGAGAACCTTGGCGCAGAAGGCGGTGTTCATCGTGAAGCTCACTCTCTTCTGGGGGCTGGTAATCGTAACCGCCTTCACGCCGTTCATTCTCGGGGTCGCCACGAAACTCAAAGACGGCCCATTATTCCTTCTCACGCTAGGGGTCTGGTTTGTCATCGCGCTCGTGGTAGAGTTCCTGACACCCAAGTATGTTCACTCCCGGTGACCGCAGAAGATCGCGGTCACCTCCACAATTCAGGTACACACAAAATTAAATCGAACAGAGAATAAAAAGCGGTTATTAAGGGCGCATGGTGGATGCCTTGGCTTCAAACAGCGATGAAGGACGTAGCGTGCTTGCGATAAGCGTCGGGGAGGTGGCGAGCAACCTTTGATCCGGCGATGTCCGAATGGGGGAACCCCGTGAGAGTAATGTCTCATGACTGCCGATTTAAAAGTCGGTTAGAGTAAACCTCGCGAAGTGAAACATCTCAGTAGCGAGAGGAAAAGAAAACAATGCGTATCTCACTATCGTTCGATACGTGTAATTTCTAATTGACCTAATTACTCTAATTAACCTAAACCACTCGTTTAGAATAATTAGAAATTAGAATAATTAGTCATTGCAGCGAGCGATAGCGAGATCGTACATTCCCGTAGTAGCGGCGAGCGAATAGGGAACAGCCCAAACCAATTTATCTTTGAGTAAAATCTTTGACTAATTGGGGTTGTAAGGTAATGAGTTGAGCGCAAGCTCGAAGAGTAAAAATATAATCAAATGTTCGTTAGGAGAACGGTCCTGGAACGGCCGGCCACAGAGGGTAATAGCCCCGTAAACGAAAACGCATTTGTGCTTTTCAATCTCATTATTCTTGAGTACTGCCCCGTCAGGAGCCTGGGCAGGAAACAGGGAGCACTAGACAAGACGCGAGGCGCTTTTGCGAAAGCAAAACGCCCCGTCTCCTCCCAAGGCTAAATATGTTTGAAGACCGATAGTGAACCAGTACCGTGAGGGAAAGGTGAAAAGCAGCCCGGTGAGGGCGGTGAAATAGTACCTGAAACCATGTGCTTACAAGGAGTCAAAGCCGATGCTTCGCATCGGGAATGTCTAATTCCTAATAACTAATTCCTAATGAATACCCAAACGCTCAATGTCTAAAATTTTGGATTTTGAGTTTAGGGTTTGTTTAGAAACTAGAAATTAGAAATTAGTAATTCCGCTGCGGAGCAGCGGTAATGGCGTGCCTATTGAAGAATGAGCCAACGAGTGTATGGATATCGCTTAACTAAGCATCTTTGATGTGGAGTTTAAGGGAAACCGAGTGTTAACAGCGCGAACTTAGATTTTTAGTTCGCATCGGCTCGCCAAAGCGCTTTGCGCGGAGGTGGCTACAATCGTGGGCTTCAGTAAGGAAATAGTACGGGCGGGAGGCCTCTCTCGAAGTTCAAGTCCAGCTGCAGCTGGATCTGAGGGAGATCGGCCTGTAGAGGGTTCAAATCCCTCCGCCCGCACCAATCCAATCGCGGCGCGGAAGAACTGCACCGCAAAGAGTTGAAGAGCCCCTTTAGCTCAGAGGCAGAGCACCCGCCTTGTAAGCGGGGGGTCGTCGGTTCGAGTCCGGCGGGGGGCTCCAAACTCTCAAGGGTTGAAGAGCCGGTACAGCTCAGTGGTGAGCACCAGCTTGATAAGCTGGGGGTCGGGGGTTCAACTCCCTCTACCGGCTCCAACTCGCGTCGCGAAAGCGGCGCAAACAGTGTTGCGAGTGCCGAGGTCCTCTGAGACTCGAGGCATCGGTTTGTGGATCGAGGGTGACGGATAGTCAACAGCTTGCCCCCCAGACCGGTGTGTAGACTTCGGAGATCACACTGCGCAACAGACCCAGCGCGCTCGCTTGCGAGCGCGCTGGGATCCTTACTGAAGTCCACGATCCGGCACCTACTTAGTGTTTGATAGATATTTGGTCAGTTTGCGAAAAAATTATCGCAATTTGATTCGAAAAGTTTATTTAGTACCAAGTAGGTGACGGACGAACTAAAAATCTATATGTGGTATTCATACGACCCGAAACCAGGTGAGCTACCCATGAGCAGGGTGAAGTAGAGGTAATACTCTATGGAGGCCCGAACCGGTTGGTCGTACAACGCCTTCGGATGACTTGTGGGTCGGAGTGAAAAGCTAATCGAACCTGGAAATAGCTGG
>CAZBTX010000005.1:0-57437 GCA_964494945.1 uncultured Candidatus Saccharibacteria bacterium
AGGGTGTGGGGGTTTATTCGTTAACTAACTCTAAAATTTAGAGAATACTGGCATGAGCCGCATTGGGAAACAACCAATTCAAATACCGAACGCTGTTTCCGTTTCTTTGGAGGGAAATTTGGTTTATATCAAAGGGCCCAAAGGAGAAATTACGAGGGCTTTTCCTTCTGAAATTAACGTTAGCGTGAAAGACGGGATTATTACGGTTTCGCCCGCGCGTGAGACCAAGAGAACCAAAGCGCTTTGGGGCTTGACACGGGCAATCTTGGCGCATTCTGTTTTAGGCGTTTCTCAAGGATTTGAAAAGAAGTTGGAACTTGAAGGAGTGGGATACCGCGTGAATTTAGACGGCAAAGACCTAGTACTGCTTTTGGGATTTTCCCATCCCGTGCGTTTTCAGGCACCCCTAGGCGTTGATTTTAAAGTTGAAAAGAATACCATTACGGTTTCCGGCTTTGATAAAGAATTGGTCGGCGAGACGGCCGCCAAAATAAGGGCTCTTAAAAAACCCGAGCCCTACAAGGGCAAGGGCATAAAATATCAGGGAGAAGTTATACGAAGAAAAGCGGGCAAGAAGGTTACAGCTACTGTTACCTAAAGATCATATAAAATTGTGGAAATTACCGTTAGGAGAAAACGAGAAAAACAAAGTATACGGGCGCGCCGAACGCGGGCTCGCATTCGCACGCATACTGAAACACCCCGTCTTTCCGTATTTAGGTCGGGCAAGCATATTTATGCCCAAATTATTGATGACCGGGCGAGTAAAACGCTGGTTTCAGCCCATGATATCGTAAAAAATAAAGGCAAAAAGGAAACCAAGACCCCATTAGGGGCCGCGGTATCGGTGGGAACGGCCATTGCCAAGAGAGCGTTAGAGAAAAAAATTAAAAAAGTGTCTTTTGACCGCGGCGGATACAAGTATCACGGCAGGGTCAAGGCCTTGGCCGAAGCGGCGAGAAAAGCGGGATTACAGTTTTAAAGGGCTTTGTCTAAAATTATGAGCGAAGCGAAATCAATTTTAGGAACAAAACCTTTATCCCGTTAGAAATTAACACTAGAGTCAATATGCAAAATATCCGCGACAAGCAGAATATAGACGAAGCCAAAGGAGCGTTAGGTCATCTAGCGTTAATTTCTAACGGGATGCTCAGTATTCAACCTAAATTTTATTCGTTAACTAACTCTAAAATTTAGAGAATACTGGCATGGCACGACCACCACGAGGCGGTATGAGACGCGGCAGATTTCCGAAAGAAAGATCGGAATTCGACCAAAAAACTTTGGATATTAGGCGTGTAGCACGCGTGGTGAAAGGCGGGCGGCGTTTTAGTTTTCGCACCACCATTGTTTTGGGCAACAGAAAAGGCAAAGTGGCGGTGGGACTCGGTAAAGGGGCGGATGTGGCGCTTTCCATTGATAAGGCCGTGGCCAACGGCAAAAAGAACATGATTTTCGTACCCACCACGAAGAGCGGCAGTATTGCGCACGATGTTTCGGCAAAATACGGGAGTGCCATGGTACTACTGCGTCCGGCCGCCGATGGTCGCGGTCTAATCGCCGGCGGGCCAGTTCGGGTCGTGGCATCTTTGGCCGGTATTCAAAATCTTACATCTAAGATTTTATCCCGAAGCTCCAATAAACTTAATAACGCGAGAGCCACTATTGAGGCCTTGAAAAAGTTAAAACAAAACTCTTAAAACCATGCAGCTTCATACTTTAAAGTCGAATACCAAAATGCGTAGAGGCCAAAGGATAGGCCGCGGCGGAAAACGCGGCACTACTTCCGGTCGGGGCACTAAGGGCCAGAAGTCCAGAGCGGGACATAAAATTCGTCCGCAAATCCGCGAGATAATAAAGCGTATTCCCAAGCTTCGCGGCTATAAGTTCCGGTCGTTCCGCAAGCAGGCCGTGTCGGTCTCACTTGCAACTCTTGAGAAGAATTTTTCAAAAGGCGATAGGATATCCGCGAGGGCGCTAATGGAGCGCGGAATAGTTAAAAATGCCGGAGGTATTAAACCGCGCATTAAGATTCTTGGTTCTGGACCCGTTAGCAAAAGTTTTTCCATTGTAGGTCTTGAAATGTCCCGTGGGGCTCGGGCGGCAATTGAGAAAGCCGGGGGCAGCATTAAGTAAAGGGCTTTGTCTAAATTTTGGAGCCGTGAAGCGACAAAATTTAGGAACAAAACCTTTATCCCGTTAGAAATTAACACTAGAGTCAATATGCAAAATATCCGCGACAAGCAGAATATAGACGAAGCCAAAGGAGCGTTAGGTCATCTAGCGTTAATTTCTAACGGGATGCTCAGTATTCAACCTAAATTTTATTCGTTAACTAACTCTAAAATTTAGAGAATACTGTCATGTTCCAGAAACTTCGCTTACTCGTTACTTCTCCAGAACTTCGGAATAAGTTCTTATTTGTAATAGGGGCTCTGGCAGTATTTAGATTATTCGCGGCCATTCCGGTGCCGGGGGTGAACGCCGAGCGTCTCAAAGGATTTTTGGAGGGCAATCAGTTCTTCGGGCTTTTGAATATATTTTCCGGCGGGGCGCTTTCCAATCTGTCTATCGTAATGTTGGGGGTGGGACCTTATATCACCGGCTCCATCATCATGCAGCTTTTGACCATGATATTTCCGCGTTTAAAGGAAATGTATCAGGAAGAAGGCGAGGCGGGGCGCCGACGCTTTAACCAGTATTCCAGGATTCTTACTGTGCCCTTGGCCATTTTACAGTCATACTCGCTGCTTATCCTTTTGATAAAACAGCAAGTAATTGGTCAATTGACGCCTTTTGGATTCGCCACGAATATCTCGGTGATTACGGCGGGGACTTTAGTATTAATGTGGCTGGGAGAACTGATAACCGAAAAAGGGATAGGCAACGGCATCTCACTTTTGATATTTGCCGGCATTGTTTCCAGATTCCCTACTGATATCCGGCAAGCCCTCATAACTTTTGATGTTTCTCAATCGCCGACTTACCTCATATTTATTATCGTCGCGCTTTTGGTTATTGCGGGCGTCGTGATCGTTAGTGAAGGGCAAAGAAACGTTCCGGTCTCTTATGCTAAACGTATTCGCGGCATGCGGGTATATGGCGGCGTTTCCACGCACCTACCTTTAAGAGTTAACCAGGCCGGCGTTATTCCCATTATATTTGCCATTTCTATAGTGCTTTTTCCGGGGCTTATCGGAAATGTTTTGGCGGCCGTCCCGCAGTCATGGGCGCAAACGGCCTCGCAATTTTTAATTTCGGCTTTTAATAACACCTGGGTATACGGCTCCGTGTATTTCTTGCTGGTTTTTGCTTTCACTTATGTTTACACGGCCATTACTTTTGACCCGCAGTCCATTGCCGACAACATCCAAAAACAGGGCGGATTCATTTTGGGGATTCGCCCGGGGCGCCCCACGGCGGAGTATTTGACCTCCATTCTTTCCCGCATCACTTTGGCCGGGGCTTTGTTCCTAGGCGTGATTGCTGTTTTGCCTCTGATTGCGCAAGGCGTTCTGAAAATCAACGCTTTCACGCTGGGCGGCACGGCGCTTTTGATAGTGGTTTCGGTGGTGCTTGAGACCATGAAGCAGATAAATTCGCAGCTTGTAATGAGAGAATATGATTAGCTCGATAGCTTTTTGGAAATCAGCAAAAACCCTCCAGCGAGGGTTTTTGCTTCACCGGGCTCCTCATCTTGGTTGTTTGCTTAAGGTAGCCGCTTCGCGGCTTTTATTTTACTTGCTTTTGTTTTTGTTGAATTTAGGTATGATTACGATAAGGATATGATATATACCGCGCGCCAATTTTTTATAGGCATATTAGTGGCCATTATCGTGGCGGGCGCTGTTGGCTATTATTTGGGCCAACGTAGAGCTAAAACAGAGAGCAAAGTTGAACCCGAAGTGTCAACTGGTCTTGATATTACTTCTTCCGTATTGCCGGAGGGGGACGCGGGTATTGCGGTTGACGATCAATTGCCGGGTAATCAAGTTTTTATTTCCAAAGTTACATTAAATGAATCGCGCTGGATCGCCATTCACGAAGACAAAAATGGCGCCCCGGGCAATATCATAGGCGCTGGACGTTATGCCAAAGGCCTTACCGCTTCCACATCCATTGAATTACTGCGCCCCACGGTGAGCGGCGTATATTACGCCATGATCCATACGGATGATGGGGATAGCGAGTTTGATTATCAAAAAGACGTTCCGGTAATTTCCGATGGTCATGCTCCAATGACGCGATTTTTGATTGGTAAGGAAGAGGAATAAAAATCGGATGAACCCGCGTCCCTTCATTCTTTTTATTTTCGGCCCTCCGGGGTCGGGAAAATCCACGCAGGCGGAATTGGTAGCCGGAGAATTTGGTGCTACGCATTTTAATACTGGTGAAGTATTGCGGCGCATTTTTAAAGACCCGGCCAACGCACTTGACCCCAAAATCGTTTATGAAAGCAAGGCCGAAGAGCGCGGAGAATTGACCGATTCTAACTGGGTTAAAGACATAGTTTTAGAGGAAATTGCCAAGTTGAGAGCTGAAAATAAAAGTGTTATTTTTTCCGGCTCCCCCCGAACCATTTTTGAGGCCGAGGCGGAACTCCCGAAATTCAAGGAACTTTACGGCGAGCTGATTTTTCTTTGTATCCTGCAAATTCATGAAGAAACGACGATGTACCGCAATTCGCACCGCAAGGTGTGCTCATCCTGCGGCAAGGTTTTTGCTTGGTCATCTCAATCCGAAAGAATGATGATCTGCGATGTTTGCGGTGGGGGATTAGTGACGCGCCCCGACGACGCTCCCCAGGTCATAAAAAAACGACTGCGGGTTTATCGCCAGTTGACCTTGCCCATTTTGAAATTTCTTGAATCAGGGGGGGTGAGATCCTTCACCATTGACGGCGAGCCGCCGCCCGAGATAGTATTTCAATCTTTGAAGAAAGAACTCCAGAAGTTAATCTAACGATCCCGTTAGCGATCCGCGACCGCAAAAACAACTAAAGGTACAATAGGATATCCTATTGTACCAATGAAGAATAAGATGACGAATAGCATGAATGGAATAAAATTAAAGTGGAATGATCGCGACCTGCCCGCCAGCCCGCTTCGCCATAGCTTCAGCGGGGCGAGCAGACAGGTCTGCTTCTAACAGGATGATTACGATAAAAACTCCTGAAGAAATTGAGACATTGAAGCGCGGCGGACATATTTTGGGCCGAATTCTTTCCGAAATTGCCGAGTCCGTACGTCCCGGCATTTCCACCAAGGACTTGGATGATTTGGCCGAACGCTTGATTTTGGCATCGGGCGGCGAGCCGTCGTTCAAGGGATATAACCCATATGGCGCCAAGGCCGCCTATCCTTCGGCGCTTTGCGTATCCGTGAACGACGAGGTAGTGCACGCCATACCGCATCGTAAGCGAATTTTAGAAGAGGGAGACATTGTGGGGCTGGATATTGGCATGTGGTGGCCCGATAGAAAATCAAAAATCAAAAATCAAAAATCAAAATTTTGGAGGCCGATGGCGACGGATACGGCCGTGACTGTCGGCGTAGGAAAAATTTCCAAGACGGCCGAAAAGCTGATTCGCGTTACAAAAGAAGCGTTGGAGCTTGGTATTAAAGAAGTGCGCGCTGGCGCCAAAATCGGGGACATCGGAGCCGCAATTCAGAAACATATTGAAAAATATGGATTCGGCGTGGTGCGTGATTTAGCGGGGCACGGCGTGGGGTATAAAGTTCACGAGGATCCTTTTGTGCCAAATTATGGAACACGTGGCGAGGGGCTAGTTCTAAAAGAAGGCATGGTGATTGCGATTGAACCAATGGCAACCGAGGGCACCTGGAAAGTTATTTTGGACAAAGACGAGTGGTGTTTTAGAACGGCTGACGGCAAGCTGGCGGCCCATTTTGAGCATACGGTGGCGGTGACCAAAAACGGCGCTAAGGTACTAACTTTACCATGAAGTATCTGGGGCTGGATTACGGCAGAGCGCGGGTCGGCGTCGCTGTTTCCGACGACGAGGGGAAAATGGCGTTCCCGCGGTCAGTTTTGCTTTCTCAACCGGAGGAGAAGCTTTTTAAATCGCTGGCAGAGATCTCAGAAGCAGAAAAAATTAAAACCATAGTTTTGGGTATGCCGCCAGCTATGCCGGACGTAGACCAGAGCTTGGCCGGCGAAATCAAAGAATTCAGTCGTAAATTGAGAGAGTTGGGTATGGAAGTTCTGTTTGAAAACGAGATGTTTACGACCAGGATCGCCGAGGCGCACTCTAAGAAAGATACGGACGCCTCGGCAGCAGCCCTGATTTTGCAGAGTTTTTTAGATAGGAAGAATAAGATAGAATAAAGTAAAAGCCCAACGGGCTACCCCAGCAAACCCTAAACGAAGAACCTCTTTTTAAAACGCTCGATTGACGAGGAGAGACGCGAGAGCGACTGCGAATGCAGAAGCTCCCGTCTTCGGCCATGGTTTCCGAAGGAAGAGCGAGGAAATCGGCGAGTCTGATTTTCTCGGTTGGAAAATCAGACGATTTTGAAAAGATGGTTCGAGTGACCTATGCACTTATCCTGGATTATTCCCTGCTATAACGAAGAGCACCGCATTGAAAAGACCATCCGCGAAGTAGCGGATTATTTACGCACCAAAGGATTTGATTACGAAATTATCGCCGTCGACAATAATTCCAAAGACCGCACACGTGAAGTCATCAAACGATTGTCAAATGAGATAATGGGACTGCGTCTAGTGGAAGCCAGCAAGGGGGGCAAGGGAGGGGCGGTGAAGCGCGGTATGCTGGAAGCCCGTGGAGACGTACGTATTTTTTCTGATGCCGACAATTCAACTTCGCCGGACCACTTTGATAAAATGGAGCCGCTATTCCAGCAAGGTTACGATGTAGTCATTTCGTCGCGGGATCCTAAAGATGCCAAGGGCGCTGGTCGTGACGTTGAAGAGCCGTGGCATCGCGAGATATTTGCCAATGTCGGAAACCTTATCATCCAGATTCTTGGGGTCTGGGGTATTTGGGACACCCAAAACGGCTTTAAAGGATTTACCGCCAAAGCCGCCGATCAAATTTTTGGTGCTTTGACAATTAGCGGCTGGGCTTTTGATGTGGAAGTTCTGGTATTGGCAAAACGCTTGGGGTATCGTGTGGGAATTATTCCGGTTTCATGGCGATACGAGATTGACAGTAAAATCACCCTAGGGTCTTACGTAGAAGTCTTTAGAGACGTTTTTCGTATTCGTTGGAATATAATCACTGGAAAATATGCCAAGTAAAAGTATCAAAGGAAAATACTCGGAGCTTCGCCAAGACATTGTTTCGGGCGAGTGGGTGGTGATTGCCACGGGCCGCGCCAAGCGACCCAATGATTTCATTGCCAAAGCGCCCAAGGCGCACATCAATAACAAGGATGAATGTCCCTTTGAATCATTGGAAGCGGACGCCGAGCTCGTAGTCACCAAAAGCGGTGAAATTCTGGAGAATGCCAAGGACTCTCGCGCCAGAGATTGGTTCGTGGAGGTCATCCCGAATAAATTCCCGGCCTTTTCGCCGCGAAGCGTTTGCGCGGTATTTTACGATAATGGGCCGCATCGGTTTACCGATGGCATCGGGTTCCATGAAGTTATCGTTTTCCGTCCGCACGAAAAGTCGCTGGCGCTGATGACGTCCGGCGAGGTTGCTCTAGTGATCCGCGCTTACAAAGAGCGCATGAAGGCCTTAAATCCCGAGGAGTGCGTGGAATATATTAGCATCATTCATAATCACGGGCCCTTATCCGGGGCTTCCGTGTCGCATCCCCATTCGCAGTTGATCGCTATTCCCGTGATACCGCCGGATGTTCTGCGCTCTTTGTCTGGTTCAGAGCGTTATTTTATTGAAAAAAAAGAGTGCGTGCATTGCGTTATGATCGCGCACGAGCTTAAAGAAAAAACGCGCCTAGTTTTTGAAAACGATCACTTTGTGGCCTTTGCGCCCTATGCTTCACGCGCCGCTTTTGAGACAAGGATATTCCCCAAACTGCATAGCGCGGAATTTCAAAATATAACAGACGAAGAGATCAATCCTTTGGCCCAGACCCTGCGGGCAGTTCTCGCCAAACTTTATCACGGCCTCGGCGATCCTTCATATAATTTTTTCATTCACACCGCTCCCACGACTTCTAAGCGCGGCTACGGGCACTATCACTGGCACTTGGAGATCCTTCCCAAAACCGGGGTCTGGGGCGGGTTTGAGTTTGGTACGGGCATTGAGATTTCAACCATAGCGCCCGAGAACGCCGCCAAATTTCTTCGCGGCGTAAAAGTCCCATAATTCCATGTCAAAGCTTATAGTCGTTGCCAATTGGAAAATGAATCCGCAAATGGAGTCGGAGGCTCTAAATCTTTTTGAGAAAACCCTAGCCGCTGCCAAGTCCGCCCAAAATGTCTCCGTGATTGTAGCGCCCCCATACCCGTTCCTGGAATCAATTAGCAAACGCTGGGGTCTATACGAGGCCGAAAAGCGGCAAGAAGCGGCGCTGCATTTGGCGGCCCAGGATGTTTTTTGGGAGCGGGACGGCGCTTACACCGGCGAGGTCTCGCCGTCCATGGAAAAAAATATGGGCGTGGCTTACGTCATCGTGGGACACTCCGAACGCCGTCGGCATTTGGGGGAGACGAACCAAATGATAAATCAAAAGCTAAAAAAAGCGCTGGAATTCGGTATTAAGCCAATTCTTTGCGTAGGCGAGGAGTCAAGGGCTGGAGACGAAATACCCGAAAGCGTAGGTAATCAACTACGAGCCGCATTAGACGACGTTTCAGCGGAGTCCGCGGAGTCGGTTGTCGTGGCATACGAACCCGTTTGGGCGATTAGCGGCGGCGCCAGCAGTCATCCCGATACGCCGTCCGATATGCATAAAGCCGCGCTTTACATTAAAAAAATACTTTTGGATATGTACGGTCGGAAGTCCGCCGACAAGATTACTGTTCTCTATGGCGGATCGGTGGATTCGAGAAACGCGGTGTCCTTTATTGCCGAAACCGGGGGTGAAGTTCACGGACTCCTTGTTGGTCGCGATTCATTAACTCCGGATTTTGCCAGGGTCATTCAACTTCTTGATCGGTATGCGCGCCAATGATCTCAACTTTCTCGTCGTTGGAGCGGGCGACAGTTACATATTTCCGCCAGATAGCCAGGGCAGAAGCCAGCGGAAGAATAAAAACAAGATATCGCAACTCCACCAAGAGTTTTAATCCCCAGGCGATAACGCCCGAGGCGCGGATGTAAATCAGGTCGGCAATGGCGTATTTTCTGCCGACCGCCAGAATGAACGGGTATTTTTTCCAGGGACGAAACGTCTCTTTTTTGCTTTGATTGATATCGGCAAGTACATTTTTGGCGGCTACCCGGGCTTCGGCTTCCGCAATGGGTACGTTCCAGGGCAGTGGTTTCCCTGTATCGGAATTTACGAACATGGCGTTATCGCCGATGGCGTATATTCGTGGCTCAACTTCTAGAAACTCGTTTACGGGAACGGAGTTTTTGGGAGAAAGTGTTAACCCCATGGTGGTCAAAACGCTCGCGGCCTTAACGCCACCAGCCCAAATGAGAATATCGTAAGATAGGGAAGTATTATCTTTTAAGGTAATCTTGTCTTTGGATACGGCAGTAATCAGCGCCCCGGTCTTTATGGTAACGCCGATATTCGCCAGGCGCTCGCGCGCTTTTTTTACGACCCACGCGTCAAATCCTCCCAGAATTTCCGGTGAGCCCTCCAGGAGCATTATCTGCATGCGGCATACCTTACCCACATGATACTGGACTCTTAAAGAGCAAATGAAGTTTTCCAGTTCGGCCGCGACTTCAACCCCCGAAGCGCCCGCGCCCGCTATGGCGATGCGGATGGGGGATTTTTCCGATTCAATCGCCATTTGAATGCGGTCTCTTAAGCGCACTGCGTCATTAAAAGTTTTTAACGGGAAGCTGTACTCTTTGGCGCCCGGTGTTTCAAAATAGTTCGTTTCCGAGCCCAGCGCCAATATCAAATACTCATAGTTCAGCGCTTTGCCGTTCTCTAAAGTTAGCGTTCTGGTTTGGCGGTCAATATTTACAATGGCGTTTTCTTTCCATTTGACATGAGTATTATGGAAAATGTCGGTTAAGGGGATAGTAATGGAAGATTTAACGTACTGGAGACCGTGCCCGCCTCGGGGTATGGCCGCGATCTCGTAAAGAGCCGGAGTATAAAGATGCGAATGGCTGTTATTTACCAGCACAATGGAGTATGTGTTGCGAAGATCCAGGGATCTTTTAAAAGCCCGGTTTAGATGCAAAGCGGCGGTTATGCCGCCGAATCCTCCTCCCGCTATAATTATGTTTTTTCTTTCAGCTTTCATGACGCTTTCGTAGGCATTATACAGGGTAGTGAAACTTCGGCAATATGCTGCACCCCTGATTCTGCTTTCAGCAGAATCAGCCGAAGTTCTACTACCCCGTATACCAATATCGGGCTACAATAAGAATTGTAGTATGAAGCTAAAAAGTGTCAGGAGCGTCAAAAATTTCAATGGTTCCCGTGTGATTGTCCGGGTTGATTTCAATGAGCCCCTTGATACTCGGGGCCGGATCTTGGACGATTTTCGTATTCAACATACTCTGCCGACTCTTAAGTGGATATTGGGTCATAACGGCAAAGTTTTTATAATTACTCATTTAGGCCAACCAAAGGGCCGAGATATGCGTCTTTCCGTTAGCCCCGTAGCGCGACACCTTGCCAAACTTCTAAAGCGCGATGTCGGCGTGGTTGGCGACCCCATAAAGCAAAATCCCTGGTCTTTTAAGGAAGCCGTGATTATTTGCGAGAACATTCGTTTTTGGCCGGGCGAGTTAAAGAACAGTGCCGGATTCGCCAAGGCCTTAGCTAAGTGGGGGGGGTTCTATGTCAATGATGCTTTTGCTGAATCTCATCGGCTGGCCGCTTCCATCGTTGGTTTGCCCAAAGTTTTGCCTTCTTTTGCAGGGATACTTTTGGAACACGAGGTTAAAACTCTCAACAGGATATTCCGAAAACCGAAACGACCGTTTTTAGTGATCGTGGGCGGCGCCAAAATCTCAACCAAGATGGAATATCTTAAAGCGTTTGTAAAAAAAGCCGACCAGGTTGCCATCGGCGGAGCTCTGTTCAATACAATATTGGCCGCCCAGGATCATGAAATCGGCAGGTCTCTCATTGAAAAGGGGTCTGTGTCCGAAGCCCGCCGGCTTGGGAAGCATAAAAAGTTATTGCTGCCGGAAGATGTTTGCGTTATTAGGCGGTTGGGGGACGGGATGCGCCCCGCGGTGCGTGCTATAGGCGCCATTGGGCCAAACGATTATATCTGTGATATCGGGCCGCGGTCAGTCGCGGCATTTTCCAGAGCCGTTAAGAGCGCTAAGACCATTCTTTGGAACGGACCTCTGGGATATATGGAAATGCACTATTGTCGCCGCGGTACGGTGTCGGTCGCCAGATCGCTTAAAAAAACGCGGGCGCGGGTTGTGGTGGGCGGCGGGGATTTAGTGGCGCTTTTTGATACCGAACGCATCCTAGTGAGACGGGTATATTTTTCTACCGGCGGGGGAGCGCTGCTTGAATTTGTGACTAAGGGTACATTGCCGGGGATAAAAGCATTGAGAAGGTAATTCAAAAGTCAAAATTCAAAATGCAAAACTTCAACTCAAAATTCAAAAGTTTTAATTTTTTAGTTGCAATTTTAACTTTTGCCTTTTGAGTTTTGAATTCTTAATATATGCGCTACGACGGTGCCGGACACTTCAAATCAGTATGCGGATATACAATAGAGGGAATTTGGTATCCCCGAGTGACTAAAATTCTGGACATTAAATCCAAACCCGCGCTGGATAAATTTTTCCAGGAGATGGGCTCATACGATTCGGCCGAGGCCGTGAAGAATAAATCCGCCGAGGAAGGGTCTTTGGTGCATGAAGTGGCGCAGAAACTATTAACGGGAGAAGATATTGCCATTCCGCCGGAAATGGAGCCCGCCATTAAAAAACTTCTGGAGTTCAACGAGGAACGGAAAATGGCGTTTTATCCCGAGTTCGTGGAGCGCCAAGTTTGGTCCAGAACGCACCGCTACGCGGGGACGGTGGATGCCTTGGCGGTGATTGACGGAAAGTTCGGCGTTCTGGACATCAAAACCTCACCCGGCTTTTATCCGGAATACAATCTGCAAACGGCCGCCTATATGTCGGCTTTGCAAGAATACGAAATAAAGAAAGTACTGGGCCTTACGAGACCCATAGAAACCCGCTGGATATTAAGAATTAACCAGCATAGCATTTGCGCCCGATGTGGCGCTAAACTCCGTGAAAAGGGCGGAAGGTCAAAAATCAGGAACGGCAAGTCAAACGGCGTAAAACCCTGCCTTGAGGCCGAGCACGAGTGGGAGAGCCCTGAAGGTGACATTGAATTAAAAGAGTTCCCTTATTACTATAAAGACGCAAAAGCATTCTTGGCGGCTAAAACTCTTTGGGAATGGGAGAACGATTATTGGTTGAGGCAAATAGGTTATCTTAAGAACGGTTATGCCTAAAGCCGTTGGAGAAAATTTGATTGTCTATACCGACGGCGGGTCCAGGGGCAATCCCGGGCCAGCGGCTTTGGGTGTCTACATCACCGACCACTTGGGGCACCCCATAAAGTCATACAGCGAAGCGCTGGGTACAAAAACCAACAATGAAGCCGAGTACAGCGCCGTCATTTTCGCCTTAAAAAAGCTGAAGGCCCTGGTCGGCAAAGAACGGACGAAGGAGATGAAAGTGGACATGCGGAGCGACTCGGAGCTACTCGTCCGGCAGTTGAACCACCACTATAAAATCGAAAACAAGAAAATCATTCCGCTTTTCATTGAAATTTGGAATCTTATGATAGATTTCGGCTCGGTGACATTTACTCACGTAATGCGCGAACGGAACCGCGCGGCTGACAAATTGGTGAACCAAGCGCTGGATAAGGAATCCAAGCCGTTATTTTGATGAAGCGTGTTTTTATTGTTCATGGCTGGGGAGGGGATCCAAATGAGGGATGGTTTTCTTGGTTAGCAAATGAATTGGAACAACGCGGTTTTATTGTTCAAGTTCCCACCATGCCGGATACGGATACCCCCGTTATAGAAAAGTGGGTTAGTCATCTTGCGCATTTAGTGGGAGAGCCGGACGAGAGTACCTATTTGGTTGGCCACAGCATCGGCTGTCAAGCGATCATGCGTTATACAGAAACACTGGATAATAAAATCGGCGGGGCGTTGTTCGTTGCCGGTTGGTTCCATCTCACCGCCGATTCGTATGAAAAGGAAGGAGATGAGGAGATTGCTAAACCTTGGATTGAAACATCCATAGATTTTCCAAAAGTGAGAAGTTCCGCCAATGATTTTGCAGCCATTTTTTCCGATGATGATCCATTTGTTCCACTAGGCGATGAGGAACTTTTTAAAGAAAGGTTAGGAGCGTCCACCATCGTTCTTTCTAAAAGAGGACACTTCAGCGGCAGCGATGGTATCACGAAATTACCCGAGGCACTTGAGGCGTTGCTTAGAATGTCACGAGACCGCGTTTAGAAATCTCTAAATCAAAATCCCCGCTTTTAGGGCGGGGATTTTGACGTTTGCTTTCACATCCGTAAGCCGAATTCTGTTGTCACCGTGCCTCGCTACCGCTCGGCACTCAGCAACATGGGGCAAGCGACATGCGACATGGCAGTTACGCTAAAAGCGAACAGTACCTTGTCCCTTGTCGCTTGTTGCTTGTCACTCGTGCTGAACAATAGTGAGGCACGATGCGTGGCCATCTGTCTTGGCGTACGATTGCTCGCACGCTCCAGCGGACTACTTGTCTTAGGGCGAGTTTGGACCTCGCACTAGTTTGTCCTTGCACCAGATAGGGTTTTCCACCCGTGTATGTTGCCAAACACGGAAGTCGCGTTCGACGCGACACTTTTCACCTTTGGTCGTGACATTATTGTGGCGGTCACAACTAGTATAGTCTCTGTGGCACTTATCCCGCCAGCGCGCTCCGCGCGCAGCGTACAGCGGTTAGCGGACAGCGGATAGTCAAAACTATACGCTACGCGCCATACGCTATGCGCTAGGTGCGAAGCACACCGGGCGGCCATCTCGATGTAAAAGACCCTCTTATTATATAGTATTGACTTTAGTTTGGCAATAGGTTAGCTACGTTCTCAAAGCCAGTTTGACCCCGTTAGAGGTCCGATTTGCCTGCAAATTGGCGGCAATCTTAAGTCGGTTTTCTGATAAAATGGCGTTTAGCCATGCTAAGGGTATTATGGCACTAAAGCGATTGCCTACCCCTAACGGGGTTTGACGCATGTCTTTATTCTAAACTAAGATGAGTGTACTATTAGTCAGGCGTAACACTATAACTTCTTAAATTACTGCATCATGGCGATTGATTTACTATCATGGGTGGGTAGGTTTAGAGCGATGAGTCAGCCGCCGCAAGGCGTTGAGACATCGGAAGAGGCCGTGATAATGGGGGATACTAATTGGAGGCGCGTAGCGCGCTTTGCGCTTTACGCCATTGCGTTTTTGACGCCGCTTCTCTTTTCCACACTGACACTTCCCCCCACACTGATAAAACAAGCGGCCGTATCGGTTTTGGCCTTGATTGCTTTTATCGCCTGGCTGGGAGAGTTGCTGCTTACCGGCAGGATCTATTACAAGCGCTCCCTGATCAACGCGTTTTTATTGTTGCTGCTTTTTGTGCTTTTTCTCTCAACGCTGTTTTCTCCCCAGGCCTTGAAGGGCCTCTGGGGTATGGACCTGGCCGGAGAGCGTTTCATCAGTTTCCTGGTATTAGGTATTATTGTTTTTATTGCCGGAGGGGTGTTGCGTAAACCAGAAGAGTCCAAGCGCTTGACCATGGCTTTGCTTTGGGGGGGATTTTTGCTTTCAATATTGACACTCCTTCAACTTTTTGCTCCCCAAACCATCACGCTGGAGGCCTTGTCGCGCATTGATTTAAATACTGTCGGCACCATCAATGCTCTAGCATCGCTGCTCGGCCTTTTTTTCGTGCTGACTCTGGCACTATTAACCACGGGCAATAAGGATTTCTTCCCGAAGCGCGTAAGGATAGTGTTATATGCGGCCCTGGTTACTTTCCTGGTAAATTTAATAGTCATTAATTTCCAACCAATTTGGATCGGGATAATCGTTGCCGTCGTCATAATCCTGGCCTTTAAGTTCCGTTTGCTGCATCAGGGGTTGCGCGTGGCGGGCGAGCCGACGTTAAGAGACGGCCGCGCGGCACCACTTTTTCTGATACTGGCGCTGGTAACGTTTTTCTTTCTTTCCGGCACCACGCTCGTGAGATTTATCTCCATCTCTCCGGAAATATCCCCATCTTATAAAGCTACTATGGATATCGCCGCGAAGGTCTTAAATAAGTCGCCGCTTTTGGGATCTGGCCCCGGCACTTTTGGTATTGATTACAGCATGTATCGCGACGTTTCCATCAATAAAACAAACTTCTGGGGCGTCAGGTTCAATAACGGCAACGCTTTTGTCCCGACGATCTTAGCCACCACGGGGGTTCTAGGCGCGTTGGCACTTATCGGTTTTATGCTTGTCGCGACCTTTTCGCTTCTGCGCCAGATAGCCAAGACAACCGCTGACGACCCGATTGTCTTGGGGGGCGCGGCAGCAACAATTTTCGGGTTCTTAATGTGGTGGCTTTACACTTCCACCCCGGCCTTCCAAGTGTCGCTATTTATGGTCATTGGGATTGTTGTTTCTCGTTTGAACGAAACGACCTCGGCCGGCGAAACAAGGTCGCGTTGGCGCATCTCCGAGCGTTCCATCAGTTTTACCGCTCCCTGGGTCACCTTTATTACTTCGCTCGCCATAATCTTTTTTATGGTGGGCGGGATAACGCTTTTGTATCACACGGCCCAGCAATATTTGGCAGCTGTTGATTTCACCAGGGGCGTCAACACTCTTTCCGTTAAGGGTGATGTCAATGAGGCCATTTCTAGGATAACCAACGCCACTGGCCTGGATAGCGACAATGATCAGTACTATCGGGCGCTGGCGCAAGCATTACTTGCTAGGATTCAGTCCATCGTCAATCAAGCGGCCACATCCCCGAGCCCGAATGTTCAGAATGATTTCCAAACGGCGGTTTCCGGCGCCATTTCCGCGGCACAGCGCGCCACTCAAATCAATCCGAGCGACTCTTTGAATTGGGCAACGCTGGGATTTGTTTATCAATCCATTGTGCCCTTCATACAGGGTTCGGAGCAGTTCGCCGTTCAAGCGTACGACATGGCCATCGCTAACGATCCTCAAAGCCCGTCCTACAATTTCAGTAAAGCCAATACCTACCTGGCTTTGGCTGATCGGGCTCAAGTATTGATTGACCAAGCCGGTCAAAATAAAGACCTAAGGGATGCGCTTTCCAAGCAGCGCGTGGACGCGATAGAGGCCGCGAGGTCAGCACTGGAAAAGTCAACCCAGTTAAAACCGGATTACGCCCAGGCCAATTATCTGCTGGCCCAGGTTCTGATTCGCCAGGGCAATATCGCTCGCGCCGTAGAAAAAGTTGAGGCCGTTCGCGCCTCCGCCCCCTTTGACATAGGCGTGGCGTTCCAACTGGGCGTCCTTTATTATCAATCCGGCCAATTCGACAAGGCCAAGGAGGAGTTCTTAAGAGCTCTGGGCTTGAACAACAATTACTCCAACGCCCGTTATTTCCTGGGGCTTATCTACGATAAAGAGGGTGACAAGCCGAGGGCTATAGCGGAATTTGAGCGCATTGAGATTTTAAACCCCGATAATCAAGAAGTAAAAACCATTTTGCAGAATCTTAAGGCCACTCGCCCCGCCCTTGCCAACATTTCGCCGCCCGGGCCCAAACCTACAGAAAGAAAAGAGCCCCCGGTCAAGGATTCAGGCGGGCCGGCGACTGGCAGTCAAACCTTACCCTAGACGCTTATTTCACGGACGCATGGTGCTTGGTCTATTGAAGAAAGAAATCCCGTCAATTCACGCAGCGGCCTTCCTCATCGGGGCCGCTGGGTTTTTGTCGCGAATTTTAGGGCTTTTTAGGGACCGTTTGCTGGCCTCCGAGTTTGGCGCTTCCAGAACTCTGGATGTTTATTACGCTTCGTTTCAAATTCCCGATTTTCTTTTCACCGTATTTTTGGTAGGGGCCGCTTCAGCCGCGATCCTTCCGACCTTCATTGGGTTTTGGCAGCAAGATAAAGTCAAGGCCAGATTATTTATTGGAGGGTTGCTCTCGGTATTTTCTTTGGGGGCCTTGATAATTTCTATAACGGTGGCGGTTTTTGCCCCCTTTTTGACGCGCTGGGTAGCGCCGGGATTTGACGAGGATGGACAAGCACTTATGGTGCTTATGACCCGCATTATGATGCTCTCCCCAATATTTTTGGGAGTATCCAATATTTTTTCTTCAGTGGTTCAAGCCAATCGCCAATTCTTGGTTTTCGCGTTAACTTCCATTTTTTATAACTTGGGTATTATATTCGGCATTTTGGTTTTTGTGCCATGGTTGGGCCCTTCAGGACTCGCCCTGGGGGTGGTGTTGGGGGCATTTTTGCACATGGCCGTTCAGATCCCAGCTGTTTCTAAACTCAATTTTCGTCCCGTATTTCGGCACTGGCAAAAAATTCCCGGACTTAAAAATGTCTTAGTTTTGTCTTTGCCGCGCGTAGCGGCCCTGTCTTTGGCGCAGGTCATTATAATTGTGCTGGTGGGGCTTGGTTCTAAATTGACGCCGGGGAGCGTGGCCGTCTTCCAATTCTCCAACAATCTGCGCTATTTGCCGATCGGTATCATTGGCGTTTCTTATGCCATGGCGGCTTTTTCTCAATTGACTGAAGATGCGGTAAGGAAAATGGGCACTAATTTTTATACCAAGCTTTCAGCTGTTACCGAAACCATTCTTTTTTGGCTGGTGCCCATTGCCTTTTTCACGATTATCTTGCGTGCGCACATAGTCAGAATGGTTTTGGGGGCGGGGCTTTTTAATTGGGAAGACACCCGGCTAACTGCCGCGGCTCTAGCTATTTTTTCTTTGGCCATTATCGCGGAGGGCCTAAGTCCGCTTTTTTTAAGGTCTTTTTACGCTATCGGCAATACCAAGTTGCCGCTTTATATCTCTCTTTTTACCGCGACACTTGTCATAGGGTCAGCGCCCTTTTTTGTGGCTATGTTCACGACCGGACGCGCCTCCGGACACTTTATCGCCAATTTGATGAAAGTCGGTGATTTGCCGAATGTCGGGGTTTTGGGCTTGGCGATGGCGTTTACTCTGGGGAGCGTCGTTGACGCTATGCTCCTTCGCTTGGCACTATTCTCCGAGGCCAAGAAATACTTCGGCAGCAGTTATACCAACGGTTTTGGGGTGGCTTTTGCGAAAATTATAGTGGCGGCCTTTTTGGCGTCGGTGCTGGGATACGGGACGCTTTACTTACTTTCTCCCCATATTTCGCTTTCAACTTTCTGGGGTGTCATGGGGCAGGCAACTATAACTTTTTTGGTATCAGCTTCTTTTTACGGAGCTCTTATGCATGTTATGGGGAGCCAAGAAACGGAAGACATAATTAATCTATTCCGTCGTAAATTATTATCAAAAGAAATTGTGCCGTTGGAGCTTGACCACGAGCGCGAGTCGCTTAAGTAAGTTTCATGCTCATCAGGAATTTGTTATCGTTTCATGGGAATACGCAATTTTGTTATTATTGCACAAATTGTTAGATTTCATTAGACTTATTGGGTGGGGCGCATAAGGTTAAAGATAGAAAAAGAAAAACTGAAAAATTTTTACATTGAGCAAAGACTTCCTTATCGGAAAATTGCCAAGTGTTTTTCTTGCTCCCGCGATACCATACGAAATCGCTTGCTTGAGTACAAAGTTAGAATAAGGAATAGGGGTGAATCACTTACCAAATATCCTAAAGTTGATTTTTCGGGGAATAAAGTCGAAGGAGCGTACCTGATGGGGTTTAGAATCGGTGATCTTAACGTTTATAAACCTTGTGCTGGGTCATCTGTTATAGTCGCAAGATGTCACACTACTCATCCCAATCAAGTTCGGCTTATGAAAGAACTGTTCGGGCAGTATGGGCGCGTAACAGTATCACATTCTGCCACAGGCTCATTCCATATCAATTGTTATTTAAATCAAACATTCAATTTCTTATTTTTGAAAGATTCAATACCACAATGGGTGAAGAAAAATAGGCATACATTCTCAGCATTTATTGCTGGCTATACTGACGCCGAGGGTAATTTTATTTTGAATCAAAAGCGCGGAAGGTTTAAGATAGATTCTTATGATTTTAAGATACTAGATGGAATTAAAGACTTTTTAATCATGAGTGGCGTGGGAGTTAGGTTTAGGCGAATTGCTCAAAAAGGAGGAGAAAGAGGGCGGGGTAAAAAATGGAATAATGACCTTTGGCGTCTCAATGTTAATGAGGCAAGGTCCTTGAAGAAATTTATTAGATTTATCTGGCCATATTTGCGGCATGAAAAAAGAAGGGCCGACGCTGGGGTAGTTTTAGAAAATGTGAATTCTAGGATAAGCAATGAAACCACCAGATAATCATATTAGGAACTTTGTAGTTATAAGCCACGTTGACCACGGCAAATCCACACTGGCCGATCGTCTCTTGGAAATTACTCATACTATTGAGGAACGCAAAATGCGCTCTCAGGTCCTCGACCAGATGGATTTGGAGCGGGAGCGCGGTATCACCATAAAAATGCAGCCCGTGCGCATGATATATCATCCGCCATCAACGAATAGCGAATTGATTACGAATAAACGAATAAACGAATTCGCCAATTCGCAAATTCGTACAGATTCGTTATCCGCTGATGAATATGTTCTGAACCTGATTGATACGCCCGGGCACGTGGATTTTACGTATGAGGTCTCAAGGGCTCTAGCGGCGGTTGAGGGCGCCATTCTTTTGGTGGACGCAACCCAGGGCATTCAGGCGCAGACCATCGCTAATTTGCATATGGCTCAAAAAGAAGGTCTTACCATAATTCCGGTCATCAATAAAATTGATCTGCCCAATGCCGATATTCCGGGGACGATCAAAGAGTTGGCAGCACTACTGGGAATTAACGAAGAACGCGTTATCCGTATTTCCGGCAAAACGGGGGAGGGTGTAGAAAACCTGCTGTATGAAGTGACTCGCGTTGTTCCTCCGCCTCAAGACGAGAAGGACTCACCCTTCCGTGCGCTTATTTTTGATTCTCAATTTGACCAATATAAGGGGGTGATAATTTATGTTCGCGTAGTTTCGGGGAGTGTTAAGAGCGGAGACAAGATACGCATGATACGTACCAAAATATCAAGCGAAGTGCTGGAAGTTGGCGGATTCAAGCCGGAACTTTTTAAAACCGAGGGACTGGCGACGGGCGAGATCGGTTACGTAGCTACGGGTCTTAAAGAATCGGGTATCCGTGTGGGGGATACGATTGTGCTTGAGTCCGACAGTAAAAATGGTCTTGAGCCATTGCCGGGATACGCGGAGCCGAAACCCGTGGTGTTTGCGTCTGTTTATCCCACGGACGCTGACGAGTTCCCGCAACTGAAAGAAGCGTTTGATAAATTGCGTTTAAATGATGCCGCGCTTTCTTACGAAATTGAGTCATCTGAAGCGCTGGGGCGCGGGTTCCGCGCCGGATTTCTCGGGCTTTTGCATTTGGAAATAGTGAGTGAGCGCATTCGCCGCGAGTTCGGCATTGATATGATGATCTCAACTCCCTCGGTCTCATACAAAGTTAAATTGCGAAAAGGTATCGAGGAAACCGTTTATTCCGCAGCCGACATTCCTGATGAGAACGAACTTATGGAGATTGCCGAACCCTGGGTGCGGCTTGAAGTCATAACCCCCACGGAGCATTTGGGGAAAGTTCAGAAGCTCTTTGAATCTACTAGGGCTAAATTCATTGAAAAGACCTATCTTTCAGAAATACGCATCCTCGCGGTTTACCGTATGCCCTTAAAGGAGGTTATTGTGGACCTTTATGATCGCTTAAAAAGCGCTACGTCGGGGTATGCCTCCATGGGGTATGAATTTGAGGGATACGAAGCGGGGGATTTAGTGCGGCTGGATATACTGGTCGCGGGAAAAAGAGAGCGGGCCTTCTCGGCCGTAGTACCCAAAAATGAGGCCTTCAACGAGGGTAAGCGCATTGTTGCTAAGTTAAAAGAACTTTTACCCTCTCAAGTATTCGCCGTGCCCATTCAGGCATCAGTCGGGGGGCGCGTAATAGCCCGCGAAACCTTGGGTGCCATGTCTAAAGACGTAACGGGGTATCTCTACGGCGGCGACCGCACGCGCAAAATGAAGCTTTGGAAAAAACAAAAAGAGGGCAAAAAACGCCTAAAAGAACGCGGCATGGGAAGCGTAGAGATCCCGCCGGATGTATTTTTAAAAATGCTTAAGCGTTAAACAATAAACCAACCTCAGCATCTGGGTTGGCTTTTGCCCATATTCGGGTTGGATTATATTTAACGGAGAGTCAGGAGCGGCAAAACAGTAAAGGCCACCATGGAAGCAATGGCAATAACTGAGACGATCATCCAAATAAATGTCGCGCGCCGTTTGTGTTTCTTCTCCATATTTCGGAAATATGTTCTACAGTATTCTATTAGATTATGAATGAATTTTCAATCCTGCTTTAAACGAGTATGGGGAAACGCGCCATTTGGTCCATAACAGCCATTATAATTTTAGGAGCTCTGATAATCTCCGGGGGTCGGCTTGTCCAAGTTTGGCGCGCTTACAGCCAGTTAAAAGCCAACGCCGATAAACTTGAGAAAAAGTTGGCCGATTACGAATTGGAGAACCGTGAATTGCGTGACCAATTGCGCATCGCTGAAACCCCCGAAGCCATTGAACGTGACAGCAAAAGCCGTCTTAACATGAAAAAACCCGGCGAGAAAGTGGTGATTGTTGTGCCCCCCCAAGTACCCTCTTCCACGGCACCCGCCGCTACCGAAGGACTGGTAGAGCGCTTGGGGCAATTTTTCCGTTCTTTAATTTCACCGTGGCGTTAGCGGGCCAGAAATCTTTTTATTAAACGTTCGGCCTCGGTTTCGTTTTTTATCCAATGGATATCGCGATGTCGGCGGAACCAGGTTTGTTGGCGTCTTATATAATTCCAATTGGCTTCTTCAAGTTTTTTAGACAATTGATCGCGGGTAATTTCTTTCTTTATGGCCGTAATGGCTATGCGATAATCAAGCCCAAGTTCACCTAGCCGTTTTGCCGGAACATCTTGTTTAAGCAACCTTGCGGTTTCCCGCAAGAGTCCTCGTTTCAGCCGTGTTTCAATGGCGCGCCGTATGCGGCGGCGAAGTTCCCTGAGCGTCCGGTCAATGCCAATAAATAGCGTTTGATACGAGCTTTTTGTTTGTAGGATCGGTACTGGCTTTTTAAGCGCTTCAACGATTTCAAGTGCTCTAATCAATCGCCGCGGATTTTGCCGGTCAATCGTAGCCGCTCGTTCGGGGTCTAGACGTTTTAGCATTTTAAAAAGTCCAGCCGCACCTTTCTTAGATAATTTCTTTCGCAGTTTGTGATTGGGCGGGACCTCGGGGAAAACCATACCCCGCGCCACAGCGTCAATATAAAGTCCCGTGCCGCCGACAAGCATCGGAATCCTGTTTCGCTTATTGATTTCGCGAATGAGCGCGTGCGCTTTTTTGGCATACTCTGCCGCCGAGAAGTTTTGCCGGGGACTTACAATATCCAAGAGATGGTGGGGGACGCCTCGCATCTCGCGCTTGGTGATTTTGCCCGTGCCGATATTCAGCCCTTTATAAATTTGTCTGGAATCAGCTGATATAACCTCCCCGCGAAATTTTTTAGCCAGTTTTACGGCCAACGCTGATTTACCCGAAGCGGTGGGGCCAAGGATGACGATAAGTTTTGGTTTGCGGGCAGGCGGCATTTACAAAATTGCGGTTTTTTATATACTGATTCCAGTTGTTAATAACACACTTTTTAACTATATGAAAGCAGGACGCATGGAGGAACCGCCCGAAATTGAAATTGAGAATGAAACCCCGCTTGAGAAAGCTGAAAGGTTGAAGTTAATGACTTGGGAAGAAAGACAGGCCGAAATGAAAAAAAACCGCGCTAGATTAAGGGAGGGTAGATTTAAACTGACGCCGGAAGAAGCCGCGGCCAGGACCGAGAGACAAAAACGTCTAGAGCAAGATCAAGAAGAAGCGGCGTAAGCCATAAATCCAAAAGGCCCCCACGGGGGCCTTTTGGATTTGAGTTATTCAACTATTACAACGCCCGTCATCCAGGGATGCGGCTTACAGAAGTAAGTGAATTTACCCCTTTGGTTGAAAGTAAAGGAGAACGAAACGCCCCCGGAAAGCAGATCGCTTGAGAACGAGTTATCATCGGCGGTCACAGTGTGCCCGACGCCGTCAGCATTAGTCCAGGTAACGGTGCCGCCGACGGGTACGCGGATTTCTTTTTCAAAGGCGAACCCCCTTATGAACGTGGAAACCCCTGATACGGGTGAGGGAGCGGGGCTTGATTCGGCGGCTGGGGGAACGGAAACATTACATTCGCCTTTGGATTTGACACCGACACCAGCCTTTCCGGCGAAGCAGGAGTTAGAGTAAGTTTTGCCGTCCAAGCCGCAGACGGGCTCAAACAAGTTTATGCAGACATTCTCGGGTTCCCCCTTTTTTATTTCGGCGGGGTGCTCCGGTTTTGTTGGCGATGCCGCATTTTTATTATTAGAATCAGCTTCTTCGTAAAGATCTTTCAATTCCTTGAAGGCATTATCAATATCATCCTGTAATTCGCCATCATCCAATCCTTTGCCGAGTTCATCAAATTCGCCCTCATGCACGAATGACTTCAATTTCCCGAATGATTTCTTGGCGGCTTGGGCGTCAAACTTCGCCGCCTCGTTCAGCGTTTCCTTCAAGGTCTTATCTATACTCTCTAGCTCTTGGTCTGAAATGTCCGCGGCGGTTTTTACCTCTTCAAAAACGGCCTGATGCTTTTCGGCGATATCTCCCAGTTTTTCGATCAGGTCTTCCGTATTTTTGTTCTTATCTCCAAGCGAGGCGATGTTTTGTTTAAGCTTCTCAAAATTTTCCGAGTATTTTACTTCGGCTTTTTGCAGGGCCTCTTTGGCCTCCGGCGATTTCTCGGTCAATTTCTTGATCTCCGCGAGTCGCTCGCGGGCCAGTTCCAATTCCACTTTGGCTTTTCGCTCGGCGGTGAAGGCGAAAGTGCGCGTTAAGGCGCGCCGCATCTCTTTTAAGAAATAAAAGGGACTGGTGGGGAGAATTAACGGCTCTCCGCCCAGGTCCTCAAAACTTACTTGGTCGCCGTGAGCCAATGTCGGCAGGCCTAGGGCCATGATCACAACGATGAATAAAGTGATGGTAAATGATCTCATAGTTTTTTAATTATATTATATTATTTTTACGCTATTTATTCTTTCTATAAATTTAGGTATTGATTCAGCGCCCAGATCGCCCTTGCCGCGCTCTCTCACGGCCACGGTATTGGCCGCGGCTTCGCGGTCGCCAATGACCAAAAGATAGGGGATTTTTTGAAGTTCGGCGTCGCGGATTTTGCGGCCAATGGATTCGTTGCGTCCGTCAATTTCCAGGCGCACACTTTTCTCTCTAAGTGTTTTTACGACCGATTCCACGTACGTCTGGTTTTTGTCGTTTAGCGGCAGAATCGCCACTTGCACCGGCGCGAGCCAGAAGGGGAAAACGCCGGCGTAATGCTCAATCAGAAACGCGATGAAGCGTTCGTGCGACCCCAGAGGAGCCCGGTGTATTACATACACTGGTTTCTCCTTTCCGTCCTTGTCTATGTAAGAAAGATTGAAGCGCTTGGCGGCAAGAAAGTCCAATTGATTGGTAGAAGCTGTTTCTTCACGGCCGATAATGCTTTTGATTTGGAAGTCCACCTTGGGGCCGTAGAACGCCGCTTCGCCTTCTGTCTCAACATAAGACAGCCCCGATTTTTTCATTGCGCTCCGCACAATAGCCACGGATTTTTCCCATCCTTCGGGGGCGTTGGCGAATTTCTTTTTGTCTTTGGACGGCAGCGAAAGGCGCATGTAAAAGTTAGTAATGCCGAAAACCTGCTTGTACCAATACTCGTGGAGTTTCATCACGTTGAGAAATTCTTCTTCTGCCTGATCTTCGCGGCAGTAAATGTGCGCATCGTTTTGCGTAAAGCCTCGTGTGCGCAGAAGACCGGCGAGGGTTCCTGAAAGTTCGTAGCGATACAGTGTTCCGTACTCGGCGTAGCGGATAGGCAGTTCCCGGTAACTGTGGGGTTCGGCTTGATAAATAAGGTGGGTGTGCGGGCAGTTCATGGCTTTCAGGTAGTAATTTCCGTCGTCGAGTTTCATGGGGGGGTACATACTTTCAAGGTAATAGGGGATGTGCCCCGAAGTTCGGTAAAGGTCTTCTTTGGCAATGTGAGGAGTGGTGACTCGTTGATAGCCCCATTCAGTTTCTACCTTCTTAGCTCGTTCTTCGATGGCGTCGCGTATAGCAGTTCCGCGAGGCAGCCATAGCGGCAGGCCGGGGCCGACAAGCGGAGAAAAAGTAAAAAGTTTGAGCTTTTCGCCAAGAATACGGTGGTCTCGTTTTTTTGCTTCTTCCTGTTGCCAGAAATACTTTTCAAGCTCTTCTTTAGTTCCAAAAGCCACGCCGTAAATGCGAGTCAGTTGCGGGTTTTTTTCATCGCCGCGCCAGTACGCCCCGGCCAATTTAGTTAGCTTGAAAGCATCGGGGTTTATCTCTCGGGCGCTGGCCAAATGACCGCCGCGGCAGAGATCCCAGTAATCGCCGGATTTGTAGAAACTGACTTTTTTTCCGCCCTTGGCAAATTCCTTGATGAGTTCGTGCTTATAGGGATTTTTCGGGTATTCTTTTTTGGCTTCGGCGGCAGTTAGCATGTGCTTCTCAAATTTGTCCCAAGTCGGCAGGATTTCCCGCATTTTTTTCTCAATTTTGGGGAGGTCGGCCTCGCTAATCGGTTTTTTAAACTCAAAGTCAAAATAAAACCCGTTCTCAATCGCGGGGCCGATGGTGCGCTTGGTGCCGGGCCATAATTGCATTACGGCAGCGGCTAGGAGATGGGCTAAGGAGTGGCGAAGATTTTCCAGTTCTAATCCTTCTTTTGCCATATACCTAAAGATAAATTATGTTAAAAGAGTACCGCAAAATTCGCCCTTAGGCAAAGGAAGGAGGCGGGCTGAATGAACGGGTTCTGGCGAGGGTTTTGGAAGTTCCTGAATGCCGAACTGGAGCCGGCGGATGCGATCAGAATTCCCTTTTTGGTTCTAGCACTCGTTTTGCTTTCCGTTCCGGCGTCAGTCCACCGCTGGAAGCAAAAAAGAGCCGAGAGAGCGCGCCGGCAACTGGAGGTCGCTGACCTCGCAGTGTATCGGGGGGAGATGGAACCAAAAACCGGAGAGTCGCCCTGACACGGCCCCCATCGCAGACGATGGGGGCCGTTATCAATTGTATTTATTAAATTAACTCACTCGCCCGGCCGCAAAACTTTTCTAATCAATCATTTCAATCATTCTTAGTTAGTTATTATTGATCATTTACATAATTTATTCCTATAGTAAAATAATATGTATATATGAAAAAACTGCGACGGTTGGGGAGTGTGCAACGCGGGATTATGCAGCTTTTGGATCAAGTTGGAGCGATGAGTTTTGTGTTACTAACTTCTGGAAAACACGCTAAAACTATTCTACGGAATTATCATCAACGTTCGCACGAGCGAGTTATTAGCTCTTTGGAGTCATTGAAACGTCGTCGGCTGATTAATATCGCGGATGACGGAACGGAAACCCTTATAACTCTAACACGTGATGGCAAACGCGAGTTGCTTCGTTACGGTTTAAATACCATGGTGCTCTCGCGTAAACAAAATTGGGATGGTGTGTGGCATATGGTAATTTTTGATATTCCAGAGCGGTATGGGAAAGCGCGACGCGCGCTGTCTTTCAAAATTCAATCTATTGGAGCATTTCGTTTGCAGGATAGCGTGTATGTGTATCCATTTTCTTGGCAGAATGAAATTGATTTCTTGAGTGAGTTTTTTCATGTAAGTCCGTTCATCCGATACATTAAAGCCAGTTTTGTGGAAGGAGAAGAAGATCTTTTGCGGCGCTTCTCTTTGCATAAACGATAATACATAATTTATTCCTATAGGAATAAATTATGTAAGAATCTCTGCTATGCAGAAATCCCTGCATTGCCGCGGATTTACAGAAGTTCGCTCACCTGGTCGCAAAGGACCTTGGGTTCGCCGTCTTTTTCCGAGACCTTGCCTCTGACTAAGAGCACTTTATCCATTTGCCAGATATTCGGGTTTTTGGCGAGCAGCGATGGGAATACCAGAACTTCGGTTCTGGCGGTGGTGTCTTCCATGGTTACAAATAGCATGGAGTCGCCGCTTTTGGTGAGAATTTTCTTGACTTCGGAAACAATGCCGCCAATTGAGACCTGGCGGCCTCTAACGGATTCGGCACCAAGTCCGCGTATGGGTATAGCTTTTTCTTTGAGTTGGGAAACGAAATCAGAAAGCGGGTGCTCCGTTACATAAAGACCCAGTAATTCTTTTTCCCATTGGAGGCGCTCTTTTTTGGAGGCAGATTCAGTGGGGGTGAGACGAAGCGCCGAGGCGACCTCGGGGCTCCCGCCGAATAAACTGGTTTGATTGGCGGTATTTTGACTCGCCAAACTGCGCGCATAGTTTAAAATTAAATCCATATTTTGCAATATCTGGTTTCTTTCGCCCAAACTATCCAGTGCTCCGCATTTGGCAAGTGCTTCAAGCGATTTCCGGTTTAGGTCTTTCATCAGCAGTCGTTCTATGAAGTTAGCCAATCCCGTAAACTGGCCATCGGCTTTTCGTGCCTTGATAATGGCCTCCACAATATTAGACCCGACATTTTTTATGGCCGAAAGCCCAAAACGGATTTTCATGGGCGGCTCAAAATTGATAACGGTAAAGTTCTCAAAACTCTCATTTACATCCGGCGCCAAGACCTCGATGTCCATGGATTTGGCCTCGTCAATCAAGGTCGCCACGCGTTCAATATCAAATCCTTCCGCCGTCATTAAGGCCGCCATGTATTCGGCGGGGAAGTGGGCCTTTAAGTATCCCGTCTGATACGCCACGAGCCCGTAGCAAGCGGCGTGCGACCGGTTAAATCCATATCTGGCAAAAGCCGGGAAAAGTTCCCAAATATTCTCTGCCGTTTGGCGGTCAATGCCTTGCCGCACCATACCGGCTATCAATTTTTCTTCCTGCTCGGCTAAAAGCGATTTTATTTTTTTGCCAATGGCTTTTCTAAGCGTATCGGCTTCGGGAAGCGTGTAGCCCGCCAAATCGCGCGCGATTCTCATCATTTGCTCCTGATAAACGCCGATGCCATAAGTGGGGGAGAGTATGGGTTTTAATTTGGGATGCAGATAGTGTATGTCCTCTTTGCCATGTTTTCGTTTGATATAACTTGGCAGATATTCCATGGGGCCGGGGCGGTATAACGCCACCATGGCGATTAGGTCTTCCAATTCCGTTGGCCTTAGGTCTTTTAGGAAACGCTTCATGCCGGATGACTCCATTTGGAAAACGCCGGTGGTCTTGGCATCCTGAAAAAGCTTGTATGTTTTTTTATCGTCCAGCGGCAAGTCGTCAATATTTATATCAATACCTCGCAGTTTTTTAATAATTTCCACGGCTCGCTCAATGATAGATAAGTTGCGAAGCCCCAGAAAGTCCATTTTCAAAAGTCCCAGGTCTTCCACGCCGTGCATGTCATATTGGGTTACCAGAACCTCTTCTTGGGACTGGCCTTGGGAACGAGTGGCGTATTGCAAGGGCACGAAATTTTCCAAGGGTTCCGGCGCTATAACGACACCCGAGGCGTGTATTGAAGCGTGCCGCGCTACGCCCTCCAGTTTTAAGGCGGCATCAATTAGGCGCTTGGCTTCGGGATCGTTGGCGTATAAGGTCTTTAATTCCTGCACTTCCCCCAAGCACTGTATCAACCATCCCTCTTTCATGCCTTGAGTGGGATTGAAAGGAATAAGTTTGGCGAGCTGGTCGCAGAAAGCATACGGCATACCAAGGGCTCTTCCCGTATCACGAATGGCGGCACGCGCCGCCATAGTTCCAAAGGTAATAATTTGCGCCACCCTGTCGGCCCCGTATTTCTTCTGAACATATTCAATAACTTTGTCTCTCCCGGTATCGGCAAAATCCAAGTCAATATCGGGCATGGCAATGCGCTCGGGATTTAAGAAGCGTTCAAAAAGAAGATTGTAGTGAATGGGGTCAATGTTGGTAATGTTCAAAACATAAGAAATTAAAGAGCCGGCAGCCGAGCCGCGCCCGGGACCGACGATGATATTTTGAGTTCTCGCCCAATTTACAAAATCCTGCACTACCAGGAAATAAGAAATGAAGCCGGTCTTTTTGATTATTTCAAATTCGTAATTATAGCGCTCGCGGATAGCTTTTACGGCAGGGTCTTGGCTTTTAGCTAAGTCGTTTGGTTTAATGCCGTACCGTTTTTCTATGCCGCCTAAGCATAACTTTTGAAAATAGGTTTCTTGAGTAAATCCCGGGGGAGTGGCGTAGGGAGGAATCTTATTTTTGCCGAGCTCAATTTCAAGATTTACCGAATCGGCGATTTTCGCGCTATTTTCAATGGCTTCCGGCAGGTCGATAAAGAAAGAAGCCATTTCTTCCGGTGAGCGGATAGAAAGATTTGCCTCACGCATGGTCAAGCGATTTTCGTCTTCAAACCGGGCGCCGGTTTGGACCGAAACCAGAATGTCCTGGGCTTCCGCGTCATCGGCGCGGCAGTAATGAATATCGTTCGTGGCAACCAGCTCCGCCCCCGTTTTTTTGCCGAGTTCCCGCAGCATTTCGTTTTTTACTTTTTGGTCCGGGTAGTTAAAATGCGGCATTATCTCAAGGTAGAAGTTTTCTTTGCCGAAAATGGATTGGTATTCGCGGATTAATTTTTCCGCTTTATCCAATTGCCCGGCTTCCAGTGCTCGAGACACCTCTCCGTTAAAACAGCCGGAAAGGGCTATTAACCCTTTTGAATATTTACCCAAGAGCTCTTTATCAACTCGCGGCTTGTAATAAAAACCCTTAAGGTGCGCGGCCGTAACCAATTTGACCAGATTGTGATACCCCTCGGTGGTTTTAGCGAGCACCGTTAAGTGAAATCGGCGGTCATCCAATCCCGCGTCTTTATCCGTCATTTTGCGGGCCGCGATATACATTTCGCATCCGATGATGGGTTTTACTCCCGCCTTTTTGGCTTTTTGGTAAAACTCAATGGCGCCGTATAAATTGCCGTGGTCGGTGAGCGCCACGGAGTCCATTCCCAGTTCTTTTACGCGCGCGACAAGTTCATCAATTTTGGTGAGGCCATCAAGCAGAGAATAGTGAGAGTGGACGTGCAAGTGCGCGAATCGCATGGTGTTACTATTATAGTCAGGCGAGGGGGTTAATTGGTAGTAGACAGCCAGTTGATTTATAGTCAAATCATGCGACAGCGTTTTATCCCCACATCTTCCAGAGGGCCCAGTGGTCTTACCGCGGGGATGAGGAGACATGCCTTAAGGTCATTACCACGGAATGCAGTACCCCCTAAGAAGGTGTGGGGATTTATCGGCGGTATTGATGAAGCGGGGAGAGGGCCTTTAGCTGGGCCGGTGTCATTGGCGATGGTAGTAGCTCCTAAAGGATTTAGATTTTATCATCCCGAACTGGGAAAAATCAGGGATTCAAAGAAGCTTACTCCCAAGCGCCGCGAGATCTGGCATAAGTTTTTAACGACTCATCCTAAGCTCTCGTATGTCAGGACCTATGTCCATCCCAGAGTCATTGATAGGATAAATATCGCCAAAGCCGCGCATCGGGGGGCCTTGAGATTGGTGCTTCGTTCCGAAACGCGGCCGCATTTTGTTTATCTTGATGGGGCGCTCTCGCTTCCTCCGGAAATCCTGCACAAGGTGGTAATCCGGGGGGACGACAGAATTCCTATAGTCGCGGCCGCTTCTATTATTGCCAAGGTCGCGAGAGACAGGTACATGACGCGGCTGGCTAAAAAATTCCCCAAATATAGGTTTGACGCGCACAAAGGATACGGCACCCGCGTTCATATAAAGGCCATTAAAAAGTACGGTCCGTCTCCATTCCATAGGGAGTCATTTATTTCGTCGTTTGTTTGACCAGTGTTCAGTTTTTCCGTACTATAGCGGGGTATAATTTTAGAATAGATTAGCTCAGCTTGCCCCGCCACCTCTGGGCGTGTAGCTCAGTGGTAGAGCGCGTCACTGATAATGACGAGGTCCCAGGTTCAATCCCTGGCACGCCCACCCAGAGGTGGCGGGGTGAAGTAGGGCGGTCCGATGTCCATCGGACAGGTCGGAAGTTCGATCCTTCCGTCGCCCACCAGATGGAACTTTCCCGATTTTTGCCCGCTCGCCGGAAAGTGATTGCAGAAGAACGAAAAAAGAGCTATTAATATCTGCAATGAAAGGATTCTCCACAATTGTATTAGCTTTGCTGTTGGTGGTCGCTTTTTCTCTGCCCGCCTCTGCTTCAGCCGCAACAAATCCAGGCGTAAAGCCTGGGAGCTTCTTTTATTTTTTTGATACGACTTTTGAGAAAATAGGTTTGTTTTTCACATTTAGTTCCGAAGGTAAAGCGAGGAAAGCATTGGAATATGCCGATGAACGCTTAGCTGAAGCGGAAGTAGTCACAGAGAATGCCGAGGCGGTAAAAACGGCCATAACGAATTACGAGAGCAATATCGCTTTCGCGGAGGAAAAATCTAAAGATATCGGAGACAAAGAAAAAGCTGGGGCATTACTCACTTCAATTGCCGACAATACTTCAAAACACCAAGAAGTTTTGACGGATGTTTTAGCTAAAGTCCCCGATGAGGCGAAAGAAGCTATAACGAGAGCAATCGAAGCAAGTAGAAAAGGACATGAAGAAGCAATGCAGAAAATAGCCGAGCTGAAAGGCGAGGTTGAGCAGTTAAAACAAGAAGTTACCGAATTGAAAGCAAAAGACGAGGAACGAGAAAAAATAATTGAGGAACTGAGCAATCAGAAGCAAAAAACCACACCTCCGCCTGCCAAGTCATCTACCCCAAAAACCTCTGCCACGCCGATCCCTAAACCAGCAACGATCCCATCTCAAACTCAAACGCCAGTGAACGAGCCGCAAAGCACCCTACCAACTAACCAACTTCCAAACAATACAACTAATACCACGCCGCCTCCAACAACCCAACCCACTACCACACAACCGCCGACGCAACCCTCAGTGACGCCAGAACCATCACCAGTGGTCTCGCCTTCGCCAACTCAAACCCCAACACCTACACCTGCTCCAACTCCGGCTCCGACCCCAACATCCGCCCCATCGGCACATTTTTCAAAATATGGTTTTGACGCGCCGGAAATTGTTAATTGGACAACCAGGCAAGAGAGCTGGGCCCCTAATGTGGCCGAGCTTAAAATCGATTTAGTAGAAAAAGACATGAGGGAAGCTGTGGTATCGCCTACATTAACCAGTGTTAGTTTGGGTAAATTTTCTCTACATCTACCAAGAGATACCTACATCGGAAGTGATATCAGCGTTTCAGCAGCTTTTTGGAGCAATGATTTAAGCAACAGAAATGATCAGCTCTACGGCATAAATAAAAATGTTTTCAAAAGATTATACCTGAAGAACGACATATACGGCGAAATAACTTTCCCAGCCGTGCTAACCGAATCCACAGACTACTACTTCAAAGGGAATTACTACGTTAATTTCTTTGGCGCAAAACTGACAAATACAATAATTCCAAATACTGTTGTTTCTAAAGTTAATATTTCTGGGAATAGGCTAGTTTTGCAGGATACCGAAATAGTGTTTGAAATTTTTCTTGAACTCCAGTGCACAAATACGCAGTGCCTAGACCCCGACGGTCAAAGTATTAACTATCTTAATAATGGGCATCTGCAACCGAAGATTGGTGTTGGTTATAAAAGCTATAACTATAATCAAGAAACTAATAATTATACGAGCGTAGAGGTTCAAAATGTATTGTTAAATTCTGACGGTAGTTTGAAAGAACTCGGGATAAATTTCTTTGGCAGACTTTTAGTTTTCAAAGCAACAAATTAGTAAAATTCTCATGAAGATGTTTTCTCCCTACGCTTCAAGTCAAATCTTTAAGTTCCTAGCACTGATCGGAATTCTGGGAATAATATATTTTGTTAGGCATTGGGTAGTCGCTTCCGTTGGTATTTTTATATTGGGTACGTTCATAGCTTCAGAGGCATTTATATTGATGTTGGCTCGCTCGATGTTTAAGAATCCTACAGACGAGAATGTAGTAAAATTGTTTATGGTTTTACTCTTTAAAGACGCGGAGCAAGCCAACAAGATATTAGGTCAGTATAAGAAATAAAATTTCTTCTTTCCGCAACCTTTCTCCAGCGAGCGGGCAAAAAATGGAGGGGGTGAGGGGGGGGAATTTTGCCCGCGAGCCGTCCGAAGCCCCGCCGCCCGCTCGGGAATAGCAGAGCCAAGCAAAATACTCTTTTCCTTTTAGAAGAATTTTTTGGTGGCGCGCGCAAATCGGAAATCGTAGAGAGTATTTTGCTTGGCGGCGAGCGTTAGCGAGCGGCGGCGGGGCGGCTGTTTCCGTTCAGCAATTCCTGCTAAAATAGGTTCGAGCAAACTCGTAAAGATACACAAATTTAAACACCGGCAATGCATTGCCGGTGTTTAGGTGTCGGGTCGTGAGATGTCCTTGCTTCAAATCTTCGGCGTTACTTCTCCCAGTACTTTAGGATTAAACCCCATTTTCTTAATGCGAGTTCCTAGTTTCCACTTGCCGTTCTAGAAGTGAGTTATCTGCATCTGACCTAACACGATCCTACCTTTACCAATTAATTTGGTAGCCCTATTCTTTATGAGAAAAATATATTTGTCAAGAAACTCAATTTTCTATTAGTTGCTTTTTTAATTTTCTAAATCGTCTAAGATGACACTCACATCTTATTTAATTGACTTTATCCTAGTAGTATGCAATGGTAAGTATCTCCGCTCGGGTTATGCCCACACACCAATCTCGGCGAGACACTTTCGTATGCCGAGATGACAAGGCGAAGCCGCCTATCGGCTTGCACATCTGTTGTTGAGAATGTTTCTTCAAGATTGGTGTGGGGGTGAACCGAGAATTAGTGCAGGGGACGTTTAACCCGTTAGAAAATTTATGGCAGGATTTATATCTGGTTAAAGCTCTAGATTTTAAATCCGGAGGACTTAACCTTTTTGAGCCCCTAGTTAAATTTTCTAATTGGGTCTAGCCCCACCCCCTCGACAAGCTCGGGGCAAGTCCGCACTAATGGCGGAGTTATAGATTAGGTTATAGATAGATGAAAACATTTGATGAGTTAGCGATTTCTCCTTTGATAAAGGAGAATATTGCACGCGCAAAATTAATAACGCCAACGCCCGTTCAAGCCGGAGCCATTCCGCCGGCTCTTTTAGGCAAGGATGTTTTAGGGACAGCCCAAACGGGGACAGGCAAAACGCTGGCTTTTGCCGTGCCTATTTTAGAAAGATTGATCAGTTCTCCAACGGTTGGCGTTAGCGCCTTGGTTTTAATACCTACAAGGGAACTGGCTATGCAGGTTTACGACACTTTCGCGCACATCGGTAAGGGCTCGCGGCTTTCCGCGGTTCTCGTTGTCGGGGGGCTGGCTGAATCGCGCCAATTGGATGAAATTCGCCGCGGCGCCCAAATCATAATCGCCACCCCCGGACGTTTAAATGATTACATTAAAAGACATTTGGTTAATTTGCAGAATGTAAAAGTTCTAGTGCTGGATGAGGCCGATCGCATGGTGGACATGGGATTTTTGCCGCAAATGCGAAGTATCATGAATGCTTTACCAAAACAAAGGCAAACCATGTGTTTTTCTGCCACGCTGGAAAAATCCGTAGCGCATTTGGTGCATGACTATCTGAAAAATCCCGTGCGAGTGGAAATCGGCTCAACCCAAAAACCGGCCGAGGGTATCACGCTCCGCGTGTATGAAGTATTCCGCGAACAGAAAGTGGCGCTGATATTGCATATGCTTGCAACCGAGCCGGGGACATTTTTGATATTCACGCGCACCAAATACGGCGCGGACAAATTGGCGAAGAAAATAATTCGTGGAGGGTTCAACGCCTCTGTGATTCATGGCGGCCGTTCGCAATCGCAACGCACCGCCGCACTTCACGGTTTCAAAGAGGGGAAACACCGCGTGCTCGTGGCGACCGATATTGCCGCGCGCGGTATTCATGTTTGGGGCATTGCGCATGTAGTGAATTACGACTTGCCGCAAGCGCCCGAAGATTTTATTCATCGCGTGGGTCGCACGGGGCGCATGGATGAAAGCGGCATTGCTTCAACCTTCGTCACGCCAGAAGATATTTCCGAGATGCGCGTAATTGAAAGAATGCTGGGAGCCAGAATCGAACGTTTACCCTTGCCTAAAAATCTCGCGGCCGAACCAAGATCGCTCCATGAAGAGCACGCCGAGCGCCAGGCCCGAGGATTTGGGAGCTTTCGGAGCGCCGGTGGACCAAGTGCCCGTCCTAATCGCAGGCAAGAGCGCCGCCGATTCCATTTGCGTTAAGGAAATTGATCTTAACTGCGCCTGGGGATAGGCCCTTTCCTTTTTAAGCTAAATAGGTTAATATGGGAATACTATGGCTGAAGAAAAAGTAATGGGGTATTGCGTAAAGTGTCGAGACAAGCGCGAGATGAAAAACGCGCAAGAAGTGTCAATGCCTGGCAAGGGCGGCCCACGCCGTGCCATGAAAGGCAATTGCACGGTCTGCAACACAGGTATGTACAGGATTCTCGGCAAGAAATAAGCCAACTCCCTATTAGCAAACAAAAGAGCCCCGCTTCGGCGGGGCTCTTTTGTTTTTGGGTCCAATAGCTATTTTAAGCTAAAAATCTGCCTTATCCACAATCATTGACGGACAGAACTTTTCAATGCATAAAACCTGCTATATACTTTAAAACAAGGTTTACCAGTATATCGGTATACCTGCCCGCATGAAGCAGGCCGCTAGGGAATGGACTAAGCTCTAAAACTTTCAGTCCTATCCTTAGTGAAGTAGGCGAGAAACATACTTGGCTAAGAAGACGGGGCGCTCGAAAGAGCGTTTTTCGTTTTTATCCGCCGTCGCAGAAAACTTTGGATGTAGGCCCAGAGATGAATGCGAAAAAGCATTAGATAATCCTATGCGAAATTAAACAGTAGATGCTTTGGCGGATTCCGCCGATCTCACAAGAGTTCGTCCGCCCCCGGCGGACGAAATGCGAGATGACACGGCCTGAAGGCCGCGGGCTTCATTTCTAAGATTGTTTCTCACTCATGGAATCCGAACATTATCAATTGGTAGACATCATCAAAAGAACCGGTCGTCCCAAGACGACCCTTTTGCGTTGGGAGCGGGAAGGCAAAATTCCCGTGGGACAGAGAGACGTACACGGATGGAGATATTACACGCGTGGCGAATTTGAAATGATAATCCAATTTGCCGAGCGAATGCAGAAAAATATTTTTACTTACATCCCGAGGCATACTCGCATGGTCGCACAGGACTCCGCGCCCAAACAAAAAAAGATTTTCAACACGGTGCTGGCGCGTCTCGGTATCCGGATGTTCCTTACGATATTAATTTTCGTGGCTATTGCGGCACCCCTTAGTTTATCCGCGACCGCGGGTGTCCCGAGTGTTATAAATTATCAGGGACGACTTTTGAATTCCAGTAGTAGTCTCCTGGGCGGCGCCGGAACCAATTACTGCTTTAAATTTTCGATTTACGACAATCCGACAGTTGATTTAGGAACGAAGCTCTGGCCCTCGGGTTCACCCGCCACTACCACCATCAGCGTCAAAGAGGGCGTTTTCAACGCGGCCATCGGCGCGGGCGACGACGCCTTGACTTATGATTTCAAACAAAACAACACGATCTATTTGAACGTTGAGGTGGGAAGTCAGGTAAGCGGATCGTGCGCCTCGGCTTCGTTTGAAAATCTTAGCCCGCGGCAAAGGATAGTTTCATCCGGTTACGCCATCACTGCCGGTTCTGTTTTTGGCACGGCGCAGTCCGCCGTTGGCACTACTTCACTTATTGCCAGCACTTCTCTAACCGTAGAAGCTACTTCCACGTCCGTCATTCCTTTGACACTTCGCGGATTCGCCAATCAATTGGCCGATCTCTTCCGCATTGTAACCGCGGCCGGTTCTCAACTTTTGACGTTCACGAGCGGAGGATATTTAGGCATCGCGACATCTTCCCCGTCGGAGGCCTTGTCGGTCGCAGGAAATCAATATGTTACGGGGACCGGACTTTTTGGCGGCGCTTTGAGTGCTGGTACCATCCTCCTTAATGGTTCTTCTACTTTCCAAAACTTCACCTTCATAAATGCCACGGGTACGGCGGCTACCACGACCTCTTTGACTGTCACGGGCTATGCTTCCACCTCGGCTTTGACGGTGTCCAACTTGAACGCCGCCAGCTGCGACGTCAAATCCAGCATCACTGGCGTGCTTTCCTGCGGCACGGACGCCGCAGGCGGCGGCACCGGTTCCAACTGGTCCTTCTACTCCCAGTTCGTTATCACGCCTTCCACTACTCCCATCGGCGTCATCGTTTCGGCCGCCTCCTCCACCATTCCCGGTCTTAGCATGACTTTTTCCACGACGACATATGCCACCACCACGTCCCTGGCTGTTACCGGCGCGGCTTCCACTTCTGTTCTCACTGTATCTAACGATGCCACTCTCATGGGCGGCCTCACTCTCACCTGCACCGACTGCCTCACCGACACCAACGTGGCCAACGGTCTCACCATCTCCGGCGGCAGTATCAACTCCACCCCCATCGGGGCCTCCACCGCCAGCACCGGCGTCTTCTCCAACGCCACTTCCACCAACTTCTACATCTCCGGGAACTTCCTATCAGGTGCCGCCTCTTCCACCATTACTTTCCTGCAGACATCTTTCTCCACCACCACCGCTGCCACCACCACGTCCCTGGCGGTGACGGGCTATGCTTCCACCTCGGCTTTGACGGTGTCCAACTTGAACGCCGCCAGCTGCGACGTCAAATCCAGCATCACTGGCGTGCTTTCCTGCGGCACGGACGCCGCAGGCGGCGGCACCGGTTCCAACTGGTCCTTCTACTCCCAGTTCGTTATCACGCCTTCCACTACTCCCATCGGCGTCATCGTTTCGGCCGCCTCCTCCACCATTCCCGGTCTTAGCATGACTTTTTCCACGACGACATATGCCACCACCACGTCCCTGGCTGTTACCGGCGCGGCTTCCACTTCTGTTCTCACTGTCTCGGGCGCCTCCATCCTTAACGGCAATGTCACCCTGGGCCAGTCCAAGTTACAGACCCTAACCTTAAATGCCGGACGGCTGGACTTCATCAATGCCGCCACCTCCACCGTCATCAATGACATCGCCACCGCCTGGAGCATCGCCACTTCCACTACCGACATCACTCCCATACTTGTCATCTCCACTGCGTCCACCACGCCCGCCGGCGAGGGAGCGGTGGGCATCGGTACCTCATCTCCGGTCCAGCACCTCTCGGTCTCGGGCAACGCGTACTTCACCGGAGGCCTGGGAGTGGGAGCAGCCACCAGTACCAACGGCAACTTCCAGCTAACTGGGGACGCTCAAATCGGGACCGCTCTCTCGGTGGGAGGCATCGCTTCCTTCGGAAACACCATCACCGGCACCGTCTTGAACAGCACCACCGGTATCAACACGGGAGCGGGCGCCGGCACCCAAAGGATTGACTCCTCCGGCAATCTTTCCAGCATCGGCACCATCAGCGCCTCGGGCCTGGCCACTCTCTCGGGCGGCATTCTCGCCAACTACGCTTCTTCCACCATTCGGGGACTATTCGTGGACATGGGGACGACGACATACGCCACTTCCACTTCTCTGGCGGTCACGGGATACGCCTCCACTTCGGCCTTGACGGTGTCTAACCTCAGCACGCTCATGGGCGGCATCCTTTCTAACTACGCCTCCTCCACCATTCGGGGACTATTCGTGGATATGGGCACCACCACCTACGCCACCTCAACCTCTCTTGCCGTTACCGGAGCCGCTTCTACTTCAGCGCTTACGGTTTCCAACACATCCATTCTTAACGGCAACGTAACTCTCGGCGCCACTTCGGCGCAGACGTTGACGGCGAACGCTTCTTCCACTTTTGCCAATAGTGTTGCTCTCAACGGGGATATTGCCATGGGGAATGCCATTGGAGACCGCATTTCCATCAGCGCCGGACTCGTAAATTACGGAAATAATTCCACTACCACGATCCCTAATAACTTCGTCAACGCCTGGAGCATAGCGACTTCCACGGGCGTTATGCCGATTCTTTCAGTGAGCACCTTTAGCGGCACGGGCCTTGCCAGTTCCACCAGTCCCGGCCGCATCGGAATTGGCACGACCACGCCCGAAGCTCGTCTTTCCATTGACAGCCGGACGGCCTCGGACGTCGGTATCGCGGGAATTCATGAGGTCTTGACGATACAACCGACGGCTGGCGGCACGCAGTTCGGCAATCGCTTGGTCGTGGTGAATAGTTCTCAATTCTCGGCCAATACCATGGTGGGGCAATTCATCCGCGTGGTTGATGATTCAGGCCTGGCTAATACCGTAAGAGGTCTGGAGATACAATCCAATAGCGGCACCACCACTCTAGGTGTTAACACCGGCCTTTACGCCCAGGGAAAAACTTTCGGCGTCCAAGGCATTTCCACCGGTGTCGCCGGTGGCTCGCTCATTCCAGCGGAGGTCTATGCTGAAATCCAGGAGCCCACGCAGGGGCAAGCCCTCCGCGTTTACACCGCGACCACCACCACTTCGGACTTAGCGCTCTTTTTCCAGGAAGGGTCGCAAACATTCTCGGGCACGGGGCTTAAGATGAACTTCCATAAAGGCGCGGGAACGTTCACGGGCAACTTCCTGGACTTGCAGGATAACGACACTTCCAAGTTCCGCGTTACCGCATCGGGCAATCTGGAGATCGGCAACGGCAGTATCTGCGTGGACTCCGACGGCAGCTGCACCGCCTCCACTTCGGGCGGCGCCATTTCAGCCAATCGCTACAACACCGGTTCGGCCGACATTGCGGAAAATTATTTCTCAAATTCTTTGCTGGAGAAGGGCGACATTGTGAGTACCAAAGGCGGCCTCATGGTGGATAAGGCAGAAAATTCAACCGACCCCATCATCGGCGTTGTTTCAACCAAACCCGGTATTGTTCTGGGAGAAGACGAGGACGTAACCGTTCCCGGGGCCAGCGCATATCCCATAGCGCTGGCGGGGCGGGTCCCCGTGAAGGTGTCCGATGAGAACGGGACAATAAAGATAGGCGACAAGCTCCAGCTCTCGTCACTCACGGGCATCGGCATGAAATACTTGGCTTCTTCCACGGGGGTTACCGTTATCGGCGTGGCCTTGGAGGACTTTGACGGAACGAATTATCTTTCTGAAGTCACGGTAAAGGTGGAAACCGAAAAGAAGATCTTGATAACTGAAGAAATGGTGCCATCCGACGACACCCAGGATTACAGCGGTGGTGAAGGCGGCACCAGCGACCAAAACGCGGGAGCGCTGATAGAGAAAAAATCGGTGGCGCGGCTCGCCGCTTCCACCACGATTGAGAAAATCTTCATGCCCCCCGCGAATTCTCCGGCCCAAGATGCCAATATCTCGCCTGGACGCACGGTTAAGGTCGGAAAAGTCATGGTTTTCGTAACACTCGGCTGGTCGCGACTGGACGAAAGGATTTCGCAACTTGCGACAAGTGGCACGGGGCAAGTGGCAACGAACGGTTGGAGCGTGGATCAGTCCACTGGCAAGGTGAATGTCAATTTCTACGGGGATGTAAGTTTATCCGGCAACAACCTTATAAATGTAAAGAAGATCGTGGGCGCGGACGCCAAGTTTGTTTTGGATGAGACCGGTAAGCTTGTCGTAAAAGAAATTGAAGCCGATGCGGTTAGAACGAAAAAACTGGAAATAGGGGATACGGCGACACCGGCGGGTATCATCCTCTATGACCAGATAACCAAAGAGCCGTACTGTGTTTCAATCGCGAACGGCGAATTCGTAAAAGTCGCGGGCGTTTGCGGTGCTGTTTTAAGTCCACCGCCCGCGCTGGAGCCGCCCCCCGCCGAGCCAAGCGGGACAGAAACCCCGCTCGTTTCCGAGCCGACTTCTGGGGTCACAACTGAACCGGCAAGTGCGCCATAAAAATAAAACTGCGAACGTCCAGCTATGAATAAAATTAACAGGTTTAAATATCTTTCCGGGGCAATCTTGTTTTTGACGTCCTTCGGATATTTATTCGTCGCGTTCCATATTCCAGAAACGCAGGCGTCTGTTTACACGGCGCAGGGGACGTTTACTAAGTGCTCGGGTTATTGCAGTTCAACGGTCAATATCGGATTTCAGCCCAAAGCCGTTTTCTATTATTGGAACACGGCGACCGCCAACGGTTTCGTGGCTGACGCCTCCGCCGGGTACGGGTTTGCTGCCTCCACCACCGCCGCCAATCCGGTGAACCGGTCGGTGGCCGTGGGGTCAAACGACGCCGACACCACTTCCGAACATTCATCCGTCATATCGGCGACGACTTCCATAATTATGATCACCCAGGGAGCTTCAGCCGGAACGGTAGATGCGTTCGCGAGCACCACGGCCTTCACCGCCGACGGTTTTACCCTCGGCTGGGGAGGAGACGCAAATGCTTACATTATCCATTATTTCGCGCTCGGCGGGGATGATATCACGAATACCGACGTTGACACGTTCTCGGTTACAACTTCGGGCACCTCCCAGGCGGTTTCGTCGCTCTCGTTCCAGCCGGATTTCCTGATGTTCATTTGGGGCGCCACAACTACGGCAATGGCGATAAATAACTCGTCCATGCAGATCGGGCTTGGCATTGCCACAAGTTCCACGGGCCAGGCAGCCATCGCAATGGCATCGGGGGACGCCAACGCCAACAACACCAGCAAGGTCTGGCAGCAGCAGTCAACCTCAACCATACTCACGATTCAGCCATCCCTCGCGCCTACACAGGATTCCATCTTGAGTTTGTCCACTATGGACCCTACCGGATTCACCATGAACAAAATTGATCCTCCGGCGGCGACCTACCCTGTTTATTTCATGGCCATCAAGGGCGGCCGGCACCGCGTGGGCGGGTTTGGCCAACCGACTTCCGCCCAGGATCAGGCAACCACCACTCTCGGTTTCCAGCCCGACGGACTTTTCCTGATGACGGCTTCTTCCACGTTGGACGGCGCGCTTTTTGGCGTGACGGCGGTTACAACTGGCGCTAAACCGGGCGGCAGTATCTCGGTCGGTACGGCTTCTTCCACCGCCAACCAGAGCGCTGTTTGGTTCCAGGACATCAACCTTGACTCTTCGGACGCCAACATGCATTCAACTACCACGGTTCTCGCCGCGAAATTGAATCGTTCAACGGTGTATCTATCACAGGCAAAACTTAAAAGTTTTGATACGACCGGCTGGACGCTGACCTGGCTGCAGGCCGATGCCTACGGAGGCCAGTTCTTCTATTGGGCGGTGGGGGACAATCCGGCCTCAAATATCACTATTTCGGGGAATGCTTACGAAAACGATTCCGGCACGGCGGCTTTGCAGGCCTGCGACGACGCTACGCCGAATATAAAGCTTATTGTCGCGACTTCCACTCCCGGCCAGTATTCCACCACCTGCGCTGACGTGACGGGGCTGTATCAATTCTCCAGCGTTTTTCTTGCTCCCGCGGCCGATACCAAAATGTTCGCCTACATTGACGACTCGGCCTCCACCTACGGCGCGACATTGACGCTTTATGCCGGCTCGGGAAATCTTACCGGTCTGGATATTCGCGCCAGCACCACCATTGTGAGAAGCGAGACGGCGACTTCCATTGGCACCGAGGACTTCGGTTATTGGGAAAACGCCCAGGATTCCGACATCCTCTGGGAAGTTACGGCCGAGGGAATTACGTTTGAACAAAATACGAAACTCTGGATAAATTCCGGCGATACATTTGTGGCATCCAGCACGGCTTCCACCACGCCCGGCGGGACGTTCGCGCGGGGCGGCGACGTACAGATTGACGGAACATTGAATATGGGGACGCAGGGGCTCACAGTCGGCGGGAATTTAATGAACTTTGGAACGCTTACCGTCTCCGCCGGGCAAACCACTACCTTTAACGGTACTAGGGCCGGCGGCAACAGCTTCGCTCCCGGCAATGATTTCACTTTTCAGGGGCTCACTGTCGGCGGGTCGGTGGCTATAACGGCATCCAGCTCGGTTAATGTCGCCCAAACCTTAACGGTGGGGAGCGGGGCGGTACTAACCGTGCCCTCCGGCAAAAACGCGACTACGACTTCAACCGTAACTTTGACGGGCACTATCAACGGCACCGGCACCACCACTTTCGGAAGCGCCGCTATCGCCTGCACCAACGTGCCTTCGGGCGGCACTTTGTCCGTCAACGTGCGGGTGGAGGCGACATTTGGCGGGTGCACCGTACCGTCCAGAACCTACGGGGCTAATCTGGAAATCCACAACGGCGGTACTACCGTTACGGGTGTTTCAGCCGAGACCTCGGGCACGCTATCGGTAAGCGGCAGTTTATATTTAAGGGCCGACGGCACGGCCAATACGACTTTCAGCGGAACGGGTAGCGCTTTAAGCGTTACCGGGGGTGTTCTTTATAACGGCGGCGGGTCGGGCAGTGAAATAATCCTGACCGGAGCCGGCGCTTGGACAGTTTCGGGCAACACAGATTTTACCGGCGGCACTTTTGCCGCTTCTTCCACCAATGTTTTTACCATGAACGGTACCGCTAAAACCCTGACTTCCGCCGCGCAGGCCTTCGCGGGATTGACACTCTCCGGCACCATCACAGTGGCCGACGCCGCTTCTTCCACGGCCTCACTTGTGCTTTCGGGGAGCGCCATAACTTTAAATTCCACCGCGAGCACCACGGGAGACGCCACGCTTTCGGGGACAATTTATCCTCAATCGCAAGCAGTAGTTTTGAACGGTGCATCAAAAACACTAACGGGAGGAGGCATTGTAGGTTCACTTCGCACTAACGGCTCCTACACGCTCTCGGGCGCCGATCTTACCGTAGGTACCTCAACCATCTATACGAACGGGTCTTTAACCATCGGCTCCGGGCGGTTCTACACTTCCACTTCCACGCTTACGCTTTCCGGGACGCTTGCCAGCGCTTCGCTGGGGAACGGGACAACCACCATCCAGCATTCCAACTTAAGCACGGGGGGTACTTTGAATTCCAATCTCCGGTTTGACGCGACCACTGCCTCCTCCACCATGCCCAATAGAACTTACGGAGGCAATATTGAGATTTATTCCAACTCCGCGTCAGCCCGGGGTGTCGCAATGACGGCGGGGACTTACACCATTGGTTCAAGCCACTTGATACTGAACGCCGCCAATTCGGGGAATCTTACTCTGGACGGAGGAACGAATAACGTAACGCTTACCGCCGCGAGCACAACCTTCATCGGCGCTGGCGCGGGAAGAGAAATAATGCTCGCCGGCACCAATCCCTGGACGTTCAATCAAAACTTAACTACCACGGCCGGGACGTTCAAGGCCTCTTCGGCGACAACTTCCATCGCGGGGGATTACGACAATTCATCGGGACTTTTCGTGCATTCTTCCGGTGTGGTGGTTTTGGACGGGCTGAACCAGCAAACCGTATCGGGAAATGCCACGTCCACTTCCGCGTTTTATGACCTCACCATTTTCAACAATTCCGGCACCAACGGCACCACCAGTCCCTCTGTGATATTCACCGACTCCGCTTCTACCACCAATTTGTTCACCGCCACCACTACGGGGGTGAAAATACGCTTGGCGCAGGGAGCGGGGAAAATGCACACCTTCCAAAATATCAAGTGGGACGGCTTAAACTCGGTAATGCCCTTGATGTTCCGCTCCGCCAATTCCGGCTCGCAGGTGTCTATCCACGTTCCGGGGACCCAGAACACCGTATCGTTTACGGACTTTATGGACATGAACGCGTATGTAACGGCGATTACGGCGGACGACGGAACGAACGTTGATTCCGGCGATAACACGAATATCACTTTCCCCGCGGCTTTCCAGGCCCCCACCGCCGTTTCGGCCGCCAATCAGGTTTTTGAGGTCGGGCAGGCAGCGACCACCAATTCACAGATCACGGTTACCGGCGGGGCGGCCGCGGGCGCCATCACCGCCTCCGGCGGACTTCGTATCGCCATTGCCACTTCATCGGCTATGACGGCAAGCCCGGTTGATATGCGCTGGGATAAGACCATTACCACGGCCAAATTCGGCGGCACGGCTTCATCCACGGCCGTGACCACCGCCACCGTTTCTTATGAAGGACTGGACGCGAGCGGAGACGCCAGCGTCCTTTCCATAGCGGTGGCCAACAATTTCAGCACCGGCAATACTCTTACCATTGATAATCTCAAGTTCAAGAGTTTTGGTACGGCCGCGGCTTCATCCTCGGCCTTGGTACTTTTCCTGAACGGGGCGACCGACCAGAGTTCCAACGCCACGAATACGAACCAGTACGTCGCCATCAAGGGCGCCGAGGTCCTGGCCAATCAAACCGCGACACAGGAAGCGAATAAATTGAACATTACGCAATCAAGCGTTACGGACGCTGAACTTTTCGCTTTCAAATTAACGCCTGCCAGCGAGAGCGTGAATGTAACAGGACTCGTTATCCAAATCCCAGACGTCAACGGATTTGCCTGCGCGAACATCACCGCCAATATGGGATTATACGCCGACTACAGCGACAACGGCGACGTAGACGGCTTGGAAGCGACTTTCGGCGGCACGCCAGTCTGCTCCATCAGTGCCTCCACTCATACCGGCACTCTGACCTTCAGCGCGGCTTTTGCTACCTCCACGGCCCGCGGTTATATTTTGCGCTCCGATATCGCGAGCAACGACGCGGGTGATAAGATACTGTTCTCCATCAGCCCCTCCGATATAACCGCCTCCGGCGTCGTGTCTTTACAGACCATTACGCCTTCCGGTAGCGCATCACAAGCCGCGCAATTTCGTGAGAGTAACTTGATAGGTAGTGGCAGCACCGGGGCCTCTCCGGTATATGAAACGCCCGTCGGTGGCGGGACACCCGGCGGTGGAAGTACTCCGCCTCCGTATGAACCGCCCACCGGCGGCGGGGTAGATCAAAGCGGCGGCGGCGGGAGCGTGCAAGCGCCGGACACTCGCTTCTTCGCGGGCATTGGGTTTGCGCTCGGTGACATTATTGGGAAAGTCATTGACCTTTTTAGGCCCCTAGGTAAGTAGCGCCGAGGCCGCGTGACGGAGTCCTCGCGGCGATTAGTGGAAATTCTGGTATGGAACATACCGGTAGTATCGAGGTACGAGATTAAGCTAGGAAAGTGCAACACCGCTGATTATCTTGTAAAATCAAAGGTGAGTTCAACGTTCTTATTTAAGGAAACAGTGAGTTTATAACGCACAGCTCGCGGATAAAGCTCGCTCACGATATTTCAATGCCAAAATCTGGTCGTTTAATAGGGATAGTGGGTGGGACAATTCTTATAGCATTTAGTTTTAGTTCTCATATTTCGTGGGCTGATGATTTTACAAGCTCCAATTTTATCGTGAGGGATCCCGTAATGAACATCGGCGGCGAACGTTCCACTTCCACGGCCTTTGAGTTATTCAGCAGTTTGGATTCACAACCTATCGGCGAAAACTCCTTTGGCGCTTTCATTTCACGTTCTGGGTTTATCTATTTTCCCGTTGTAAGTTCTCCCGTGGTCTCGGCCACGGCGGGGGATAGTCAAGTTTCTCTTTCCTGGTCAGCCGCGGTAGGGGCTCTGGGCTGGGTCGTATCCGGTTACAATGTGGGACAATCAACAACCGCTGGCGGGCCGTACACTTTTTCAGCTTCTTTGGGGAGTGATACGAGTTCAACGCGGACAGGCCTCACCAACGGCACCACTTATTACTTTGTGGTAAGGGCTGAAGATGCCTTCGGCAACTTTATTGCTACCTCAACCGAAACATCGGCAACCCCGGTTGCCGCGACACCAGCTCCAACGCCAGCTTCTTCGTCAGGAAATAGCGGAGGAGGTGGTGGTTACATTACGCCATCAGGAACTAGCGATGTTATTTTTTCCGGCCGCGCCTATCCCTTAAGTACCGTAGTACTTTTAAAAGACGCTCAAATCGCTGTTTCAACCATTGCTGGTCCAGATTCAAATTTTCAGATTTCTCTTACCGGTCTCTCAGCGGGCAGTTACACATTTTCTTTATACGGGCAGGATAAAAACGGCTTGAGATCTACGCTTTTTACTTTTTCTGTTACTTTAACAGCCGGCGCTGCTACAAATGTAGGTGGTATTTTTGTTGCTCCGACAATTTCAGCTGATAAAATTGAAGTAAAAAAAGGCAACGACATATCGATTTTCGGGCAGACCGCCTCACAAAGCGAGGTTACTATTATAGTAAACTCTGATAAAGAATATTTTGCTAAAACCAGATCTGATAAAAACGGTGTATATTTGTATAACTTTGATACTTCTCCTCTGGATTTGGGGAATCATAGCACGAAGTCAAAATCAGCTATTAACGGTTCTGCGTCAAGTTTCAGCAGTATTATATTGTTTAAAGTTGGCATGGAGAATGTTTTAGCGTCGAAACGCGTAGACCAGATAATTTTAAAGGGAGATGTTGACGGTGGCGGTCGGGTTAACTTAGTTGATTTTTCCATTATCGCGTATTGGTATCAAAGACCGTCCCCTCCGTCAAAAGTTGATTTAAACGGCGATGGTGAAGTTGATTTAGTTGATTTTAGTATAATGGCTTATTATTGGACTGGCTAAAATATGAATTACTTCATGGAAAAAATAATAATTATTTTTATTACAGTAATTTTGTTGTTTTCAGCCAATCATGTCTTAGCGGCACAGCTCTATTTCTCGCCCGTAGAAGGCAACTTTTCACAAGACCAAACCTTGGTCGTAGAGTTAAAAATTAATACTGAAAACGTGCCGGTGAATACCATTGAAGGATATCTGCGATTTTCGCAAGATATTTTTTCTTTAGAAGGATTGTCAGACGGTAATTCTATAATTAATTTTTGGGTAAAAAAGCCGATTTCTAAAAACGGATTAATTTCTTTTATCGGAATTATCCCGGGCGGTTATAATGGCAAGGACGGCACCTTAATAAAGATCCTTTTAAAACCAGTTAAAGTTGGGCTCGGCGAAATTAAGATTGAACAAAATTCCCAGGTTTTACTTAACGATGGCCAAGGTACCAAGGCAAAAATAAATTATGGTATCGCTTTTTTAAATATCATTAAAAACGGCATTTATCTTGAGGTTAATAAAGATGTAGAGCTTCCGGAATCATTTTCCCCACAAATTGCGAGAGACCCAGATATTTTTGGCGGCCAATGGTTTTTAACTTTTTCCACACAAGATAAAAACTCCGGCATTGATCACTACGAAGTACAAGAGACAAGAGATAAAGAACAAAGAACAAACCGATGGATTGTAGCAGAAAGCCCCTATGTTCTAGAAGACCAAAAATTACATAGCTATATATATGTAAGAGTCGTTGATAAAGCAGGAAACAAAAAAATAGCATCACTATCTCCGACATTTGTACCTTGGTATAAAAAGCCAATTGTACGTACATACGTGGTTTTGGCAATTGTAATTGTGCTATTATTACTTGAACGGCTATGGAAGAAGTTAAAACGCAAATAGTCGCTAAACAAAATTATACGCAAAACAGACGCAAAATCTTTAGCGTTTATTCGGTGTTTTTATTTGGCGTCAGTTTGGCATTGCCCGCAATAGCAGAAGCGGCAAGTTTACATTTTTCTCCTTCTTCGGGGAGTTATGCGCATGGCCAAAATTTTAGCGTTAGTGTATTAGTAAATGCCGATCAATCAGCAAATGCAGTTCGCGGGGTGATTTTATTTCCCACCGAATATATTAGCGTTATTTCAGTAGATTATACGGATACAGTCGTTGACCTTTGGGTTCAAAAACCGTCATTTTCTAATTCCAGCGTTGACGGGAATGTTATTTTCGAAGGGGTTATATTAAACCCCGGTTTTACGGGATCGGGCGGCAAAATATTTAATATTATTTTAAAAGTAAAAAAACAAGGTTCTGCCAGCGTAAGAATGACTGATTTTGCCGTACTTGCCAATGATGGCTTGGGAACAAATATAGCAGTCGCCAGCGATGATGCTAATTTTGCTTTTACAAAGCCGCTTCCGCAGGGAGAAAGTAAATCAGTTGAAGACAAAATAAACACAATAGGGGAGAAAGTTAAAAAAATTGAAGAACAAAACAAATTACTACATTTAGTGCAAGAATCCGATTTTTATCAAAGGATAGATAATCTTTGGAAAATTTTGCCGCTTTGGATAAAATTTGTCGCAATAATTCTTATTGGCGCGGCTATTGTATTTTCATTGTTTGTTTTCAGTTTGATAATAGTGCTGGTTATATGGGCTTGGAATTATTTAAGATACAGACGTGAATACGTAAGATTTCAATTTGAACATTTTATTAAGACTATTAAACTTTTCAGCCGCAAAATAATGTTGTTTTTAGGTATGGTGGAAAAAGAATTGGAAAGTGACATAGTTTACGACTACGATCAACTTAAAGAAAATTATCGCGAAGCTAAAAGACATTTATCCATAAAAAAATTATTAAAAGATCATTTTTCTATGTCTACACGTATTATTAAAAGATTTTTTATTATAAACAGTAAAAAACGATAAGGAATTTATGAAAACAAATAAGGGAATATATTCTCAAAAAAGAGATTGAGGACATAGAGAAGCTGGGTTAAATTTTAGGTAAAAATGCCCTGATGGGCGGGTCTGTCTTTGACTAGGTCTCTATTTTTTGTGTACTCTTTTAGTCATGTATCTCCCAGCGGAGATTAGTAAAAAGAAAAAAGTTATAGTGGGGATGTCTGGGGGCGTGGATTCATCTGTCGCCGCGGCTTTGCTGAAACATGCCGGATATGATGTGGTCGGCGTTTTCATGAAAAACTGGGCTGACCCCAAGTATCCCTGTCCGTGGGAAGACGACCGGCGGGACGCCATGAGAGTGGCGGCGATTTTGGATATTCCTTTTCAGACATGGGATTTTAGCCGCGAATACCGCGCGGCCGTGGTTTCTTATATGATCCGCGAGTACGCGGCCGGTAGAACTCCCAATCCAGATGTGATGTGCAACCGGGAAATTAAGTTCGGCATATTTTTGAATAAAGCACTTTCGCTAGGCGCGGATTTCGTGGCGACGGGGCATTATGTCCGGCTGTTGCCGGAATTCTCAATTTCCAATTCTCAATTTTCAAACAGTGAAAAAAACTTGGGAAATTATGAAATTGAAAATTCATTGAAAATTAAAAATTATAAATTGAAAATTGCAAAGGACTTGAATAAGGACCAGTCGTACTTTCTCTGGACTTTAACGCAGGATCAATTAAAGCACGTTCTGTTTCCCATCGGAGATTACACCAAACCCGAAGTTCGCAAAATGGCGGCGGAATTGGGATTGCCAACGGCGGAAAAACCGGATTCGCAGGGCGTTTGTTTTGTGGGCGAAATTGACGTGGTTGAATTTTTGAAAGATCACATTCCCACGGAGAAAGGCAAGGTACTGACGACAGCTGGAAAAATAGTAGGGGAGCATGACGGCGTTTCTTTTTACACCATTGGCCAGCGGCACGGCATGGGCGTCGGTGGCGGCATTCCCTTTTATGTCGCGGAAAAAGATATTAGAACAAATACGCTGGTAGTCGCCCAAGGCCCGAATGACAATAAGCTTTTTGCCAGGGAGCTTGTAGCTATTGATGTTAACTGGATTAGCGGTGTACCTAGTTTTCCGTTGAAATGCGAGGCACGCATTCGGTATCGCCAGCCGCTCCAACGATGCAGCGTTCGGCGACAAGCGACAAGTGACAAGCGACAAAGTAAGGGGACATATCACATATCACATGTCACATGTCACTTTGAGGAAGACCAGCGGGCAGTAACACCGGGACAGTCGGTTGTTTTCTATAAAAATGGGGTGATGCTGGGGGGCGGAATTATCGCTTAGTTAAGCCAAATTTTTCCATATTCCACACTTTATCCTCATTTGATACACAGCTTGACCCAATTTTTGGTGTTGACAAAGGAAGACCCGGCGGCTAGAGTGACACATACCAGAAGTCCTGGAATTTACAAGAATCCAATCGCGGGGTGCCTCTCGGGGTGCTGCGCGTGCGGGTGGGAAGGCAGAGAGGTAAGCCTGAGAGCCGGAGCTAGAAGGCGAGGGTAACCTCAAGGCCGTTCTAGGTCCAACTTTATCCCCTCTGATCCGTGTCGGCACGCAAAAGCCGACGCTATACTTCGCAAGCGACCCACAGGGTCGCGGGCAGGTAAAATGATCAGGGCTGGAAAGCATCTTTGCTACGCTAAACAATGCGGCGCGGGTTACACCGCGCGGCTAGTAAGGCGAGTATCCTCTATGGCGGAGGATACGGCAGGATGCAGTTGGGCTGTAGGGAGGCGCGAGTCTCCAAGACAGTCCTGGTGGCGAGTTAAAAGTAAGCCGCCTAGCTGACTCCGGAACACCAGCTCTCTCTGTCTCCCACTTCGTTTTCGATGGACGCCCTGCGATGTGGGGCGGGGCCCGTGCGCAAGCCGGGCCTTTAATTTTGGAGAAAATCGGAAAATCTGCTTTAATACCCAAATGGACTCGCAGGAGATACGCAAACGATTTCTTAAATTTTTTGAATCAAGAGGACATACTATCGTACCTTCATCTTCACTAATCCCGAGTGACCCCTCGGTGCTTTTAACCACAGCGGGCATGCAGCAATTCAAGCCCTACTACACCGGCGAAGCAGACCCCCTTTCAACCACACATCCCACTCTTGGTAAACCGCTGGGGTCAAAAAATGCCGTTTCAGTCCAAAAATCATTTCGCACCTCGGATATTGACGAGGTCGGGGATGAAACGCACCTGACATTTTTTGAGATGCTCGGCAACTTCTCGTTTGGCGGGTATTTTAAAGAGGAGGCGATTAAACTTGCTTACGATTTTTTTAAGGAAATAGGACTTTCTATTGAGTATGTAACCGTATTCGGGGGCGATTCTGAAGTGCCGGCCGATACCGAATCTGAAGAAATTTGGAAGAAATTAGGTATTACCGATGTACAGAGAAGGGGCCGTGAAGACAATTTTTGGGGGCCGACGGGCACTGAAGGTCCTTGTGGCCCGACAACAGAGATTTATGTTAGAGATACGGAAATTTGGAACATTGTTTTCAATGAATATTATTGCAAGTCAGATAAAACCCTAGAGCCGCTTCCGCAAAAGGGCGTGGATACTGGCATGGGGCTTGAGCGGCTAGCTATGGTTTTACAGGGCAAGGAAAACATTTTTGAAACTGACCTTTTTGCGCCCCCGCTTGAGCTTTTGCCGAACGAAGTTGATGTCCGCCACAAACGGATTATTACCGATCACCTTCGCGGTTCAACTTTTCTGCTGGCTGACGGAGTAAGGCCGTCAAATAAGGAAGCTGGTTTTATCTTAAGAAGGCTTATGCGCCGGGCCTTTGGATACGAAAAGTTATACAATATTCCGGCTCATGTTTTTGACGCGATTGTTCATGATATTGTACAGGAATACGGTGAATCTTATCCTGAACTTCTGACGCATAACGAAATAATTCGGGAAGAACTGCATTTAGAAAAGGAGCGCTTTATTAAAGCTAATGAGATAGTGACAGAAGCCGGAGAAAAATTGATTATCGAAAAAGCTAAAAAAGCTAAACCGGAATTAAAAATCACAAAGATGAACGAAGAAAGTCGGCATCAGCTAATTGAGCTATTCAGTGAGTTAAAAAAAGAGAAAAAGGCTAGATTACCATTAGGTCAGTCTATTCTTATACCCGGCAAACCGGTTTATCCAGTTCCATATCAGGATTTAATCGAGGCTACGACAGTATCTGGAAAAGAAGCTTTTGATATGCACCAAAATACTGGAGCTTCTCTGGAGTTGGTCGTTCAAATCGCTCAACGATTCAATCTGGACGTTGATGAAGAGGGTTTTTGGCAGGAATTCGAAAAGCACCAAGAGATCTCTCGGGCCGGAGTTGAGAAAAAATTCGGAGGGCACGGGCTCCTGCTTGATACGGGAGAGTTAAAAGCGTCTGACGAGGGTGAGCTGAAAATTGTTACTCGTCTCCACACGGCGACCCACCTTCTCAATGCGGCGCTTCACAAGGTTCTTGGTGACGAAGTTGAGCAGCGAGGGTCGGATATTACTGTGGAGCGGACGCGTTTTGATTTTCTTTTTCCCAGAAAATTGACACCCGAAGAAATTTCAAAAATCGAAGATTTAGTTAATTACGCAATTCAAAAAGATTTTCCGGTAACTATTCAAGAAATGGACGTAGAGGAGGCCAAAAAATCAGGAGCTTTGTTTTTCTATAAAGGGCACTACCCGGAACGCGTAAAAGTGTATACAGTAGGTGAGAAGGCGGAGGTCTTTTCCAAAGAGCTTTGCGGCGGGCCGCACGTGGCTCGTACGGGAGAAATAGGCATTTTTAAGATAATCAAAGAAGAAGCGTCATCGGCCGGCATCCGGCGTATCAGAGCCGTTATCTCGTAGTCCATGGAGGAAGACAATGCTCCATCTCCGTATAGTCGCGGTTCTTTGTTTCGCGGTGATGTGTTCGGCTACCGATCTAAGGGCGGGCCAGTTCTCGCTTGAACGGCTCTGGGGCGCCGAGCGTTACGATATGCGCGTGGTGATAGACCCCAAACCGCCGCGTGAGCGCGGTATCACCGAGCATCTGTTGCTCTTTGTTCGTCGGCTTTCCGATCCGGCGGAGGCGCTCGTTTGGGAATTGGAAGTAACGCCCCTCTCGGCGGTATCAAATATGGTGGCGTGCGATCCACCACCGGCTGCTGCCCGCGTTTACTTCTACCAATTCACCCAGGACGGGTTAGTCATCCGTTCATGGACGCGCGTCCTTGACTGCGAACTCTTCGCCGATCCATTGCGGCTACTCTGGACGGACGAAGAAGCCCTGGGCGCCGTACGAAGTTTCCTGGATTTGCGCATATAGGGCGATGTTTAGGTTCCACGCCCCCTCCCGACAACGTGTCGGGAGGGGGCGCTACTTTTGGGGATAGGATAGGGGAGCTATACTGAAATAAGTTTATGGCTTCAAGTGTTGGCAGAACGTCACGTATTCAAGTCGTCGCCGATTTTGGCGCGGTTTTACCGAGCGTTCTGGCATTTAGATTTTCCAAGAGAGATAAAAACATCCTATTTCTGGAACGTGAATCTTTGCACGTTCCGTCCTCGCTGGAAGGGCTGGAGTTTTTTCGTGCTTCTTTAAAAGCGCTGATTGACTTTACGGATGGTCTGGGGCGTAAAACCGGAGATAAGGTCAAGAATATTCTTGTGGCCTTGCCTAATGATGCCGTTATTCGCTCTGTCCCCAGGCAAGTTAGGGCTACTCGTCCTCATCCTAACCTTCCCACGAGCCAAGAAGAACTTAAAGCACTCTGGAAAAGAATTTCAAGCCCTGAAACTATGGGCCAATTCATGGAGAACGGTACATTAAATCATTACGAGCCGATATCATACGAGCTTGAATCCATTGAACTTGATGGGTATCCCTTAGAGAACTCTTACGGCGCCAGTGGCAAAGAACTTTCAGTTTCGTTTATTGCCACGTTCTGGCCCCGTTCATATCGGGAAGTCGTTGAAAAAATCAAGCCGGCAGTACATTCGTCAAATTTGGATTTCATGCCAAGGATTGAGGCGCTCCGTTCCTATTTTCTTTTTTGCGAGGGGAGCAATGCCTCGGGGATATTTTTGGATATCGGTTTTAGGGATTCCCTTATTTTAGTATTTAAAGACGGCATAATAGCCGCTTCAAGTATTTTCCCGTTTGGCGCCGGCAATATTATGCGTTCTATTGGTGAACATTTTAAATTAACGGCAGATAACGCTAGAGTTATTTATGGCCAATGGATTCGGGGAGAAGCGGATGCTGGTGTCGCGGGTCGGCTGGATAAGATCGCAACCCGCCAAATAGAGCTTTGGGAAAGAGAATCATCGTTCTTTTTGGGTAAGATCGCGAAACATCACGTTTTGAATCCCAACATTTATTGCACCGGTTGGGGCTCAACATTGCCAATATTGCTCGCTGAGCTTTCCGAGCCCAAGTGGCGGGAACATTGGTCGTCGGGCAGCGGTGAAGTTTCAGTGCTATTTCCTAGAGAACAAATATCCAAAATATTCTGCAACAACTCTATATTCAAAACCCCAGATGACTCCGTACTTTTCGCTTTGGTTTTACGTATGATGCAAAAGGATATAAAATAGCGGAGGGTCTGGTAATTTCATATGGCAAGTATTTCACCAAAAAATAATTCTGGCTCACTCAATAATTCGCGGCGTGTTAGCGATATCCGCGTACGAAAGTCGCCCAGCGAATCGCGGAGTTTGCCGATTTCACGTCCGTCTCACACTAAAGAACCCTTGGCGGAGGAAAGTTTGGATAGAGTCAAGGAAACCGCGAATGACGCCAACATAAAAGATTTTTTCGCTCCCAGGGCGCCCGCCGAAACAAAATCATTCAAATCGGCTGATCAACTCAAAATTCGGGCCTGGCGTCCCCAAAGTCGCGTCAAATCAAAGATATTTATCTGGGGTGGAGGAATTCTCGGGGGTCTTATAGGTATTGCGGTTATACTTTCAACAGTTTTCGCGAGGGCCATTATCATTATTCGTCCGGGAACGGCCACTTTTGCCATCCCCGCAACCGTCCTTCGGGTAACACCCGATGCCCGCGCTATTGATCTCGCGCGCGGCATTATACCGGGGGAACTTATAGAATTTTCGGAAACGGGCCAGTTGGGTGCCGCCACGGCCACCGGAAAAAAATTCATAAAGGAAAATGCCAGGGGCAAGATAATAATCTCTAACGCCTACAGTTCCCAGCCGCAAGTGCTGGTGACGGGAACACGCTTTGAAGGTCTGGAGGGAAAAATATTTAAACTGGAAAAGGGTCTTACGGTACCGGGGGCTAAGGTAAATAACGGAGAAATTGTGCCTAATGTCATTGAAGCGACCGTAATTGCCGCCGAGCCGGGAGCCGAATACAATATCGGCCCCACAAACTTTAAGCTCCCAGGATTCAAAGGAACTCCTAAATATCAGGCCTTCACAGCCAAGTCAGAAGCGGATTTCCAGGGCGGTTTTAACGGTGAGGCGGCTGTCGCCACCGAATCGGATATCGCCAAAGCCAGCGAGCGCGTAACATCCGAGCTTTATAATTTCCTTAAGAACGCCCTGCAGGCAAAAATTCCGGAAGGATTTTTGGTGATTGAGGGAGCGCGTGATATCGCGATAACCAGTGTCGTACCGCCGCCAGTGGGGACGCCCGGCGAGAAATTTTCCGTAACAGCCGCGGGCAGGGTCCGGGCTTTAGCGTTTCGACCGGTTGACGAGGGGAACTTCATAGCGGCGTCATTTTCAACTTCCACGCCTTATACTCTGGTTCCCGAAAATAGCGTTATCAATCACTCTTCCATAAATTTTGATTTGAATAAGCGGCAACTATCCTTGACACTTTCGGGGAATGCCGCGCTCGGCGCCCGCGTAGATTACGATAAGCTAAAAAACGACCTAGCCGGAAAATCCAAGGATGAGATAAAACAAAAACTGGATACTTCGCCGGGTATCAGTTCTTATGAGCTTAAATTCTTTCCGTTTTGGCTGACAGGTGCTCCGCGGGACCCCGAGGGAGTCAGGATAACCATTGAGCCCTTCACATTTTAGGCATCTTTGGTTGACCCCGTTAGAAGCAGGTCGCGATCAGATTAACTTTTTTCTATACAACATCTTAAATGAAACATTGTTTGTATGCTGTTAAAGAAACTACCGCGATCGCGGCTTCTAACGGGGTTGACCCCGTTAGAGACCCGCATAGAATCATGTCTAATTCCATGACAAGCCGAAACAAAAAACCACCCTTGATCGTTGTTAACTTCCAGAAATGCGGAACGTCGCATTTCTTGTCTCTAACGGGGTTGACCCCGTTAGAGACCCGCATAGAATCATGTCTAATTCCATGA
>CAZBTX010000006.1:0-18808 GCA_964494945.1 uncultured Candidatus Saccharibacteria bacterium
AAGTATTGACAAACAGCTTGGGGTATGCTAAGGTGGCATGGTGCCTAACTTAGGCATTTTATGTTTACCCATTGGAATAAGGCGCCCATTTTGGCCCTTATTCTGGTCGGAGCAAGCGTTTGGATTATGGCGCCTGTGGCCCGATCCCAGACCCTGAAAAGTGAATACAGCAAGAACTCACTGAACGTAGTCCTTGATGGAGCGCTGATCGCTTACCATTCGGTATTGGATCAGCCGTTTGCCCAGGTTCGAAAGGTTAAGGTTACCGCCTATACATCCTCGCCCGACGAGACGGATGACACTCCAAGTGTTACCGCCTCGGGTACGAATACTCGGCATGGCGTGATAGCCGCGAACTTTCTCCCCTTCGGCACGAAAGTGCGAATCCCCAACCTATTCGGAGATACCGTGTTTACGGTAGAAGACCGAATGGCCAGGCGATTCCAGGACCGGCTTGATATCTGGTTTCCCACGAAGACAGAGGCAAAAAGATTTGGACTGCAGTTCGCCGAGGTCGAAATTGAAATCTAATTATTGAAACAAAACAAAAATCCGCTCTCAAGAGCGGATTTTCGTTTTGGTGGGCAAGGAGGGACTCGAACCCTCAAGCCTTGCGGCACACGCCCCTCAAACGTGCGCGTATACCAATTCCGCCACTTGCCCAAATTTACTTTTCTTCAGTTCCGGTTGCAACGGGAGTGACTGCTCTTAGCTGTTTCATCTTCTTCCTTATCTCGCGTTTGGCTTTCTCGCGGATGTAGTAAAGCTTGGCGCGGCGCACGTTTGCGCGCTTAACTATCTCAATTTTCTCTATCATGGGAGAGTGAAAGGGGAATACGCGCTCAATGCCGTATCCGTCCGAAACCTTGCGCACCGTAAACGTACCCGAGACCCCCTCTCCATGTTTTACGGCAATTACCGCGCCCTCAAAGGCCTGGGTTCTTGTTTTGTCGCCCTCTTTAATTTTTTGCAGAACGCGCAAAACATCCCCCGGGCGGACTTCCGGGCGCGCGGTTTTTAGATGGGACTGGGTGAATTCTTTGATCAACTGTTGCGACATACCCGCCTAAGTTTTTGCCATTTAGTTTATCGGCCCACCCTAGCAAAAATTTAGGCGGGCATACCAATCTTTTTTACAGGATTTAAGCATACTTTGCAATAGCATTATCGGCAAGAACATATCTGGCATCAACCATCAATCCAATCCTTATACCCCTAATTCGCACGAATTAGGGATATAAGGAAGTAAGGGAATCGCGAAAATAGAAAATTAAACTCGCGATTCATTTGATCCCGCTGACACATTTTAAAACCTTATGGCCCCCGCGAGTTTACCTTGTGCGCCAGAAAGCCCCGCTCGCTTTTTCGGGCGGGGATGAATGGCGAAACTTGAAATACGTCGGCGGAGCCGACACCTTGCGGGGCAAAGTCGCCCAGATGCTCCACGCTTTAGCGTGGAGACGCTTTACAAATTTTGCAGTGTCTGCTGAAGCTCCGGCGGCAAGTCGGCTTCAAATTTCAGACGCTCACCGCCGCGAAAACTAAACGAGAGCGATGAGGCGTGCAAAAAATAGCGGCCTAAATCCTTTAAGCAAACATTTTTCCCGCCGTAGACCGTATCTCCGGCCACGGGATGCCCGATGGAAGCCAGATGCACCCTGATTTGATGCATTCTGCCCGTTTTCGGACGTACTTCCAAAAGTGAAGTGCTTGCCTCGCCGGTAGGCGGGCCTGCGAACTCTTTCAAAACTTTATATTTGGTGGTTGCTTCTTTTATGAGCCGCAATTTGCCGCGCGAGGAGGGAATGCCCATTTTGGTAGGCGATGAAACAATACGGCCGATGGCTTTTTGAATAATTCCAGATTTTTCTTTTAACTTTCCGCAAACAAGCGCCGTATAAACTTTTTCAATTTCGCGCGATTTGAATATTTCTTTAAGCCGCAAAAAACTTTCCTGCGTACGCGCTACAACCATAACACCCGAAGTTTGCTTATCCAGCCGGTGCACGATGCCGGGTCTATAAGGAATATTTTCATTAGCTCGTGCGTCTCCCACATTTTTGATTTCCGGGAATTTTGTAAGTAGCCAATCGCAAAGCGAATAATCCGTGGAGTGTTTGGCTTCATGAACAGGCATTCCCGCGGGTTTTGAGACCACGATTAAATCAGGATTTTGATATATGATTTGCGGTTCCGTCATTAGTGGGCGTTAGTTAGAAGGATCGGATTTCTGGCCTGTCGCCTGTGGCAGGCAGATGCGACGCTCATTCCAGGGACCTTTCTATTTCGAATCATTGGTGGGCGCACGAGGGATCGGACCTCGGACCTTCACAATGTCAATGTGACGCTCTACCACTGAGCTATGCGCCCATGATTCCCCGACATGACAAGTTTTTAGTCCGCCCGCGGCGGACTACGAAAATCTTAGCAGATTTTCGTCTTTGGCGGCAAGCAACTTCACTATTTATTTGGATAGCACTGCTTGCAAAGCTGGTAGTTTTGAGAATCCGGCGAGCCGAGATAAGAGCAAGACGGGGTTTGGGTAAAGTTAGCGCAGAGTTCCGGCGTTATCGGAATTTCAGACGGCGATCCTCCGGAGGTTTGCTGCGCAGGAGATTGCTGATTATAAGACGCGCAACGGGAATCGCCGGAATTTGCTTTGCAGAATTCTGCCCAAGAAGAGAAGCCCTGCGGGATTCCCGACTGGTCGTCACCTTGTTGCGGATACTGCATCGGCGGCTGGGAACTACCCTGTGGCGGTTGAGATCCTTGAGGAGGTTGTTGTCCTCCTCCGCCCTTGGGCTGGCATGACTTCATTTTTGCTTCAATACCCGGGTTGGATTGCCCTTGCTGTTTTTGTCCTCCATCCCCGCTTCCTTGTTGTAAAGCGCTTAGACAGGCCTGGAATTCACTGCATGGTTTGGCGATACACGCGTTGACTTTTTCATCTACACAGGCCTGCATCTTTGCCTTAATTTTTGGATCCGGCTCGTTCTGCTGTTGTTGCTGTTGGTCTTGATCTCCTTTGCCCTGCGGAAAGGACGACTTTAAGCAGGCGTCAAATTCGTTGCAGGAAAGGTTAAGACAGGCGTCAAGCTTTACTCGCATTTCTTCCTGCTGACAGGACATTATTTTTGACTCAACGTCCGGCGGGAGTTCCATCTTTTTACCCTTGCCTTTATCGTCTTCTGAAGGGCCTCCCTGCTGCTGGGCCTTCAGACACGCATTCACCTCGCCGCAAGTCGGCTTATTGGTGCATTCATGCATTTTAGTATCAATGATCTCTTTCTGGCAGGAATCCATCCGACTCTTCAGTTCCGGGGGCATATCCCCCTCGCCCGGTTGATCTCCTTGTGGCCGCTGATTCCCATTCGGATTAAGACAAGAGAAAAACTCCGTGCAGGTTGACTTGGTTATGCAGGTATTGGGATCAAAGTTAGGGTCTATGCCGCAGGAGTTTAGTTTATCCGCTATTACTTTGGGGAATTCTCGCTTTACCGGATTCCCGGCCTCAACGGTCTTGGCAATAGTAGCTAACGGTTTCGATACCTCTGACATACATCTTTGAACCTGGCCGCATTCTTTAGCGGCGCACGGTTCAAACAAAGCGTTTGTTCCTTTTAAGAAACATCCCTCCATCTTTCCTCTGATATCTTTCATCTGTGAACACGGAACTGCCAATTTTCTAAGTCGCCCGATAAAGCCCGCCCCAAGTTCCGTCGTAATGCAGGCGTCAGCCGCGGGCAGCTCCTTAAGAAAACTTTCTAACTGATTAGTGGCTTGATCGGAATACTGCTTCATGCAGGCCGTAGCTTTTCTCATCTTATCAACAATCGCGATATCATACGGCATTTTCCCGGCCCTCATTTGTTCAAATAGATCCGTTCCCAGATTAGTGACAAAACAAGAAATTATTTTCTCATCGGCTTGTGCGAAACACTCCTTCACGTCTCCGGCTGCTTGGGCCTGATCGGCTTCTTCTTGAGTCATCAATCCGATTTTCACCGCAAAATCCGTACATTCTTTCTGATTTTTAGGCTCTTGGCAAAAGGCCTCGCAGGCGTCTTTGGAACGGCAGCCGCCCGGCCCTTTGCCGCCCGATTTTCTGATAATATCAACTTCTTCCGGCTTGATGACTCCGAGCGCCAAACCAAGCTCCAGACATTCTTCAAAATGGCCGTCGGCGGTGCAGTAGGCCTCGCATTCGTCTTTAGATTTGCACCCGCCGGGCATTTTCCCCGCTCTCATAAACGGCAGGATTTTCTTTAATATTTCGAGTTCATCCTTCGGGAGCACCTCGTACTTAACCGCGAATTCCATGCATTCAAGAGCGTTGGCCGTATCCGCGCAGTAGGCCTCACACCGTTCTTTGGTGTCGCATTTGCCGGGCGTTACGCCTTGAAGGATGAGGGGGATGTATTTTCTGGCCTGCGCCGCTTCGGCCTTGCTGATAAATCCCGCGGCCTCGGCAAAATCAACGCATTCAAGAGCGTTTGCCGGCGCCTCGCAATACTGCAGGCATTTTTGCCTGGTATTGCAATTACCGGGAAAAGGCACGCCCGAATCTTTCGCGGCAAGAATTTGGCGCAATTCTTTATACGAAGATTGGACTTCCGAGGAAGTCAGCGCTCTCGAATATACCGAAACTTCTTCAATCAGACCGGAGAAAAATTCTCTGGCGCCGAATCGGTCATCCCATGCTCCAATGGTGAACGGAGCCCCACTAGTCGTTTCGGCCTTCGGAGCTTGGGCAGTGCCTTTCAGTTCGCCATCTACGTATAATTTCATGGTGCCGGAACTGTCTCTGGTGGCGACGACACGATACCAAGTTCTTGAGTTGATGGGTGTCGCGATGCGGCCCCTGGGCTGGTTCGGATTGCCGACAGTTTCTCCGGTGAAAAACTCCAATATCTGTTTACCTTCACTTGTGCCTGTTCTCAACCAATATCCCGCTCCGTTGCCAGACACCGGATAATTTGATTTTCGTATGATGTTGCTTGCGGACGATCCTCCTCCGCCGTCCCACTTAAACCAGACATCCAATGAAAACGGCCCGGTCCCAAAGTTTAAACTCGCGGGATTCCCTATTTTAATGTAAGCGCCGGACCCATTCAACTTAAATGCTTTCCCTAATCTCCCGGAAGCGACTGTTGCGCCGCTAAGCAGGGTCCCATTATTTCCCCTGCCGATATCCGTCGCTTCTGCTCCCGAAACTTCGCCCCCATTCCACTGGCTGACAAAGTCAAATTGAAAGGGGACGCGGCGTTCCTCGGTGAACTTCTGCGCAAAAACGCTCTCGCCCGTGACAAAAACGATATAGGAGCTTACCAGCAAAGAAAAAGCCAGGATCGCAAGCGAGGTAAAAATATTTTTTCGCAAAGAAGTCATTTATCCCGTTAGAAGCAGGTTGCGGTCAGACAAACCCGCATAAGTTAGTTTTAAGACAGTTGTTTGAATTTTTCTCATTTGATAAATTTTGTATTCTACGCGACCGCGGCTTCTAACGGGATTTATTTAAATGGATTAATGTTTGCCTGAAACGGGTTGGTTTCCGGAAGTTCGTTGGCCAAAGGATTTTTAGTTTTATTAAATGACTCCGCCCCCAAGCCGTCTTTTACTTTGGCTGCCGCGGGTTCTTCCGGGGCCGCATATTTATTCTGCCAATACCAAAAGCCAATCCCGCCCGCAAGAATGACTACGACAACTGCGATAATAGGGATGAGTTTCTTGTTATCCATGGGTGCTATTCATTATATAATGCTGTTCGCTGTATGCAAAACGAAAATCCGCCGTCACTCTTCGGACTATAGCCGGCAAGCAGGTCTTTCCGTGGGCCATTTTTAGTTATTGTTTCGGCGCCAAATCAATCCTTTTTTGCGTAATTTGATCTTTTACAATACTAACAGAAACGCGATCGGGCTGCGGCAAATTATATTCAGACGGGAAATGGTAAGCATTGAAAAAAATATCATAATTGCCAATAGGAACTTTTTCGAAAGATGCTACCCCGCTAGAATCGGTTACTGCAAAGCTCATCGGTCCTGTCGGCCCATTGGAGCCGATTTCCCCCAGATCAACCTCAACGTCAGCCAGTGGATTCCCCCTGCCAAATATTTCCACGCGTAAAGAACCGTAATCTTTGACGCCGGGTTTCAGATTTTCCGGAGAGACGGGCCCTCCTCCGCTAAAAAATCCGCGGATAATGGGATACGCGAAATATACTATGGCTGTCACAATAAGCGCGGCAACAAACCCTAAAATAAATTTTTTCATAGTTTCATTTTATCAAATCTTCCATTTCATTTCCTAACTGGCGGGGACGATGTCCCGAAGTTTGAACCGAAAAGACGGCTAAACTTTAGTAATCTTGATAAAAGTATATAGAAATTAAGGAAAACGCATAAGGCCCTGATTAAAAGGCAGAATCTCGGCCACGACGCCGAGATCCCACACCCTTCGCGCTATAAGATGGGCAAACTGACTTCCGAAGTTGAGTATTATAACCATAGTGAATTATAACACTATTTTGGTGAGTACACTGTCGTTATTCTATAAAGAACCTCATCATAGGAAGCCCTAGGGGGTCCACAAGCGAGTTATAGATAATAGATATTGATAAAATTATACTAGAAAAAAACCCTTTCAGTGCCCAATTAGATGCACTTAAAATACAAATTTGCTCAATGGTAGCATTTATTCCCGGCAAACTCACAAAGCCACTTATCGAAGATTTATTTAATGATATAACTCTATTTTCTCTTAGAATAAGTAAATTTTCAGAACCATCATATGCAACACACACATTTTCTGTTTGATGTTCTGCTCCGTCGCCGAACTTAAAATCAAGTGATTTCAGTAGTTCAATATCGTCTTCATTAATAACAATTAGACCCAAAGCCTTTGGTTGCCCTCCGCCAATTACCAATGGTAATCTGGGAAACAATAAAATTGAATATATCAACAACCAAAAAAGTGATAAGAAACCATAAAACAGTATTTTATTTCTGCTACTATTAAATAAATTGCACACTTTTTCAATTATATTTTTTGTAAAGAAGTAAAAAGTAACAGTTATAAACACAAATAGAATACCGGTTAATATAAACCGGGCCCTTAGTAAGTCGCTTATAATAAAACCTAATGAATAAAGATAAATACTCCAAACAAGGAAACCAGCAGTTAAAGTTAAAATCGGCAAGATTAAAACAACGGAATATCTTTTAGGCGAATATTTTTCTACAGATTCTACTAGGTTTTTTAAATTTATCTGGATCATTTTAAAAATTGGTTCTAACTTAGACATCTGGCGGAAGCGGGAGGATTCGAACCTCCGGTACCCGTAAAGGTACTCCGGTTTTCAAGACCGGTGCGATCGTCCACTCTGCCACGCTTCCCTGGCGGAGGCGGAAGGATTCGAACCTTCGAAGGGCTTGCGCCCTTAACGCATTAGCAGTGCGCTCCATTCGGCCACTCTGGCACGCCTCCATGTTCAATAAAAATACCATTTTTTTGCGAATAATCAATCCTTCGACAAACTTAGAATAAGTTCTTCGATGATGTACTATATTTACACGATCGTGTGAATATAGTACATAAGTAAAAATAGAAATAAACTAACGAGCGGCGGTGAAAGCCCAAACCTGCTTGGCGCCCGCGTTTTTTAAAACTCTCGCAGCTTCTTCTAACGTGGCGCCAGTTGTCGCAACATCATCCACTAATATCATAATTTTGCCGGGCGGTGGGGATTTGTTTATCTTGTAAATCCCTTTGGCGTTTTCCAGCCGCTCCTCGCGCCGTTTTATTTCCGTTTGCGGTTTTCGGTACTCGGTACGCATTAAAATATCAGTCGCGATTTTCAAACCCCAAGCACGCCCCAATTTTTTCGCCATCAGCTCGGCCTGGTTAAAACCACGCTCTCTTAAGCGTTTTTTGTGGAGCGGTATGGGAACGAGTAGGGCATCAGCCAGTAGAGGCACGGCATATAGCATTGCGGCTTCAATAATATAACCGGCCAATATTTCCCCGATTTCTTTGACGCCTTCATATTTATAGAGGCGGATTAGTTCGCGGACTATCGGGTCTCGGTAAAAAAGCGGGGATACAAACCGTCTTAAACGAGTAAGCGATTTGCAGTTCTCGCATATTAATCCTTGAGGCGACCGGCGCTCACAAACAAAGCAAATACTCCCCACGGCCACGATATTTTTACGGCATTTATCGCATAAAAACGAGCCCTCGGCGTGGCACCCGGCGCAGTATTTGGGGAATAAGATATCAAAACAGAAGTCAAGAACTGAATTCAGCATTGCGTGTATCTTAGCACTGGAATTTCTAATTTCTAATGTCTAATCAAGTTCTAAAGCTTAAATGTCAAATTTCGGTTTTTTGGGTTTTGGTCATTGTCCCGATTCTGCTTTGCAGAATCGTGGATCCTCGATTCGCCCCGCGAATCGGGAGAATTTGCTTGCCCAGCAGTTCGCCGTAAGCGATGTTCGGGGTATTAGAAATTAGGATTTTGAAGCTCAAAAGAGCTTTATGGTTGTGTATTGGGTAGTAGATGAAATAGGTTATAATGGGGCTATCGTTTAACGCTATGGCTTTTGATTTTCTGAAAAAGATAGGTTTACCGAGAATATCAATACCGGGCTTTAGCGGCTCCAAAAGCATTGTGGGTATTGATATTGGCGTCTCTTCTGTCAAGGTTGTACAATTACGTAAGGAATCGGAGCGAGGGATCCTTGAGACCTACGGAGAATTAAAAACCGCGCCCTACTTAAAAACGGGCGAGGGCGGGGTAGGCGGCGGATTTTTGCGTTTTCTGGACTCGGATATCTCGGGATTGCTAAAGGACGTGATGCGTGAATCTAACATAACCACCAACAAGGCGGTGGTGGCCATTCCGGCTATATCGTCGTTCGTGACATTAGTGCAATTGCCCACAACCGACCGCGCGGAAGTGGCCAAAGCCGTGGAATTTGAGGCCAGAAAATACGTGCCGATACCCATTTCCGAGGTTTCGCTTGATTGGCAGATAATTGACGAGGGCGATCTGGCCCCGGCTGATGCTGCCAATAAGACCAAAGTGCTGCTCGTCGCCGTTCCCAAAGAAGTGGTCGCGAAATATAATCGCGTTTTTGAAGAAGCCAAGCTTGTCATCAAGGGACTTGAGGTTGAAACATTCAGCTTGGTGCGTTCCTTGATAGGACATGATAAGTCGCCGACGGCTCTCATCAATATCGGGTCGCAGTCCACAACCATCGCCATTGTTGATAGGGGGGTCGTGATGCTGTCGCATAACCTTGACCGCGGCTCCAACGATCTGACCTCGGCCCTTTCCCGGGGGCTCGGCATAACATTGGAGCGGGCTAACGCTTTTAAACAGGAAATCGGCCTTTCCGACCATCCGGAGGATAAAGAGATCGCGAGCGTCATCAGCCCCCTGGTGGAAATTCTTCTTTCGGAGCTTGAGCGTATAATTAATTCTTACAACCGCACGACTGAGCGCCGGGTGGAAAAAGTTTATTTGACCGGCGGGGGGTCACGGCTTAAGGGCTTCGTTGACCAGACCGCCAAACGCTTGGGCCTGGAAACCATTCAGCCCAATCCATTTTCCCGAGTTACTTACCCCGCTTTCATGCAGCCCATTTTAAAAGACCTTGGTCCGACATTTCCTGTAGCCGTGGGCTTGGCGCTTCGCGAAATTACGCCACATTAGCCCCGTTAGAGGCCGCGATCGCAAAAGAGTGTTTACAAGAATATACAAATGACAACTTTATTTGAAAACTTAATAGCAATAAGCGACTGTGATCGCGATCTGCCTCTAACGGGGTAAAATTCCAGTTTCATGCCGGACGCATTAATCTCAAAACAAAATCGTCCCGTAATTAATCCCAGCGGATGGCTGTCGGATATCTTGTTCCTTATTGGGGTCATAAGTTTTTTTGGATCTTTGATCGCCGCGGGGGGAGTTTTTGCTTACACCAAGTATCTTCAGAAAAATAACGAATCCTTGAAAGAGGAGATAGGCAAATTGGAGACCGATCTACGGCCCGATATTCTCGAACAACTCTTGGCGCTGGATAAAAAGTTGGGAAGTTTGCGCACACTTCTTGCGGCGCACGCTATTCCCTCGAACATTTTCGCTCTTTTGGAGCAAAACACTCTTTCTCGCGTAAGATTCACGTCTTTCAGTTACGCGGCGGAATCCAGGAAACTGGAACTGGCCGGAGAGGCGGGAACTTATTTTCTCTTGGCGCAGCAGGTGCGCACTTTCGAGTCGCTGTCGCAAATTGAGAGGGTTGATTTCGGCGGGCTTTCCATCGGCGAAAAGGGTTTGGTGTCTTTCAGGATGAGCATTATTTTTAAACCGGCGCTTCTAAGGTTTCAATAACCCCGACATTATAAATCATGTCTAAACTTCAGGTCTCATTAGTTCTAATATTGCTTGGCGGCGGCATCATTTATTTTCTTTTCATGCCGCAGTTGGATGTCTTAAAAGAAGCACAGGCCGACCACGCCGCGGCCACGAAAGCGATTGACGAATTGCAGGTACTTACCGCCAAGCGTGACGAGCTTACCGACATTTACAACAACGTGGACCCAACGCTTTTGAATAAGGTCGCCAGTATTATTCCGGCGGATGCCGGGACGTCTATGTTTCTGGCCGAGTTAGAAGCCCTCGCCAACAAGGACCAAATGGTTCTGAAATCGGTTGATTTTTCCCAGCCGACGGCCCTTGAGCCGCAAAAGGGCGGCGCCAAAGGCGCTTCAACGCAGTTGAACTTGAAACAGGGGCTTTCTACGTTGCCGTTAGGTTTACAGATCTCTGGCAGGTACGATAACTTCCGCAGATTTTTGAGCGATCTGGAATTGAACCAGCGCTTGATAGACGTTGGCATCATAACTTTCGGCAGCAGGCAGGGAGGGCCGGGTGTGGACGTCTTTGATTTTGCCATTCAAGCTAAGGCGTACTATCAATAAAATCAGTGACATGAAACACGGGACAAGAGACAAGTTAAATATTTCAATTAAAAAAGCGCGGGTGCGTGCGACATGTCGCATGTCCCCTGTCGCTTGTCGCTAAACATATGAACTTTCGCACCATTATCCTAACTATCTTGATACTCGCGGTTTTGGGCGGCGGGTATCTTTGGTGGTCGGGCCGTTCGCAAAGCGCCAAGCCGTCAATGGAAACCGCTTTTACCAAAGAAATTGACGCCAAACTTCAGGAATTCAGGAAGATACAATCAATTTCTCCCAATTTGAATATTTTTGACGACGCGCTGCTCTTGGCGTTGCGCGCAAGCGGGATAATCGTGCAGATACCGGGTGGCACGGGTACTTCCACCGGTTCCAAGGGCCGGGCCAATCCTTTCGTGGCGTTTTGATGGAGTTTAATCAGTCACGCTTCGCTTCAGTTTAATCAGTTGATCAGTAACTCATTAAACTCATAAAACTGATTAAACTGACTAAACTCATTAAACTGATTAACTATGGCGGCTAAGAATATTTTTGACGTCTTGGTGTCTGCCGGCGTTCTCTCTTTGGAGGAGGTCTCCGGTATAAAATCGGCGGCCAAGAAAAAGGGCGTTACTGCCGAAGAGATGCTCTATGAACGCGGAGTCAGCGAGGAAGTTGTGCTTCAAGCCAAGGGCGAGGTGTTCGGCCTGCCGGTAAAGAAACTTCCCGGCGCTAAAATAGAATTCAACGTTTTGCGCCAAGTGCCGGAAGAATCGGCCAGATTTTATAAATTCGTGCCGCTTGGGGAAGAAGCAGGTTTTTTTGAGATAGGCATGATGAATCCCGACGACACTTCCGCCCAGCAGGCCTTAAAGTTCATCTCCGGGCGCGTAAAAAAGCCGTTCAAAATTTTCCTTATCAGCCCTTCCGACTTTCAAGCGGTACTTCAGGAGTATAAGTCCATCGGCGGCGAGGTGACCAAGGCCTTATCGGAGTTTGAGCGCGAAGCGGAAGCGGACGTTTTACAGTCGGCCTCTAAGAAAGCCAAAGGCAAAGAAAATGGCCTCATGGAGGAAGCGCCTATCACCAAGATCGTGGACGTTATAGTTAAGCACGGCGTTGAGGGCCGGGCCTCGGATATCCACATTGAACCGCAGGTGGATGTTTTAAGAGTGCGCTTCAGAGTGGACGGCGTTTTACGCACGGGTCTTACTCTGCCGCTTTCAGCGCACGCCCCGATTGTCAATCGCGTGAAGATCCTCACCAAAATGAAAATTGATGAGAATCGCGTGCCTCAAGACGGCCGCTTCCATATGGAAGTCAACGGCAAGGGGGTGGATTTTCGCGTAGCCACCTTGCCGACACCCTTCGGCGAAAAAGTGGCTATTCGTATTTTGGACCCCGAGGCGGGTGTCAAAACGCTGGAAGACCTGGGATTTATCGGCCGCAATTTGACCATCATACAAGAAGCCATGAAGCGCCCTTACGGCATGATATTAATCACGGGACCAACCGGGTCGGGGAAATCCACAACGCTTTATGCCATGCTCCAAATCTTGAATCGAGAAGGGGTTAATGTTATTTCACTAGAAGACCCGATTGAATATTTTATGGCTGGACTTAATCAATCGCAGATCCGGCCGGAGATAGGATACGATTTTGCCACAGGTCTTAGAAATATCTTGCGCCAAGATCCGGATATCATTATGGTCGGCGAGATTCGCGATAAGGAAACGGCGCAACTTGCCACTCAGGCGGCTCTTACCGGGCACCTGGTGCTTTCCACGCTCCATACTAACGACGCCAAGGGCGTGATACCCCGCTTGATAGATATGGGCGTTGATCCTTTCCTTCTGCCCTCAACTTTGATATTGGCTGTCGCCCAGAGATTAACGCGAAAGCTTTGTGTGGATTCCAAAAAGCCGGTGGAGGGCGGGTCCACCATTCAATTCGTGGACAACGAAGTGGCCCAGATGCCCGAACCCGTAAGAAAATTATTGGAAGCCCAAAAGCCCTGGACGATCTACAAGTCGCAAGAGTCCCCAAGTTGTCCTTCCGGCACCTCGGGCCGCTTGGGAATTTTTGAGACCCTAGCCATGACGCCGGAATTGCAAAAAATCATTGGAGAGGGCGCCTCCGAGGCCAAGGTGGAGAAGGAGGCCGAGCGTCAGCAGATGCTGACCATGAGGCAGGACGGCATCCTGAAGGTAATAAACGGCGTCATTGGTTTGGAGGAATTACTGGAAGTAACTTAACTACCCTGTCTTGTGTTGGCTCAAATAAAATTTCGTAGCCGGGATTTACCCCTACACCAAACCTCAAGAAGTTTGGTGTGGGGGTTTACCTTGGTAGAACTTTTGATAGTGGTGGCTATCATCGCCATGCTTACTGCCACGGTTTCAGTCTTTTATTCCGGGACGCGCGCCAAATCCAGGGACGCCAGGCGCGAACAGGACATAAAAACGCTGGTCAGCGCCCTGTCGCTCTATGTTGCTTCCAGCCCACGCTACCCGGTTTACACCGGTTATATAACTGGGGCTGACTCACTCTCGGTGGATCTTAAAAACAGCGGCTCCGTTGAAGTCGCTCCAACCGATCCCACTAATTCCGGAAATTATCGTTATCATTATTATTCTGCCGATGGTACCGACTATACTATCACGTATTATTTGGAAACCGATTCCATTCCCGGCAAAACGCCAGGCGTCAATACCGCGGGTCCGTAAGCCCGCCCCAACTTTTGACGTATGAGACACGGTAATCTATAGGCAGTAATATAGAATGGGATGAGCATTAACTTTTATGCTGGAGTTGTTCAGGTCAAAAACTTAGGCGGGTATGCGTCAACTCTCCCGTAAGTTATAATAGTGAGTAAGCAGGGATTATGCCCGCTTAAGTCCGCCTAAATTTTTTGAACCATGAAAGTGAATCATCCATTAATACCGAAGGGAACTGGTCGAAGTAAGGTCTCATTTGAGTCGTTAGAATTAAAAACTTAGGCAGATATGCCCAATTATAAAGAAGAATTGCACGAGTTGTTCTCCACCGTTCTTAAAGAAAACGCCTCCGATCTGCATATTTCGGTGGGTAGGTACCCGACCATTCGCGTGGACGGGGGATTAGTGCCGCTTTTGAAGAAAGAAATGATTACGCCGGAGATCGCGGAAGGACTGGTGAAGGCCCTGACTACCCCGGAACAGCAAGCGGTTTTCCACGCCGATCGCGAGACGGATTTTTCGTATGATTTCGACGGCAAGGCGAGATTCCGCGTCAATGTTTTCCACCAAAAGGGTTTTATGGGAGCGGCTCTGCGTCTGATACCGGCAAAAATTAGGACATTCGCTGAACTTAATCTGCCCTCGGTCCTGGAGGATTTCTGCAGACGCCCGCAAGGATTCTTTTTGGTAGTGGGGCCCACGGGGCACGGCAAAACCACAACACTGGCCGCCATGGTGGATTACATCAATCACACGAGGAACGACCACATCATCACCATTGAGGATCCCATTGAATACGTCTTTTCTTCGGACGTGGCCATTATTGACCAGAGAGAAGTCGGCTTCGACACGCCCTCATTTCATAAAGCGCTCCGCTCTATGTTTCGCGAAGACGTGGATGCCGCCATGATCGGCGAGATGAGAGACCCGGAAACCATCGCCGCGGCCGTTACGGCCGCGGAAACGGGGCATTTAATATTCTCCACCCTGCACACCAATAACGCGGCGCAGACCATTGACCGCATCATTGATTCCTTTGAATCCGCCCAGCAGTCGCAGATAAGAACCCAGTTAGCCGCTACTTTGATCGGTATCGTTTCCCAGCGTTTAGTTCCCAGGGTAAACGGGGGGTTGATACCGGCGGTTGAGGTTATGCTCGCCAACTCGGCTGTTCGTAATCTAATACGCGAGAATAAGACGCACGAACTTGATCTGGTGATTGAAACAAGCTCCGACGAAGGCATGGTGTCTTTGAATAGAGCTCTCGTGGATCTGGTGAGAAAAAGCGAGATCACCATAGAGAACGCCGCGGCTTATTCCCTAAATCCATCTGAACTGCAGCTGCTTTTGAAGAAATAGATCGTCATGTCGGTATTCGTATATAAAGCCAGAAGTAAAGAAGGCGAAGCTAGGGACGGCACCGTGGAGGCCCCATCGCTGGAAGCCGCCATTGACGTACTGCAGCGGAATAACTTGATAATCATTGAAGTTTTGCCGAAAATCGAGCCCGGGCGTCTTTTTGTCGGCGGCAAACTAAAATTCTTCAATCGCGTAAAACAAAAAGACATTGTGCTTTTGTCGAGGCAGCTCTCAACTCTATTTGAGGCCAAAGTGCCGGTGGTTCAGGCCCTAAAAACGCTGGTTAACGAATCATCAGCGGTGCTGCTGAAGGAAGCTATGGCTTCGGTACTGGATGACGTGAACGGCGGCGCTTCGCTTTCCGCGGCTCTCGGCAAGCACTCGAACATTTTCTCGCAGTTTTACGTAAGCATGGTCCGTTCCGGCGAGGAATCAGGCAAACTTCAAGAAGTATTCACGTATCTGGCGGATTACTTGGAGCGCTCGTATGTTCTGACCTCCAAAGCCAAGAATGCCATGATCTATCCGGCTTTTGTTTTCAGTTCCTTCATCGGGGTGGTGGTGGTAATGCTGGTCATCGTTATACCTAAACTTACGGCCATTTTTGAGGAAACGGGGCAAGCCGTGCCTTTTTACACGCAATTGGTCATAGCCGCCTCCTATTTTTTGCGGAGTTGGGGCTGGGTGATCCTGCTTCTACTTATCGGGGGCGCAGTGATGATTTGGAGATACGCCAAGACCGAGGATGGTAGTGAGATATTGGCTGAACTGCAATTGAAAATCCCTGTTTTCGGCGAGCTTTACCAAAAGATCTACCTTACAAGATTCGCCGACAATCTCGCCACCTTGATCGTGGCCGGACTCCCAATTTTAAGGGCTTTGCAGATAACTTCCGAGATCGTGGGTAACAAGATTTACGAAAAATCCATTAGTCGCGCCGTTGAGTCGGTCAAAGGCGGGAATACCATTGCCAGTGCTCTGGAGGGTTCGCCCGGCATCCCCCCCATGGTGATACAAATGATAAGGATCGGTGAAGAAGCGGGGAGATTGGACTCCATATTGAAGAATATCGCCAAGTTCTACCAGAGGGACGTGGATAGTTTGCTTGACAACATTGTGTCTTTAATAGAGCCCACCATGATAATTTTCCTGGGGGTGGCTGTAGGCGGCCTGGTCGCCTCAATTTTGGTGCCGCTTTATAATCTCTCCAGTGCTTTTTAAAGGGCTTTGTCTAAATTTTGGAGCCAGTGGCGAACAAATTATGGGCGCCGAACCTTTATCCCGTTTAGAAGTAATCCCACTCCGCGGGATGCCGGTTTGCAAGCAAACCGGACTTCTAACGGGATGCTCAATGCTGTAGCTAAATTTGCTTCAGCTTCGGCCTCGCAAATTTAGACATCATTGGCAGTTATCCACACGCCGCGTAGCGGATGCGGGTACCTTGGTTTATACTGAACTTTAGTGGTCGAACACTACCGTAACCTAATTTTATGTTTAAATATTTCACTCAAATCCCTGAAAAGCATCCGGTGAAGAAGGGTTTTACCCTCATTGAGCTTCTGGTGGTTATAGCAATTATTGGTATTCTCGCTTCCGTTGTTCTCGCGTCGTTGAACAGCGCGCGTAAAAAGTCGCGCGATGCCCGCCGTGTTGCGGACATTAAGCAAATTCAACTGGCGCTGGAGCTTTATTTTGATGCCAACAGCAGCTCGTATCCTTTAGTCACGAGCTTTACGACCCTGGGAGCGGCCCTGGCGCCGACTTACATACCGACCTTGCCGGATGATCCCTTGGGCGGTTCCAACCATTATCTCTACTGCAGGATATCAGCTACGTCATATCAATTGGCGGCCACGCTTGAGGATACCGCCAACCCCGCCTTTAGCTCCGACCGCGACTTGGATACGACTTGTGCCGCCAACTCCGGCGATAATATCACGGGGACGGCAGCGGCAGTATATGATGTAACTCCATAGTTATAAATATTTGTAGCCCCCACACCTATTCAATAGGTGTGGGGGTGTGTGCAAAACGCTCCCATGGTCATCGGGGCGTTTTCGCTTGCACCAGAGCCGGATGATTTAGAGAGCAGAATTTATGCTAAACTTAAAGCAAAAGTTTTTATTAAATGGCGTCCACTATCTTTTTATACTCGGCGGTTTTTTTACTTGGCGCTTCCTTGGGCAGTTTTGTAAATGCGGCGGCCATTCGGCTTGCCGCCGGCGAATCGTTCTTTATCCCACGCTCCCGATGCCCACGTTGCCGGAAAACGCTCTCGTGGTTTGAATTGATACCGATAGTTTCATATTTGGTTTTGGGTGGGTTATGCCGCAGCTGCAAAGGCGCTATCGCTTTCAGATATTTCGCGGCAGAAGTGGCGCTCGGCTCTTGGGCGCTGGTTTTAGTGAATATTGCGGGTAGCGGCAGTTATTATCATCCCTTTGCCGTACTTACAGAAAAACTTGGTAGCTGGGAGACGCTTTTAATTTTTCTATTTTATCTTTTATTGGGGTCGGCGCTCGCCGTAGTTTTCTTGATTGATTATGACACCCAAGAAATTTTGACTGCTATTGTGCGCCCTTTGATCTTACTGGGGGTTTTTTTAGTAACGGCGGAAATATGGATTTCCGGCGCGGGATTCGGATCCGCCGCCGCTAAGACACTGCTTCTTGCACTCGCCATCGCGGCCGCCTTTGGGGTCATCTGGGCTATTACGCGCGGCAGAGGGCTTGGTTGGGGAGATGTTGAGTTGGTTTTGGCGCTCGCGCTTTTTCTTGGTTTCCCGCGCGCCGTCATTATGGTCTTGTTCGCGTTCTGGATCGGAGCCCTGTGGGGACTGGGGCTTATGGCCATCCGCGGTTACGAATTAAAAAGCCGGGTGCCCTTCGGCCCCTTTTTAATCACGGGGTTTGTCGTTGCCGTTTTTTGGGGTGAAATTCTCGTAGCGTATTTGCTGCCGCTGGTTTAATATGTAGGTGTGTGCCCGCCTAAGTTTTTGATATATGAGATACGGTAATCTATGGGCAGCAGTGAAGTGAACTGGGTCTTAGCTTTTGTATGGGAGTCGCTAAAGTCAAAAACTTAGGCGGGTATGCTTAAGGCCACGGATAATATGTCTTTGAATGAGGTTTGGTGGAAGCGCCATCATGGATGGTACTGGGGGGTTTTATTTTTGGTATTTTTTTTGGGCGTCGCCAGCATTTTTGCGGTTAACGTGAATTTTGCCAATGATTACGCCCGTTCCCAATCGGCGCTGGCCCTGGTCCCGAAAGCAGAGTCGGTGATTGTCCGCGTGGACATTGATTTTGGCGACAAAAAACGGGCTTTTGAGGGTGAGGCGAGATCTGGCATGACAGTAGCGTCAGCCGTTTCCGAGATCGCGGATCTGGCCGGTCTTACTTTCACGATCAGGCAGGGTGCTATAGCGGGCCTCGGCGGTAAAAACTCAAAAATATCGGGGCCGCGCTGGACAATTTATTTTAACAGAGTCGCGATAGACAAAGACGCTTTAACAAAACCGCTTAAAGGCGGCGATAGATTGGTGCTGCGCTATGAATAAAAAATTCTGTGGCTCGTGGGTTATAACCGAAATGCAAAGATCAAATATCAAAGATCAAAACTACAAATCAAAATTGAAAAATTCTCTTAGAACGGGGTGTCTAAATTTTGCATTCGCACAATGGCGCACGACGGAATTTACCCCCACGCCGGAATCCCGGCGGCGCTCTACGCCCAATGCTGAAAGTCGGAATTTGGTATCGGAAGGGGATTTA
>CAZBTX010000006.1:18908-52831 GCA_964494945.1 uncultured Candidatus Saccharibacteria bacterium
GGGGATTTACCATGGTGGAGATCGTGGTTATGCTCGGCATCCTGGCCTTTATTTCCGCGATACTGCTTACGACTTTCCCAGGGTTCAATGAGGGGGCTTTAGCGGTCAGAAGCGAGCAAGAAATAGCGCTGGCCATCCGTCGCGCGCAGAACATCGCCGTTTCCGTGGCGGAAGTTGAAGTGACGCTTTCCGACGGGGCCAGGGTCAGGTTACTGCCGCAAGTGACCGGCGTCTATTTTAATCTGGCAACACCGGACCAATTCTTGATGTTCGTGGACCTGGATGGGGATAATCGTTATGGGGCCGCAGACGGCGTTATCGGGGATCCCACGAAGCTCTTGCGCGGCATTAAATTCATCCAATTTTCTGACACCCACGGCGCAGAAACCGTTATCAACATCGTTTTTGTAGCGCCGCAGGCCGATATGATCATAAGCAACCAGGATACTTCTTCCGGAAAAACATACGCTTCTTTGCAACTGCGAACTCCCAATCAGCAGATCTCAAAAACTATATCAATATGGAAAAGCGGCCAAATATCTTTGGATTAATTATGTCGGCAATAATCTTAGAAGCAAAAAGTCAAAAACAAGATATAAAAATCACAAGACGAACAGTTGGTCGTTCCTTAATTCTTAATTCTAAATTCTTAATTCTAAATAAGGGCTTTACCCCCACACCGGGAAGCCACGGCCGGAAGGCCGCGGTGTGGGGGTTTACGCTATTAGAGACCATTGTCGCGCTCGCGGTGATCTTGGGGGCTATTGTTGGGCCTTATACTCTGGCAACGCGGGGTATCGTGAATACCGCGACCGCCAAAAATAAATTAGCGGCTCTGAATATTGCCGAAGACGGCATTGAGCTTGTTAGGAAAATTCGCGAAGACAACATACTTGCCGGCAGGCGGTGGGATACAGATATCCCCACGGGGGAATGGCAGATAGATTTGGTCTCGGGGGCTCTAACGTCAGACCCACTGGATCAGCCGTTGACGTATTACCCGTCTACGGGGGTCTACGCGAGACCCAACAATGAGTCGGTGTTAGGTGGCGGTAGTTCCGTTTCTCCGTTTACTAGAGTGGTGCGGATTGATAAACCGCCGACGGTGCAAACGCCGGGCATTAATGATTTTGACGGTAATGGTGTTCCAACCCAATTAAGGATCCGTTCTACCGTCAGTTGGGATGAAAGAATTATCGTAAAGCGCGTGGTGCTGGAAGAGATTATTTATAATTGGCAGTAGCAGAAATTCAAAAATCAAATATCAAAAATCAAAATGACAGATCAAAATTCGAAATTAACGCATCTTAAGATTATCGCAAAGCGATACCGAAATTTTAATTTTTGCATTTTGCATTTTGATCTCAAGCAATGTAAATCCTCCGGAGGATTTACATTGCTTGAGATGCTTGTTTCCATTGGGATCTTTGCGGTAGTTATCGTGTCTTCAATTTCCGTGATACTTTCTATCGGCGGTGCCCAGCAGAAAGTTTCCAATACGCAAAATATCCAGGATAATATCCGTTTCACGCTGGAATTAATGACAAAAGAAATGCGGCAAGGCACCGATTACACCGGGCAAAACTGCACCGGGAGTCAATGCGCCGGTATCCTATTCCGCAACTTCCAAGGAAATGTAACTGGTTATTGCAGTGAGAATGGGGTCATTAAGAGAACGGAGGGTTCGCCGGATTGCGCCGCGGGGTCTCCCATGACATCCAACGATATTCAAATAACTAAACTTCTGTTTTATCTTTTGGGGACAGGGTGCGGCCCGGCCGACGGCCAGCCGCGGGTTACCATTGCGATTTCCGGCAGATCTACGGGGCCTAAAGCGTCGCTTGAATCAAGTTTCAATTTGCAGACGACCGTAACTCAGCGCATCCGCGATGTCGGTTCGTGCCAAGGCGTCTAATTTACTTTAATGTTTTATATGCCGCATAATTTTCACGAAATCTTATTTAATAATAAGGACCAGAAAGGCATGGTTCGATTAACCCACCACAAGTTTGAGGAGGGTCAAGACCTGCAGAGGCCCAAACAGTCCTCGATCTATACAGCTCGTCCTGGGTGTAATCGAGGGATCACCTTGCTTTTGGTCATTTTGGTCCTCTCGGCCTTGCTTTCGGTAAGCGTCGGAATTTTTAATTCCACCTTCACGGAGCTTCGCATATCGGGAGAATTGACCAATTCGTTTCAGGCCATGTACGCGACGGATCAGATGCTGGAGTTAACTTTATATAAAGACCGCGTTTTGGGCGCCACCTGCACGTCCTTGGGAGAAAATTGTTATACCGATTCACAGTCATTTGCGAACGGCAGTTGCGCCACTGCGGCGGTTTCCACGATCGGCGGCGTCACTTACGTAAGAAGCGTCGGCCAATTTGATTGCTCGCCCGGCTCACTACGCGCCGTCAAGCGATCTTTTCAAGTTTCTTACGGAGGGGACATAGCGCCCCCCCCACCCCCTCCGCCCCCGCCCCCACCCCCTGGGTTCTCTGCTACCGGTTGCACGATTACATACTCCGGCGGATACACTATCCATACATGTACAACCTCCGAGACATTTACTCCTAATATTGATGGCAGTGTTGAGATTCTTGTCGTCGCGGGCGGCGGCGGCGGAGGAACCGGATATGGCGGAGGTGGAGGAGGAGCAGGTGGTGTTGTGTCTGAATCTTCACATTCTGTTACCGCTCAAGCATACACGGTAACGGTTGGAGGAGGAGGCGCCGGGTCTGTATCAGGCGATGCCAAAGGGTCCAATGGCCAAAACTCGGTGTTTGACACGATTACAGCAGTAGGAGGCGGAGGCGGAGGATCATATGCTATAGACGGTGGGAACGGCGCCAGCGGCGGTTCAGGAGGCGGCGGTGGTTATGTTTCCAGTTGGAGTGGAGCCCATAGCGGAGGAGCCGGAACAAGCGGGCAAGGAAATAACGGCGGCTCGGGCGGCGGTTGTACCAATGGCGGTGGGGGAGGAGGCGGGGCAGGCACAGTTGGCCAAAATTCTGGTAGCAATGCCGGCAATGGCGGCAATGGAATTTCCAGCAGCATTTCAGGCACTTCTGTTTATTATGGCGGCGGCGGAGGCGGGGCGGGGGACATATTTTGTGGTTCTTCCGGCACGGGCGGTTCAGGAGGTGGTGGAACAGGCGGCGCTTCCAGAGGCGCAAACGGCCCATCCATAGCAGCTAACGGTACTGCTAACACCGGTGGCGGTGGCGGTGGCGGTACCGGGCAAGCTGGCGTTAATGGTAATGGCGGTAGCGGCGGCTCTGGCGTTGTCATAATGCGCTACCCATCTCTTTAAGAAATACAAAAAATCTTTTCTGTGCAGTGACTTTCCGTTGTCAAATTTAACGTTCCAAATACGGTATTGACGAATACACCTCGTCTACCGCCTGATACGGATTTTCGGTATCTTGGGAGTAGTATGCGAAGCGTGAGAAAACGCTGTTTCTTCTGTTTATTAAAGAAATAAACATTCTCACATTCTCAAGAATGTGAGAATGTCTTGATCTATGGAAAAAGCCAAAGCCAGAGAGCGCATCCAGCGGCTTAGAAAGGAGATAGACCATCACCGCTATCTTTATCATGTCTTGGATAGGGCCGAGATCTCCGATGCCGCGCTGGATTCGCTGAAACACGAACTACAGAAACTTGAGGAAGAGTTCCCGGACCTGGTTACTCCCGATTCTCCGACCCAGCGCGTGGGTGGGAAGCCCTTGGCCAAATTTAAAAAAGTTCCGCATAAATCGCGGATGCTGTCTTTGCAGGATGCTTTCTCTTCCGAAGAAATGCATGAATGGGAAGAACGCTTAAAACGCATTGACCCTAAACTGTATATTGAATATTTTGCCGAGTTGAAGGTAGATGGTTTTGCTATTTCTCTGGAATATGAGAACGGAATTTTTACGCGCGCTTCCACGAGGGGCGACGGGGTAACAGGTGAGGATGTTACGGAGAACGTAAAAACGGTGGAATCCGTGCCGCTTTCGTTAAAAACGGATTTTGATGAACATATACCTAAAGAGATAAACCATATCTTCGACGAATTCCCGCGCGCGAGTCATGCAGTAAAAAGTTTACCTCGTCATATAGAAGTTCGCGGAGAGATATATATGTCAAAAAAGGGATTTGACGCCGTAAACCGCGAGCAAAAAAAGAAAGGATTGCCGTTGTATGCCAACGCGAGAAACATTGCCGCTGGCTCTATAAGGCAGCTTGACCCGAGGGTAGCAGCTTCGCGGAAACTCGATTTTTTGGCGTATGATCTTATTACCGATTTAGGCCAGGAAACGCATGAAGAAGAACATGCTATCGTTAAAGTTCTTGGTTTTAAGACGGTAGAATTAACCCGGCGATGCAAAAATATTTCCGAGGTAATTGATTTTTGGGAAGACATTCAAAAACGCCGCGAGCACTTGCCTTATCTGATAGACGGCATTGTTGTTCAAGTAAATCGCGGCCGGGATTTTCTGCGACTGGGTATCGCGGGCAAGGCCCCAAGAGCCGCTATTGCTTTCAAATTTCCCGCCGAGGAAGCCACTACGGTTTTAAAAGATATTATTGTGCAGGTGGGACGCCGGGGTACATTAACGCCTGTTGCGGTTTTAGAACCGGTCGGAATTGCCGGCGTTACGGTCTCGCGCGCCACTTTGCATAACGAGGATGAAATTAAGCGCTTAGGAGTAAAAATAGGCGATACGGTGATTGTGGAGCGCGCCGGGGACGTAATTCCGGCGGTAAAAAGTGTTCTAAAACGCCTGCGGCCGCGAAACGCACGAGAATTTCATATGCCGAAGCGTTGTCCCGTTTGCGGCAAGCCCGTGGAGCGTAAAGTCGGTGAAGTGGCATATAGATGCGTAAACCCCGGGTGCCCCGCGATAAATCGCGAGGGCGCGTATCACTTTGTTTCCAGAAAAGGACTGGATATTCAGGGTCTAGGCAGAAAAACTATAGACGTTCTAATGGATCAGGGGCTGATCCAAGACGCTTCAGACCTTTTTCTTTTGAAAGAAGGCGATATTTCGGTTTTGAACCGCTTCGGGGAAAAATCGGCGGCCAATATCATTTCCGCCATTCATGAAAAAAAGAAAGTATTACTTCCACGTTTCATTTATGCCTTGGGTATTCCCAATGTAGGCGAGGAAACGGCGGTTGATTTGGCGGCTAATTTCGGAAATTTGCGAGTATTAGAGAACGCTTCCGTTGATGAATTAATAAAAGTTCGAGATGTAGGGGGCGTGGTGGCTGAAAGCATACATCAGTGGTTCAAGTCGCCGCGTAACATTTCATTTTTGAAAAATCTTCAAAAGGCCGGTGTCAGTATCCTAAAAGAAAAGGTTTTAAGAAAAAAGAGAACGCTGGAAGGAAAAACATTCGTACTCACGGGGACGCTCTTATCTCTCACGCGCGATGAAGCCAAGGCCAAGATAAGGGAATTGGGAGGTGATGTTTCCGGCTCCGTTTCGCATCAAACCGATTTTGTCGTAGCGGGCGAGGAGCCGGGGTCAAAATTGGATAAAGCGCGGGCACTCGGCGTTAAAACTATTTCGGGGGATGAGTTTTTAAAAATGGTGAAAGGGGTTTAAAAAAGACGCGCCCGACGAACACCGAGTTGTTCGTCGGGCGCGTGGAGTCCCCACATCATCACTCCACGGGGGGCAGGAAGGACAAGACGTAGTCCAGTACGAAAGGAACAAAACGGTTAGCGATCAGTACCAACGCTATCGCGAGCGCTACCACGGCGATGCCGATGACCCACGGCCATCTCATGGCCATTGAACGCGCAGGACTTGTCGGTGTTCTCTCGTTAGCAGCACGGCGGGGTATTGGGTGGCGGGAACTGCTGACGAGAGGAGGACGAGGCTCGTCCATGAATGCCATTTGAGGCCTCCTTTCATATTACAGCGACTCTAGCGATAGAATCCCGTTAGAGGTAATCTACGCGAGTTGATGCTGCTTTGCAATTAGCAAAGCGGACCTCTAACGGGATAGAATAAAGCCATGTCAATAAAGAAAGAGGACATATTGCACTTGGCTAATTTAGCACGCATCCATTTGACCGACGCCGAAGTTGCTAAGTTTGAAAAAGAACTGCCGTCAATTTTGGATTTTGTGGCGAAGCTGAAATCGGCGCCGACGGAAGATATTTCTCCCATGACTGGCGGGACGGAAGCCATCAATATTTTGCGCGATGACGCGGATGAAACCAAACCGCTGGGAAATCCCGAAGAACTGAAGCTGGCTTTCTTGAAAACCGACACCAGAGGCAATCTGGTTGTTCCTAAAATTTTTGATAATTAAACATGGATACCAAAACACTTTCTATATATTCACTCCGCGAAGGTCTTTTAAAAGGCGATTTTTCCGCGCGCGAGGTGGTGAAGTCGTATTTAGACGCCGCCACCCGGTCTGATGAAAAATTGCATTGCTATCTTTTTGTGGATGATGAAGGAGCGTTGGCTGCGGCAAATAGTATTGACGCGCGCATAAGAGAAGGCAAACGCGATGGGGTGCTTTTAGGCATGCCGCTGGCGGTGAAAGACAATATTTTGGTGAATACCTTGCCCGCAACCGCCGGGTCAAAAATTCTGGAGCCGTACGTCGCCGCTTATGAGGCCACCGTAATTCGCAAAGCCAGAGAAGCCGGAGCCATAATCCTTGGCAAAACCAATTTGGACGAATACGCCATGGGCTCTTCCACCGAGAATTCCGCTTTCGGTCCAACCAAGAATCCGCGTGACCCAGATAGAGTTCCCGGCGGGTCGTCTGGAGGTTCGGCATCAGCTGTGGCCGCGAATTTGGCACTTGTCGCGCTTGGTTCAGATACCGGCGGCTCCATAAGGCAACCAGCGGCTTTTACGGGCGTTGTTGGCCTAAAGCCCACCTACGGTCGTGTATCGCGGCATGGCTTGATTGCCATGGCTTCATCTTTGGATCAGATAGGCCCATTGGCCAAAAGCGTGGATGACGCGGCAATTTTGTATGAAGCCATCGCCGGTCATGACCGGTATGACGCGACCACGGCAAATGCGGCGGTTGAGCCGGCGCTAGTCCGTGAATTAAAAGGAATTAGGGTTGGCATCCCCAAAGAATATTTTGCCGAGGGCTTGGACGCGCGTGTGTCAGAAAAAGTAAAGTCGGCCATCAAAAAATTTGAAGCGGCCGGGGCCGTGATTTCTGAAATTTCACTGTCGCATTCGGAATACGCGCTCTCAACTTACTATGTGGTGATGCCGGCAGAGGTTTCAGCAAATTTGGCGAGATTTGACGGGTTGCGATATGGATTCTCCGCGCCAAAACCGGAAAATCTTCTTGACCTTTATAAAACCACGCGCGACTCGGGTTTCGGCGCGGAAGTCAAAAGGCGCGTAATGATAGGGACATATGTTTTGTCTCACGGTTATTACGACGCTTATTATATTAAGGCGCAGAAAGTTCGCCGCTTGATCCGCGAGGATTTTGAGAACGCTTTTAAAAATGTGGATGTTATCATGGGCCCCACTACTCCGAGTGTTGCATTTAAGTTCGGCGCTAAAACCGCCGACCCCGTTTCCATGTATTTGGAAGATATTTACACCGTTTCAATTAATCTGGCTGGCCTACCGGCTATCTCAATACCGTGCGGCAGTGTGGCCGAGGAAGGGAAAAATCTACCCGTGGGTTTACAAATCATCGGTTCTTGGTTTGATGAAGCGCGCCTCTTGGGTGTTGCGCGCGAATGTGAGAAGATACTAAAGTGATAATTCAAAAATCAAAAATTAAAAGTTAAAATTATGGTATCCCTTCGGGATAATTACGGAACGCCTGCTTTTGAATTTTGACTTGTCATTTTGACTTTTGACTTTTGCATTTTGAATTAACATCTTATGACTCCCCTTGATTATTATTTTTACGTCGTGGACACGCTGGTCTCGCTCCCCTGGCCCGATATTATTTTTCTTTTGAAAATTGTCTCGGTTTTAGTAACAGCTCTCGCGCTTTTGTGGTATTTGTCCACTTTGCAAAAACTTCGGGCTCTGCATATAGTCGCCTCCCCCATTGATGTTTCAGATGCCGCGACCCTGCCGAGAGAAATAGTCGCCAAGCCCTGGCTGGAAATACAACAGAAAATGACGTCTTCAAATCCAGCCGATTGGAGTATCGCCGTGATTCAGGCAGATGGGGTACTGGATAAAATCTTAAAGGCCTCGGGATACATCGGCGATACCATGGGGGACCGTCTGAAACAGATTAACTCCGCCGAACTTAACGCGATTGATGACGTCTGGAGGTCGCACAAGATAAGAAACCAGCTGGCGCACGGCGCCGCCGGCGCGCTGACGCGCCAAATGGCCGAAGAGGCCATCAAAGGATACGCCAAGGCCTTTAAGGAGTTGAACTACATTGACTAGGGAAGAACGAAATAAGAATCGCAGTTCTTATTTCTGAAGCCCGACGTCAATGACGAGCGTAGCGAGTATATTGAGTAGCCGAATAATCAAAAACTGCCCCGACGGCCGTCGGGGCAGTTTTTGATTTAAGGTTGCGGGAGTAGGAATTGCACCTACGACCTCAAGGTTATGAGCCTTGCGAGCTACTACTGCTCTATCCCGCGATAGACAATATACTCTAATATCTCTTTATTTGCCAATCTTCGCAGTAAGCGACTTCCGCTGAACCAGAGCCGAAACGTTGACAAAGGCATGGAGACGTGCTACTATCGCTTTACTTGTTCTCAATAGTCTGAGGGGGTGGGGTATGGACTTTGAGGTTGCTCCGACTACGACATATGTAGTTGTGGTGCTCGTGGGGTTTGCTCTCTATGCCAGCATCGGATGGTTCGTCTGGAAGCTCCGAATGTGGCTCGAGGGCGGAGAGCGAGCCATGATCGTTGCCGAAATCGTCGAGGAGACGAGAGAGATCAAAACTGAGGCGATCATGTGCGGCGCCACACTCGGTGAGGCTGCAGACTTCGCAAGTCGGTACGCAGATGGTTTTGATGAGAAGTGGGCGAGGAGCCGCATGAATGAGACCAGGGGATGGATCATCTTTTTCTGGCCGATCACACTTCTCGCTACACTCATGGACCTACCTGAGCTGAAGAAAAAACGCATGTACAGTCAAAGAGGAAAGTGATTACTACGGGAGAAGCGACCCGCCTTGTAGTCCGTCAGCTGACGGGCGAACGGCGGGTCAAATGTTTTTATACAAGATAAAGATAAGATCCGAACACGATTGACAAAAGCGCCAAAAGGCGCTTATGTTGGTTCACCAAAAGCCGGTAAAAACTCCCATGCGAGCAATCCCCCTTTTTATCATGAGCTTACTGCTAATCGCTGAGACCACCTCCGCGGCGAGTTTTTATTTGATGTCCGTTGGCGACGAGGCCTCGGCCGGCGATGAGTATCTTTTCATGCTTGATACTGAAAAAGAACAACTGAACGCCTGGGACATAACCCTGGAACTCGCCTTCAACCCCGCACGGCTCGAGACAGTTCAGCTCTTTTCCGCGCCGTCCGTTATTTCCATACAGGGCCCGCAAATTTCAACAAGTACGATCCATTTCGCCGGAGGAATCATAGGGGGCGTTTCGGGCTCAATCGGGCTTTTGAAAATAAGTGTCAGCAACGGAACCATTCCTCAATTTCTGGTGCGCAATTCACTTGTACTGTTACATAACGGAATGGGGACAGAGGCACCCATAACAGAATTTGTCGTTTCTCCCGACAGTCTCCGCCTGCACTGAGCGAGCAAAGCGAGTCGAATGTGTGGATATCCAATTTAACCAAAATAGGCTATAATAAGTGAAACTAATTTTTAACAAATAGCACATTATGAACATTTGGAAACACAAAGATTCAGACCTAGGATTGCTTTCCGTGCGTCTTGGGGTTGCCATGGTTTTCATTTATCACGGCTGGCTGAAATATAACAATATTGTCGGTACGGCCGGATTCTTCGCGAAATTGGGGTTGGCGTCTTACTGGGTATATTTAGTAATGGCGCTGGAACTGCTGGGCGGCCTTGCTTTGCTTCTCGGACTTAAAACAAGAATAATCGGCGTTTTGCTTGCGGTTGACATGTTCTTTGCGATTTATTTCGTCACTTCCGGCTCGCCGACATTCGGCGGCTCCGAATTTGAACTGCTTTTGCTTCTAACATCTTTGGGACTCGCTCTGGCGGGCGCCGGCAAATATTCGCTGGACACCTCCTGGCTAAAGGAGAAGTAAAACGTCCTCGCGCTAAAGTGCGAGGCATCAGGGCGTTTTGCTCCGCAAGGTGTCGGCTCCGCCGAAATTGATACCGCGCCTTCATCCCCCGCCCTTAAAAGGGTGGGGCATTCGGCGGACGGAGTAAACTCTATTTTTTGATAAAATTGTCCTACGCCCGATAACGCTTGCGGGCGGGCTCGGTTTTGCGTAAACTGATTTCGCCAGCCCGCCTAAATTTCTGGCTCCGTATTCGTAATCCGCTAGTCAGGGTAATCGTGCTCCGCACTCATCCCTGACGTCGCGTTTCAGAAATGAATGTGATACATTCATTTCATTTTCCGCTAGTCAGGGTAGCTCAGTTGGTAAGAGCGTGGCACTCATAACGCCAAGGTCGTGGGTTCGAATCCCACCCCTGACACCAGATGGTTCGCATTTGTTTCCGTAGATCTCTCGGCAGGCCTCGACAAAAAATAGTGGAAACAAATGTCCAGGGAACTTTTGTTCCCGTTTCAAACCAAAGACATTTGGTTTGAAACCCATCCAGAGCCACTGTTAGTCCTTAGTTATAAGTTTAAAATTATAGTTTCTAGTTCAAAGTTTTAGTTAAACCAGGACCAATAACCAAGAACTAAAACCAACAACTTAAAACCAAGAACTGATATGATAAAGAAGATAAAAGGAAAATACGTCGTACTTTCGGAAAATACCGGCAGAAAGTTTGGGACTTATGATACAAAAGAGGAAGCAGAAAAACGCTTGCGTCAGATAGAAATATTCAAGCACTTAAAGAAAAGAAGATAATACTGCGGCCATAATCGGAGCTTCGTTCCTCATCGGCCGCGTCGCGTCTTGGAAATGAATGTGATACATTCATTTCAGCAATTCACTTGCGGCCATAGCTTAGCCCGGTTTAAAGCGCCTCCCTGTCACGGAGGAGACCAGGGGTTCGAATCCCCTTGGCCGCGCCAAAATTAACACTTCCCATGGAAAGGAATCCCGTTGGGGAAAATTACGACCGTATTTACGGCAGGCGAGAACAAGTTTTCGGTGGGGGCAAGCCTCACCCACTTGTCGCGAAAATCCCCGAGATTATACAAAGTGGTCAGGTGCTTGAATTTGGCGCGGGGCAGGGGCGCAATAGTATTTATTTGGCAGAGCATGGTTTACGGGTAATAGCAGTTGATCTTTCATCCGCGGGCATTGAAACCATTCAACGTTTGGCAGAAGAAAAACAACTACCTAATTTACACGCGGAGATCGGCGATGCTCGTAATGAAATTGAAGGCGAATACGATGCGATTGTTTCAACGTTCATGTTGCAGCATCTTTCAGAAGATGACGCATTGCGTTTTATTGAACGCGTTAAGCTGCACACTAAAATTGGCGGTGTTAATGCTATTACGGCATTTACGAAAGACGGCGATTTGGGTACCACGGATGCCAATAAAAATCATTTCTACCCTAACTCCGGTCAATTAAAGGAACTTTATACCGATTGGGAAATTCTTGATTACGGAGAAGAACGAAGAAAATTATTGCAAAAGTATCCAGATGGGAGTGCAATGTTCAATATGAGCGCCGAATTGCTTGCAAGAAAACTCAAGCATTCATAGCTTTATCTCACGGCTATTTTTTATTACACTGACTTTATGCAGAATGAGCTTAAGCGGATAGAAAAATCGGCTAAGGATGAAATAAGCCAAGTCCGGGATTTAAATGAGCTTCAAAAACTGCGCACCCAATTTTTGGGCCGCGAGCGCGGAGCTTTAACGCTGATTTTGCGGAATATCAAAGACCTGCCGGCGGGTGAGAAGACGGTTGTCGGCAGTGAAGCCAATCGATTGCGTACGGAGATTGAAGAACTTTTTGAAGTCCAAGAACGTAAACTTAAATCATCCGGGTCCGCCGCAAACCTCAAAAAAGAGCGGCTGGACGTAACTCGCCCCGGCGTTAAAGTATCGCGAGGCCATTTGCATCCCATTACCCAGGTACTGCGCCAGGTGGAATCTATTTTCGCGCGCATGGGATTTACAGTTGCGGAAGGCCCCGAAATTGAGACCGAATACTATAACTTCGACGCCCTGAATATCCCGGCGGAGCACCCAGCCAGGGACATGTGGGATACATTCTGGTTGCGGGGCAACCAGAAAATTCCAAATTCTAAATTCCAAATTCCAAATTCCCAACGATTGCTGCTGCGGACGCACACAAGTCCGGTGCAAATCAGATATATGGAGAAACACGAGCCGCCGGTGCGGATTATTTCGCCGGGGATTACCTACCGCTATGAAGCGACGGACGCCTCGCATGATATTGAATTTTGGCAGATTGAAGGGCTTTTGGTTGATAAAGATATTCACATCGGCCACTTCAAAGCCGTGATTCAGCAGTTCTTCTCGGAACTATTCGGCGGCAAAGTCGCCATACGTCTCCGCCCGGGATATTTCCCGTTCGTGGAGCCGGGATTTGAAGTGGATATGCAATGTGTTCAATGCCGCGGCAAAGGATGCTCGGTTTGCGGCAAGTCGGGGTGGCTTGAGATGATGGGGGCTGGCATGGTGCACCCGGCTGTCTTCAAAAATGTCGGCTACAATCCCAAGAATGTTCAAGGATTCGCCTTTGGAATGGGATTAGACCGGATTGCCATGATGAAATACAAAATTCCGGATGTCCGGCTCATGAGATCTGGCGATCTAAGGTTTTTGAACCAATTCTGATATGACGGAAAATCCTAAAGAAAATATTCCCACGCTGGAAGAAGAGCTCAAAGCGTTTAGAAACGAAATTCAGGAGTTAAAACGCGAGGAATTGACCAAAAAAGAAATGCGCGATGCGGAAACCGTAGAAAAAGGAAAGTCGGATATAAGTTATAATCTCCACTTCGATAAGATAGAGCCGCGGTTTCTCAATAGACAAGATATGGCGGCGTATCAAAGCATTTCGTTGCTTACGCCAGAGCAGTTTACAGGGTTGCGAGATGAACGTACTGACAGCTTTGATGCTAAAAAAATTAAGCAGTCGGATGAGTACCGGGCGGAATTTGAAGCGGTTGATATGTTTTGGCAATATCTTTCCAATATTCTGTTTGTATATCATGGGCGCCGCCGGTTATATGAAGGAAGAGAAAAAGAACGCGAAGCCGGAAATTTATGAAATTTTCTTATAACTGGCTGAAATCCTTATATCCCAAAGCTCCGTCTCCGGAAAAAACAGCGAAACTTTTAACGTTCCATTCTTTCCAAGTAGAGTCGCTGGAGAAAAAGGGGAACGATTTCGCATTGGATATTGATATTTTGGCAAACCGCGCGGCGGACGCTTCAGCGCATTTCGGCGTGGCTAGAGAAATCGCCGTAAATACCGGTGGCACATTCAAGCCGTATAAAGTAGATCTTAAAGAAGACACAAAACTAGCGAAAGACGTGCTTTCAGTGAATATTCTTGCCAAGAACTTGGTGCCGAGATACGCCGCGCGCGTGATAGATAACATCAATGTCGGCGAGTCGCCCAAATGGATGCAAGCGCGGCTGGTATCATGCGGACTGCGTCCCATTAACGTCATTGTGGATATCACTAACTACGTAATGCTGGAAATCGGCCAGCCCCTTCATGCTTTTGATTATGATAAATTGCACGACTCCGGCGCCAGAAAAGAAATTATCGTGCGTACGGCCCAGAATAGTGAGACGATAGAAACATTAGGAGACGACTCGCAGAAGTTGAAACTCACCGCAGATGATATTGTGATAGCCGATACTAAAGGCGCTATCGCGCTCGGGGGTATTAAAGGCGGTAGGGGTTCGGAAATCCACGCCGGGACTAAGCGCGTTGTGCTGGAGGCCGCCAATTTTAATCCATTAGCCATTAGAAAAACCTCTCGCCGCTTAAACCTTAGAACTGACGCCTCCTACCGTTTTGAGCATAATCTGGATCCCGAACTTGTAACTTACGCTTTAAATCGCGCCGCTTTGCTTCTCGCAGAACTTGCCGGCGGTCAGATTTTAAAGGGGATTGTGGATATTTATCCCAAGAGGGAACCGTTAAAAGCCGTTCCTTTTTCTATTGCAAAAACGGAAAAACTGTTGGGCATGCCAGTTCCAGAGGCCAAAGCCATTTCAATTTTAAATGGCCTGGACTCTGAAGTACGCAAGTTATCCAAGGGCTCGTACCGCGTAATGCCGCCTTCTTATCGCCGCGATTTGAACATTGAAGAAGATCTGATTGAAGAAGTCGGACGCGTCATGGGGTATGACAAGGTAAAGTCCACGATGCCAATATTGCATGGCATAATTCCGGTGAAATCTGATCGTTTGATGTTTGAAGAAAAAATAAAAGACCGGCTTGTAGGTTTCGGATTCACGGAAACACATCTCTCGGTTTTTACCGGCAAGCAAGAGCTTTCGCTTTTCGGTTTGTCCGTCCAAATTCATTATGAATTGGAAAATCCCGTGAGTCCCGAAACGGCTTACTTGGTTGAAGTTCCCGCCATAAAGTTCTTGCGTTCGGCTTCCGAAAATTTGCGGAATTTCAATGAAGTCAAGATTTTCGGCGTGGCCCGAGCTTTCATTAAAGAAAAAACCGGCCCCAGAGAATCGCGGCGTCTTATGGTACTTCAGGCCGAGCGCGGCGGAGAGGGCAAAAAGGAATTCTACGAGTTAAAGGGCACAATTGATGCTTTATTGGATTCTTTCGGCATTTCGGACCATTGGTATGACGACAGCGTTTCGGCGAAACATTCGTGGGCGCATCCCGGTAGAGTTGCTGAAATCAAGATAGGCGACAAGTTGATAGGTGTTATCGCCGAGATCTCGCATGCCAGCGATGAGGCCTTAAAATCAAAAGGGCGGATCGTGCTTGCCGAATTCCTCGTTGACCAGCTTTTGGAAGAAATTGAATCGGAGCAGGAATTCCGTCCCATCGCCAAATTTCCCGCAATTGTCCGCGATATAGCGCTTTTAGTTCCGCAGGATATCCGCATCCAGGAAATTGAGGATTTAATAGAAAGCGCCGCTTCCGAGATACTCGTGGATGTTGACCTCTTTGACGTTTACGAAGGCACTGATCTGCCCGAGGGTATGCAAAGTGTGGCGCTCCATCTCGTTTTTCAATCAGAGTCACGCACTCTGACCGACGAGGAGGTCAATATGGAATATCAAAAGATAGCCGGCGCAGTAGAAGAAAAGGGGTGGGAAGTAAGGGGTTAAATTTAAAATTTCAACAGTTCTAGTTAACTGAAAATAAGAATATACGAGGAACATGTTTATTTCTAAAAAACTGCTGCTGATTGGAGCTGGAGCAGTGGTTCTTATAGTTGGTATTTTAATTGGGGTCGGCATATCCAATAATGCTTCACCAAGTGTGCCGTCAGCTTCTTCCAACGCTAAAGAGCGATCAAATATCGGCGATTCTGGCGGCGAACTTCTTAAGGTTTCCAGAGTGATAGATGGCGACACCATTGAACTGGAAAATGGCGAGCGGGTTCGCTATATCGGCATCGATACGCCTGAGACAGTTGATCCTAGGAAACCAGTCCAGTGCTTCGGCGTGGAAGCCTCGAAGAAAAACAAAGAGCTGGTGGAGGGTAAGAGCGTTCGTTTGGAGAAAGACATTACGGACAGGGACAAATATAGTCGTTTGCTGCGCTATGTTTGGGTCGGCAATACATTCATAAACCTGGAGCTCGTGAAGCGGGGGTTTGCTCAGTCGTATTCGTATCCGCCGGATATAAAATACCAAGACCAGTTTGTAGAAGCGCAAAAAGAAGCGCGGGAGGCCAAGACTGGCTTATGGGGTGCATGCCCCGCAGTGACCGAGGCAACCGTAGTGTCGCCTGCCACACCGACAGAAGATACCCTCAGCGGCGCATGCGTCATTAAGGGAAATATCAGCTCATCCGGTGAGAAAATCTACCATTTTCCCGGTTGTGGTTCATACACAAAGACTCAGATTGATGAGGCTCGCGGCGAACGCTGGTTTTGTTCGGAACCCGAGGCCCAAGCGGCCGGTTGGCGCAGAGCACTTAACTGTAATTAGGCGTGGGGCAGAACCAGGGAATAGCAATTCCACACGTTGGGAGTCCCCGGTTCTTGTTCCTCCAAGACACTAACGCTATTGTCTAATTCGCACGAATTAGACAATAGCGTTATAATGAAGTTATGAGGAAAGAAGAAATGGAGCGGAGTCTTAAAGCACTGGCTAACAAGCGGCGACTAGCTATTCTTAGGTTTATCAAAAAAGAAAAAGAGGCCACAGTGGGTAGTATTGCGGAGGAGATACATTTATCGTTCAAAGCGACTTCCCGGCATCTCGGTGTTTTGGCCTCTGCGGATATTCTAGAAAAAGAGCAACGCAGTCTCCGGGGATTTTATCGTATCGCCGAGGATCTTCCCGAGCCCGCCCGTAGAATTCTCTCACTTCTCTAGCCAATCGCTTTTTCTCTTCTATTTTTCCTCTTCTATCATATTTACTCCAACTCCTAAATTTAGTTTTCCGCAATTTTCCTTATACCCCTAATTCGCACGAATTAGGGGTATGGTTGATTACTCATGAAAGGACTTTTGATGGTCTTGTCTGGTTAGGCCCTAGCCGGGGACTTCTTGTGGATTTCGAGCCATTCTTGGGCCTTTCTTTTTTGTCTAAATTTTGATATAATCAAGCCATAGGAATGCGTTTAAAATTGGCTTAAATACTGGTATTTTTCAATAACCCGTTGGGAGAATCCGCGACGGGCTTTGTGTGTTAAAAATGGCAAAGCGAACAAAAAATAAAAAAGAAAAAGCAGTTGCTCCTAACGGCTACACCGCCAAGGATATTTACGTTTTGGAAGGGCTTGAGCCGGTAAGAAAACGGCCGGGAATGTACATTGGCACCACGGGTGTTGATGGTATGCATCACCTGATTTGGGAAGTGACGGACAATTCCATTGACGAGGCCATGGCCGGTTTCGCCAAAAAGATTGAAATTGAGCTTTTGCCGAATAACAGGGTCTCGGTGAGTGATGACGGCCGCGGCATTCCGGTAGAGCGTCACAAGCAAACTGGCAAGTCAGCGCTGGAAACCGTGATGACGACTTTGCACGCCGGCGGCAAGTTTGGCGGCGAGTCATATAAGGTCTCGGGCGGGCTTCACGGGGTCGGTGTCTCGGTAGTTAACGCTCTTTCTTCATGGTTAAAGGCCGAAGTTTGCAGAGACGGGGTTTTGTGGGCGCAGGAATACAAGCGCGGCAAAACGCAGGGCGCGGTAAAAAAAGTTGGCAAATGCGGCCAAACGGGGACCATTATCACCTTTGAGGCCGATCCGGATATTTTCTCTCCAACCGGCGGCGGCAAGATGCCGGAGTTTGATTGGGATACTATCTTGGATCACTTGCGCCGGCAGGCCTACTTGACCAAAGGACTGTATATAGCGTTAAAAGACCGCCGTGAGGAAGAAAAAGCCAAAGACGGCTCAATGCTTCACAAGTCGCACGCTTTTTATTTTGAAGGCGGTATTGTTTCTTACGTGAAATTTTTGAATACGGATGAGAAACCGAAGCATGAAACGATTTTTTACGTCAATAAGGAAATAGAAGTTGCCGCCGGCAAGAAGATTCTGGTGGAGACCGCGTTTCAGTACGTGGAAGATATGCGCTCTCAGGAACTTTCCTTCGCCAACAATATATACACGCCCGAAGGCGGAACTCACTTAACCGGTTTTCGCACGGCTTTGACGCGCAGTTTGAACGGATACGCCAAGAAAAACGAACTTTTTAAAAAAGACGATGAAAATCTTACGGGCGAGGACGTGAGAGAGGGATTGACATCCGTTATTTCCATAAAACTTCCGGAGCCGCAGTTTGAGGGGCAAACCAAGGCCAAACTCGGAACGCCGGATGCCAGAACCGCCGTAGAAACGGTGGTGGGCGAAGCGCTGGATGAGTTCTTGGAAAAAAATCCGGATGAGGCGCGGGAAATTATTGGTAAAGCTTTTTTGGCGGCGAAAGCCCGCCTCGCCGCTAAAGCCGCACGCGAAACAGTATTAAGGAAAGGGGCTCTGGAGGGGCTGATGTTGCCGGGGAAGCTGGCGGATTGCACCTCAAAAGACCCGGCAATTTCTGAACTTTATATCGTGGAAGGCGATTCGGCCGGTGGCTCGGCCAAACAAGGCCGTGACCGTATGTTCCAGGCAATTCTGCCGTTAAGAGGCAAGATATTGAACGTGGAAAAATCTCGTTTGGATAAAATGCTCCAATCAAAAGAACTGCGTGCTTTGATAATCGCGCTGGGGGCCGCCATTGGCGACGATTATGACGAATCAAAATTAAGATACCACCGGGTGATCATCATGACCGATGCCGATGTGGACGGCGCGCATATTCGCACGCTTTTGCTTACTCTTTTTTATCGCTATTTCCCGCGCTTGATTGAAAAGGGTTATTTGTATATCGCACAACCCCCGCTTTACCGCGTTCAAAAAGGCAAGGACATAAGGTACGCCTACGGCGAGCCGGAGAAAGAAAAAATTATTTCTGAATTCCAGAAAATAAAAACGGAAAAATCACTTGAAAAGAAAAAGACGGGTGATGCCGTTAAATTAGTTGTGAAAGACGAAAATAGTGGTATTGCCGCTGAGCTACCGCCCGCGGGAGAAATTGTAGAAAAGATAAGCGGTGTTTCCATTCAGCGCTATAAGGGTTTGGGCGAGATGAACCCCGCGCAACTTTGGGAAACCACCATGAACCCCGGGAATCGCGTTATGCAGCAAGTGGCCGTTCGCGATGACGCATCAGCTAATCGCATCTTTGATGTTCTGATGGGGGATGAAGTAGCACCGAGGAAAAAGTTTATCCAAACTCATGCTAAGGCGGTTAAAAATCTGGATATATAGCGCTTAGTTGACAGGTCGCTGGTTTTGGCTATAATCAAAACATATGTAAAAGGGCCGCAAGGCCTTTTAAAAAACCCGTATTTAGTTTAATCAGTCACGCTTCGCTACAGTTTAATCAGTTGATTAGTTAACTGATTAAACTCATAAAACTGATTAAACTCATAAAACTGATTAAACTATGCTGCAGCGACTAATACAATATATAAAGGATTCGCGCATAGAGCTTAAGAAGGTAACTTGGCTTACCAGGCGCGAAGTTATGCGCTACACCATTGCCGTTATCATGGTTTCAGTGGTCGTGGCGTTGTTTCTCGGCGGCATTGACGCTTTGCTCGCTTTTATCATAACCAAGTTCTTTTTATAAAGGATTTTGTCAGAATTTTAGAGCATCAGCGAATAAAATTATGCAACAAAACCTTTACCCCCCGCCACTCCTTATGTCACACTCACACTTATTCAAAAGACAGAGCCGCCAGGCGGCTTCGCCTTACATCCTCCCATATACACTGGTCTTATGTCAGGAGTGGTGGGGGGTACTCAGTAATTCACCTAAATTTTACCCCCACACCCAGAAAGCGATACGCGTGAGCCCGCGGATGCATGGGCAGTTTCTATCTAAAGAACTAAAGAATGGAATAATCTAAAGAATGGAATAATGACCGATATTATACCTAAAGAATGGAATAATGACCGATATTATACTCGTGAGGGTGTGGGGGTTTATTCGTTAACTAACTCTAAAATTTAGAGAATACTGGCATGCCAAAACAAACCGGTGAGTTCGGCCGCAACTGGTACGCCATTCATACTTACTCGGGATACGAGGACGCGGTGGCGCGCAATTTGAGACAGCGCATTGATTCCATGGCCATGGGGGATAAGATCTTCAATGTGCTGGTCCCCACCGAAAAGAAGATAAGGATAAAGAACGGCAAAAGAAAAGTTGTGGAGGAAAAAGTTTATCCCGGTTATGTCCTCGTGGAAATGATAGTGACTGATGACTCTTGGTACGTGGTGCGAAATACGCCGCGGGTTACGGGATTCGTGGGTTCGGGCACGACCCCGACTTCTTTGTCGCAGGAAGAAATTGATATTTTACAGAAGCGCATGGGCGTGGATGAGCCCAAATTTAAGATTGAAGTCATAGCGGGGGACGCGGTAAAGATCACTGATGGGCCTTTCAAGGATTTTGACGGCAAGGTTTCGGAAGTGGATGAAGAAAAAGGCAAGATAAAAGTGCTGGTCAATATGTTTGGGCGTTCCACCCCGGTGGAATTGGATTCGCTTCAGATACGGAAGCTCTAGTTTAATCAGTCACGCTTCGCTACAGTTTAATCAGTTAATGAGTTATGGCCACGGGCCTAGAAAACTTGAAAATATATCAGATGTCCAAACGGTTAGAGTTATGGATCCATGAACTTATTAAGGGTTTTCCTAGAGAAGAAAAGTATAGAAGTAGCGATCAATTAAAGCGTTCATCTTCATCAGTTACAAACAATATAGCAGAATCTTATTGGAAAAGGTCAGTAAAGGATAAGTCTCGAGTTTTAAGAGATTTAGCTCTTGCCGAGGCAGAGGAAACGAGAAGTAATATACTGCGTTGCGCCGAGAAGGGCTATCTAGATTCGGATATTGTCAATTCCGTTTCTGAAGGTTATATTGAGCTCCGCAAAGCTACCCATGGCTATATTAGGTTTTTGAAAGATAAATTTGGAACTGATCAACTCATCAACTGATTAAACTCATAAAACTGTGCCCAAGGAAATAAAGACAATAGTAAAACTGCAAGTCCCGGCGGGGAAAGCCACTCCGGCCCAGCCCATCGGCCCGGCCCTAGGGCAACACGGACTTAACATCGGGGAATTTGTTAAGCGTTTTAACGAAGCGACTTCTCAAATGGGAGACGACATTATTCCCGTAAGCATCACGGTCTATACCGACCGCACTTTTGATTTTGTGTTGAAAACACCGCCCGCCTCGGATTTGCTCCGTAAGGCCGCGGGCATAGAAAAGGGCTCGGGCGAACCGAATAAAAATAAGGTAGGAAAAGTTTCCATGGCGGAAGTCAGGAAGATTGCCGAGCGGAAACTCTCCGATTTGAATGCCACCGATGTGGACCAGGCCGCAAAAATTATCGCAGGGACAGCACGAAGCATGGGGCTAGACATCACAGAGTGATGTCGCCCGATCTTTGTTGCTACAACAAAGATTTAGGGAATTGAAGTGAAAGATAACTTGTAAATGAAGACGCCGCCCCGACAACTCGGGGCGGCGTTTTACGGCCCCTCCTGCGGGAGCCGGCTTTCGAAGAAGTCAGCATCCCATGTCCACCATTTTCCGTCTTTTTTGACTAGCTCCTTTCCGCAGTGTCTGCAGTTGGTGATGCCATACTGCGTACCTTGAGGGGCCTCGCATGTGTCGGTGATGTCACAGATCGGTTCATCCTCCTCGCACTCATCGCACATGGGTGACCCCATTCCCCTCGGGGGCTGCGGCGATGGCGCGAAAGACCCGCGCGACTGAAATACCGAGACCGGGAACTGCCGCAGATGCTCCGCCGGATGTCGAGATGCGGACACCGCGCACATTGAATGCTCCTTTGGGAACCGTTGCCACTCTCCAGTCGCCATCTCCCTCCAGAAAGATTGTGAGCTCGTTTTCTTCGTCGCTGCCTCGATTATCAGATAAAAACCTCGCCATTACGATTTCTTCGGGCATGATCGTCTCCTTGAAATGAGTCAGCCCGCCGCGCATTCTGCGCGGCGGGCTGTTGTTGTTCGCCAAACTTCAGCGCTGGCCGGAGAAACTCGCGCTTCCTTTGTCACAGTAGGGCGTGTCCGGCTTTCCACTCATCTGGTTGAAGCCGATGACGCCGAAAGCCAGTCCGGGGTAAAGGTTCTGGCTCATCTTGCCCCGGTTCGTGACTTCCATCACGACATGCCCGCACCATCCAGGATGAATGATGGGGGACGAGGCGTGGACATCCACGAAGTTCCTGGCGACCCGGCTTCGACCGCCGAGCGTCATCTGAAGATCGAATGGGACGCAGACGGCCTGCAGCGAGTAGACGAGCGCTTGCATGTCTGGCTGCAGCTCGAGAGTGTCGGTGTTCGACAGATTGAAACGGACCCGGGAGCCGTCGCCCGCCCGCGACACCTTGCGTACGTTGTGGAGAGACTTCGGGCTTCCGTCCCAACGGAAGTCGTTGGTGAAGCGGCGAATGACCTCCTTGCCCTCGATTGTCACAACCTCGAGTGGCATGTCGGGCATCTCGATGATACACCCGAAGGCGATGTCGACCGTGTCGCCATCAAACCAGTTATCGGGAGGAATGGGGTCCATCACGATGAGGCCGTTCTCGAGCGCGTCGCGAAGTTGGGAGGGCATCTCTTTTTTCGCGATGAGAGCGAGGTAATCCTTGGGCAATGCAAGATCATCAGGCGTTTTCAGTCGTTTCTTGATATCGCGGTCGCAGAGTACCAAGTTATCCTCCTATCTCGTTTTGTTTATGTTGTTCGCGATCAAGTGATGTCACTGTAACGTGCTGTGATAAGCTTGGTCAAGGATTGACGGTAGCGGCATTGTGGAGTACGAAGTATATACCAAACTTGGGAGGTGCTCCTTGTTACAGCGTATCGCGCTCGGCGAAGTGCGCAGCGTCGTTTTCATCGCGGTGAAGCAGTTTGAGTTCATCATCGTGGACGAGGACCGCGGTTTCGATCATGATTCGCTTCGGGAGGTGTGTCTCTGCGGAAGTTGTCATGGGCCGATGGACCTCGTACCCAACTACGCGGCTGGCTTCATCTTCGGCGGGAAGCTCCCTAAGTCGGAGATCCTAATCTGCCGGGGAAGGTGTGGGTTACGCGTTTTCCTGCGAGAAGAACTCCGCAAGACCGTGGACATCCTCCACTACTTCGAGGCTGCTACCAACGTCAACGGTATTTGCGGTCGGTGTCTCGGGGAAAAGTCTATCCCCGTCATGCCGGCGCTTCTCGACGGCACGTTCCCCAAGGCGACGCATGTCCAGCGGGTCGTGTGCCCCGCTTGCCAGGGGAACGGAAGCGCCTAGGCACCCTGAAGTTGATGCCCCCACCGGCGGCGCCAGCGGTTCGTACCGCGGCGCCGCTTTTCCATTTGCCTAATGCGGCTCATCTTTGCTACCCTTCCACCAAGAAGTTCACGTCCAACTGAATATGTGAGGAGGGATGCACAATGCCAACCGAGAGGACTTGGGAGGCAGAGTGCCTCCCGCAACTTTTCGTTTTCAACGACCACGGTCCGGTGGCGCTCTGCGTTCTCTGGACGGAGGTTGGGAAAGAGCCGAAACCTCGCCACACGCCGCTCATGAAGCGTGTTCCGGGGTTGGCCGCGCTCGACAAGCTGTCGGTAGCGGGGAATCTGCGCACGGCCAAAGGATTCGGTTGGTTCATCCGCGGACTCCATAAGCTTCCGCACGTAAAACTCGTTTTGATCTGGGGAGAAGATCTTCAGGACACGGGCTTGGCGCTCGAGGACTTGTGGCGCGAGGGACTGATCGACCGTCGTCTGCCGAAGAAAGGATGGGAATTCGATACGCTCGTTCCCGTTGGGGCAGTCGATGAGTTGAGGAGATCGGTAGTGGTCCAGAACGTTCGGCACCTCAAGGCGGAAGAACTCCCGGACTATATCAAACAGGTGGCGATCCCATCCGTGAGTAGCCGCGAGTCAAGAGATTTTCCGCCCGTGCCGCTGCCGGAGTTGGATACGATCCCCGTTGAGCCGCTTCGTTTTCATTTTCATGAGCAGGACCCGGGTAGGGCATGGCTCAAGATCCTCGCAGCCCTTCTGCAACACGCCGAGCGCCGAACGACGCGGAAGAAGGAAGGCATCATCCATTACGTCGGCGTGCACGCTACGTTCCCGGTCCCCGCGACAGACGAACCCGAGAAGTGGTTCGGCATCTTGGATGCGGATGCGGCGAAGTATGTCGGTGGAATTCTTTCTCCGACACGGCCCGAAGGCGTCGACTACTGGTACGGCGAGCGCCTGCAGAACTGGGCTGGCCGGAATCAGCTGGAAGAAGTCATCGCGCGTCTGAAAAAGGATCGCGATACCAAACGCGGTTCGATCGCGGTCCTTGAGCCCGAAGATCTGGAAACGCTGGAAGATGCTCCGTGTCTCACGGGGATCACTTACGCGGTAGTCCGCGAAGGGCTTGCGGGCATCTACAAGTTCCGCAGCCATGACATGTTCGGAGGATGGCCCAACAACGCGCTCGCGATGTTGAAGGTCCATCGGCACGTAGCCAGTTCTTTGGGGGCGGAGCTTGGCTGGATGGAGGTGATCTCGGAAAACGCCCAGATCTATAACTGGCGTCTGGATGACGCCAAGGCCTGGGTCGAAAAGCAGGGTTTCACTTTCAAGCGCGCCGGGAGATTTCTCGGCTTTCGGCGCGATGCTTCGGGAGCATTCACGTTCGCGATCGTCCGTGATGAGGAGAAGGGTCGCGATGTTGTTCAGGTCGAGATGGAGAACGCCGAAGGAGACAAGGTCTTGTGGGCAGCGCGTCATCCCAACCCCGGCTTCCTGATCCGGTGGATCGTGGAATCGATGCCGATGCTCGATCCCCAGCACGTCCGCTATCTCGGCGGGGAAGAGGAGAAACTGAACCGTTCGTTGAAAACCGGCGAACCCTATCATCAAGGGTAGCCGGCGCCCGTCCCGATGACCATCGGGACGGGCGTTTTTTCTTTTTAGACCTTATGCTACGCTGATTTTGTATGATTTTGGGAATTTCAGAATTGTCGCGACTCGTCAAAGAAAAAAAACTGGTAGAGAATTTGGCCGAGCGGGAACTGAATAATCCCGAAGGCGCGGGATTTGATTTGCGCCTCGGCAAATTATTTAAACTTAAGGGGCGGGGATTTTTAGGCATAGATGAGCGAGAAACGCCAGGCGTTGAAATAATAGCCGAATATAATCCGGAGAAAACGCAGTCTGTTATTATCAAGCCCGGCGAGATGTATCTCACCGAGACCTACGAGCGGTTGAATATGCCGATTGATCTTCTGGCTGTAGCCAAACCACGCACTACACTTCATCGTTCCGGGATTTTCACGCGCGTTTCCGTAGCAGATCCAGGATATTCCGGGACCTTGCACCCCGCGATTTTTAATGCCGGCCCCGTGGAAGTGGAGATCGAACTGGGAGCAAGATACATCAACGTTATGTTTTTTGAAATAAAAGGCGAGGCCTCCGCGTATCGGGGCCAGTGGCAAGGCGGGCGCGCCACCACCGATGGGAGGGAAGTCCAAATATAGTGGACACACGACCTTTTAAAGTTATATATTAATTGGAACCCAACTAAAGAAAGGAGTTGCCAATGGCGACCATAGTTGAGATCGAGGTGATCGTGAGAGCTCACATAGACGATCCTGATATCCTAGCGGACTTCTACGCAGCGGCGCGATAACTTCGGATCAGCGGCCAAAACCGTCATGAACTTAAGCTTCTTGGGCTAGAAAAGGAGGTCACACATGACTTCACGGCTGGAGTTAGAGAAAGTTTTCCGCCACTGCACCACCGACCCTGAACTCATGGCGGGCTTCTATGAGGCGGCGGGTGTTCCGGCACTCGCTCATGTCGAGCGGAAGAAAGTTCTGAAGGCCATGATCGCGAAGCAGGACTTCGCGGGCGCGGTGCACTATCACCAGGCGCACAATGTTCTTTCCTTCCCCGAGTTCCGTGATCTTCTCGTGAGACAGTATAGGTGGTGGCTTGGGAAGAAACAGCCGTTTACGGCTCTGGAGGTCGCACGCGAGCACAATCTAACGGAACTGGCTCGGGAAGCGGCGGTGATTTGGGGCGAGGAAATCCTCCGGGGTAAGGGCCACAGTCTGGATGCGCTTCTCAAGATTGCCCGCTGCGAGCTCGCGGACGATAAGAGATTCCAAAAACGGGCGGCTCGTCTCGTCTTTCGTTACTGGGTTAGGTCTCCCCAGCACCATGGGTCGCTCCCCAGACTCGTCTCGGAATTCCGTCCTTATTTCAGCGATGTGGAGGCGGATCTCGCGGAGTTTCTGGCTGATGCCGAGAAAGACCGCAACGAGCGGCGGTACGCCAGGCCGAAGGTCAGCTGAAAACATCCTTCCCGCGTTACGCGGCAACCCCGCCCCGACGGCCGTCGGGGCGGTTCTCTTTTTAAAGCTTTATGTTAAGTTTGTTATGTTGAGTATATGGATTATGAGCCGATAATTGGTTTAGAGGTTCACACCGAACTGAAAACGCGGACTAAGATGTTCTGCGATTGTTTAAATGATCCCAACGAAACGCATCCCAATACCAATATTTGCCCCGTGTGTTTGGCGCATCCCGGCACTTTGCCCGTCGCCAACAAAGAGGCGATCGAGAAAGTAATTTTGGTGGGTATGGCACTGCACGCCGAAATCCCGGAATTTTCTCAATTTGACCGCAAAAATTATTTTTATCCCGATCTACCTAAAGGATATCAAATCTCGCAGTATGAACACCCGCTCGTTCGCGGCGGCTCACTCGAATTCAAAATTCCCGCCAAAGGCGAGGCTCGCCCTGGGCGGCAAAATTCTCCGCCTAATGCGGATCCGCCTCTGGCGGAAAAATTCAAAATTATCCGGATTCAGCGGATTCATTTAGAAGAGGATACCGGGCGGCTTGCTCATGGGACAAGCGACATGGGACCCGCTTCGCCAAAGCTCCAGCGAGGCGAGCATGGGACAAGCACGGTGGATTTCAATCGTGCCGGCATCCCTTTGATGGAACTGGTTACCGAGCCGGATGTAAGAAGTGCCGAAGAAGCGCGCAGATTTGCCGAAGAGCTGCAGCTCATTATCCGATACGTCGGGGCCTCGGACGCCGATATGGAGAAGGGTCAAATGCGTGTGGAAGCCAATGTTTCTTTGCGGCCGAAAGGCGAGAAAACTTTCGGCACCAAAGTGGAATTGAAAAACATCAATTCTTTTAAATTCGTGGCCAGTGCCATTGAATATGAAATTGCGAGGCAAAAAAAGGTCTTGGAAGGTGGCGGCAAGGTCATTCAGGAAACACGGGGTTGGAATGAAGCCGAGGGCATTACCGTTTCCCAGCGCGTCAAAGAAGGCGCCACCGATTACAGGTATTTCCCCGAGCCGGATCTGCCGGCGCTTTTAATAGACCAGAAGTGGATGCAAAGCATCCGTTCCAAGCTGACGGAACTGCCAGACCAAAAAAGAGCACGTTTTGCCGCTGAATTCGGATTGGACGAAAAAACGACCGAACTTTTTATACGCGACCCGGAGCTGTCCAATTATTTTGAGAAAGTTATTTCAGAAACGGAAGAATGGATAAAATCCATGGGAGATAAAGTAGACCCCCACACTAGAATCTCGACTGGCGCAGAGCGCCAAGACGGAACCAGGTCGAGATTTGGTGTGGGGGTAGATCGCGTGAAAGCCATAAAGCTCGTTTCAAATTATCTTACCGGGGATTTGCAGAGATTAAGGAATGAAACCGGAAGTGCCATGTCGGACGTTATCATTACACCGGAAAACTTCGCGGAATTTATAACTCTTATATATGAAGGCAAATTATCTTCGGCCGCCGCCAAGACGGTTTTGGAGACGATGTTCCGTACGGGCGCTGACCCAACTGACGTAATGCGCGAAAAAAATCTGGCGCAAGAAAGTTCGGAGGGTGCACTTCGCGAGATAGCGGAGAAGGTCGTAGGCGAAAATCCTGAAATTGTATCAGCAGTTAGATCGGGCAAAGCCAATGCCGTGCAGGCCCTGGTGGGCGCGGCTATGAAGGTCTCCGGCGGCAAAGGGAATCCGGCGGTCCTCCGCGAGTTGATTGAACAAATCATTAAACTGGGATAGAATTTTAACCATCATGCCGCGCATATTTCTTCGTTTTGCACTGGCAGTATTCTTTGTCGGCTTGCCCTTAGCGGCGCTGGCGGATGCCTCGGTGCAGTCGTTTGAGATCTACCCCAACGCCATTACGTCGGGGCAAACCATTTCGCTGACCTGGAAAACCGTTAATTCAAGCGGCGCCAAACTTTGGCTTCCCTGCATTTCCTCAGTTCGTTATAAAGATCAGAGTGGTGTCTCATTGGGATGCGACACGAAGTTGACCGGTTTTGGCACCAATGACGGTACGATTGTAACCGTAATCAACACCACGGGCAGTACGCTGACTGTAACGCCGAAGCTTATTCCTGTAGGCGCGGACGGGAATGAAAATCTCGCCGCCCAAGCGCAGGTTTCTTTTACTGTCGCCACCAATTCCGATCCCATCAGCGATTTCTCGGCTGCCTCAACTACCGTGGTTTCAGGCGAGAACGTGAAAGTTACCTGGTCGGCCCCCGACACTGAACATCTGAACATGACTCTTTCCTGCACCGACGATATCATGCCGACGATTGTTGGAGATTCGCGGCCGCGCGTTCCGTGCAATCAGCAGCCGATTTTCATCACCGATCTTGGTCCCACCGGAAGTCAGACATTCACTTTTAACAGCACCTCGCTTGAAGCAGTTCTCGCGACTCTTCGCCTTCTGCCGAAGACCAGCTCGGGAGCATATGACGGCACGCACGCTAAATCCATCCAGTTCAGCGTGAAGCCGGCGCCTGACACGCGGCATCCCGCGATAAACTCTTTTATCATTGGGAACCAGACATTAAAACCCGGCGAGGAAACAGTTATTTCCTGGTCTATCCTGCGGGGCGTCGGTGCCAACTTAAAGATTTCCTGTCCCAACGGCGTAACAGCGACTTCATCAAAGACCGGTGCCTCGGTTCTGCCCTGCAACCAATCAATTTTCTCAAGTATTCTAGGGACGAACGATTTGTTCAAGATAACTTTCCAAAATCCCATGGCCGCTCCTCAAGATATTAATGTAACGCTGATCCCGGCTGTCAGCGCCACCGAACTTGACGCTACGGTGGCTCGTGAACTCCGTATCGTGGTCTTGGGTAATCCGGCCGGGTTGTCTGAGGCGGTTGCGCCTCCCGCCGTTACCCCCACGGCCGCCGCTAGTATCGCGAGTACTTCCGCCGTTAAAACCCCGATATCCCCGGTGAGTCCTAAACTCTTTGAGTTGCCGGTTGCTTTCAACGCGCAAAACAATGCCGATGTGCGCCGGATGCAGGAAATTATGCGGGATGAAGGGGTTTACTCCGGCCCGATCACGGGCAACTTTTTCTCGCTTACCCGCGAGGCGGTCAAAAAGTTCCAGGAAAAATACGGCCTTGATCAAGTCGGCACGGTTGGCCCTAAAACCCGCGCGAAGTTAAATGAAGTTGCTTCCGGTAAAAGTTCTTCTTCAGTTGCGCCAAGCCAAGCGCCGATTTCTTCTCCCGCGACATTCGGCCAAATCGTAAAAACATTACAGCGCGGCAATCGCAGCGATGAAGTGCTCTTATTGCAAAAAATTCTAGCCAGCGACCCCTCAATTTATCCCGAAGGCACGATATCAGGATTTTTTGGCCCAGCGACCGAAGCCGCGCTTAAGAAATTCCAGGCGGCACACGGCCTTGATCAAGTTGGTTTTTCCGGTCCTAAAACCAGAGCGAAACTTAACGAGATTGCCCGTCAAAAAGGAATTCGCTAAACTCGCCAAAGATGCGAGTATGGTTCAGCCCCGACGTTTCAACTTAAATTAACTTAATAAGTCGGGGTTCCGACCGGAGCGTCGAAATGGCATGACGACTGCTTCTCCCGATTTCTTCCCCGATGTAACGTCGGGGTTGAGAAATCGAGAATCCCGTCAAAATTTTGCGAGTGTAATTTAGTGGCAGAATATCTGCTTCCCAAGCAGGTTGCGCGAGTTCGATTCTCGCCACTCGCATTGAGAAAGCAAAATTTATTCGGGACCAAGCAATAGACGCGGTTTCGACCGCGTCCCTCCGAAGCTTTAGCGCAGGAGGATTACCACTGGCCGCACCAGTAATTTATTCTCAAAAATAAAAAGATGCCCGTCCCGTGTCAATACTTGCACACGGGAACGGGCGCACCGCCGGTTCTGGAGTTCGGTTACTTCTGCCCGCCGCCCGAGGTCGCGGCCTCTCTCGCTTTCTGCTCCACGCGGAGCTTGAGGTTCGTCACGAGATCGCCCGCGAGTTTCACGAGATCTCCGAGGGACCGATAAGTCGTCGTATCGGTACGTTCCCAACCCAAGACCTGACTCCTGAGGCTCTCGACAGCGTCCCGCACCATCGCGCAAACGACGATGACGCCGGGAAGGGCCTTCTCCGGGATTTCGGTCTCCTTGACGAGCCAGAGGAGCCCCAGCATCTCGCCCTGCTTCCTCTGGTCCTCCTGGATGCCGACGACCGCCTGCACCAGCGCCGTCTGCACCGTCTCGTGGAAGGGCGGGAGCTTCGCGGTTTTCACTGCCTCGCTCATGGAGGCCTCCTTTTGCGGCTCTTGCTACTTTGTGGTTGAATTAGTTAACCATTTTGATTGACTGAAGTCAACCGCAATTTCGCCCCCGCACCAATGTCTAAAAAATTCCTGTTTGCTTCTTCCATTATTATCCTAGCCGTCGGCTACGGCACTTTTGAGTTTTTGCGCCCTCCGGAAGTTGTTGTCATTGGCAGAACGCCTGAAGCTGCAGACGAAACGAAGCCGCAAAAAACTGTTGAAGAGCGCGTAGCGGAAGCCAAGGCCCACTCTCAAAACGTGAAGGGCTTGTACGTGACGGCGGCTGTTGCCAATGACCAAGGCCGCCCGGCCTCGCATTTAAGGAACGAAATTTTGCGGCTCGCCGATACCACTGAAATAAATGCCGTGGTAATTGACGTGAAGGAAACCCAAGGTCCGGAAATGACGTCTAATTTGAAACCGTTTTTGGACGTCTTGAAGTCCAAAAATATTTGGAGAATTGCCAGAGTCGCGACTTTCAGGGATAACTCCAAGATAGCAACACATCCCGAATACTATTTGAAGCGGGCTGATGGCAAGATTTGGCGCGATGACAAAGGAAATGCCTGGATGGATCCCATGGCGACGGGCACGCGGAATTATATTTTGGATTTTTCCCAAAGAGTTATTGACCGCGGTTTTGACGAATTGCAGTTTGATTATGTCCGTTTTCCGTCAGACGGCGACACCAAAACCATAGTTTATCCGGCTTACGACAAAAAAGTGATGGATAAACCAACGGCACTTAAAAGTTTTTTCGCTTTTCTTCACGATAATCTTAAGTCCTATAAACCGGAAATTATTTTATCCGGCGATTTGTTCGGGTACGTCGCTATTGAGAAAGAGGATTTCGGGGTCGGTCAGAGATTGGAAGATGTCGGCGCGTCATTTGATTATATTTCTCCCATGCTTTATCCCTCGCATTTTTACAGTGGATTTTATGCAGCAAAAGATGTTTATCGTAATTTGCCCTCGCTTTATTTCCCTTACCGCGGAAGTCCAACTTCCACACTTGTTTCTGCTCGGCCCTTTGATGTGGTCTATCGCTCGCTTTTCATGGCTCAAGATATTTTGGCGGGGCGCGATTCGGCGACCACTTCAACTTCCAGTTTAGCGGTTGTTTCGGAAAAGCCGCAGGCGCTACTTCGCCCGTGGCTGCAGGATTTTGACCTGGGAGTTGATACCTCTCGCGGAATTTACTACGATATGAACGCGGTCAGAGCCCAAATTGACGCGGCCGAACGCGCCGGTTCCTCGGGCTGGCTCTTATGGAGCCCAGATAATGTTTACACCGAAGCGGCTTTGAGAAAAGAGTAGGCCATGCTGGTTCTTAGTTGATAGTTTATAGTTACAGTAAGACGTCCTATTGTAACGGTGAAATAGTTATAGTTTCATTATAGTTTCAGGGACTTAAACTAAGACCTAAAACTAATAACCCTAACTTTTAACTACCAACCAAGAACTGATTTTCGTCACCTTAGCTCAACTTGCCTAATCAAACTTTTGCCACCTTAGCTCAGCTGGTAGAGCAGCACTTTCGTAAAGTGAAGGTCCCGAGTTCGAATCTCGGAGGTGGCTCCATAGTCAATATGACTAATATAAATGAACGTTTGGGAGAGATAATTTTAAATCATGTTTATGAGTTGCGTTCCAAAGCCGGCATTACCCAAGAAGATTTGGCCGAGGCAATTGGCGTAACGCGGCAAACTATTATTGCTATTGAAAAGGGAAATTACACCCCCTCGGTTATTTTGGCGTTGAAAATAGCAAAATTTTTTAAGAAATCATTAGAAGAAATTTTTTCTATCAAATATGAAAAATAACTTACTGCAAGAAATCATTGTGTCTGGGGTACTCATCATCATACTCGTGTTATTCCTTAATCCCTTTGAACTTTGGATGCCTCCCATTTTATTAATGATGATGATGCTGGGTTTTGTTGTGGTATTTAGTCTGTTTGCAAGCTTTGTTTGGAGAGAAAACAGCAAAGACGAGAGAGAAGGTCTTCATAAAATGATGGCGGGGCGTATTGCATATCTTACCGGCACGGCTACATTGGTGATCGCTATTATCATTCAGAGCTTCAGGCACGAACTTGATGCTTGGCTTGTGGTTACTTTGGGTGTAATGGTTTTGGCAAAAATTGTCGGTTTACTTTACGGTCGCATTAAATATTAACGCGGAAATTTTAAACTACGACAATAAAAATATACAAAAAACAGTGCCCTTGCAGAATAAAGTGTAAGGTTATCCACAATGAGGATGTAAAGTCAACTTTACATTATTTCTCAACCGCATTATACTTTGATTAAGTTGAAATAGTAATTAACAACAAAATACTATGATAAAAAATTCCCAAAAGGGTTTTGCGATGCCCGTAATTACCGCAATAGTCGCAGTTGTACTGGTTCTGGGCGGTGTGGCGTACTATGCCAACCAATCTCGAATACAAGAGGACAAGATGGCGCAGGAAAAGGCCATGATGGAAAAAAGGGCAATGGAGCAGAAAGAAAAAGAGGCGATGATAGAGAAAAAAGACGGAGAAATGATGGAAAAACCCTCCGACGCTGAAGCTATGGCGGGCAAGGATGATGGAGCGATGATGGATAAAGGAGAAACCGTGATGAAGTATTCCGGCGCAGTGCTTGCCGGAAAGTCGGCTCTACTTCTTGACTTTACGAAAGCCGATTACGACACGGCGCTAAATTCCGATAAGCTCGTTGTGCTATATTTTTACGCCAACTGGTGTCCGATCTGCAAAGCTGAATTTCCGGTCATGCAAAAGGCTTTTAACGAGCTAACCACGGACAAAGTAATAGGCTTTCGTGTGAACTATAATGACGATCAAACTGACAACGACGAAAAAAATTTAGCCAAGCAATTCGGTGTTGCGTACCAGCATACGAAAGTATTTGTTAAAAACGGCCAAAGAATCTTGAAATCTCCCGAGGGTTGGGACGAGCAACGCTACAACACGGAGATAAGTAAAGCTTTGGGCCAATAATCTATGATCCCGTTAGAAGCCGCGATCGCTTTATTAATCTGCTAGAGCTCATAAAACCATGAATGATCATATCTTTATAAAAAATAAACCTTGCAGATCGCGGATCGCGATCTGCTTCTAACGGGATGACAGAAGGCCTTCTCATTGGAGCATTCTTGGGTGGTCTAGTTTCGTTTCTTGCTCCCTGCGTGCTCCCCATAATTCCCGGCTTTCTCGCCTATCTTGCGGGATCAAGTACTGCGGAGGCGGGGTCGAAGCGCAAAGAAATATTCATCAACAGCGTTTTCTTTGTGCTTGGTTTTGGAATTGTCTTTGCGCTTCTCGGCGTGCTTTTGAACACGCTTCTTGAGAACATCGCCTACGATGTTCAAACATGGCTTTCGCGTATCGGAGGAGTGATGATAATTTTCTTCGGCCTTTACCTCGTAGGACTAATTAAAA
>CAZBTX010000007.1:0-51317 GCA_964494945.1 uncultured Candidatus Saccharibacteria bacterium
AGTAATCGCGGATCAGCTATGCCGCGGTGAATACGTTCTCGAGCTTTGTACTCACCGCCGAAAACATAAAGTGCTCGGCAGCTTAACTAACTAGTGGGTTAAAGTCCCACCTCCAGCTTGAGTCGCTGGACGTAGCCCAAAATAGCAGTCTAATTTCCGCAAGGATTTGGGCGAAGGGCTTGAGGCAAATGGCAGTCTCTACTATACTAAAGACATTGAACGATCTCTGCGGGCGGTCAAAGAGAAGTTCAGAAAACATTGTCTGTAGAGGATGCCAGGAAAAGTTGATTAAGTGACCCGAGGAGATCCTAGACAGTTGAGTCAAAATACTCGTCTAGGAAGTCAGCTGGTGTCGTAGTAGTTCCTCATGATTATGAGGAATGAAGGACCCTTCCAAATGCTTACATCTGATTACATCGTAGGATTAACTGATGGCGAGGGTAGTTTTACTGCCTATATCCGGCCGCCAATGAAAGCGCATGGATCTAAGAGTTATCGTGTCGAATGTCATTACTACATCAAACTGCGTGATGACGATCGGCCTCTCTTAGATAACGTGCAAAAATTCTTTGGCCTCGGAGCGGTGGTTTTCCAAAAGGAAAATCGACCGAACCATCATCACACATACCGGTTTCAGGTGAATAACTTAGAAGACTTAAAGAATCATATAATCCCCTTTTTTGAGAAACATCCTCTCCGAAGTAAGAAGATTCGTGATTTTGAACTCTTCAAAAAGATTATCACTGCGGTAATGAAAAAAGAGCACCACACGAAAAGTGGGCTAGAAAAAATCCAACAATGGAAATCGAGGATGCATGCATATGGACTCGCTGAATACGGGAAATCCGTACGTTCAGCTCGGATATGGAAAGTCCGAGTTCCGGCATAATCGCTGGAATGGGAACGGGAAATAGACTTAAATTATCCCAATCCGTCACGTCAGGGGAGCCGGTAATACCCGAAGTGCACCATTTGGTGTCCCACGGTAGGATCGGTGACAAAGACGAAGTCGTAACAAGGCATCGGTAGCGGAAGCTGTCGATGGAACATATTCTTTTTAGGAATCACGTCAGTTGATGAGTTACGCTTGCTTCGCAAGCTCCAGTTAATCAGTTTACTGGTTGGCTAATGATGACTCATCATTAGAAAAACTGATACCTAGAAGGTCGAACGCAAAAATTTTCTTCGGAAAATTTTTGCGAAACTCCAGGATGAGATAAGGAGGAGAGTCCATGAAAATCATGAGACTTGCGAAATCAGTTGCTCGTTGGTGGTGGCGCTATAGCATCATGGGCTGGCGATGCATTGGGGAAGCGGTACTCCACAGTATTAAACCGCCGCGAGGTGCATGAAGCACCGCACCTCGCATCCTTATCTCATCCTGGAGTATGAAAGCCGCCTACGCTCCTCACGGAGCTACGGCGAGCCAAAGACGTGTTTGGTCTCTGTAACACGATACACAGAGACAAGAGTGAGAGGGGACTCTCGCTCGGGCCGCCTACGCCTCACGGCTATGGCGAGCCAAAGTCGGAACAGTTGGAATAATTTCAGAAGCAAAAAGCCGCCCCCTGGGGCGGCTTTTTGATGCATATAGTACGTCTCTTGACATATTATATTGTATATGTTAGCTTATTTTTGCATGCCCAAAGCGGGCAGCTTGCAGCTCATTCAGCGGCGCCGATGCGGCGCAGAGGAGATGGCGATGGCCATTCAGATCATGCGGGACGATTACAAGACGGGCGACTACAGCATGTACTTCCACGTGGACGTCAGGCTCACCAAGGACTTCGTCTGCCAGCCCGAGCAGAACGAGCTGGTGAAGAAGCTCCTTGAGATCCACGGGGTGCAGGAGGCGACGGTGGACCGCTACAAGGTCCGTGTCGAGCGCTCCAAGGTCGTCGCCTGGGAGGCCATAATCGACAAGGTCGAGGGGGCCATCAGGGAGTATGCTGAAGTATGCTGATGCCTTGAAGCCCTCGCCCTTCGCCAAGCCGGCGGCTCGGTAGTCCCCGGCAGAGCGTCGCGCGCCACGCGCGCGACGCTCTGCCTCAATTCTCAATTCATTTTTAGAAAGTGGCATGAGAATTGCGTCGGAACAGTTGCCTGCCTGCGCAGGCAGGCAGGGAAATTTTTAAGACAAAAAGCCGCCCCTGGGGCGGCTTTTTGATTAGAGAAACATCTTAATGTAATTTTGAGTTTCAATAAAGGACTATCAAACAAAGGAGGAAGGAATGGAGTTCTGGGTTCATACCAGTTCGCGTTTGGGACACTGGTCCAACTCGTCCAAAATGGAGTTCACGTCGTTGGAGAAAGCTTTGGCCCATGCAGCAGCCCGCCGAAGAAAACTGGTGCGAGATAAGCGTTGTTTTGCTTGGGAGCGCTTCAAGGATTCTGTGACTGATCTATTTCATGCGGTATTCCGACCCGATGTCGATATCGACGTCGAAGTTCTTTAGCGCAATGACGGCCCAACTCCAAAATACCGGAGCTCTGGGCCGTTAAAATTTTTCAACTAAAAACGCACGCATAATTCTCCTTATGCGCTAATTCGCACGAATTAGCGCATAAGGGCCGTGGATTTTCGCCCTGTTTAGAAGAAACCCCGCTGGGAATTGCCGTAGGGCCGAGATAGTATTAAAATATGTGTATTATCAAATACAGTTTAGAACCTAAAGGTCGCGTTCGTTTTTATAACAAGTGCAATCTATGAAAGGATTACACATGGTGACATTCATACTCCTTGTAGTTGGAGGTTTGAACTGGGGCTTATCGGCTCTCGGTTGGAATGTCGTCAGTATGGTTCTCGGCAGCTGGCCGGCGGTTGAACAAGCGGTCTATGTCCTAGTTGGTATTTCCGCCGTCATTGAGGTCGTGACCCACAAGAAGACCTGCAAGCTTTGCGGCGGCTCCTCGATGGGGATGTAACGGAACGCAAAACAAAAATAGGCCCTACGGCCTATTTTTGTTTTGGTGTGGTATAGTTTCAAACATATGGAAGAAATGCCAAAAGAAAATCAAGGAGAGGGGCCCGCATCAGATGAAACACCGCAAGACACCAGACCGGAAACACCTGAAGTGGGCGAGGAACGTTTATCGCCGGAGATGCTGGCGAGGGTCATTGAAAAAGCCAAGGCGGAATTCAGGGATCAGCAGTCTAATCTTGATGAAATGAAAAGGATACTTGGCGAAATAGAAGAGGAATATGCCGCGCTTGACCCCGCGAGCGACAAAGCAATTGAGCTTGAAATTAGAATTGGGGAGTGGGGGGATGAAATAATTGAGAGAGAAGCTTTTATCAGAGACCAAGAAATTTGTTTGGAGCTTTTTAAAGAGCATCCAACTAAGGATAATTTTAGAGGACTTGGTTTACAGGGTTTTGAAAATCTAAGAATTTGGGGAACGGCGAGTGATAATACGGGGATTTAAACGTTCTAATGTTCTTAAGAACATTAGAACATTAGAACGTTCGGCGGTTGTTTAAGGTTTTTACGCAAATGAAAAAGGAGGACCGCGATGACTTCAGTGTTTTTGGTCCAAATGAGTACGTAGGGTCACGCATAGGGACTTCGGAGAAGTTGCTGCAGATCCTCCTTTGGAGGATTCCCGCCCGAGACGTTAAATCTAGGGAAAGGGACTAATGAATTGAAGAAAGAACTGTCCGTGTAATCAGAGAGATGAACTAAGTGATGATCTCAAGAGCGCTTCTCTTCAGGATCAAGTGCTCGACTTCGAGCCAAAGAACCACAATTCATCCCGGATGGTATCCTATGTTATAGATTAAACCAAAAGAGTCCCATAGTCAATTGCAAGCTGTGGGTAAAGTGCGTTTTTATCCGCCGTCGCAGGAAACCATAGGCGTAAACCGTGTATTTAATACAGGAAAGCGGCAGATAACCCCCGGCGAAATTGTTGCGTAGATGCTTTGGCGGATTCCGCAGATCTCGCAAGAGTTCGCCCAAAGGGCGAAATGCGAGATGCCGTGGCCTTAAGGCCACGTGCTTCATTTCTACTTCGGTCAAATTTATGGCATACCCGGTAGTAGAAACTCGCTTTTCTTTGGTATAGTCTGCTATAGGTATAAGTGGGATAACGCAGAAGTCCAATATTTTTGATATAGCTCGGGCAGTAAAATTCACGGGCCCCAAGGGGGCCAGCGAGTTTTCACTACCGGGCATAGATAAGAGGGTATGGTAATAGGACACACCAAGATAATTGAGCGTCTGGAAGTCATGCGGGGAAATAATACCCTGGCTCACGGGTATCTTTTTTACGGCCCTAGAAGCGTCGGCAAATTTAAAACCGCCCTGGAGCTCGCCCGGACTCTTATTTGTTCGCGGGGCGAGAAAAGTTTCGGCGGCTGTGGTGACTGCGAAACGTGCTCGGCATTTGATGCCGGTACTACATCTAATTTGACGATACTTCGCCCTGGCAAGCCAATTTTGGAGAGCGAAGAAAAAGACAAGAAAGAGATCGGTATTGCCGAGATACGCGAAGTGCGGAGACGTCTCGCTTTTGCCAGTTCCGGATACAGAGTTGTTATTATTGACGGAGCGGAAAAATTGACGGGTGAGGCAGCTAACGCCTTCTTAAAAATTCTGGAGGAGCCCGGTCCACAAACACTTTTTATTTTCGTCAGCGAATCGCCGGAATATATATTACCTACGATACTTTCCCGCTTGGCGCCAATCCGGTTCTCTTTGGTGCCGGATGAAGAGATGCGAAAAGTTAAAGGAGCGACAGAGAAGTTAATAACGCTAGCCGCCGGCGCTCCGGGCATTTCGATTTCCGCCGTTAATGACCCGGAATTTCGCAAGGCCGAAGAAGGATCATTTTCAGAGGCAGAGAAAATTTATGGCGGCTCGTTGGCTAAAGCCATATCCGCGGGTGAACGGTGGGTTGGCTCCCGGGAGGAGTATTCCAGAATATTGTTGCATCTCCTCCGTTTTTCAGAGCGCGATTTGCTTTTAGGCGACGAAAAAGAAAAAATGACGAGAGTCGGCAGATTGGAGAATGTACTTGACATCCTGCGCCTGTATGAGACGACCAACGTCAACCCGCGCCTGGCGGCTGATATTTTATTCATAAATCTTAGATCGGTTAAAATCGCATGAAAGCCGTTACCGTCATTATTATCCTGGTAATTATTGTGATACTTGCCGTGGCGATAGGACCGTTTTTGATCAGCTCGAGTCCCACCAGCCGCTCGTCGGGTTCAGGTACCGGCGTTTTTAAGTCCGCGGACGGGGGTGCCACTTGGCAATTATCCACCCGAAGTTCGGAAGTAGGAATTTTGTTGCCCGCGAGTATTTTGAGTTTTGTGTTTGATCCGGGTAACCCCAAGGTCATATACCTCGGGACGAAAGGCGGCGGGCTTTGGGTTTCAAAGAACGGCGGCGACTCGTGGGCGCGCTTAATTGACGCCAAGGGCGTTTTGCAGGCATTCGCTGAAATTTACGATATTTCAATCAGCGCTAAAAACCCCAAGGTGATGTATTTGGCGATCTACCAAGATAATCGCGGCAGAGTCGTAAAGAGCACGGACGGCGGCATTACGTTTGAGGAGATATATTTCGTGCCGATAGAGCGCTTTGGGGTTTTCGGAGCGGCTGTCAGCTCAAAAGATCCCAATCGCGTTTCAATTGCGACTGGCCAGGGAGGATTTTTGGAGTCGCTGAACGGCGGCAAATCCTGGCGCGTAAAGAAATGGTTCCCGGACGGCCTGATGCGCTTGATATCTAATCCGGCAAATAGCTCCGAATTTTACGTTGTGACGCGGGGCGGGGAGATGTATCGTACGAATAACTCCGGCGAATCATGGACGCGTCTTACGGAAGGTTATCGGGAATTCCGGGGTTCAACGAATATTTTAGATGTAGCACTGGATACTTTAAACCCATCCATTATTTATGCGGCTTCAAAATTCGGCCTGCTCGGCTCCAGAAATTCAGGAAACATCTGGCGCGCCGTTCCCATAATCATCCCGCCCGAGGCCCTGCCGGTGCGGGCTGTGGCGGTAGACCCAAAAAATTCCAACAGGATCTACATTAGCGCCGCGTCGCAAGTTTACGCGTCGGAGGACTTTGGCGAACATTGGCAGATTTTGCACTCGCCTGCCTCCAGCCAAGTTAATATGCTCCGCGTAAGTCCCAAAGACGCCAAAACTCTGTACGCGGTGGTGGGGAAGTAGTATAGTTGAATCTCTTGTTATCTAAATGAATATCATAAAGCGAAAGTCCAAAAGGCTCTCTCGCGAAGTATTTTTGCACGGGTTGCAGATTATTAAGCGATACCTGGAGCCGCATAATAGGGAAATTTATTCTTTAGCGATTCTCTCAATAGGCGCGGCGCTTTCTGATGGCTTCGTGCCTTATATCGCCGGCCGTATCTTTGATGGAATAATCAATATTCCCAAAGATCCATCTGCCGCCCTACAAGTTATTTTTCTTACGTTGAGTGTCTGGTTTCTATTTCGGTTTATAGGTGACATTGCTGATTGGAGGATTATGCAGGGTAGGGACGCACTCGGCAATAAACTTTATGCCGAATATATTTCTAACGCCTCAAGTTATCTTTTGCTTCTGCCGATGGAATTTCATAAAAATGTAAAACATGGCGAAATAAATCAGCGAATTAATCGCGCGGCGAATTGGATAAATAATATTGTTGAGAATGTCTTGATAAGTTTAGCTCCTAGGTTCTTATCAATTTTCATAGGCCTGGCAGTCGCATTCTATCTTAATTGGGTCTTGGCGAGCTTCTTGATGAGTGCTTTGATAGTGTACGCCACTACCCTAGCATTTTCAGTCAGCGGTATCGCGGAGCATAATTTGAGGGCCGAAGGGGTGATTGGTAAGGCCTTTAACTTGGCCTACGATGCCCACGGCAACGTTCAAGAAATAAAACAAGCCACTGCTGAAGAATACGAACGCCGGAGGATTTTTCGCAAATTCTCGCAAGCCGCGGAAAGATGGGTCGCAATGTCAAAAGCCATGACCTGGGTTGACTTTGTTCAGAGTTCAATCATCACTCTGACCCAACTTGTGATATTCGCCGTTTCGGCCTGGTTCGTATATAAAGGCCGGATGACGCCCGGAGCTCTGGTTTCTTTCAACGGATATGCCGCTATGGTTTTTGGCCCCTTTGCGACTTTGGGCCGCAACTGGCATACCATACAGAACGGTTTCCTTTCGCTTACCAAAGCTGAAAAGATCCTAGAGGAACCGCCCGAGAGATACGTCCCGGAATCAGCTGTCATAGTTCCCAAAATTCGCGGCTCGGTGGAATTTAAGAACGTTTCATTCGGCTACAAAAAAGACAAGCGTTTGGTACTTGAAGATATCTCATTTTCTATTAATCCGGGCGAAACAGTGGCTTTGGTGGGGGCTTCGGGAGTGGGGAAAACGACTTTAATTGGTCTTATAGGAGCCTTTTACTTTCCTAAAAAGGGGAAAATCTTGATAGATGGACATGATGTCAAGAATTTGGATCTCAAGAATTACCGGAGTCATATCGCGGTGGTGCCGCAAGAGTTAGCGCTTTTTAATGACACCGTAGAGGCCAATATTCGCTATGGGGCTTTCGGCGCTGCTTCCTCGCGGGTTAAATGGGCGGCGGAAGAGGCCCACGCGGATGAATTCATCAACAAATTTCCTAAGAAATATAAGCAGGTCGTAGGTTGGCGCGGCATTAAACTTTCCACGGGGCAGAAACAGCGCATCGCCATTGCCCGGGCCCTGCTTCGCGACCCCAGAATATTGATTTTAGACGAGCCGACCTCCGCTCTGGATGCCGCAACCGAGGAAAAAATAAAAGAGTCCTTGGAAAAATTGATGAAGGGGCGAACAACCTTTATTATTGCCCATCGTTTGAGCACCGTCCGAAGGGCGAATAAAATTTTTGTGCTGGATAAGGGCAGAATTGCAGAAGTTGGGGCGCATGAAGAGTTGTTAGCCAAAGGGGGTATCTATACGCGTCTTTACAATTTACAGTTCCGCGGAAAATCCGCATTATAGGAAGTATTATGACACAGCAGATTATTGATTCATTAAAGCCGAAACTCGCGGAAACGCTGGAGTATATAAAACGTGAGTTGGCGGGGCTTAGAACGGGGAGAGCTACCCCCGCTATCGTGGAGGATCTGGAAGTGGAATATTACGGTGCCAAACAACCGCTAAAGGCCTTGGCGGCCATTAGCGTTCCCGAGGCAAGGCAAATTATGATAGCGCCTTGGGATAAGAACGCCATGGAGCCAATCCAAAAAGCTATCCAACAGTCCAATTTAGGAATGAATCCCATTGCCGATACCAATGGCATTCGCTTGACCTTGCCGCAGCTTACCGAAGAACGGAGAAAAGAACTTACGAAATTATTAGGTCAAAAGCTGGAAGAGGGGAAAATCGCGGTGCGCCGTGAACGCGAAGAAGCATTGAAAAAACTTGATAAAGCCGAAAAAGACAAGCAAATTTCCAAAGACGACCATTTTCGCGGCAAAAGCGAGATCCAGAAACTTGTTGACGAAACGAATAAAAAGATAGACGATATCGGTACGCAGAAGGAGAAGGAAATCATGACTGTTTAGGGAGGTGAAGATCATTCCTATTTCTTACACAGAGGTCGCGGCAGCGCTGATCCAGCTTGGCGATAAAGTTCTGATCGCTGAGCGTAGCACTGGCTCATTCAAGGGGCGCTGGGAATTTCCCGGCGGCAAGCTCGAAAGCGGCGAAACGCCCGGCGCTTGTCTTCGGCGCGAGATTCGAGAAGAACTCGGCATTGAACTTCCACCTCTTGAGTTATTCTCAACCTGGACCTACGAGTACGGAGAGTTACAGCGGTTTCGATTCTTCGGTTTCTGGTGCCAAGCTCCGGAGAAAAGTCCAGCACCGAAAAAGGGCGTGCACAGCCAGCTTCACTGGGCTGACGAAACCGATCTCAGTACATTTGATCTCCTTGAAGCGGACCGCATGATCGTTCCCCAGATCCAAAGTCGCCTTCGGGCGCGCGGCTGAGTGAAACTGCTCAGCCGTTTCATTTTAGGCCTATGAAAAAGAAACGGCTTGACGATATTCTTATTAAACGAGAAATAGTAAAAGATAAAAGTGAAGCGTTTATATTAGTAACCGAGGGGCGCGTTTTTGCGAGTGGTCAAAAGGCCGTATCTCCGGCGCAGGAATATCCGGCTGACATAGAACTAAAAGTCAAAACTCTGAGCCCCTATGTGGGCAGGGGCGGATTTAAGTTGGGCGCGGCATTTAAAGAATTTCCGATTTTGGTTGAGGGTAAGGTATGCGCCGATATTGGAGCGGCTACGGGGGGATTTACGGACGTTTTACTGCAAAATGGTGCCCAAAAAGTTTACGCGATTGATACGGCGCGCGGTAAATTGGCCTTGAAACTTCGTGAAGACTCGAGAGTCGTGCCGTTGGAAGAAACCAATATTTTGTATCTGGGATCGTTGCCCGAGCCGATAGAATTTGCTTCCGTTGATGTTTCGTTTACCTCACTTCGTTTGGTCTTACCCGCGCTTAAAAAACTCCTGGCGTCTAGCGCGGAAGTTGTGGCACTTTTTAAACCGCAATACGAAGTGGAAGAAAAGTTCTTGCATCACGGTATAGTGGAAGATGAGAACGCGCGTGATGAGGCATTAGATAGTTTTAAGATATGGGTTTCAGAAAACGGTTGGAAATGGATGGGGGTAGCTCGATCTCCCATTCTGGGCACTAAGGGCAACGCGGAATATCTGATCCATTTACTAAAGGTACAATAGGATATCCTATTGTACCTTTAGTGTTTCTATGCACGCCATAGCGTACCCAAGCATCCAAAACCTATTCTCAAATTCTTAAGAATTTGAGAATAGGTTTTGGGTACAGCCTAATTGCCGGTTGTTATTTGGGATTATTTAATTCACAGTTCTTGATTCAAGAGCGTTAGTATTCTATTCTTGGATGGTTATGTCGCTTTTGATCTTTATAGTTGTACTCGGTGTGATCGTCCTTGTCCACGAATGGGGGCATTTTTTTGCCGCCAAGAAATTCGGCATTCGCGTGGACGAATTCGGGTTTGGTTTTCCGCCAAGAATTCTTAGTAAAATGTGGCATGGGACGCTTTATTCTCTAAATCTATTTCCGCTGGGAGGATTCGTAAAAATTTACGGTGAAGGCGGCGAAGGGCAGGGGAGCAGAGAAAGTTTTGCCTCGCATTCAATCCTGCGCCGTACCATCATTATCGCCGCCGGCGTTTTCATGAATTTAGTGCTGGCATGGTTCTTATTTTCTCTGGGGCATATCGTTGGGGCTCCGGCTTTGGCTGGGGAGAGTAACGTAGAAAATATCAACGTGATGATAACCGGTGTGGTGCCGAAAAGCCCGGCGGCGGAAGCCCATTTGGCTTTCGGCAACGTGATTCGCGAGATAAAGTTTGAAAATGAGGTTCTTCGCCCGCAGAATACCTTAGAACTGGTTGAATTCGTGAATCGGCACCGCGGGAAATCATTAACACTGTCAGTCCTGCCGTCATCGGTAGCAGAGGAGAACGAATTAAAATCCATTTCCATTACCGGCAGGGAAAATCCGCCGCCGGGCGAGGGGTCGCTCGGTATCGCGCTTTCCGATATGGGCATTACGCGTTCTCCTTGGTACTTAGCACCCTTACGAGGTTTGGAAAGTTTGTGGTTTTCAGTGAAGGCCACGGTATATGCCATCGGCGATATATTTCAGAGCGCCGTAAAAGAGCAAAAAATTCCGGAAGGCGTTTCCGGTCCCCTGGGACTTTTTGCTTTAACGGGGCAGACCCAGCGTTTGGGATTTTCTTATTTTATTCAGTTCATAGCGCTTTTGTCTGTAAATCTTGCGGTTTTAAACATCATTCCGTTCCCGGCCCTAGACGGCGGGAGGATACTATTTCTCGTGATTGAGAAAGTCCGCGGCAGGCCGGTACATTTTGAATACGAGCGCATAGTCCACACTCTCGGGTTTTTACTCCTTTTGGCCCTGATTCTCATTATCAGCTATCACGATGTGCGCCGATTTTTCCTCTAATAAGTTTTAAAATATCTTAGAGCGTCTTTAGATTGTCCTACCGCCCCTTACCATATATGTTTACGATAGGAAACATATATGGTAATTCATGTTAACGCGGTATTCTTGACAGATTCCAGCCATCTGTTATTATCATACTCACGCTCAAGAAGAGAAACGATCATCGTACTAGTTGCTTTGCAATCAAGTAGTTGATACGGCTCCCAAAGAGTGGGTTCGAAATAAGCAACCACTAAAATTCCGGGAGAACACAAATTTCGGGATTCGTATCAAAGTGGACGACAATACGCAAGATGGCGGAGGTTTCAATGACCGACGCCCAGACGGCGGCGGCTTCGGCGGCGACCGACCCAAATTTCCGGCAACCTGCTCAAAATGCGGGAAGGAAACTACGGTTCCGTTCCAACCGACCGAAGGCCGACCGGTCTACTGCTTCGAGTGCTTCAAAGAAGTGCGCGGAGACAGACCGCCCCGCCGAAACTTCGGCGGACCCCGCCGCGAGTTCTAACTCAAACGAGTTAAATGAAAAACCCCTCAAGGGGTTTTTCGTTTTGTGGTAGAATTTACTTACTTCTTAATTGTGTAATATGGATTTTTCTAGCGGGGTAGATTACCTGATCATCGGCGGCGGGATAGCGGGAATTACGGCGGCCGAAACCATCCGCGAACACGATAAGGTTTCTTCCGTTTCGGTAATTACCAGCGAGCCGCATATGTTGTACTCCAGAGTGCTTTTGCCCTCGTATCTTAAAGGCAGAATTAAGCGCGAACAGCTTTTCATGCGCACTATAAAGGATTTTGACGATAAAGACATTCGGGTTTTTGTGGGCGAAGAAGTAACGGCGATTGATACGGGGCGACACGAAGTGGCGCTTGGCAGCGGGGGCAAGATTGGATACCGAAAGCTCTTGATCGCCACGGGCGGTAAGCCGAAACCCATCCCTTTTGAAGGCGCGGAAAAGTTGAGCCGCATTTTCCGCCTGCAGACGATTGATGACGCCGATATGCTCTATAAAGTCCTGCCCGGCATAAAACACGCATTGATTATCGGCGGCGGATTTATTTCGCTGGAATTTCTGGATATATTCGCTTCGCGCGGCATTCACGCGACCCTAATCTGCCAAGACAAAAATTTCTTTTCTCAATTTGTCGGCCCAGGCGGGAGCGAGGTGCTTCACAAGAACTTTGAAGAGCGCGGTGTTCGGCTGGTTACGGGAGACGAAATTAGCGCCGTTTCCGGTGCCGACGGCCGGGTAGACGGCGTGTTTACCAAAAAAGGGCTTCGAATCCAAGGGGACGCGCTTTGCCTCGGCATCGGCATCCTTAGAAATTATGAGTTTCTGGCCGGGTCGGGGATAACCGTCGGTGAAAAAGGCATTCTCGCGGATGAGTTTTTAGCTACGCCAACTTACGGTGTCTGGGTGGCGGGCGATGTCGCCGAATTTCAGGACATTGTTCTCGGGGTGCGGCACGCGGTGGGCAATTGGAACAACGCGTTTTTGCAGGGGAAAGCCGCGGCAGGGTCTATACTGGGCGGTAAAACTCCTTTCCGCAATGTCGCGAGTTATGCCATAACTAATTTAGGATTCCATATAAGCGTGGTGGGAGACGCGGGACATCACTTGGCCTCACTGGTCCGCCAGTCAGTTAAGCCGCTATGCTACGAAGAATTTTTTTTGGATAACGGTATTGTAAAAGGAGCGGCGCTCATTAATTTTCCCAAGCATCAGCCCTTAGTACAGGCGTGGATACTGGAACAGAAGAATTTAGCCGGCTTAGGAGCCAAGATCGCGGATGTTGCCATACCGCTTGAATCACTCTAAAGATTGACTCATTTGCGGGACAACGCGGATTTCTGTATCATAAACAAGCTATGGGACAAAATTCTTCAGACTCTACGTCTTCACAAAGCAGTTGGCTTATCCCCGCCTCAATCATAGCGGCGGGAGCGATCATTGCGCTCGCCGTGATTTATTCAGGCAGTCCCTTGCCGCGGGCGATTCCCCCGGGCGGTGGTCAGAGTGGCGGTTCCAACCAGGCGGCAGGATTCGCAAACGCAGTGAACCTGGCCGATGACGATCCGGCCCTGGGAGATCCAAACGCCCCGGTGACTGTGGTGGAATTTAGCGACTTTCAGTGCCCTTTTTGCCGGCGTTTCTTTGAGACAGTGCTTCCTCGTATCAAAGACGAGTATGTAAAGACGGGTAAAGCGCGTTTTGTCTATCGGGACTTTCCCATATCTTCAATTCACGATATGGCTCAAAAATACGCTGAAGCCGCGGAATGCGCTGATGAGGCGGGGAAGTTCTGGGCTATGCATGACAAGATATTCAATGAGCAGTCAAAAAAGGGGTCGGGTACGGTATTGGGCTATACCGTGGACGATGTAAAACGCTGGGCGGCCGAGCTTGGTTTGGATACGGCCCAATTCGGTCAATGTCTTGATTCCGGGAAATACGCCAGCGAAGTTGAGAAAGATTTACAGGATGGCCAAGCGGTCGGAGTCGCTGGCACGCCGGGCACGTTCGTTAACAGTCAATTTATTTCGGGCGCGGTGCCCTACGAAGAGTTTAGGGCCGCCATTGATGCCGAACTTGCTAAAAAGTCGTCGGGCAAGTAGATTGACTTCGGTGTTATACTAAACAATATTAATATTCATATTCATAATTTCTAATTCTATGCCTAACGTGAAAATTTACACGACGCCCGTTTGCGTATACTGCAAGATGGCCAAGGCCTTTTTTGCGGAAAATAGCATCAAGTATGAAGAGGTAAATGTGGCCCAAGATACCAAGGCCCGAGAGGAAATGATAGCCAGATCGCGCCAAATCGGCGTGCCGGTAATTGACGTTAACGGCAAGATCATCATCGGTTTTGACAAACCGCGCCTGATCGAAGCACTGGGCATAAAATGAAAATCAAAAATCAAAGGTCAAAAATCAAAATGAATGTAGCGCTGGAAGCGCTTCCTAAATTTTGACTTTTGCATTTTGAATTTATTATATGGCCTTACTTGAATTTTATGGAGACAGCTGTCCGCACTGCGTCAAAATGGCGCCGCTGGTTGAGAAATTGAAGAGTGAGGGAATTGAAATAGAAGGGCTGGAAGTTTGGCAGAACGAGGATAATGCCAAAAAGATGGCGGAGCTGGATAAGGGGCTTTGCGGCGGAGTGCCGTTTTTTTACAATACGGAAACCAAAACATTTCTTTGCGGTGAAGCAAGTTGGGAAGACCTAAAAGCATGGGCGACGAACAAATAAACGCGTCTATACAACGCATCAAGTCGGCGCGACGCAGAAAGATAGTGCGGCGCGTTCTTTGGAGTGCGTTGGCCGCCGCCATTATTGGAGGCGGCACTGCCGGAATAGTTTATTACAGTAAGCGCGTAAACACGGACCTGCCGGGCATGGCTTATCCCAATGTAGGCCGCGAGCATATAGCGCTAAATGCCGCGCCCCCTAAGCCCTATAATTCCAATCCGCCCTCATCGGGCGCGCATTACGGCACGGCGGCTAATTGGGGGGTATACGATTACGAGGTAAACGATAAGATTTTTATGCATAATTTAGAGCACGGCGGCGTTTGGCTCAGCTATCGCCCCACGCTTTCTACAGAAGTCATCAATGATCTGAAAAGATTTGTGGAAGACAATAAAAATTCTAAATTAGTCATGGCGCCGCGCTCGGCCAATGATGCCGATATAGCCATGGCCGTCTGGGGCAGGGTTCTAAAATTAGATTTAGACGGGGGGACCTTGAAACCCGAGGATCTGGATAAGATTAGCGAATTTTACAAGCGCCTTAAGAATCGCGGCCCGGAATTAGTGCCAGACACGTCTCCCGGCATTGATCCGAAGACAGTTCAGCAGTAAAAATAAAGGATTACGAATTAAGAATTAAGCATAAAAGAATTTCAACTAGGAACTAGGGACTATCTATATGTATGACGTGATAATTATCGGCGGAGGTCCCGCCGCAGCGGGAGCGGCGGTGTATGTCGCCAGAAAGAAATTGAAGACGCTTATGATAGTGGGCGAGTTCGGTGGCCAGTCCATGATCTCCTCGTCAATTGAGAATTGGATAGGCGATTCCATACTGACGGGTTTTGACTTAGCACAGAAATTGGAACGCCATGTGAGAGCCCAAGCGGGCGTTGAAGTTTTGTCTCCCGAACTGGCGACATCGGTTTTGGAAATCCCGGGCGGATTCAAGGTAGATGTAAAAAGTGGTAAATCGTTTGAAACAAAAACGGTGATTTTGGCCTCCGGCTCGCGCCGCAGACGGCTTGGTGTTCCGGGCGAACAAAAATTTGAGGGCAAGGGGGTGGTTTTTTGCTCCACCTGTGACGCACCGCTTTTTGGCGGCAAGGCCGTGGCGGTGGTCGGCGGCGGTAACGCGGGACTGGAAGCAGTTGTGGACCTTTTGCCCTACGCCGAAAAGATTTATCTCTTGGTGCGAGGCGATGCGTTGAAGGGAGATCAAATAACGCAGGATGAAGTTAAAAAGAATCCTAGGGTAGGAATTATTTATAGCGCTTTAACCCAGGAGATTTTAGGCGAGGAATACGTGACCGGGCTTCGTTATAAAGATACAAAAACAAACGAGGTCAGGGATATAAAAGCAGACGGGGTATTTGTGGAAATCGGCGCTGTGCCAAATTCGGAGATCGTGAAGGGCTTGGTGGAAATGAACGCCGCAGGGGAGGTTATCATTGATCATAAAACCGGGGCTACTTCCGGGCCTGGAATTTTCGCGGCGGGCGACGTTACCGATGAGATCTATAAACAAAACAACATCTCGGTAGGGGATGCCGTGAAAGCCGCGCTTTCGGCGTATAATTATCTTCTGGGGATGAAACGGCAAAGTCCAGCAAGTGAATCTCCGGTAGTTTAGTTCTAATATGGCAAAGATTGCAATTCATCCCGTTAGAGGTCCGATTTGCTTGCAAATCGGCAGCAACCGAAGGTTGCTTACCTCTAACGGGACGGGCCTCTTAACTAAAATAATATTATTGGAATGTCCAAAATAGCAATTAATGGGTTTGGCCGTATCGGACGCAGTTTTTTTCGTTATGCTTTTGGCGATGCTGATTTTGACGTCGTGGCGGTGAACGACTTAACAGACACCAAGACACTCGCCTATCTTTTGAAATACGACAGCGTTTACGGGCGCTATGGAAAATCTGTGGTTGCCAAAGAAGGATTTTTGGTGGTGGACGGCAAAGAAGTTAAAGTGCTCGCGGAAAAAGATCCGTTGAAACTGCCCTGGCGTTCTTACGGCATTGATATCGTGGTAGAGTCCACGGGATTTTTTACGGACGGCGAAAAAGCCAAAGCGCACTTGGAGGCGGGCGCTAGGCGCGTGGTAATCACGGCTCCCGCTGCCGGGGAAGCCGTAACGGCTTTAGTTGGGACTAATGATATTTTATTTGATGCGAGTATCGGGCGGATAACGGCCAATGCTTCTTGCACTACCAATGCCACAGCACCCGTGGTCCAAATTCTTAAAGAGACGCTGGGGGTTAAAAAGGCGGGGATGTCCACGGTGCACGGATATACGGCGACGCAAAAGTTAGTTGACGCGCCAGATGCTAAAGACCCGAGGCGCGGCAGAGCCGCGGCGGTAAACATCGTGCCGTCCACTACGGGTGCGGCGGAAGCCGTCGTTCAATCCATTCCGGATATTCGCGGGAAGTTTGACGCGGTGGCTATAAGAGTGCCGGTTATCACCGGGTCGCTTACGGATATTACAGCACTCGTAGATAGGCCGACTACGGTTAGTGAAGTCAATCAAATTTTCAAGAAAGCGGCGGGAGACACAAGATGGCATAAGGTTTTGAAGGTTTCGGAAGACCCGCTGGTGTCCACGGATATAATTGGGGAGCCGTATGGCGCGGTAGTTGACTTAACCCTGACCCGCGTGATAGATGGGGATATGGTGAAAGTGTTTGCCTGGTACGACAATGAGGCCGGATATACGGCGACATTGGTGGAGCACGTGCGGCGGGTAGCCAAGTTCTAAAGAGGGAGGAGGTGAGCCGTTTTGAGCAAGCGTCCGATAGCCGTTCTTTTTCTCCGGGGCCGGAAAAACACCGAAAGCCGTTTGGAGCGAGAGCGCGCCCTGCGTGCCTGCTGGCGGGTAAGGCGTCAGGGTGAGCATCTGCTGAAGATGTTGCGGCTCATCGTTTTCTCCTCTGATTTGAAGGAGATGGCCTGGAGTTGGGGGGTGGGAAACGATATTTTCTATGCGCGCCGGCTCTCCTATAGTTGGAATCCCAAGAGAGAGTTCCTTTTGCTCCAGCGGGCGCGTTTGGTTGGTGGGGAGGAAATTTTGATCTCTGGGTGGTGTCAGGTAGGTACGCACAACTCGGGTGAGAGTTTCGCCAGTTTCGACTGTTACCCCATGCCGTTTTCCGAATGGCGAATCTGGGTAGCGGGACTGCGCTCCATTCGCCGTAGCCTACCGCCTTCCGGCAGCCAGCTCTGACGGGGCAGAGGGAAGTTTTCCTTCTGCCCCGTTTCTTTTTGCTCATTCTTTGGTGTTTGGGTAAACTTGAGCTTATGAAGCAATCACAGCTTTTTGGGAGAACACTAAAAGAGTCCCCCAGGGACGAAGTGTCTATAAACGCCAAGCTTTTGACCCGTGCCGGGTTTGTGAACAAACTGATGGCGGGGGCTTATCAATTTTTGCCGTTAGGCGTCAGAGTTCTCCAAAATATTGAAAATATTATCCGCGATGAAATGAATAAAGCCGGCGGGCAGGAAATTTTAATGCCGGCCCTGCACCCAAAAGAAAATTGGGAGAAAACCGGAAGATTCCACGGGTTTGATGCACTTTTTAAAGTCGTCTCACATTTTGACCAGGAATTCGCCCTGGCTCCCACGCACGAGGAGTCAGTTGTGCCCATGGTCCAGCGCTCATCTTTGTCTTATAAGGACCTGCCTTTTGGTATTTACCAAATTCAAACAAAGTTCCGGGACGAGCCGCGGTCCAAATCAGGTCTTTTAAGGGGTCGCGAATTCAGAATGAAAGACCTTTACAGTTTTCACGCGGATGAGAAGTCGCTGGATGAGTATTATGAGATGATGGCTTCGGTATATGAGAAAGTATTTAAGCGGTTGGGGATTGAGGCCCTGCGAGTTAAGGCCTCCGGCGGAACGTTTTCCAAGTTTTCCGACGAATTTCAGACCATTTGTGAAGCCGGCGAGGACCTTATTTTTATTCCCGATGACGGCGAAGCCCTTAATCGCGAGCTTATGCCCGATTTACTTAAAGCCAAAGAAGCGGGTGAAAAGTTTGAACACGAAGGCAGAACCTGGCACGTGGAGAAAGCCGCGGAGGTGGGAAATATATTCAAATTGGGAAATAAATATTCAAAACCATTTGGACTCGCATATACTGCCGAAGACGGTTCGCAAAAGGATGTTTTAATGGGTTGCTACGGTATCGGCTCTTCGCGCATTATGGGGACCATTGTGGAGGTCTCGCATGACGAAAAGGGGATTATCTGGCCCGAATCCGTGGCGCCGTTTAAATATCACCTCATCCCCGTTATGAGTAAGAACGATAAAACGAACGCCGAAATTCTGGAGACCGCCGCCCAACTCTACGAAGAAGCGAAAGGTAACGCTCTAATTGACGACAGGAAAGAAATTTCAGCGGGCGAGAAATTCGCCGATGCCGATCTTATTGGGCTTCCCATACGCATGGTCATTTCCGAGAGAACGCTAAAAGATGGGGGAGTGGAAATGAAAAGACGAGTAGAATCTCAAGGGGAGATCGTATCTCTCGGCAATAGCTCGATTTTCTAAGATTTGTATTATTATGACCCGTGAATGGACATTTTTAGACATTTATAATAGGATATAGGGGTATTAGGTATTATATAAATCTTCTATAACTATGGTTGATCAAAAAATAAAGAGTCGCGCGCTGCACCGCGCCAGGATTTTGGAAGGACAAATGAAGGGCCTTACCAAAGCTATCGCCAAAGAAGAATACTGCGTGGACCTGTTGTTGTATTCGCTTTCCATACAAAAGTCGCTCCAGAGCTTAAATCAGCTCTTATTGGAGAACCATCTAAGAACACACGTAAAGCATCAGTTGCAAAAGCGCAGCGAGGAAACCAAGGCCGTTCAGGAACTTATCAGGATATTCTCCCTGTCGCATAAATAACCGGATGGTATGGATATTTTTGTTGGGACATCACTACTTGCGGCTTTTATCATAGGTATTGCGGCACTATTTGCGCCCTGCTGCATTACCGTGCTTTTGCCCTCCTACTTCGCGTCAATTTTTCGCACGCGAAAGAAAGTATTTCTGATGACTTTCATATTCTTCCTGGGAATTCTTACGGTATTTTTGCCGCTGGGGTTGGGTATGGCGGTACTCGGCCAAATTTTCAGCCGTTATCACGCGCCGATATTTATAACAGCCGGGATGTTTTTCATCCTACTCGGCGTATCACTGGTACTCGGGAAAAGATTCATGCTGCCTTTCTCTTTGCATCCCTCAATCGCGGCGCATAATATTCCTTCAATTTTTCTTCTAGGTATTGTGTCGGGTATCGCTACCACTTGTTGCGCGCCGGTTCTGGCCGGGGTTATCGCTTTGTCGGTCTTGCCGGGCTCGGTATTGTGGGGCGGCTTATATACTTTGGCATATGTTCTTGGAATGGTGACCCCGCTTTTTGTCATCGCTTTCTTTTTGGACCGCGTAAATCTCACACAAAAATTAATGGACGCAACCGCCCCCATTACATTGCCTTTCGGGAAAGGAACGGCGGAGGTGAGACTGCCCGACCTAATTTCCGGTATCACTTTTCTTGCAATGGGCGCCCTGACGCTTTACTGGGCGTTTACCGGCCAGGTCAATACTCATGGCCAATATCAAATTGACGTTAATATTTATTTGACCAAATTGCAGATGTCTTTGAACCAGTGGCTGGGAGCCGTGCCGCAGTTTGTCTGGGCGCTGGTATTTCTGGGTATTTTAGCGTTGCTGGCGCGGGTTGCGTTTAAGCAGTTCACCGGTAGCGGAGAAAGTAATAATCATTGTAATCATTAATAATATAATTATGAAAAATAATAATTGGTTCTTCGTAAGCATAGCGCTGTTCATCATCTTAGTGGCCAGCGGGGTGTATTTAATATCAAAAAGTCGCTCTAATCCGCCAGCCGAAACTTCCGCGGTCAAAGAAACCCCGGGTTTGGCGGTTGGGAGGCCCGTGCCGATTTTCTCCCTCAGAGACAGAGACGGACGGGAATTTTCTTCAGAAAATCTTAAAGGCCAGAATGTCGTTCTTTTCTTTACGGAGGGCATCATGTGCTATCCGTCGTGCTGGGAGCAGATAGCGGCATTCGCCGAAGATAGCCGTTTCCCGGCGGCCAGCACGACCGTTCTTTCGGTTGTGGTTGATAGAAAAGAGGACTGGCAATACGCCATCTCCAAAATGCCGGCTCTGAGCGAGGCACTTATTGTCTTTGATACCGACAAAAATGTCTCACGTGAATTCGGCATGCTAACGCGCCCGTCTTCCATGCATTATGGTTCTTTCCCTGGGCATTCGTACGTGCTTATCGATAAAGACGGGATAGTTCGCTATATATTTGATGATCCCATGATGGCAGTCAATAACGACAAGCTTATTCAGGAAATCCAAAAAATTAATCCGTTATAGATAGAGTTTATCGACATGCGGTCGGTCTGTCTAAAGAAACATATTAACTAACAATCATAATTTATGCTTTCACTTAAACGTTATGGCTGGCTCTGCGTACTTGGTGGTGAAATTGCGTATTTCATCTGTATCGCCGGCGGCTACTTGCCGCTTAGAACAGCCAGAGGAATTGAACTGCATCACTCATTCTTTGAAACATTGCCAGGTTTTGTTTGGGGGAATGTCGGCAGTATCGTACTTGGCGCTGTGTATGTCTTCGTATTTGCCTGGATATTCGCTTGGTACATGGTCTGGATGCACAACACCAGCTTAGTTGAGAAGATGGGCTAATAATCACCTCACAGCGAGCGCAAGAGGAGCATATAAATCAAAAGCAGTAAAGGTCGTATTGCCGCTAAATCCTGTGAAAAAACATGAATGATGCAGAAGTCGTGGAAGAATCCAAAAATAGAAGCTGGCTTATGCCAGTTGGCCTCATTTTAGCACTTGGCCTGTCACTATATTACGCTGCGCGCATACAATCTTCTCCCCAGCAGAAAGTTCCCCAGAACAGTGTTCGGTCAAAGTCAAAGACAACCGCGGCGGGGGATGCAATAGTTCTGCCGCTTGGCAGAGAGAAATTACTCACCGAGATGGTTAGTTCAGGCGTGATCGATTGGGACCGATTCAACGCCCTGTACCAAGGGCGGGGAGGATTCAGCGATGAGGATAAACAACTGCTGTCAGACTTTGACAAGGGAGAACTGCGGGTGACGGAGGAGAATTCTGGGCTGCTTTTGAATCTCCTTTGGGCGTTCAGTCTCGGGAACAGAAATTCAGTATTGGCAAATGGCCCCATGACGGACCCTCGCTACGGTGGTGCGGGTAATTTCGCTTCAACGGGCGGGTGGACGCTTGCCAAAGGAGACGCCATGGCTCATTACAGCCGCCATTCGTTCGTGACGCTTACTACAGAACAGCAAGCGTTAGTGGAACGAGTAAGCAAAAATATTTATCGCCCGTGCTGCGATAATTCCACCTATTTTCCCGATTGCAATCATGGGATAGCCATGCTGGGGTTACTTCAACTGCTGGCGTCGGAGGGCGCGCCAGAAAGCACGTTGTACCAAGCTGCGCTTCAGGTGAATTCTCTCTGGTTCCCCGACCAATACTCTAACATCCAAAGATATTTGGAGTTGAACGGCATAACTGCCTCCGCCGAGCGTATGCTTAGCGAGGAATTCTCGAGCGGCTCCGGCTACCAGGCCATTCTCTCGCGGCTACCATCGGCGGGTGAAGGAACTCCCGGCGGTTGCGGCGTAGCAGAGCCCCGACCGGCGCAAAAAAACAGCAGCGGTTGCGGGACATAATCAAGCAGTATGCGGTATATCTGGCTGATTTGGAGTTTATTGCTGCTAGTTCCATGGCTAGCGCTCTATTTCTCCCTTAAGGATAAAGAAGCGAGGAGGACAATGCTCTTGGTCAGTTTAGCGACATCCCTTTTGGGACTAACGGAGCCGCTCTTTGTGCCGGCTTACTGGAGTCCGCCGTCACTCTTTAACCTGGCGGCGCGGACGGGATTTGATATTGAGAGTTTAATATTTTCTTTCGGCATCGGGGGAATAGCGGCGGTGTTCTACAATCGGATATTTAATGTTTCTGAAAACCGCGTTTTCTCACACGAACACCGTTCTTCTCGTCACCGCTATCACCTCATTGCTATCCTTTCGGCCCCGGTGATTCTCGCCATTCTTCTATTGGCAACTCCGCTTAACCCGCTTCATTCGGCGATTATCGCGATGATCGCCGGAGGAGTTGCCACTTGGTATTGCCGCCCCGACTTAAAAAAGAAGATGCTTGTGAGCGCTTTTATATTTCTCGGAATATACTTCGTCTATTTTTTTAACATTATTCGTTATGTATCCTGGCTATGTGGAGCAAGTATGGAATTTAAAAGCTATTTCGGGAATTCTGGTATGGGGCGTTCCCTTAGAAGAACTTTTATTCGCGGTCAGCTTCGGTTTTATTTGGTCGAGTGTATATGAACATTTTATGTGGCGAAAATTAAAACAGATATGAACAAATATTTAAATTACAGTTTCCTGATTCGTTTCGGACTTGGCGTCATATTTATCGCCAATGCCTTGACGGCGTTTTTTGCCCCTGCTGAATTCATTGAGCTTATAAAGAATTCTTTTGTCGCAAATCTCTCACCCATCAGTCCGAAGGCATTTGTAGGGGTCATTATTGGTTTCAATGATGCTATTGTTGGCCTGCTTCTTATGAGCGGCATTGCAACTCGCCGCACAGCTGTGTGGGCAACAGTGTGGTTAGTCGGGGTCATGGCTGTAATCGGAAGCTCTCTGGACATATTGGAACATTTTGGACTTATATTTATGTCAACCGCTTTGATATTAGACAGTAATTATTTAACCGAACATACATGAACCATAACTGTTGCCACAATAATCCCGAAACTGAAAATAAGCTCTACCAGTGTCCGGAATGCAGCTTGCGATATAAAGATAAGGAGTGGAAAGACAAGTGCGAAGCGTGGTGCAAGGAACACCACAGTTGCAATTTGGAAATCACAAGTCATGCCACTGAAAATAAATAATATGAATAACCATAACCACAACTCGCAAAAAACCATTTACACTTGCCCCATGCACTCGGAAGTTGTCCAAGACGGCCCGGGGAAATGTCCCGGTTGCGGCATGGACTTGATTCCTAAGCGAACGGAAGATCATGCCAGCCATGATATACAACACGCGAGTCACGTAGACCACGAGTCGGCTACGACTAACCCAGCCATGGCTAAGAAAATGGAAGCGGATATGCGCCGCCGCTTTTGGATATCTTTTATTCTCTCAATCCCCATATTCTTGTATTCGCCGGTGGGTATTAATTTCTTAGGATTGCATTTACCGACACCCATTCCGGTCAATTGGTTGCTTTTAATTCTTACAACTCCGATTGTTTTCTGGACCGGTTCGATATTTATTACCGGCACATATTATTCTCTGAAAGCTAAGAAGCTCAACATGGCTGTCTTAATCGCCACCGGTGTTTTGGCGGCCTATCTTTTCAGTGTGCTGATTACGGTGATTCGCCCGGAGTCGGAAACTTTCTATGAGGCGGCCGCCCTCTTGGTCACTTTCGTGCTTTTTGGCCACTGGATGGAAATGCGTTCCCGTCGGGGGACATCGGATGCCCTAAGAGCGCTTTTTGACCTGGTGCCGCCAAGAGCCAATGTTATCCGCAACGGCAAAGAAATTACTATTGCCAGTGCTGAAATTGTGAGAGGCGATGTTGTCGTTTTAAGGCCGGGCGATAAGGTTCCGGTTGATGGAGAAATCATTGAAGGCGAAACCGCCATAGACGAGTCGCTGGTTACCGGCGAATCGTTGCCTGTTGTAAAAACTGTCGGCAGTAAAGTTGTTGGCGGATCGGTAAATCAAACAGGCACGGTCAAATTCAAAGCCAAAGAAGTTGGCGCCGACACAGTGTTAGCACACATCATTAAAATGGTGGAAACTGCCCAGAATTCCAAAGCCCCTGGCCAGCGCATTGCCGACAAAGCCGCCGCATATCTGGTGGTGGTTGCTATTGGATCGGGATTACTTGCGTTCTTTGGTTGGTATGCCCTTGCCGGAGCGTCGCTTCTTTCCGCCCTTACCTTTGCGGTCTCAACGGTAGTCATTGCTTGCCCGGATGCGCTGGGGCTTGCGACGCCAACTGCCGTTGCCGTTGGTACCGGTATCGGCGCTAAGCACAATATTTTGATAAAAGACGCCGCCACGCTTGAAAATACATCCAAAATAAACGCCATCGTTTTAGATAAAACGGGCACGCTTACGGAAGGCAGGCCTAAAGTTACCGACATAATCGGCGTTGGCAGTATTTCAGAAGACGGAGTGCTTCGCTACGGGGCAAGTTTGGAGGCGGGTTCCAATCATCCTGTGGCGAAAGCCGTTTCCCAAGAAGCTAAAAAGCGGGGCATTCAGCTTGATATAGTTTCTAGATTTGAATCAATCGCCGGGTATGGGTTAAAGGGTGTTATAAATGGGGAAAATATTTTAGCCGGTACTCAACGCCTAATGAAAGAGAACGGGATAAACTTGGCGGCATCGCAACCGAATATTGATAAATTATCTTTTGAAGGCAAGACATTAAGTTTAGTGGCCGCTGGCGGAAAGTTGGCGGGAATTATTGCCGTATCAGACCCCATTAAACCGTCCGCCGCCGCCGCTGTTTTGAAGTTGAAAGAATTAGGCATGGAAGTCGCCATGATAACGGGGGATCATAAGGGCGTGGCCGACGCGGTTGGGAGCAAGTTGGGTATTGATAGGATATTTGCCGAAGTCCTGCCCTCGGATAAAGCCAGATACGTAAAAAAACTTCAAGATGAGGGCAAGTTCGTGGCTATGGTTGGCGACGGCATAAACGATGCCCCCGCTCTTGCCCAAGCAGATATCGGTATTGCCATTGGCGCGGGTACCGACGTTGCCATTGAAACCGGCAACATCGTTCTTATGAAGTCCGATCCATACGACATTGTTGCCGCTATTCGTTTAAGTAAAGCCACGGTAATAAAGATGAAACAAAATCTTTTTTGGGCGGCTATCTACAATATGCTGGCTATTCCCGTGGCGGCGGGCGTTTTTTACACATCACTTGGCTGGTCGCTGCGGCCGGAAATATCCGCGCTCCTAATGTCAGCTTCTTCCATTATTGTGGCGACTAACGCTGTGCTTTTGAAGAGAATTGAGTCGAAGCTGGCAACATAAAAAATAGGACCTATTATTAGTCTATAAAATCAAGTCTCTTAAAAGATTATTTTTTTGAAATTTTCTGCCAGAGCCAGACGCAGACCAGAATCCCCGCGACCAGCCAGACAAGCCAGGTGAAGAGCCCGAGCGTGCCGAAGAAACTTGAGCCGCCCCAACCCATCATTTGACCAGAGCTGTATCCCAACATACGAGTTTATTATACCAGAAATCTGGTGCTGGCGTGAAAGCCGGGTCTTTAGTATGATAGCCCCGATATGATCCCGTTAGCGATCCGCGATCGCGGAAAATGGTTTCTAATGGGTATGTCGGAATTACATTAATAGGCAATATAAAGCAGAAAAGCGATTATAATCGCGACTCGTCTCGCTGGAGCTTCGGCGGAACGGGTCTGCTTCTAACGGGATGATAGGGAAAGTTTTAGGATATTTTTCTAAAGATATCGGCATTGATCTGGGAACGGCCAATACGCTGGTGTATGTTCGCGGGCGCGGCATTGTTATAAATGAGCCGTCAGTAGTAGCTATTAACCAAAAGACGGGTCAGATCCTGGCGATTGGCACCGAGGCCAAACATATGGTGGGGAGAACCCCCTCGCATATTGTGGCTACACGCCCCTTGGTTCAGGGGGTGATCTCCGATTTTGAAATTACGGAAGAAATGCTGCGGCACTTTATACAGAAAGTTCATAACGATTCATTCAGTTTACTGCCGCGGCCCCGTGTTGCTATCGGCATTCCTTCCGGAGTTACGGAGGTGGAAAGACGCGCCGTGGAAGACGCGGCCAGGAACGCGGGCGCTCGGGAAGTTTACTTAGTGGAAGAGCCCATGGCGGCAGCCATTGGCGTGCGGCTCCCCGTGCAGGAGGCACTCGGTTCCATGGTAGTGGATATCGGAGGAGGGACCACGGATATCGCTGTAATTTCTCTGGGCGGCATAGTCACGTCCAAGAATTTGCGTGTGGCGGGTGATAAATTAAATGAAGACATCATTAGATTTGCGAGAGAAGAATATAAATTGGTGCTTGGAGAGCGTACTGCCGAAGACATTAAGATAGCTATTGGCTCGGCCGTACAGTTGCCGCAAGCCATGGAGGCCACCATGCGCGGCCGCGATGTGATTTCCGGGTTGCCTAAAGAGATAGTGGTTGATGATAGCGATATTAGGAGAGCCACGCGCCAGTCTGTGGCCACTCTGGTTAACGCGGTAAAATCGGCCATTGAAGAGACACCGCCCGAATTGGTGGCTGACATCATGCGCCGCGGCATTGTTCTGGTGGGCGGCGGTTCATTGCTCCGGGGGCTTGATCAGTTGATCGCTAATGAGACGAAAATCTCTGCCTACGTGGCTGAAGATCCTCTAACCGCCGTGGTAAGGGGTACGGGAATGATATTGGAAGATTTAGACATGCTTTCAAACGTTTTGGTTTCCGCCAGATACGAGAAAACGCCGGTGGCGATCTAAAATTTATTTTTCTCGAATTAACGGCATATGCGTAGGCGAACTGGATTAAAATGGGTTTCTTTGGCGGTTGTGGCCATTTTATTCATGCTGGTAACATTTTATCCGCCGGCCAACAGCGTGCTTCGCGAAGCCGTTTCGGGTACGATGCAGTGGATCTTAAAGCCGTTCCACAGATTGGGTTTGGCGGTGGAACGCGTATCATCTGGAGTTACGGGTTTAGTTCTGATCTATCGTAAGAATAGCGAATTAATGGCCAGAGAATCGCAGCTTCTTATAGATAAAACCAGATTAGGTATATTAGAGCGTGAGAATCAAGACCTTAGAAAAGCTCTAAGTATCAAGAATGAAACAAAACGCGATGTATGGTACGCGGATGTTATCGGTAAATTCTCGGAGGGCCGGGATGAATATCTGATAGTGAATCATGGCCGCAATATTGAAATCCCAGAGGGGGCCGCGGCTTTTTCTGTTAGCGGCATCCTTTTGGGATTTGTGCGGGTCGCGTCTGGTAATACGGCGACCGTCAGAACTCTCGCAAGTCCTTCTGAAAGTATCAGTGTCCGTGTTTTGCCGGCTGGAGTTGACGGGATTCTCAGGGGGGACAATAACGGCGAATACTTGGTCTCGCTTATTCCCTCTGCGTCAGATATAAACGCGGGGGATGCGATAATAGCAGCCGGCAGGAACGCTGAAATTAACGCGGGCGCTGTTATTGGGTTTGTAGTTAGCGTGGAGCGGCGTCCGACGGAAACATTCTTGGGAGTTCGCGTAAGATCTCCGGTTGAAATTAATTTCATAGATAGAGTTTTGATCTCAGCTGAATAAATATGGGAAGCGCTAGTTTCTTTATTGTTTTTATTCTGGGGACGTTGATTTTTATAGGCGGGGTTCCCCCGACATCATACTTTGGCATTTATGCGGTTACCGGACTTTTTGGCTTGTGGGGTCTCTATACTTCATTTCCACGCCACCTCTGGGGAGCAGTTCTCGCTGGCGTCATTTTGGATAGTTTCAGCGTTTTTCCGTTCGGTACTCATATTTTGGTCTTTTTTTTGCTCGGCATCGCCATGTGGGTAGGGAAAAAATTCCTCGTTTCCCGCTATCTTTGGGGAGATTTGGCCATGGTCATTATCACTACGATATTGGGAGAGGTTACAATACCCATTGGTGCTTGGGTTCTGGGGCAGAATGCCGTTTTAAGTTGGTTCTCGCCGGAATATTTACTATCAAGAACCATAGCATTGATCTTGTCAGCACTTGTCTTTTTTCTCATCCTTCGCTGGCAATATCAACGAGGCAGTATTGAAGCGCGGGGTTATGCGAATTAGGAAGTACAAATTAAGAGGCGTTTCAGAGGCACACGGTAGAGAGGTCAATCCCGAGGATATTCTCTTGGACGCCTTAAACCCGGAAGAATTCAATACTGACAGACTGGAGGGTCAGCTGGAATTCTCACTCGGCAGAGCCCCATTTTTTTTGGGGCTCAGCATCGCAATTTTGGGCATTTTGGTTTTGGCGGCGCGCGTGGGATTCTTGCAGATTGTAAAAGGCGAGGTCATGGCCAAGCGAGCCGCAGAAAACAGGGTTACGAGTATCAGACTCCCGGCACCCAGAGGGTTGATATATGACCGCAATCGCGAAGAGTTGGTCAAAAATACCCCCAGTTTTGAGGTGGTCTTAAAACGCGACGAAGTGCCGGAGAGTGAGATTGCCCGTCGCAATCTAGCCATGGAATTAGGAGAACTTTTTGGCAAGACCGCGGTTGATCTGGAAGAAGCAGGATTTGATGCCGATATCCCCAAAGAAAATTTGCCGGAAGAAATTGTGGTGGCGTCCGACGTATCGCGCGAGGAAGTAGTGGAAGTAGAGTCACGCCCCGCTGACTTCCCGGGAGTTTTGGTGCGAGAGCGGCAACTTCGCGAATATCCCGGCTCTGCGTTCTTGCATGTACTCGGGTACATCGGCAAAGTTTCTATGTCAGATCTCAAGGAGCATTCGGAATATCGTATTTCGGACCTTATCGGCAAGAGCGGCATTGAGGCCACATATGAGACGGAACTTCGCGGCGTTGACGGGGAAAAATTAGTTGAGATAAATTCCAGTCACGCGGCAATAGGGGATCTTCCCGAGTTAGCGCCTCGAATAGGAAACAGTTCTGTTTTGAACATAGATGCCGAACTTCAAAGAGTGCTTTATGATTCATTAACGACCCATTTACGCGAGCACGGCAAAACGGCGGGAAGTGCTGTTGTCATTGATCCCAGGGATGGCGCGGTGCGGGCGCTGGTTTCCGTACCTAGCTTTGATCCAAATCTCTTGCGGCGGCGCCTAACCCAAAGTGAATATGAAAAATTGATACTTTCAAAGTCCAAGCCGTTCTTTAATCGGGCCATCGCGGGCGAATACCCATCTGGTTCGGTTATAAAACCCATGGTGGCGGTGGCGGCTCTGGAGGAGAAGGTCATTGATCCGACTTATAAAATTTACGATTCCGGCTCTATCTCTATTCCCAATCCGTACAAGCCGGGTGAGGAAACGATATTCCCCGATTGGAAAGCCCACGGCTGGGTCGATTTAAGAGGCGCTATACAATGGTCGGCCAACGTATATTTTTATATCGTCGGCGGCGGATATAAGGATATTAAAGGACTTGGTATCACCAAACTTGATGAATATATGAAAAAGTTCGGGCTAGGGTCAAAGCTCGGTATTGACCTTCCGGGTGAGACCGAGGGGCTAGTGCCGGGGCTGGACAACATTGCCTTGACAAGGCCCAAAGACCCGGTGTGGCGCCTCGGCGACACATATCATGCCGCTATCGGCCAGGGTTCTTTCCAGGCCACTCCGCTTCAAATCGTCGCCATGACCGCGGCTGTAGCCAACGGCGGAACGCTTTGGCAGCCGCAGGTGGTGCGAGCGATCCTGGACCCTTATGGGAACGTGATTAAGACCATAGAACCGAAAATTATTCGCGACCACCTTGGCGACCCCAGGTCTTTTGAGATAGTGCGGCAGGGTATGCGGCTGGTGGCGACGCAAGGAACAGCCAGGAACTTTTTTGCCGATTTTCCAGTTGAAGTAGCCGGGAAGACAGGCACAGCCCAGACCGGTTTCCAAAAGAACGCTCACGGCTGGTTCACGGTATTCGCCCCGTACAAGGACCCGGAACTTGCTATGGTAGTGATGGCCGAAGATGTTATTGAGAATACTTCCATAGCCACGCCCGTGACCAGAGATGTTTTATACTGGTATTTTACCCAAGGCCCCGGCGGCAGGGCCAAATAGTCGGTATGTGGATATTGAGCTTGCGTTTAATCAGCGCATCAGTATACTTCTAGAAACCCGCTTAAATTTTTGTTTTAAGGCGGCAGACACCTCCATAATTAATTTTGAATTTTAATTTTTAATTTTTGATTTTGTTAGCGTATGTCCCAATATATTTCATCCGAGGGTCTAGAAAAATTAAAGAACGAACTTCAGGAATTGAAGACAACCGTGCGCAAAGACATCGCCGAGCGCATTGAATCCGCCAAACAACTGGGGGATCTTTCCGAGAACGCCGAATACCAGGAAGCCAAGGACGCGCAGTCGCAGAATGAAGCGCGCATTGCCGAGCTGGAAGATATTTTAAGAGAGGTCGTAATAATTTCCGAGAATCACCGAACGGATATCGTGGATATTGGCTCTACTGTGTTAGTGGCGACTCCGGAAGGCGAGATGACCTATACTATCGTGGGTTCGGAAGAAGCCGACCCCAAGGCGGGCAAGATCTCAAATGAATCGCCGCTGGGGCGCGCGTTTTTGGGCAAAAAGAGGGGAGAAGAAGCGGAAGTTAGGGCGCCGGCCGGTGTTCAGGTGTATACTATAAGAGATATACGCTGACGGAATTCAAAATGCAAAAGTCAAAATGTAAAATGAATGTAGCGCTGAAAGCGCTTCTGCAATTTTGATTTTTGATATTTAAATTTTGATTTTAACTTTCTATGCCGCTGGAAGACATTAGGGCCGATAGAATAAAAAAACTAAATGCGCTTAAAAAGGCAGGCCAGAATCCATATCCGGCAAAATCAGGCCGGTCTTTTCGTATTGAAGATATAATTCGCGATTTTGAGCTACATGAAAAATCCGGCAAGGAACTAAGTATCGCCGGAAGGGTCATGGCTAGGCGCGACCAGGGCGGGCTCACGTTTTTAGATGTAAGCGACGAGTCGGGCAAAATGCAAGCGCTCGCCAAAGAGGACTTGCTCGGTGGAAAATATGCCTTGATCGTTGGGAATTTGGATATAGGCGACTTTGTGGAGATATCCGGCAAAGCATTCACAACAAAGCGCGGCGAAAAAACTCTGGAAGCAACTTCCATTTCTGTGCTTGCCAAGTCCATACGCCCCTTGCCCGATAAATGGGAAGGGCTTTCCGATACTGAAGAGCGTTTGCGACGTAGATATTTGGATCTAGTGATGGAGCCGGAAGAGCGAGAACTTTTCGTGAAAAAATCAAAATTTTGGCAAGCCACGCGCGATTTTATGTTAAGCGAAGGTTTTCTGGAAGTGGAAACGCCCATTTTGGAGCATACTCCGGGTGGGGCGGACGCCGAACCGTTTATAACGCACTTAAACACTCTGGATATGGATTTGTATCTCCGTATCTCTCCCGAACTCCATTTAAAACGCCTTTTGGTGGCGGGGTTTGAAAAAGTTTTTGAGATCGGCAGGATTTTTAGGAACGAAGGCATTGATAAAGAGCACTTGCAAGATTACACCCAACTGGAGTTTTACTGGGCCTTCGCCGATTATCAAATGGCGATGGATCTTGTAGAGCGCATGTATAAACACGTGATTCAAAAAACGCTTGGAGTTTTAAAGCATATGTGGCAGGGACAAGAAATAAATTGGGCAGGCGAATGGGAGCACATTGATTATTTTGAGGTCTTCCGAAAATACACTAAGCTCAATCTCTCAAAAGCTTCTGAATTGGAGCTTCAATCATATGCTAAAGATCAAGGGATTGAAGTTGTAAAACATCCTGGTCGCGGGCGCTTGATTGATATAATTTTTAAAAAAATGGTGCGTCCTCATTTGATTCAGCCAGGGTTTTTGGTTCTTCCGCCAGTAGATGTGGAGCCGCTAGCTAAATGCCTACCCGATGATCCCAGTCGAGTTGAACGGTTCCAGGTAGTTGCTTGCGCCTCTGAACTTGGTAAGGGGTATTCTGAGTTGAATAATCCGATTGACCAACAAGCTCGGTTCGAAGAACAGGAAAATATGCGGAAGGAGGGTGATAGAGAAGCCCAACGCATGGATGCCGATTTTGTTGAAGCCCTGGAATACGGGATGCCGCCAACAGCGGGATGGGGACATTCCGAGCGATTGTTCGCTATTATTATGAACCGTCCCGTGCGCGAGACGGTTTTTGAACCACTGATGAGACCGAGGAAAGATAAATAACCAATAACTAATAACGAATAACTAATAACCGATTGTGATTGACCTAGAACTGATACGGGAAAATCCTGAAGAAATAAAAAAGGCGATGAAGAACCGCCATGTTGACGTTGATGTTGACTATATTGTTGAAGTTGACGCAAAACGCTTGAAACTTATTCGAGAAGTAGAAGGTCTAAGAGCCGAGCAGAATAAGCTGTCGGACGCCATCGCTGGAATGTCGGCGGACGGGCGCGCGGCCGCGATTGCGGAGTCCAAAGAGCTTAAGGACAAACTTGGCCACAAGGAGTTTGAATTGAGGGCGCTGGAGGAGGAAGAGAATGGGTTATTGCGTAAAATCCCGAACCTTCCGTTGGCTGAAGTTCCCATCGGTAATTCCGAGAATGACAATGTGGTTCTCCGGGAAGTAGGTGATAGGCCAAAATTTGATTTTGAGCCGCTTGACCATCTGGCTTTAGGAACGCGACTTGATATCCTGGACTTTGAAAGCGGTTCCAAGATCGCGGGGTCAGGATTTTACTACCTTAAGAACGAAGGAGTATTTTTGGAGTTCGCTTTGGCGCGCTACGCCCTGGATGTACTTGCAAAGCGTGGATTTATTCCTTGGCTGACGCCCGATCTGGCCCGCGAAAAATTTTATTTGGGGACAGGATATCTGCCGAAAGGCCCCGAGGCGCAGACCTATGAAATTAAAGAGAGCGATTTGGGACTGATTGCGACCTCTGAAGTTGCTTTAGCCGCCATCCACGCCGATGAAATTTTGGCGGACGACAAGCTTCCGCTCCGTTACGCCGGATATTCCCATTGTTTTAGGCAGGAGGCCGGCAGCTACGGAAAATATTCCAAAGGACTCTATCGGGTGCATGAATTTACTAAAGTGGAGATGTTTGTGTACGCCAAACCCGAGGACTCCTCGGCCATTCACGATGAATTGCTGGAGGCCGAGGAAGAACTTTGGCAGGGACTTAAAATTCCTTACCGGGTGGTGGAAATGTGCACCGCGGATCTCGGGGCGCAGGCGGCCAGAAAAATTGACCTGGAGGCCTGGATGCCCGGAAGAGGTGACTGGGGAGAAGTCACGTCCGCTTCCAATACCACCGATTATCAAGCGAGGAATTTAAACATTCGCTACAAAAAGAAAGACGGAGGAAATGAATTCACGCATACGTTAAACGGTACTGCCATTGCCACTTCGCGCGCCATCATCGCGATTTTAGAAAACTATCAGGACAAAGACGAGGGAGTGGCCGTTCCGGAAGCATTGCGCCCCTACATGCCCAGCGGTCTCTCAAGGATTTTTAGAGCGCATAAAAAATAGCCGCGACTTCGGCATATTTGTTATCTTTTCTTATACAATACTCTGCTATAGCGTAGTATTGATAGTTTTTGGGTAAAAAGGAACCCCGGGGGAGAGTCGCAGAGACGCGCTCTCCCTCCGGGGTGACCCCCACGAACGATGACAAGGGTGGCCTCTGTGGGCTTGGCCCCTGCCAGACCTGGGGTCGAGGTCTGGGGAACGCCCGCGCTCGGATACTACGCTCCTGCGTGGGCCTCGCGCCCCCAGCTGGCGGGGCGCATCCGCCGACGTTTTCGCACCTCACCGTCGCGCTTGATGGCGCCCGCTCGAGAAACCAGAAGAGCGGGGATGTGCGCGGGGCTTGGCCAACGGCGGCGTCACTTCATCACTTCACTTAGATTGAAAGGTCTCCCTGCGGGCCGGCGGTTCTGCGCCGTCCGCTCGCGCCGTTAACGTCCGGCGGTGACGTGCCGTTACGCGGCAAGCGTGCTATAGGTGGCAACCCTGCCCCGTGTTTTCGGAGCCGTCTGACGGTGGGCGCTCACTGGGGAGCGGCGCGTCAAGTTGTACCGGCTCTCTTCTTGGGGCTTGGCGCACGCTGTCGGGTGCGCCTTGTAGCCAGAGTACTGAATCGCGCTGTCGAGGTCTCGGGGCATCGGTCCCCTCATCGGACCTCCCTGAAGTTCAGGCACCGTCCGGTGGTTGATGTTGCCCGCCCGGCCCTTACGCAGGGCCGGGCGGGGTCTCCCGGTCGTGGCACGTGTTGACCTACGGACCCGGGAGCGTGTCACGCTTGGCGTCCACCGCGGGGGAGGTCACCGCGTGGTGACCCGCCCGGCTGGCGGCCGCGCTGGCGTCGGCCTGGTCGGCCGTCCGCCCGGTCGTCGTGTACTGCGCCCGAATGGTGGGGCTGTGACCCTCCTGGGCCACCCCCGTGAACGAAGCCGTGAGACGACGCACTACAGGAACCCCCTCATAGAACCTCCTTTCAGAGGTATCTACGCGGTGACTGTGCCCCCGCACCCCGGGGACTTAGGCGGCGAGAGCTCATTCACCTCGCCTTCGGAAGGTACTGCTTAGTATTTTATATATACCAAACCGTCAAAAACTTGTCAAGTCATCCACAGTATTGCGTAATATTTACCCCCCACACCAATCTTGAAAGAATATTCTCAACAATAAGTATGTGAGCCGGTAGGCGGCTTCGCCTTGATATCTTGGTATGCGAAAGTGTCGCGCCAAGATTGGTGTGGGGGTTAATCCCAAAATGCGCTAAAATCTATTCAATGCCAACGGACAGGGACTATTGGAAAACTTCCAAGGTGGTGTATCGGCGGAAACCTCAAAAAAGACAGGCGCTATTCACTAAAACGCGGTTGGCACTTATTGGTGTTCTAATTCTTTTAGGACTTTTATATCTAGGCGCTTATAAATTATTGCGCCTCCCGTATTTTCAGATCATGGATATAAAAATTGAAGGTCTTATTATGATCCCGGAATCGGATATCAGAAAATTCATGGAGTCGGGACTTTCAGGAGACAAATGGCATTTGATACCAAAGTCCAACATTCTCTTTTTCTCACCGCGCTCGGCGTCGATAGCATTGGGAAAAGCGTATCCGGCCGTAAGAGAAGTGACCATTAAGAAAATATTTCCACGCGAAGTTTCCGTGGCAATTCAAGAAAGAACGCTTTTTGCGATTTATTGCGCCAGATCGGGAGAAGTAGAGTCATGTTTTTTTATGGACAGAGACGGCGTTTTATTTCGCCAGTCGCCGAATATCCAGGGGACTTTGATACTTAAATTCGCGAGTGATGCGGCAAGCCCATCACTGGGGGCATCAATTTTCACGCCGGAGGAAATTGTTAAATTTGAATCGTGGCTGGAAGAATTCAAGAACAAGGTAGGGCTTAGAGTATCATCCTTCCAATTCAAACAAAATTCGCCCAAAGATATTTGGCTGGGAACGGACGGCGGGTTTTACGTTATTGTGACCAAAGACAGTGAGCCGTCAAAAACCGCCGAAATAGTCAAAACGGTGTTGGATAACGAAGTTAAAAACAACCGAGCCAAGCTTGAATATATTGACGCCCGGTTCGGCAATAAGGTTTTTTATAAATTAAAGTAAAAAACTATGGATCGCGGGGCTCTCCGACCTCGTTATTTTTACTTAAGAGCCATAAAGCTACCAATACTACCTACCAATACTACGCTATAGCAGATTATTGTAAGTAAGAAAAATAAAAATAAAAAGTCCAAGAAATAAATTGAGCCCCGCCCCGGCCGAGTGCCGGAGCGGGGGTACCGCAGCCGTTCTACTTCTTCTGCCCCCTGATCACCGTGGTCGCCATGGTGGTGGCCTCGGGGGTCGCCTGCGGAGCAGCGCGCATGCCGTGGGTCATAAAGGACCTCCCTTTCTGACCCGTTCGCGGTTAGAGGGTTGACGGGCGCGAAAGCACCCATCCTCACTACCGCACTATCCGTAGTATATCAAGGTGAATTCGGCATTGTAAACACCGTTTTCCCCACTCTGCCACACATTAAAAATCGTACGTTCTAGCTGCAACTGCAGGTAAAACGTATGATTTTTGGGCCCCGTGAATTTACGGATTTACAGCAAACAGATTTACGGCAGTTTATATATAAAGATTGAGTATCCGGCGCGGTCTAGGGGCTGATACGGTGCGAGCCATTGGTAAGAGTCCTCCGGTTTTCGTCCAAGTCCGGGAATTATGGGATTTAAGGCGCCTTGTAGAAATGAAGCGGAAACGGCGAAGTACTCACCCGCCGGTGGGCGGCCTCGAGCCGACCACCAGGGTTCAAATTTATCTCCCAGATAATATTTCGGCGAACCGCCCCCAAAATAATTCAGATTGATTTTCGAAATATTATTTTTATCTAGGTAAACACCGAGCCGTTTTAAATCCTGTCCCCAGTCGTAATTGGAGTCCACGGCAACGCGGTATCCGAATAAGGTGCTACCGCCCAGTTGGTTATAATACGACAGGAAATGCGGATAAACCAGGAGAACATCAATAACAATGGCCAGAAATATCAAGAGAACGGTCAAATAGCGCGGTATGGGAAGCACGAATCTTTGATAAAGATTAACCAAAACTGCGCGCCAAGAATTGGGCGCCGAGTTCCGTTCGCCTCTTAACCAAGTCGTTATTTCTCTAGAAACCAGAAGATAAATAAAAGGAAATGTCGGCAGAACGTGCCGAACCCCTATATTTAAGGGGGATTTCATGCTGTAAGTCCAATAGAAAAGAATGAAGAATCCGGCGGTCAACACCGCGAAATTATTTTGTATCCAATATCCAAACCGCCGGAATCCCCACGGCCGGTTTTTTAGGAGCCGCGTAATGCCGAATATCAAAGCCATTAAAGTCAGGGCGTGAAATCCCAAAGTTTCTTTTGTTAAGTACATCACGGGAAAGTAAAGACGCGAGCCAAGATTAGAAACCTCGCCTAAAAAGTAAGCGGTATTGCCGCCTGCCGAGCGCTGGATGACCATTAAGATCCCCAAGAAATAATGCGCCAGAGGCCGTGTCCAGAGGTTGTTTACTAGTGTTTCCTGAATGTTGACAAGCCATCTCGCGCCGAAACTTGAAAGCAGGAACTGGGAGTCGGAAAGTTGGCGCTCTATCGGGTAATTGACCATGAATACGGCATAGGCCGCGGAAATTATTAGAACGCCGATAGCGCCGATGATTACGGTCTTGCCAATAAGTTTTAAGCCCTCTTTTATTCTGGCCCCGTAACTTAACTCCATGCGACTTGCCGCCCAGAAAATAATTAAAGCCGCGTATATCGGCATTAAAAGAAAAGTAGAGAATTTTAAAAGCTCGGCAACACCAAAAGCCGCGCCGGCGATAAGGATATTTTTTTTGGTGGGGGATTCTAAAAATTGGACAAAGGTCGCAAGACCTATAAAAAACCCAAGGGTGGCTCCGATATCGGTAGTCACGTAGTGGCCGTGCGCTAGGAATGTCGGAGAAAAAGTAAATAAAGTTAACGTCATTAAACCGACCTTTCTGCCAAATCTGGTTTTTACCCACCAATAAATTAAAGCGCCGGTAAATACGGTAAGCAGTATCATGGGAAGCCGCGCCCAGAAAAGAATTTTATCCGGGTCATTTCCCGATTCGTACAAGAATTTAGCGCCCTGAACCCATTGGCCGTTAACTTCGGTGGTCCAGGAAACATCGTTTTGCGGGTAGTTCAAATGCAGAAATAAAAGCGGCGCGGCGGCCAGGATTTTTACGAGCGGCGGGTGCTCCGGATTCAGGCGGTAGTCAAAAAATCTGACGTACGAATATCCGGCGGGGATATGCGCCAGTTCGTCCATAATGGCCGAGTCTCCCATAGAACTCCCCAGCATCAATACAAACATAACGAGGAGCAGGGAAGCGGGCAGATACCAAGAACGTGAGAAAGTCATGAGTTTATTATAACCGAAACTTGGTTTCAGTACTTAAGCGCCTTTAGCTCAAGCGATAATCTATCTTTCTTTTTTATCTTGTACTACCGTTAATGCCGTGCTAACACCATATCCCTAATTCGTGCGAATTAGGGATATAGGTGAACTGAAATAGAGCTGTTTTTACGTTTTCTTGACTTTCATATTCTATTATGGTATTAGTTTAAGAAGAGTATAGGTGGGCAACTTAACATCCAACCCGGAGGGGTTTTGCGATGGATAGCCAGACCAGCGGGAGAAGTATCCTCGATCGGTTGCCGCACCCTCCCCAGTGCGAGTGCAAGTGCGCTCAATGCGACAGGGGTGGACATTGCGGTAATCTGGATAGGGGGTGCGAGTGGCACCAAAGCCAGCCGCGTTTGCGGTTAACCAGCCCCTAGCGAGGAGACGTGATGCTACCAGTACCGCATAACGGGATGCTCGATTCCGGTGTGGCGCGAGTGGGATTCCACTTTGAGATCTCGGATCTCAAGGTGGGAGACACCATTAGCTTTCTCCCCGCGCCGGACAGTTTCGAGGAAGAAGGGCCGTTTTTCATGGTCGTGGACCCAACGACAGGCGCGGTAGGATACAAACTGGGGGAGCGCTGGACAGCCGCCCTGATCAAGGAAATCGAGATTCCCGGCGTCCTCCGATTCTCATTCCGCGATCCGGACTCCGGGGGGTGGAGAGATTCCGAATTCAGCCCCGTCCGGGTCGCTATCATCGAGCGGCCGAGCGTCATGGCCGCTGACATCCGAGAGCTGGAGCGGTTGAGGATTTTCACTCCCTAATCTCGGAATCTCGGCCGGCGGGAGTAAGTCAGCACGGGCTGGAGCGCGCAGAGCGCGCTCCAGCCACAACATTTTCCATACCGATTCCTTTTCCCTGAATGGGTTTTAAATTTAAACGAATTTTGATACTGTATATGTATAAATAAACATGGCCAAAGAAACACCACCTCTTAATCCCCTAGGGGGCGCAAAAGGCGCGGAAGGGTTGGGGAACCTACAAAGGCGGCCGGAAGAGCTAAAGCCAGTTGCGCCAGAACGAAAAATCTCCCAAAGAGGCGCACTAGCTGGTGTTGCTGACAGTGTCTTGGCGGATAAATTTGAGGGAAACAGAGGAATTGAGGATGCAACGCGTGACACGATGCGTTTTCAAGGTAGGCGCGTAGGGTTGAATGATGCTGACGCCATGCGGCTTGCGGCAGAGAGGGGCGGAAGTATGGGTCCAACACCGGAAGCATCTTTGCGTGAGCAACAACCCGGAGCCGCGTCTGGAACGGTAATTCCAGAAGCGGGATCCGTTCCGGCGGAGCCGGAGGATGCGTTAGGGATTGAAACCCCGAGAAGCGCTGAAGAGCGGCTGAAAACAGCGTTGGAAGCGGCGAGAAAGGAACTGGTGAGGGTTGAGAAGGACACTACAACAGAGTTACCGCCGGATTATCCACAAATCGCCGAAAAATATGAGCAAGCGCGTGCAGAATACGTCGGTAACGATGTTAGAAAATATATTCTAGAACAAGCGGAATTTTTGAAACAGCTCGTCGAGCGCGATCCGACAAAACTTGAGTGGGTGCGCAAAGGCTGGAAAAAACTCGGCGCGATCAATATCACCAACGTCTGGGGCGTTTCGGGCATCGGTAAGAAAATTGAACAAAGCGGCAAGCTGGGATTTTTTGCGTCTCGTATGTTTAATGCGAGAGTCGCGACCAGTGGCATTTTATTTGGCTTAGCCGCAGGGTTGCCAGCAGCCGCGCTGCCGTTTTTGACCGTACGTGCCGGCATGGCCGCCGCGGGCGCGGGGTTCGGCACTTATGAAATCATGGAAAAACGGCGGCTTGCCAAGATCGGCTATATTCCCGAAAAAGAAATGCGAGAAATGACGATAGACCAAGTTAAAGAGCGCCTGCTCCAACTATCGGCTTTCGCGCACGTATCCGGCTCGTGGGAAAACGTGCGGGGTACGTTTGATAAATTGAAAGACAAATATGAGAGAGATTTAACCGAGGCCATCGCCAAAGGCACGACTTTGAGGGATTATATGAAAGGCGAAGTGGAAAAATCCATGGAGACGCTTAATACCAAATTCGGCGAGGAAGAAAGAAGCAGGGACACGCGATTTTGGTCAGCCGTAGGTGCTGGGGCTTTGGCGGTAGTCGGCGTGCCTTTGATTAGAAAGTTCTTGGGTCTGGGTGAGGTTGCCAGCCAAACTGCAGCGCCTAAACCAACAGAGGACCAAGTCGCTTATGCGGAGAAAGTGTTGGCTGAAGCGGCTAAAGAGGGAGTTGTGTCGCCGCCGGGAGCGCCGGGGGCCGTTGAAGTGGGGGACGCCGCCCGAGAACTGGCGAGAGGGTCAACGGCAGTATCACCGGAAGACCTACAGGCCGAGGATTTCAATGAAGCCAGCCGCTTAGCCAGAGAAACAGCAGCCGCGTCACAGCTTGAATTTCAGGCAGAGGACTTTAACGCGGCCAGTCGCTTAGCCAGAGAGTCATTGGAAGCCGCTAAAGAATTTAAAATTACTTTTCAGCCGGGCGAGGGGCCGATTCATGAGGCCCGGAAAGCTCTGGCGCTTTATATTTCGCGAATTGGCGAGAAGGATGTGGCTTTACAGAATTTGACCCCGGCACAGAAAATCTGGGCGGAAGAGCGGCTTTGGAAATTGACCCAAGTCGAGTTAAAGGGAACCGGCGCCTTAAAAGATGTTTATCACCCCGGTGACTCCATTTCCTTCAGCCGCGATAATGTTGAGAAAGTTCTTGCAGAACTAAAGGAAAAATTCGGCACGCCGGAAAAAGTCGCTCGATTGAACGAAAATTTGAAGGACTTTACCGGACGAGTGAATTGGAATCGGTATGTTATAAAAGGAACGCACGGCGTTTGGGAAATGGATAACGGGATTAAAGTCAGGATTCCGAAACAAGCGCTGGCGGAAGCCGTGGCCGACCCCAAAGTAGGGGAACGGGTTTGGGATAATATGCTGAAAACTTTAAGAGAGCATCCTGATATAACCGTGCCCGGCGAGGAATATGAAGCGCCAAGTCAAGTGATTGATTATCATCCGGATCTGGAAAAGCTTTCTCAAGGCGCGGAGGAGGTCGGCGGCGGAAAGATAGATCTAACCCCAGCGCTGGAGGAGGCCGGCGGGGGGAAGATAGATCTGGCACTAGCGCCGGAGGAGGCGGAAAAATTTAGAGAGTCCTTCTTTGTGCATTATTCGGGACTGCGCAGGGAATATTACGACGCCATAAAAAATCTGTCGGTCGGCGACTTCTTGAAGAAAAGAATGTTTCCCTTCAGTCCCGACCAGCAATTTCCTTATCCGCAAGTTGATTCCGAGTATCCCTGGATCAATCAGACCAAGATCGCCCACAATCGCTCTATGGACCTCGTGCGGCTTCAGCAGAAGTTGAGATGGAGCATTGGCCACTATGTTGCGCCGGATGAGCAAACTAAGGCACAGGCCATGAAAGTGGAAGAATACTTGCGTAAAATTGTTTTGCAGGGGAAATAATCATATTTAAAATCATGGACACCACACTTATTCAGAAAGCGTTTCAGGGAAATATCATAGAGGAGTTGGGGCTGGGGCCTTTGCCAGAAGAAGAAAAGATGAGTTTAATTGCTTCACTCACCGATTTGATAGGAACAAAAACAGTGCTTCGCATTACGGACACTCTGGTCGAGGCGGATAGAAATAAATTCGCCGAAATCATGGATTCAGACAAGGCCGAAGAAGTGTTCCCGTGGCTGGAAGCGCGGGGGATTGTTTTTGAAGAAATTCTTTTGCAAGAAATCGCGAAAGTGAAAGAAGATTTGCGGGTTCGCGCCAGAGCCATTGAATAAACGCGAACTTCAGCTTAAATAAAATGACAATCTACGTTTGGAGGGCCCATATTTGAGTGTGGGCCCTTTGAATTTTGTGCTCCGACCCGCGATCTGGCGGCAACGTCTGGAAAGTGCTGACGCTCACTGGCCGAGTCAACGGAAGAGGGGCTCTGTTGCGTATGGATGGCCGCCGGAACTGCATCCGTGGAGAATTGATTGTTAATGATTTTCAAGCGATCGCGTGTTGGTTGTTAACATACCATCGGGAGCGGGCATCCAGGAGCGCATACACATACAGCTTGTCTTGGTGCGGCCCGTCATGGATAGTGTCAATTTTCACGAGAATACCGGTTACGAAAGAGAGCGAAGCTGCTATACCTTTCTGCATCAGGAGTAATGCAAAGCCGTTGAGCTGTTACGTGCTCTTGACATGATGCATCATTTGATATAAAATGCTTGACATTAGCTGTTTACCAGTTTGGTATAGCGTGAAAACGGCCCCAAAAGGGCTTTCTAGCCGTAAACCATCCAAATCGCAGGAGGAGGAAGGGACCATGCGGAAAGCGTTGTCACTCACGGTTCTTTGCATCGTGCTCGCCGCGGGCTTCGCGCTCGCGGGGTGCGCCTCGATCGATGACGTCAAGGCGCTCCAGGGGCGCGTCGGCGCGGTCGAGCAGGTTGTCCAGGCCAAGGCCGACAAGTCCGAGGTCAAGGAGGTCGGCACGCGCGTCGGTAGCCTCGAGAAGGTCACGGGCGCGGCGCTGAATAGCGTGGTGGATCAGCTCGCGAAGCTGAACGCCGTCACGGGTCAGCACGGGGTGAGGCTCGCGGCGCTGGATGCCGCGAAGACCGAGCAGGAAAAGAAGCTCGCGGCCGTTGCGGTCGAGGCCGCGGCGCAGAAGGCCACGATTGTGAAGATCGAGGACCGGGTGGCCAAGCAGGCTGCCCAGAATGGGAAGCTTGTGGCCGCGCTTCGCGCCCACCGCCGCGGCGACAAGCTGGAGCTCGTGAAGCACCGTGTCGCCCTCGGCGACAAGGCGCCCGACGGCGCCGTCCAGTGCTGGGGGTTCACCTCCGGCAAGGCGGATCTGGACGAGCTTCTGAAGCGCTCGCCCGACTGCAAGAAGCAGCTAGACGAAGCCAAGGAGCAGATTGCGGCCAACAAGGCCGAGGTCCTCGGCATCGTCGGGTTCGAGGACCGCGTGAAGTGCAAGGAGCCAGTCACGGACGAGTGCCGTGACGTGGCCAAGCTCCGGGCCGAGGCCGTGGTTCAGTACATGGGGTTGACGGGCGGCGGCCTCGTCAGTACCGAAGCCCCAACCGACGACATCGGCGCCTCGCACCGCGAGAACCGCGGGGTGGTGGTCTTCGTCAAGAAGAAGTGAAGTAGGGTCGGCAAGGCCGGCGTCACGGACGGCTCACGAGAGGCGGGAGATAGCTTCCCCTCCGCGAGCCGTTCTTTTTTTGCATATTTCTAACAACACCACGCTATAGCGTGCTATTGATAATTAGTGATCGAGCCAGCTAAAGCCGTAGAGCTTAATTTTTCTACCTCGTCATAAACTGCATCGCAGGGTATAATTGTATTATCCATGCCGGAATCACAAGCTACCCCGAGTCCCGAGCACATCAACGAGGCGGAACTTATGCGGCGCTTTGAAGAAAAAAAGCGTCTTTTGGAGTCAACCGGAGCTAAGCCGGAGTCAAAAGAGATATTTAAAGTAACATTTCGCGAGCACATTGCGGAGCGAAGACCCTCCGTTATCGCGGCAGAACCCAGACCCGTTTCGGATAGTCGCCCCGTAAGCACCGTAGCCGCCGATGACCAAGAACTTCAGTCCTTGGTTAATTTGGCATTGGAAAAAGGGGTTTTTACGGCGATAAAAAAAGCCGAAGCCGAAACGCCCTATTTAATAGACGCCCTGCACGACACTTTAGTGGATCATTATTTTGAAAAATTAGTGGCTACAGGGAAATTGAGTACGACATAGCGCATGTTCAAAGATTCTTTGTTCCTTTTGTATCTTTTTGTGGCCGCGATCTCTGTCATCGTGGTTTTGGGCGCGGCCGCTATTCTTTTTTTCTGGATGAGGCGTAGAGCGGAAATTAAACGTTCCCTGAATTTAAAATTGCTGATGGTGCGTTTACCCATGGCCACCCCAAGCGAGGAGTCAGCCAAGATAGAACGCGTGAAAGAAAAGATTGCGGTTATGGAGCAGTTATACGCGAGTTTGGCGGGGCTAAAGTCCAAAAGTTTATTTTCGCCCAAGCCTTGGATGGCTTTTGAAATGACCGTGCCCGCCAAAGACACGGAACTTTCTTTTTATGCGGCCGTGCCGCGGAAATTTGCGGACAGCGTGGAAAAACTTATCTACGCTTACTATCCGGACGCTTCGGTGGCCAATGTGCCCGATTACAATATTTTTACGGATGACGGCAAAGTCGCGGCCTCCGCCGCTTCTCTTACATCCGGCCAGGTTTTACCCATTCGCACTTACAAAGCATTGGAGGCCGACCCCATGAAAGGCATAAGTTCGCTTTTTAGTAAATTGGATGAAATGAGCGAAGGAGCGGCGGTGCAAATTATATTCCGTCCGGCAAAGCATCACTGGCGTAAGGAATTATTAAGTAAAGCCAAGAGTGCTTATGAAGGAAAATCTAAATCCACCTCGCACGCAAAAATTTTGGAGGGCGTAGTAACCGGGCCTACTAGCCGACAGCCCGGGGACAGTGAGAAGCACAAAACGCTGATTGACGAGAACCGAGGCAAGGTCTTGGAAGCCAAGGCCTCCGAGCCGTTGTTTGAGGTCAACTTGCGGCTTATGGCTTCCGCCCCCACGGACGAGCGTGCTTCCGTCATATTGCACGGCTTGGAGCAAGCGTTTTTGCCGTTAAACGACCCAAATTTTAACAGCATTAAGTTCTCCCGCGTTCCTTCAAGAAAGATAAAACGTGAGGTCATGAAATACGCCTTCCGGCTTTTTGACGCGAGGGAGCTTATGGCGCTTTCGGCTTCGGAGCTTACGAGTTTGTATCATTTCCCCAATACACCCTTGGAAGTTCCAGGATTAGCCGAAGTTAAATCCAAAGAATTGGCGCCTCCCGCCGACCTCGCTAAGTCCGGCATGCTGCTCGGCCACAATCTTTTCCGCGGCGTGGAAACCAGGGTGTATATGACAAAAGAAGACAGGCGACGGCATTTTTACGTCATTGGGCAGACCGGTACCGGCAAGTCCGTGTTTTTGAAGAATCAGATCGTGCAAGATATCCAAAACGGTGAAGGGGTATGCGTGATTGACCCGCACGGCGACCTTACGGAATACGCTCTGGGATTCGTTCCTGATGAGAGATTAAATGACGTGATTTATTTTGACCCGGCGGATACAGCCCGCCCTCTGGGGCTTAACATGCTGGAATACGACGAAAGATTTCCCGAACAGAAGACCCTTTTGATAAACGAACTTTTGGCGATATTCGAAAAACTTTTTAACATGTCCATTGCCGGTGGGCCTTTATTTGAACAGTATTTCAGGAACGCGGCTTTGCTTGTGATGGAAGACCCGGCTTCAGGCAACACGCTTTTGGAAATAACGCGGGTCTTGGCGGACAAAGAATTTCGCGCCGCAAAACTTGTCAAAAGCCACAACATTTTGGTCAACGCCTTCTGGACGCAAGTGGCGGAAAAAGCCGGCGGGGACGCGGCCTTGGCCAACATGGTGCCTTACATCACTTCCAAGTTTGATGTTTTTCTTTCCAACGACATCATGCGTCCGATAATCGCGCAACCTACGTCTTCATTTAATTTCAGAGATGCCATGGACCAAAAGAAAATTCTTCTGATAAATCTTTCCAAGGGTCGCCTCGGCGAGATAAATTCATCGCTTTTGGGACTTATTTTGGTGGGGAAACTCTTGCTCTCCGCGCTTTCCAGAGCCAATATCGCTGACGAGAACGCCAGAACTGATTTCTATCTTTACATTGACGAATTTCATAATGTCACGACCAAGTCCATCGCTACCATCCTTTCGGAAGCCAGGAAATACCGCTTGAGTATGACGATGACACATCAATTCATAGGTCAATTGGAGGAAGAGATAAAAAAAGCCGTATTCGGCAACGTGGGCTCTCTGGCGACATTCCGCATCGGGTCAGACGATGGAGAATTTATGGAGAAGCAATTTACTCCCGACTTAACGGCCAAAGACCTACTGTCGCTTGATAACTTCCGCTGCTACGTTAAGCTTTTGGTTGGTGGCAAGACCTCCAAGCCTTTCTCCATGCGCACTTACGAACCCGCCGGCGTTGATAAGAATAAGGCCGAGCGGGTAAAGGAATTATCGCGCACCAAATATGGCAGACCGAGGGAAGAAGTTGAGGCGGATATTACCCGGCGTCATACAAAAATATGAATCAAGAGCGATTGAATACCACCCCTGAAGAAGTCGCGTCCATTGCCGTAAACCGGGAGATCTTAAAAAATCCTGATGTTAAACGTGAATATCCTGACAATTTTGATAGAGCACTCGAGGTCATGACGGCCGAATTTATAGCGGAGCAATTTGACGCAGCCCAGCAAGTGATAATGGCCGAGACCAAAGATGATTTAGGTAAGCATACTTATCATCAGCACGGATTTGACCTCGCGATTCAGTGGGAAAATGGAGTTTGGACAGCTATGGATGTATCAGATACCCATTCTCCGGAAGAAGAATTCAAAAAAATGAAGCGTATGCGCGACCTTGACGAAACCCTGGATTTTACGGGCAAGCGTCCACTGGTTGATATTCACACGCGCGACGGGAAAGTGCTCGCTAAACAAGTTCCTCACGCGACTGTTTTATACGGTCCCAAGGCCGAAGCAGAGTGGAAAAAGGCCTACGCGGTCTGGGTAGAAAACGGTCAAAGGGGGATGGTCGCGGATTGGCTGGAAGACCAATTAGCGGTTAAAATTAACATTATCGCCGATCTTTACAGAAGTTTTGAATACGAGGCCGAGAATTTCCCGCAGTATCGCAGTCAGTTCAAACCGGTGCGGGATATTTTAGAAGCGCAAATAAAAAAATTGATGGAAGAAGCCGAAAGCCGGCCGGATTCGCGAAGAGAAATTTACGATTTGGTACGGCATCGGGAATTGCGCCAAGGGTCTAAGAAGCCGCAACGTGGCATTGTAGGTGGCTTGTAGAATACGGCCATAAAAAATTAGGACCGCGTGACCCTTAGCGGGTCAGGCGGTCCATGAAGGTGAGGTAGGGGTTTCGGAAGCGGACGGCGAGTTCCCCGCGAAAATAGATGACCACATCCTCCCCATCTTCTCGTAGAATGAGCTCAACCGGCGGGCCGTTCTTGAAGTGGCATACGGCTTCGCCGACCGTAGGCACCTCCTCAACGCGTACGAGGTCCGGCCACATTCCGCGCAAGCGCCGCACAATTTCCGGAAGAAGCTCCTCTCGCCACGAGTTATGCAACGGCAGTCCGGCAAAAGGCAAACCATCACCCCCTAGCCGCGTTGCGGCGCGAAGATCATTAACCTAACTATCAGTAGCACATTATTTATTTTATGACAAGTAGAAACATCTTCATAGGCCTCATCATAGGATTTCTCATCGGACTTTTCGCTATCCCTTCTTTGCAAAATTCTGACTTGATACAAAAAATTCCTTCGCCATATCTGGTTCTCTTGGTAGCTCTACCTGTGGCGGCTGCAGTGGGTGTGGCTCTTGCGGAAATCTTAGGGCGCTGGGTTCCGATTGTCTGGCAAGCGGTTAAGTTCGGCATTGTCGGCGTTTTGAACACCACGCTTGATTTCGGCGTCTTAAATATTCTGATTTTGGCCACGGGATTTGAAAAAGGTCTTCCACTCGCCATATTGAACGTCGGGTCGTTTGCCGCGGCGGTTACTAACAGCTACTTCTGGAACAGACGCTGGGTATTCGGAGGCGCTTCCGGTAATGAGGTCGCTAAATTCGCCGAGTTCATTGTCGTCAGTTTAGTGGGAGCTATTATTTCCAGCGCCATGGTCGGCAGTATCACGCAGTATTTTACGCCGCCTCTGGGGCTTTCCGGCGCCCAATGGGCCAACGTGGCTAAAGCCGCGGCTGTACTTTTCGCCATGGTCTGGAATTTCTTGGGGTATAAGTTTGTCGTCTTTCGGAGGCGGGTGTAAGATGAGTTCTCTATGCCGGAAAACGGTCATTTAGTTATATACCGCAAATATCGGCCGCGGGATTTTAATGAAATTGTCGGGCAGGAATCCGCCGTAAAAGTGCTTTCCAATAGTTTAAAAGAGGGGCGGCTCGCGCACGCCTATCTTTTTTCCGGCCCGCACGGGGTAGGGAAGACCACCGTAGCTCGCATTATCGCCAAAGCCGCTAATTGTGAGAATGCGGGAAAACATGGCGCCACTCCCTGCAACAAATGCGCTTCATGCCTGCTTTATAACCAAGGCGCTTCATTGGATCTGGTGGAAATTGACGCCGCTTCCAGCCGCGGCATTGACGAGATCAGGGAACTCCGCGAAACCGTAAGATACGCTCCCTCGCGGGGCGGCAAGAAGACCTACATTATTGACGAGGTGCATATGCTGACCACCCCGGCTTTTAACGCGCTTTTAAAAACGCTGGAAGAACCACCGGAACACGCTATTTTTATTTTGGCTACCACCGAAATTGACAAGGTCCCCGCGACCATTATCTCTCGGACCCAGCATTTTGAGTTCCGCCGACCCTCGGTTTCTGCCATTGCCGAGCGTCTCATAAAACTTGCCAAAGCCGAAAAGGTCTCATTGGCAACGGAAGCGGCCCATCTTATCGCCATGATGGCGGAGGGCTCCATTCGGGACGCCGAGAGCATTTTGGGGCAGATAATGGCGGTGGAGGATAAAAATATAACCAAGGAGGAAGTTGAGGATACACTGGGTTTGCCGAGACGCGAGATAGTAGCCGCTTTATACAAAGCCCTTGTAGAAAAAAATGCTCCCGGGGCACTGAATATTATTAGAAAAAGTGTGGGTGAGGGCCATGACGCGGGCCAGATGTTGAAGGCGCTTATAAGATTGGCCCGAAGCGGAGTTTTAGCTAAATTAGACGCCAAATTAAAAGAAGCAGTGGTTGCTGAATTATTGCCGGGGGAGGTTAAAAATCTAGAAACCATAATTTTGGATGCCAATACTGGGCATTTAAAAACGATTTTGGCGGTTTTAACTGAAACCTCGCAAAAACTGCGCCGCTCACCGATTCCTGAACTGCCATTGGAGTTAGCCGCGCTTGAAATAAGTTTTGCTAAATAAATATGACCGCCAAAAAGCAACTGCAGGTCGCGGTTTTTGACATAGACGGAACGATTTTTCGTTCCTCGCTTTTAATTGAGCTTGTGGAAGCGCTCATACAGGAGGGGATTTTTCCGGCGGAAGCCAAAAAAAGCTACAGTGACGCTTACCAAAAATGGCAGGCCAGGGAAGGCACCCCTACTTCAGGATTTTCTTATTACGAATATGTTGAAAAAGTCGTTGAGGCCTACCGTCGTCATTTGAAAGGCGTAAGAAGGGCCGATGTTTGGCGGGTGGCCGAGAAAGTACTGGCATTTCATCGCGTGCGGCTTTATAGATTTACACGCGACTTAATAAAAAAACTTAGGAAAACCCATTACCTTTTGGCTATTTCACACTCGCCTTATGAAATTGTCTCGCCTTTCGCCAAATCCCTGCATTTTGACAAGACCTACGCCATGGTTTATGAAGTTGATAAGAACGTGCGTTTTACCGGCAAGGTTCTTTATGAGAAAGAGATACTAAGTAAAGAGAATATATTAAAGCGCGCGGTGGAGCACAACAATCTGACCTTAAAAAATTCCGTGGGAGTAGGGGATACCGAGTCCGATATATCATTCCTTAAATTCGTTGATCGTCCGATTTGCTTTAATCCCTCCATGAAGCTTTTTAAATACGCCAAAGCCCACGATTGGGAGGTGGTGGTAGAGCGTAAAGATGTGATTTATAAACTTAGCGATTAGCCACTAGCGACTAGCCACTAGATATGCTGAATTCGTATAAAGAACTGATAGTCTGGCAAAAATCAATGGAGCTGGTGCGCAAAATTTATCTTTTGAGCGGAGATTTACCTAAGTCTGAAACGTTTGGTTTAATTTCACAGATGCGCCGCGCGGCAGTATCAATTCCCTCAAATATTGCGGAGGGGTTTAATCGACGGCACAGAAAGGAATTTTCGCAGTTTATTTCAATTGCTTTTGGGTCAGGCGCGGAGATTGAAACCCAGCTTTTACTAGCGAAATCGCTAGGTTTGGTGAAACAAAAAAGTTTTGAGGAATGTGACGCATTGCTTCAAGAGGTGATGAAAATGTTAAATAAGTTAATCACGAATTTAAAGTAATTTAACGCTAGTGGCTAGCTTCTAGTCGCTAGTGGCTTAGTATGAAGTATTGGGTCTACGTGTTGAAAAGTGAGCGAGACGGCGGTATATATATTGGGCATACGCAAGATTTGTCGCTAGCCATTGCCGAGCATGAGGCGGGTGCCAAGAAAGACACGAAGTATCGCCTGCCGGTGCAATTGATCCACAAAGAGCCGGTTAAGTCGTTCAAGCAGGTAAAGATGCGAGAGAGATATTGGCAGTCAGCCGCCGGCCAAAAAGAGATTGAGTCCTGGATAGGCAAAGTCCCGCATCCTTTTGAAAAAGATAAGCGCCGAAAACGCTGAATTAGATTTATATATCCGTAAGAGCGCGCCAGAAACATTCTCATATTCTCAAGAATATGAGAATGTTTCTGGAGGTTAGGCAGGAACCAGTTGAATAAGGAGCAACTTTGTTTTATAATTTCGTAGAATTTTGCGGGATTGCCCGCCTAGCTGAGCTAGTTGAGGCTGGTCTAATGGCAGCCCCGACGCACTTTATTACAGTTCAGAAGTAAGAAAGTCGGGGTCCCGACACTTTTAGTCGTCGGGAGACACCGGCTGGCGTGAAATCCGGCACAAAACTGGGGAGTCGTCTAATGGCAGGACAGCGGCCTTTGAAGCCGTGAATCGGGGTCCGAATCCCTGCTCCCCAGTTTTGTGCCGGAAAACCCAATTTCTCGGTTCGCTTTGCCCGTCTCGGGTTTTAGCGGAGTAAGGAATCCAAGTCCCGCAGGAGTGGAAAGAAGATCGAATGCTTTTTATTGAATTAAAGAGGAGTAAAAAAGACCGGATTCAGGATTCGCAAAAAACGTGGTTGGAAAGATCTTTAGATTTTGGTCTTACAGTAGAGAACTTTGCCTTGATTGAATGGGGTGGCAAAAAGGCGGGGCGGGCTATCTCCAGTATATAACAATTTGGAATATAACAC
>CAZBTX010000008.1:0-36880 GCA_964494945.1 uncultured Candidatus Saccharibacteria bacterium
GCGACAATTTCAAGTTTTTCTTTGGCGGCATACTCTTGCAACTCTACGAGTTGCGCTTCAATACTCAAAACCTGTCTATCGTCTTCCTCTGTGCTTTTGCGAGCGTAAAGTATATATTTCATGGATTTAAAAATTAGGGATTAAAAAATTTTCTTTTCCCCGAATGCAAAATCGCCAATTCATTTTTGAGCCCAAAATGCAATACGTTTTGACCGCCGAGCGAAGCGAGGCGGCTGTCTCAAACTTGCAATTTCCTACATGGTGCTCTATTCTTGAATTAGTGCGAACCCATTTCGCCGCCTGCGGCGGCGAGAACCCCCCGCGAAAATCCGGAAAGGCGGCGGAGCCGCACCGCTGAAAACCGCAAAAGAGCCCGGAGAAAAACATCGGCGCGAACCATATTTTGATTCGGGGAAAAGAAAATTTTTTAATCCAAGAAACTAGGAAATGGAAAGCCGCAAATGTGCGGATTTTTTGTTGCACTTGACTAATACAACCTAGTATGGTAAGATAGAAACAGTCTGATTGAGCCATGGTGGCTTGGTCAAAACCGCACATTTCCAACTCAAGAAAGCGAGGTGACAAATGCAAATCGTACTGGCGATTCTCTACGTGCTGGCTGGTGTCCTGCTGGCGATTCCGTACTGCCTGTTGGCAGGTTGGAACGCGGAGAGCTTCCCGATGGTGGCCTTCGTGGCCCCCGCGTTCCTGTTCATCTGGTTCATGACGGCGACCTTCGCAGGTGTCGTCGAACCAGGTCATCGCAGGACGATCCACTTCAACTGGCGTGCCGCCTTCGGCAAGAGTGATCGTCGAGTGCTGTCGGGGTCTCTGCCCTTCTTCTGGGCATGGACGCTCTACAGCTTCCTGCCGGTCATTCTTCACTGGAGCGCTGTGCTCCTGGGAAAGATCGGCTACGAGACGGTTGCCTCGCTCATCGACATGCATCGGTACGCAAGTCCGCTCTACTTCTTCATGGCGACCCTCATGCTGCTCATCCTCATTGGGATGGTCACCAGCGCGTGGGACGCGGCGAAGAACGTGTGGACGCGAATCGTGCATCGGTAGACGCAGATGAGCGTCGCTATCAGGGGCTCCCCACGAGCAATCGTGAGTGGAGCCCTTTCTTTTTTGATTTTTCCTTAAATTTTTCATAAAATACATTTGGTATTCGCTTTGCGAATTCTGAATTTGATGCCGCCAAAGAAAAACTTGAAATTGTCAGCGGTGCGGCTCCGCCGCCTTTCCGGATTTTCGCGGGGGGTTCTCGCCGCCGCAGGCGGCGAAATGGGTTCGCACTAATTCAAGAATAGAGCACAGTTATGCAAAAGTGGTACTTAAAAGCCGCGCACGCGCCCGATTTTGAAAATCCGTCCGATTACCGTCTTTACCGACTCCTGGAAATTATCCCGGGATTTTTGATATGGGTGACATTGCTCGGCACTTTTGTCGCTTCGTGGCTGGCGCCCGTGGGCGCTTCATTCTTTATCATTGCTTTTGACATTTACTGGCTTCTAAAAACGGTATTTCTTTCTTTGCACCTTCGTGCCTCTTTCAGCCGGATGCGGGAAAACCTTAAGAAAGATTGGCGCAAAGAATTGGGTCTGCTCACTAAATACCCCGATGAGTTGAAAATCTCAAACTGGCGAGAGATACGGCACTTGGTAATTATTCCTTTTTATCATGAGCCATATGAGGTTATCCATGGGGGGTTGAAGGCCATTATAAGTTCCAAAACGCCGCTGGGGAGTATTTTTATAGTTCTGGCTAGAGAAGAACGCGCCGGGGAAGAATCAAAAAATATCGCGGAGCGCGCCGAGCGCGAATTTGGAAATAAATTTGGTAAGTTCCTCGTCACGCATCATCCCGCAGACATCGCGGGAGAAACGCCGGGCAAAGGTTCCAACGAATCCTGGGCCGCTAGAGAAGCCGTTCGCGTTCTCGTTGACAGCGATTCAATCCCGCATGAGCGCGTTATTGTATCTTCTTTTGACGTGGACACAGAAATCTACTCTGACTATTTCAACATTCTAACTTATCGCTATTTAACTGCTGAAAAACCTCTTAGGTCCTCTTTCCAGCCGGTGCCCGTGTATAACAACAACATCTGGGACGCGCCGGCCTTCTCCAGAGTGGTGGCAACATCGGGTACTTTCTGGCAAATGATGCAACAAGCCCGTCCCGAACGCTTGGCCACTTTTTCTTCGCATTCCATTCCCTTAAAGCCCTTGGTGGAAATGGATTATTGGCATACCAACATGGTCTCGGAGGATTCCAGGATCTTCTGGCAGGCGCTTATCTATTTTGATGGGGACTACCGCGTGGTGCCTTTGCATTATCCCGTTTCCATGGACGCCAACTTGGCCGAGACCCCCTGGCAAACCGCCAAAAACGTTTACAGACAACAGCGCCGCTGGATATGGGGCGTGGAAAACGTGCCTTACTTCATATTCGGCGCCATCAAAAATAAAAAAATGCCGTTAAAGAAAAAACTTTATTTTTCCTTCAATCAATTGGAAGGTTTTTGGTCAGTCGGCACTAACGCCCTGATGCTTTTTCTTCTCGGCTGGCTTCCCATAATTCTTGGAGGGAATCATTTTGCCGTTTCGGTCTTGGCTTACAACTTGCCGCGCGTAACCAGGTGGCTCATGACGCTCGCCATGATCGGCATGATAACTTCCGCCATTTATTCTTTGAAACTTCTCCCGGCGCGCCCTCTGCACCGCCCGGCACATCACTACTTATGGATGGCTTTGCAGTGGATTTTAATTCCATTAACTCTCGTAGGATTCGGCTCTATACCGGGGATTGATGCAATCACGCGCCTTATGCTCGGCAAATACATGGGATTTTGGGTAACCCCCAAGGTGCGGCTATCACAAGCTCTCACAAAAAATACCTGACTACCCAATACCATATATGTTTCCTATAGTAAACATATATGGTATTGGGTCTGTTTTCTGTTTACTGAAAGTTATTCAAAATGCACGGCCGCCTTAAATTCCGCGGGGCGTTTTTACCCAGTATGTCAAAGAGAACTCCAAAGTGCCTCAAATACAGCGCGGCGGGTCTTTGCGAGCGACGGACTTTCAATCATCATCAAAATATTTTCCCGCCGCGGAGATATCAAAGCCACCCCGTTCTCTGTAATAATTTCCGAGTAGGGGAGTTTATAGCGCGATGATAAGATCTTAGACCGGCGATTTTCGTTGGGGTCTTTAGCTACAATAGAACGCGCCAGTGGAGAATCGGAGATTATCTGATAAGAAAATATGCCGCGTTTTTTCTTCAAGCTTATGATGTGACGCAAAATATATTTTTCCCTGACATATTCGTCAAAGTGCTCGGCGGCCGTAATGATGCGGTATTCTTTGGTCTCGGGACTTAGAACTTTCTCCCACAATTGTTTGAATCCGATCGGTCCATAAAAATAATAAATTTGAGGATCGGGGTTGCGATTCTCCCCTGCGGCTTTTAGCGCGGGAAGGGCGCGTTCCAATTCGGCGGTTTTGCGTTGGGCTGTTTCCAGTAAGCGTTCGGGTTTCTCCACCACGAAATAAGTTTTCTTGCCGTATTTTGTTTCAATCAAGGCACCCCGCCTCACCAATTCGTCCACGGCGTAATAAACTGACGTTCTTTTTAATCTGGCCTTGGCGGCTATCTGATTGACACTGCCTTCTCCAAGCTCCAACGTCGCCAAATATGTTTTGGCCTCCATCTCGCTAAAGCCGGCGTTTTCCAGCACCAATACTAAGGATTTCATAGGCATTCAACATACTTCACTTTAAGCTAAATTGCAATATTTTGTCGAATATTTCGACAAAATCTATTGAACGGCTGAGCTTGCGGGCGTATGAGGGAATCAAGAACAGAAGCACGTTCACAACTCTAAAAACGCAGCATCGAGAAAGGGGACACAGATGAAAATCACTTTCTACGGCACCAGAGGCAGCACGCCCGTATCCAACCGGAATTCCCAGAAGTACGGCGGCAACACCACCTGCCTCCGGGTGGAATCGGATTGTTTGCCCGACGGGCATTGGCTTGTAGTTGACGCCGGCACAGGCATCGTGCCGCTTTCCTGGAACTTCGCCAAGAACGGCGGCAAGACGGCCACGATCCTTCAGTCGCACTGGCATCATGACCACACTCAGGGACTCGCTCTTTCGGCATTTCCCTACATGAAGCACGCGCTCTTGAGCATCGTGGGTCCCTACGAGCATGGGTTCGGCCCCAGGCGGGTTTACGCTAACCTCATCATGAGGTCTCCGGTATTTCCGGTGAACTTCCGCGAGTGGGCGAGCCACATCAACTGCTACAACATCGAGTTCCCTTCGAGCAACATTCTTCTCTTCCATCCTCGGGGCGGCATGAGCAGGGTGACAGTGGAACAGTACGAGCGTTTTTCCGATGACAGCGGGCAGATGCCGTTCAAGAAGCAGAAGTTCCCGCTGGGGGAGTGCCTTGTCGTCAGGATGCACAAGAGCCACCACCCCGAGTACACCATTAGCTACCGCTTCGAGGAGAAGCCCACCGGCAAGGTTTTCGTTTTCGTAACCGACCACGAGAACGAGGATGGTCTGCCCATGAGCTTCCGAGCGCATCTCGCTAGCGCCGACCTCCTCGTCATGGATTGTCAGTACACGGACAAGAAATACCAGGAAGTGACGGCTGGATGGGGACATGCGACTCCCAGTTACGTGGCTCGCGTGGCGAAAGAGACGGGCGCCAAGGCACTCGGTCTCACCCACCATGACCCTCCATCCGACGACGCGCTGGTGGACGGCATCGTGGAAACCGCCCAGCGCCTCCTCGCCGAGTTCGGATCAAGCACTCGCGCCTTCGGATGCTACGACTACATGGAAATCGCTGTGTAGCGAAGGTGCGAGAGCATCATCCCAACGACCCGGGGGATACCCGGGTCGTTCTTTTTACTCAAAATGCACAGTGGCCTCGAACTCTTCCAGGCGTTTTTTATTTCCAAACTCCAGCGAAAGTTTTTCCTCTGATAAAAACCTGGAAGAGTGAGAGGAAGGCGATGTAATGCACCGGCCAGCCAACTAAAAGTACCGATAAAGGGATACCCCCGATATTCCAAGCAGAAAAAGGCCAGTGAGTATATTCCCATAGGAAAGCCGGGATATTTGATAACTCCATTAATACCCCCCATGTAAATGTCGCTACCACGATGGCGATAAGCGGCGCGAAATCGCCCGAGAGGAGACTTCGAATCAGGGAGCCGCGTCCCTCAATATATTCTATAAACTCGAGAAGCAGCCATACGCCAAGAAAGAGAAGAAGGACATATACAAAGGAGACGTAAGCCGCAGAAGGATGAGCAATATCAATGATAAAACCGCCTTCAAGAAAATAACTTCTAAAAATCAACCAAAGAGTTACGGGAAGCACAAAAGCGGCGATGAGGCCCCCCATCGGATACAACAAGTGACTTAATCGTTTATACTCTCGCGGCGTCGAATACGCCCATCTTCCTACGGCAGCTCGAGCGGCATAGTAAGTTCCGTAAATCATAAGCCAGTAGATAAAGTATCCGGGAACGAGAACAAAAATGTATGTCGTGACGGAGAAGTAGGGATAAATCCAGAGTTTGCCAATCCAATTGGCTACCGCTTCAAGGAGCAGCCCGCCGATGATTGACAATAGCAGAAAGGGCAACAAGCGTCGCCGCGAGAAGAGTAACGAGCGAAGAAAAGAGGGCCGACCAAATCGAACTGCCAAAGCATCCGATACGAGAATCGCCCCAATCATAAAAAGAACAGCGAAGAAGCCCAGGATAGAACTGGTCAAAAAGGACAGCGGCAGAAAAACCTGCAGGAAAGATAAGGAGAGTGCTATAAGACCTAGCAACAGCTGCATATAGCCATTATCAATCAATTCTCAGTTATTCCCAGTGGACGCTTTGCTCAAACTCCGCGAGGCGCTTTTTTAATTCGGGGCTATGCTCCAATTTAGAATCTTTGGAAATTATTTCGCCGGCGGTTTCGCGGGCCGATTGGATTAATTTCATATCGGTAAAACTTTTATAGGCAAAGGGTGGGATGCCGGATTGTCTCGTTCCCAAAAAATCCCCGGGCCCGCGGATAGCCAGATCTTTCTCTGCCAATTCAAAACCATTTTTGGCCGAAACCACGGCTTTCAAACGCGAAGAGGATTCGGCTTCTGGCGTTGTCGTCATTAAAAAGCAATACGACTGGTGCTCGGCTCTTCCCACGCGACCCCTAAATTGATGAATTTGCGCCAGGCCGAATTTTTCCGCGCCGTCTATTAACATCACCGTGGCGTTGGGCACGTCCACTCCGACTTCCACGACGGACGTGGAGACAAGGATATCAAATTTTCCATCCCTAAATTCACGCATGATCTTCTCTTTTTCTTTCGGCTTTATCTTTCCGTGAAGCATGGTGATTTTCAGGTCGGGGAAAACTTGTTTGGAAAGTTTTTCATATTCGGTTTTAACCGCTTTAACTTCTTCTTTTAAAATAGTTTGCCTTGTCTCTGGCCTGCCCACCGAAGCTTCAGCGTAGGCGGGTCCCATGTCACTTGTCGCTATTTCTATCCGCGGACAGATAACAAATACCTGACGCCCCGCGCGCACTTCTTTCCTGATAAATTCGTAGCAGGCCGCACGTTTTTCAGACGGCACAATCCGCGTCATTATAGGTTTTCGCCCTTCGGGGATTTCATCCAAAAGCGAAACATCCAAGTCACCGTAAACCGTGAGAGCTAGGGTTCTTGGTATGGGAGTTGCCGTCATGGACAGAAAGTGGGGAACTAATAGCGACATGGGTTTAGCGACATGAGACATGGCGCTTGAATTTCTTTCTTGTCGCTTGTCGCTTGTCGCTTGTTGCTGTAACTTGGCGCGCTGCTTGACTCCGAAGCGATGCTGTTCGTCTACTATCACAAGACCGAGCTTCTTGAACTGCACTTTGTCCTGAATGACGGCGTGCGTGCCGATTATAATATCGGATTCGCCGGCGCCGGCGAGTGCGGCCACATTTACTTTTTTCGAAACACCGCCGAAAGCGAATAGTTTTTTGTGAGCCGCCGTCAAAAGCCCGAGCGAAATGTCAAATCCGGCCAAAAGATTTTTAAATGTAGAAAAATGCTGGAGAGCCAAAATTTCTGTCGGCGCCAAATAGGCGACCTGGAATCCGGCCGCAACGGCGTTCAGTGATGCCAGAGCCGCCACCACCGTTTTCCCTGACCCGACATCGCCTTCCAGAAGCCGGTTCATGGGATGGGGTTTGGCGGTATTATTCACAATTTCCCAAGCGGATTTTCTTTGGGCGTTAGTTAAGGGAAAGGGGAGCGAGGATACGAATTTTTTTATAAGTGCCAGATCAACGGGGATTTCCGGCGACTTTTTTTCCAAAATGGCTCGGCGTTCACGAAGCACCCGAAGCTGTATCAATAAAATTTCCTCAAAAGCGAAGCGACGCCGCGCTTCTTCAGCATCTTTCATTGATTTAGGAAAGTGAATTGTTGTGAGGGCTTTCGCTATAGGCAGAAATTTATACTTGCGCCGCAAATTATCCGGCAGTGATTCGGGAATCTTTTCAGAAATTGGCAAAATTTCTTTAACTAAAAACCGTATCCAACGAGAAGAGAGGGCTGCCGTTTCCGGATAAACAGGCACAAGCCCGCCGGTGTGAGTCAGCCCTTCTTTCATGCCCACACGCTCATAGGCGGGATTGGCAAAATACGCCCCGCGCGGGGATTTAGTGAGCTTCCCGGAGATACTTAAGACCTCGCCGACGCGAAATGTTTTGGCCAGATACGGTTGATTGAACCAGACAACCCTGGCCGTGCCCGAATCGTCTTCTACAGTGGCTTCGGCCAAAAACATGCGTTTTTTCCAAGCACGCGTGGAAGTTATTTTTTTTAAAACGGCGCGCACTGTCGCCACTTCACCGATTTTTACGTCGGCTATTTCTTTCACATTAGTAAAATCGTCATAGCGGAATGGGAAATGAAAAATCAGGTCGCGCAGAGTTTTAATTCCCAGACGATGAAGTTTTCGCGCCAAATTGGCGTTCATTCTGGGGATTTTTTCAATGGGAGTTTCGGGCAAAAGCATATTCAAAGTATACATTCTCTAAAAATGGAAACCCGCAGGACCGGGCCTCCAGCACTGCGGGGGACTTACTTCGTGACTTTCGGCGTCTTGAGAGACACGCGCGGGGTTGCGTTCTCCACGTGCATGAGCTTCAGCCCCATGGCTTCGCTGATGGCGCCCTTACGGATCGCTTCAAGCAGCTTCTCCGGGCTGATGACCGTGACCTGGCTCGTGATTTCGGCCAACTGCTCGCCCGAAAGCGCTTTCTCTACTTCCTTCGTCAGAACGAAAACCGAGACCTGCGGAACAACTTCGTACACCGCGGGCCCGCCGGTAGCGAAAGTGTCGACACCTTCCTTAGCCAAGAAGGCCCGCATGCGCTTCTTGGCCCGCTCGGCTCTTGCCGAGAGCGCGTTCACCATCTTGTCACAGCGCGCGAGAATCCTTCCGAGAGCGTACTTCATCCAGGGCCTGATCTTCACCCTGGCATACGCCTTGTTGGACTCTTCCACGGCTTTCTTGGTCTTCTCGGCTAGAAACTCGCGGACCCAGCTGTGCGCTGGCTTGTCACGCAACTCCGCGGGAATCGCAACTCTCGGCCCCAGCTTTTCTTCCTTTCTCTCTGCCATATACGGCTCCCTTCGGTCTGGGTGTGGATTTTGAAGTAGTACTCCCTATATAACACCAAAACTCCCTTTTGGGGAGGTCTGTGAATTTGTGCTGGTTTATCTAGTGCTCGGCTTTGATTGGGGTTATTTTAAGCAAAATGATATAAATGAGCATTAATGTCTCTTGTCTCTGGGAGGATTTGGGTCATTCGCTGGAGGGACCGTGTCGCTATCTCTAATTTTACCGTTTCTGTCGTGGATTCTTACCTCTCCTCCGCCCGTATTTGCCGCAAACCTTTTAGCTGCCTTTTCGGCAGTACTCTGCTTACCGAAGCTACCACTTGCTCGGTCACTACCAGCTTTTTTTACCGTCCAATCTCCGCTTTTACTATTTTTTATTACGTGATAGTTGGGCATATTATGTGATCTCAAAATCAGTCTCTAGTTGTTTCTCAAGCTTATTTAGAAAGGATCCAGCTCTGGTTGCTTGGCGAGTATTCTTTGGAGGGTAGAGCAACAAGCCACTGTTTATAGTATAGCGTCCACCTCTGGACCTGTAAAAGTTCTTAGAAATCTTGCCCATCAGCCGGGTTGCTAAATTAAAGTTTTTGTCTTTCCCTTTCAGTTTTCTAATAAACTCAAGCATATAATACTGGATTGCTCCAAGTAATATATCATTGATCTGGTGAATTGGGCTTATACAAGAATCTACAGTAGGAACAATTGAAATTAACCGATCGAGGTGAATTAATCCTGAACCATTGTAGCAGAGCTCAAGTATATATTCATAATCTATGACGTCTTCCCCCTTTAGTTTTTTACGAAGCTCATCCGCTAGTATTATTCCGAAGTCTTTTTCTCTCCCCAATACTTTTTCAAACTTTCTAGCTACTGCATCAATTGAATATTCGACTCTTTGCCCGATTGAAGACCCCAGTAATTTGTTAGGCCTAACAGCGACGATTACCTTTGCTTTAGTTCTACTAATTTCGTCTAATACCTCCTCCTTTAGTTTGTCGTAATCTTCTCTAGAGCTCTTATATAAAGCAGGTTGGTTTTGCGCTGTAAAGTTTTTATCTATATGCCCAACCTTGACCATATTTTTCCATACCTCATGAAACCCCCATTTCAATTCAATTTGCTGCTTCAGCACGTACTTCCTCTTAAGTTCGTAAAGAAAGTTCGTTAGCTCCCTAAATTTCACCTCATCTAGAATCAAACCACCATAAATTGACAGGTCATATTCCTGAGCATCCGACCCTTGCACATTTGATTCATCAGTAAAAAACGTCAGCATTTTATAAACACATTAGCAGGCTCAGCGATATTCCAATAAGGCTAAGTTTATGGTACAAAATTGACATTATAATCTAATCACAATACCAAGTTGCGGGACATCTGCAACTACTACTCTACACTGAAGCTAAATAATGGATATAGCTATGCTTTGGAAAGAATTCTTATTATCAGTAATATCAGGGGTTATCTCATCAATTATTATTGGATTTTTCTTGTATTACAAAGACAAAAACAGGTGGGGAAAAACTAGAAAACTTTTTCTTTCTAAAATGTTAGGACAAATCCATCTAGCTCGGTACGAAATATTGAAAATACTAGATATAGAACCGGCCGATTACGATAAGGAAATAGCGAAATCAGCTGAAGAAATACATAATGAAATTATGGGATTGGATATCGTGCCAGTGCAGTATGAGTCGTTGGCAAGAAGTTTCAGATTGATTGAAGAAAATATAGAAAGATTTCGAGCGCAAGCTCTTAGCATTCCAACATTTACCTCCAGTGATTTCCACTCAATAGATGATGGCATGAAACCGCTTAGGGAGTACACTTTTTCATATTACTTCTTCAAGCCATTAGACAAACATCGTGATGAGCGCGAGAAGCTAGAGAAAAAATTGAAAGAAAAAATATGTGCTATTTATAAATAGCGGGCGTTAGTCGTTTTTCTTATTTACTAATCGAAAAGTCAGATTCTGGTGCCCTCAAGAGGAATAGTTCGGTAAGCTCACTATAAATCGAACCCCTAGGCTTCGCCAGGTCGCGCTTCCCACAGCGCTCCCCGGGGAAATCTTAACGCTCCAATAAATTTACGCTAATTTCCTGTAAAAATCCAAGACATTGGATTTTTACCCGCTCGCTTGCGTTCCGCTTCGCTCGCGAGATTGTAATAGGGCGGCGCCTCCGGTGCCCTAACCATAACGGCCTCCCAAAATGGGAGGCCGTTATGGTTAATGCGCAGGATACTTGAATTAGTGCGAACCCACCGCGCCTTCGGCGCGGCAGAACCCCCGCCAAAAATGCAGGCGGCGAAGCCGCACCGCTGACAATTTCAAGTTTTTCTTTGGCAATAGAAATTAAAAGAAACTAAACAAACCGTCGTTTGCTTGAATGAAACCCCTTACCAAATCTAAATTACCATCAGCCTTAAAAATTAATTTCCCCTGTTGCCAATAGTACCGAGTACAATATCCTGGATTACCACAGTTAGCTTCGGAGACAGTAATGGTTTTCACGTTAACCGAATCAACAACTATACTTCCCTCGCTAAACTTTATTGCACCCGGTTCTGGAATAGTTAAAAAATTGCTATCGGTATTCATCCATGATTCTAGGGACTCCGAAGCGCCCCGAGACGGTTCACAAGCATATATCGTGTCCATGCTTGGGTTTGGATTATAGCTTGAATATATACACCACTCTGCAAAGTTTTCATTTCTGGGAGTATATTCGGTTCCAAACAACATTTTCCCATGAAATTTTTCACTTTTATTCACACTGTAAATCCCTATATTCTCTGGTATGTTTACGTTCGTAATGCTGAAAGGGGAATTTAGTTCCCAGTATATGAAGCCAGCCAGAATAACAATCAATATTGTTGCGATAATGACAACATATTTTTTCATAAGAAATTCAATGATTAAAAATTTTTCTTTTCTTCTTTCTCCTAAAACATGGTTCGAGCCGATGTTTTACGTCAGGTTCTTTAGTTAACGCCCTCAAGAGGAATCGAACCCCTATTTGAAGCTCCGCAAGCTTCCGTCCTGTCCGTTGAACGATGAGGGCTTTTAAGTAACCATTTTAATACACCCATCTTGTATCATTTTTCAAATCTGCGCTCTATCCGCTCCGACGCTCCGTTTTGCGGAGGTCGGAGAGCCGACTTCTTTACTTGATAGTTTAATAGTGCGTCGGCTTTGAACGATGAGGGCCTGTTATTTCATTGCGATATAACCATCTCGTATCATTTTCTCTATATAATCCTTTCTCTTCATCTTTTTTATTCTCATTTCTACTTTGCGGGCTTGAGCTAAAGATTTGTATTCCTGGTATAGCACAAGTCGCTCCATTTTCATATTGCTGGTGGTTTGTGTATGACCCACTTTGTGTTGATGCAACCGCCTCGCGATATCATTCGTGCTTCCTACATAAAACTTACCAGAATTATTCGCCAATATATATACGTAGGCTTTCATGCAATTTATATATCCGCCCCGACGCTCGCACTAGCGAGGTCGGGGAGCCGACCCTGAAAGGCGTCGGCTTTGAACGACGAGCGCTAGTGAGGAATGAAATGAACATCACAATGTTCATTATTCTTGTTTATTGTTTTTTACTTCTTGCTTCTATTTTTTTTAGAATCCCACAATTCTAGAAATGATGTCCGCAAAGGCCTCCTCCTGTTTTTCTTCAGGGATAAAGCGGGTCAAAATTCCGCGAACTTCCACGGGGTCCGCATCGCCCAAAGGTATCCTGATATGCGGCATTATCGTCTTTCGGGATTCCAAACTCAACTCTTTCATACCACCCGGTTCATAGAAAATCCAGAAAGACCGCAAATCGTCAAAATCAAACAAACGATGATTGAACCTGACGCCGCCCGATAATACCGCCGCCGAAATGGATTTGGGCGGCCGCACCGCGTAAATAAAAACTACAAATGACGCCAAAAGTATAAAAACGGCGAAAAACCAATTTTGGGTTATAAGCGCGAATATCACGAGCGCCCCCGCGACGATTGCCCCGGCAATAAACCAATTGCGTTCTTTGGGAATATGCTCATACTCAAGTGCCTCCCATTCAATATAAACTTCCGGCCCGCGTGAAGATACCGCCTCGGCGCGCTTTTCTTCCTGCTCCGCGTGCGGGTGTTTCAAATCAATGATTTTTCTGTCCTGCGGTCGGATATCCATGGATGTATTGTATATCGCAATATAACCAAAAAACAAAATTACCCACGGCCCCTCACGATGAGGGGCCGTGGGCGGAGCCGACCCGGCGGCGGGCAAACATCTCGGTGATCATCAGCATGATGCTACCCCCGTAGTACGAGCGGAGCTCGGCGTACCGCAGGATGCAGACTACCAAATCCCGTACCGCTTCTTCTTCGGCGCGTGTATCGCGTCCACCACCGTGGTCCATGCGTTCCTGAACCTTGGCCAGTTTTCCCACCTCTTTCTGGAGATGAAGTAGAACGTGCCCCAGCGCTCGCTCTGTCCGTTCCGGCTCTTCGAGGCCACGGAAAGCGGGGTAGGAAAAATCTGTGAACTGCCAATTCTCGGCAATTTTGTTCATCAACCCCTGTAGCTCCATGCTCTCCTCCTTGGCGAACTAATTGAAGAACAGCGCTCCCAATGGAATTTGTTCTCCTAGACTATATGACTAATGCCTTTAGACCGTCAATATAACCTCTTACTCTAAAAAATATTTGGCGCCTATTAACTTTAATAGTTGCTGTCCCATAGGGAAGCGCCCTTGACGGTCGTCTAAATTTACTTGCCCTACTAACCTGCCTAATGATGTAAAATCTGTCTTTGGGTAGTTGAGTAATACTTGCCCAAAATTGTTTTGCTTTCTCAATATCAACATTTGGATGCACATGTATACTTGCCCTTATTTTCTCTCGATTTATATCTAGAACTTTTTTCAAAAATTTCATATAAAATCGTATCAAACTGGGGTCTGAGTTCGCCAGGGCAAGCGAGGGAAAATATTTTCCGCTTTCATTTTTCGTCCCTTCTCCCCAATAGAGCGCGGCCCCTACCAACAGTAATTCTCTTGATGTAAGAGCACCTATTTCTTTACTTGCCCTTTCATGTATGTTTTTATTTTCTACCTTAATAGCTAACGAGCGTTCCTTATTGTATTTAAACAAGCCGCGCTTTTGTGCAAGTAAGATATTTTTCTCCAAGCGTCGCTTTGCTTGATGGGATAACTGTAGGTCTCTAAACCAATAGCTAAGTGTACCTTTTGAAGGGATTTGAAGGATTCTGATGATTTCGTTGTAGCTCTTGCCTTTAAGGCGGAGTTTTACTGCTTCTTCTTTTTCTAATCGTTTCATTGTACTGTTGTGGTCAGTATACTAGACCTTATTCAGCAGTACAAATCTGGCGGTCCCACCGGGAGTCGAACCCGGCTTACCACATTGAAAGCGTGGTGTCCTAACCGATAGACGATGGGACCTAAATTAGTTGCTATGCTGCCAAAATATACCTCCACTTTAGCATATTGTAAACTCACCAATTGTCGCTATAATGCTTGCGATGCGAACTCTCGCCATAGAAACAAGTTGTGATGAAACGGCTATAGCCGTACTAGACGCTTCGGGTACAATCCAAAACCCGAAATTCCGCGTGCTTTCAAATATTGTGGCCTCGCAGATCGCCGTGCATAAAAAGTTCGGGGGAGTAGTGCCGAATTTAGCGAAGAGAGAGCACCAGAAAAACCTTGTTCCCGTTCTTATCGCCGCGCTCAAGAAAGCGAAACTTTTCAGAAAAACCTCCACTCCAATACTCGCTAGTATTGGAGTGGAAACGGCGCGGGGAATTTTTTTGCATGAGCCGGAATTATTGAAGCGATTTTTGAAAATGATACCGCGATTTGCGCCACCCAAAATTGATGCGATTGCCGTCACCTATGGCCCAGGACTGGCGCCTGCGCTCTGGACGGGAGTCAATCTCGCGAAAGCCCTAGCGCTCATCTGGGAAAAACCTATTATCCCAGTTAATCACTTGGAGGGACATATCTATATAAACGCCATTCGCGGTCAAAAAATCATATTCCCCGCACTAGCTTTGATTGTTTCCGGCGGGCATACGGAACTTGTTTTAATGAAGCGCCACGGAAATTATAAAGTTATCGGAGAGACCAGAGATGATGCCGCAGGCGAATGCTTTGATAAAACAGCGCGGCTCTTGGGGCTGGGATATCCGGGTGGCCCTCAAATTTCTGCTCTGGCAGAAATTTCGCGGATAAACACGGACCAAACGCCGACTTACGCGGAAAGTCTGCGTCGGTCAGCGCTTGTCCCAAGCGGCGGTGAGAAAAAAAGTTTGTGTACGTCCGCGCTACGGTTTCCGAGGCCAATGATTAACTCCAAAGATTTTGACTTCTCTTTTTCTGGATTAAAAACGGCTGTGTTGTATTTCATCCGGACCCAGAAAGGACTACCGTCGCGACTTAAGGCCGAAATCGCCAAAGAATTTCAGGACGCGGTAGTGGAAGTTTTAGTCGCAAAAACGATTCGTGCGGCCAAAGAATATAAAGTTAAAACCTTGATACTCGGCGGGGGAGTGGCGGCCAATAAAAAATTACGCAAAGACCTGGCTTTTGCCGCGTCAGCAGATTTACCGAAAATAAAATTGATGCTTCCGGAAATATCCGAGACCACTGATAATGCTTTGATGATCGCGGCTGCCGCGTTTTTTGCGAAAAAAAAGAGATCGGCGGGGAGTCATCTCCGCGCCGATCCCGGCTTACGTTTGGGCAAATTGCGCTAATGAATCAGCGAAGCACTTCTTCATCTGCCGCGATCAGTCGCGGGCAATCTTCTCGCCGGCAACGCTCGCGATTCCAGATCTCGCCCGAGTTGATCGGGCAGACGTCTTTGCCGAGACCGCAGGGGCCGGTCTGGCTGATGATAGCCGCGCCGATGGCGAAACCTATGGGAACTGCTCGCTTACTCATCATCTCCCCCCTTCCCAAGTAGCATTTACAGCCATACTGATTATGACTTCGTTTCCGGGCTCTGAACGTATGACACCGTTTGTTAGATGAAGCACCCGCGGACAAGCAGTGCACCGGTAGTGCTCCGTGGTGCCACTCTCGCCGAAGGAAGCGGCGACCCAAACGATAGTGTGCTTCTTGCCTGGCAACTGCCAGGGACAAACCAGTTTTCCCTCCGGCTGAATGCCGATGGTCATGCGGTTTCTCCTGCGGCAGGGCACTCGTCCAGCCGCGGAACCACCATGCGTGGGCATCGCGCGGGTTTCGAGCATTTCCCGGGCTTGTAGTTCTTGAGCGCAACGTCACAGTCCGGGACGCTCCCGCAAGTTGCGTTCATCTCACCCGCGAACTCATTCGCGAGAGTGAAGCCATAGCCAGGGGAAACCCACGCCCCGAGTAATGCGGGTGATTCCTCGCCCGTAAAGCGATCGCCCAGGACTCTGTTCATGGTTAGCTCCATTCCACGGATACGGGCGGGCTATGCATTATCCTGTAAACTTCGAGCAGTGCCTCCAGCAGAGCCCCGCCGGCCGCGATTCTCCTTTCACCACCGCACAAGAAGTAGATGGCCCACTCCGCCTTATTGCCGTAAATCACGGTGTGCGGAGGAAGCTTCGCCGTGAGCGCTCCGATAAGACGATTCTGATCAAGCCCGGAGCCATCGCAGTGGTCGCAATTCTTTGCGGCGTTCACCGGCCCTGTGTGCATGGCTACCATGTTGCCCACGCCCTCCTCCCACCGCACGTCCGCGAGGCAACCGCAATCCCCCAACCGGGTTATCTCAAACGGTATGATTTCAAGCGGCATCTCGCCCTCCCACGAGTGGGATTTAAAGCTAGAATTTGCTAACCTGACCTATAGAACGCCTCTACCATAGAAAATTTAAGCTCAAATGGCAAATAAGCTAAACGGCGCCTACGAGCCGCAAAAAACAGAGGATAAGATTTACCAGAGTTGGGAACAATCCGGCTTTTTTAATCCGGATAAGTTAAAGCTGAAAAAAGGAGCTAAACCATTTACCATAATCATGCCGCCGCCGAACGCCAACGGCGCTTTGCATATCGGCCACGCGCTCTTCGTGACCCTGCAGGACATCATGGTGCGATTCCACCGTATGCGGGGCAATAAAACTTTATGGCTTCCGGGCGCGGACCACGCGGGATTTGAAACACAAGTGGTTTTTGACAAGAAGCTTGAGAAAGAAGGCAAAAAGCGGGCCGATTTTTCGCGCGGAGAGCTTTACAAACAAATTTGGGACTTCACGCAGGAAAATAAAAAGGTTATGGAGAAACAATTGAAAAAACTTGGTGCTTCATGCGATTGGTCCCGCGAAAAATTCACCTTGGACGCCGACATCGTGGAAAAAGTTCAGGACACTTTCATAAAACTCTACAATGACGGCTTAATTTATAGAGGCGCAAGAATTGTAAATTGGTGCACGAAACATCAAACCACGCTCTCGGAACTGGAAGTAAAACACGAGGAACGCATTGACCCGCTTTACTACATAAAATACGGCCCGCTGGAACTTGCCACCGTCCGCCCCGAAACCAAATTTGGCGATACGGCGGTTGCCGTGCATCCGGATGATAAACGTTACAAACACTTGGTCGGCCAAGAAATTGAGATAGAAACGGTCTTGGGCAAAGCCAAAATTAAAGTTATCGCCGACAAAGCCGTGGACCCCAAATTCGGCACGGGCGTTATCAAAGTAACGCCGGCGCATGACCCAACCGACTTTGAAATTGGCCTTAGGCACAATCTGGAAGTGCGGCAAGTCATAGATAAAAATGGACGATTAAATGAGAGAACGGGGATATTCGCCGGGCTAAAAGTGGGGGAAGCGCGCTTAAGTGTAGTAGAAGCCATGAAAGAGAAGGGAATTTTGGTAAAAATAGACCCCAGCTACAGACATAACGTCTCCGTCTGCTACAAATGCGGCAATATCGTGGAGCCGATGGTGATGCCGCAATGGTTCATTCGCATGACGGCAAAGCCGCATGCTCAAAATCAAAAATCAAAAATCAAAAATCAAAATTTTGGTATGTCGCTACGCGACGCGGCAGTTAGGACCGTGAAGTCGGGACAAATTAAATTCATTCCCAAACGGTTTGAGAAAATATTTTTCCATTGGATGAAAAATCTCCGCGACTGGAATATTTCCCGACAGATCATCTGGGGCATCCGGATCCCAGCGTGGTTTCGCGATAATGAAATTATCGTCAGTAAAATAAAACCCATCGGCGAAGATTGGGTACAAGACCCCGATGTCTTGGACACTTGGTTCTCCTCGGGCCAGTGGCCGTTCCTCACCCTCCTCACGTCGGGTGAGTCAAAATCAAAAATCAAAAATCAAAAATCAAAATTGCCATATACATCAAAGGATTTTAAAACTTTCTACCCCACGGACGTCATGGAAACGGGCTGGGACATCTTGTTTTTCTGGGTGGCGCGCATGATAATGCTCGGGATTTATGCGACTGCTAAGATCCCGTTCAAGACCGTGTACTTGCATGGGCTGGTGCGCGACCAGGACCGCAAAAAAATGTCCAAATCCAGGGGCAATGTGATTGACCCTCTGGGGGTAGCTGAAATGTATGGAACGGATGCGGTGCGTATGGCGCTAGTTATCGGTTCAACTGCGGGCAATGACCCGATAATTTCTGAAAACAAGATCCGCGGATATCGCAACTTCGCCAATAAGATATGGAATGCTTCGCGATTCGTGCTGATGCACACGGGAGCGACAAGCGACAAGCGACAAGCGACAAGAGGAATAAAATTTACTAAGGAAGACAAGAAAAGATTGAAAGAACTGGATGCGCTTGTAAAATCCGTGACCAGAGACCTTGAAAGTTTAAAATTTCATCATGCTGGCGAGAAGTTATACCACTATTTCTGGCACACCTTCGCCGATAAGATAATTGAAGAAGCCAAACCGCGTCTTTCGGGCAATAATTCCCAAGACCGCGATGCCGCAAGGGCGCTTTTGTATACAATCCTAAAAACCAACTTGATATTGTTGCATCCCTTTATGCCGTTTGTGACCGAAACTATCTGGCAAAAGATGCCGCAGACAAAAAAGAATTTGCTTATAATAGAGAAATGGCCCACCTAACAATATGAACTTGGACTTTGCGGCATTAGTCAGCGCCGGCTCCGGATACGCGGCTCTGGCGTTCGCACCTCCCATCATTTGGCTTTTAATATACTTGCGGGAGGACAAACACCGCGAGCCACCTTATCTCTTAATTTTAACGTTCATCGGCGGCACGGCCTCGGCTCTCGCGGCACTCTTCATACAGCAATTTCTGCTTGCGGGCTTGGATAGAACGCGTGATTTTGTCGTGATATTCGCCTCCATCGCCTTGATTGAAGAATACGTAAAATATCTTGTAGTCAAGTTGCTGGTCTTACGTAGAGCCGATTTTAACGAGCCGGTGGATGCCATGATCTATATGGTAACCGCCGGCATGGGGTTTGCCGCCATGGAAAATCTTTTGTTTCTCTGGATACAAACATACAACCCGTCGCTTCTTATAGGTGCAAACCTGGTGGCGGGGGCACAACTATCAGCCGCGCGTTTTATCGGCGCCAATTTACTGCACGCTTTGTCATCGGCCGTTGTCGGGTATTTCTTAGCCAAAGCCTGGTTCCACCCGCAGAGAAAACATTTCGTGGCGCTGGGAATTTTATTGGCCTCAATCTTGCATGCGAGTTTTAACTACCTTATCATATTAAGAGACAAACTGCCGGGAAGTTTAGCATATCTTATGGCACTTCTTTTTATAGGCCTTATTGTCGTACTCATTGATTTTCATAAACTGCAAAAAGAATCCGCTTAAAGATCCATGGCAAAATCATTTTTTGAACGTCTCACGGGGTCAAAAAGTGTAGCCCCCGCGCCCGAGCCGCTCCGGGAGCGCACTTCTACCGCCAAAACGCTTTCGGTAAGCTCTAAGAACGGCAATGGTGCTATCCCCGAAACCCCGGAAGAAGAGGAGGGGGAGTTAACGGTGGATATTTTTGAAGATGGGGATAATATTGTGGTACAAGCCATTGTGGGCGGCGTAAAGCCCGAGGATCTGGATGTCCAAATCACGGATGAGCAAGTGACCATACGCGGGAAGCGCGCTAGGTTGCAGGAAATAAGGGACGAAAATTTCTATTATCAGGAATTGTACTGGGGCGCTTTTTCCCGCTCCATCATCCTGCCGCAGGAAGTTGTATCGGACGAAGCCGAGGCCTCGGCAAGAAACGGCCTTTTGACGATAAAATTACCCAAACGCGACCGCCATAAATCACAAAAATTGAGAGTGAAATCCGACTAGTATGGCCAAACGTTTCAAACAAAGAGTTTTTAACAAACACCGCGCCGCACCCGACGCTCGAGGCATGCGCGGTTGGAGATCGCGCGTAAGATCTTCCGGCAAACTGCGCAGGAAACGCGCCGATACTAAAATCACGACACTTGAAAAAACTTACCACAAACATTTGGGCAAGCATTCCTTTAAGCTAAAAACTCTTTTAAAACGTAAACATAGGCGTTCACTAAAAAGGCTGATTAAATGAAAATCCCGACGGGCCGTCGGGATTTTCATTTGCCGAACCGCCGTTCGCGCGCGGCGTATTCTTTCAAAATTGAGTCAAACTCCTCTTTGGTAAACGCCGGCCAGAGCGTATCCGAGAAAAAAAGTTCGCTATACGCCGCTTCCCAGATCAAAAAATTTGAAAGGCGCTTTTCACCGCCGGCGCGAATTATAATATCAGGGTCGGGAATGCCGGCCGTCCAAAGAGATTTACCAAACGAATCCTCGGAAAGTTCTTCGGCGGGAACACCAGAAGACGCTATTCTTTTTGCGGCCTCCACAACTTCTTTCCTGCCGCCGTATGACAATAAAATACCCATGGTGCCGCGCGTGTTGGATTTGGTTTTTTCTTCCGCGTTTTCAGTAAGCTTCTGGATAACTGCGGGCAATGACGCAACATCCCCGATGACGCGAAGTTTTATACCCCTTTTATCCAATTCGTTGATCTCGTGCTCCAAAACCCACTTCAGCAAGTCCATGAGATACGAGACCTCTTCGGCGGTTCTTTTCCAGTTCTCCGTGGAAAAAGCGTAAAACAAAATATGCCGAACTCCGGCGTCAAACGCCCATTCGGCGACTTCTTTGGCTTTTTGATATCCGGCCCGGTGTCCCTCCAGCGACGGCAAACCGCTGGCCCGAGCCCAGCGGCGATTGCCGTCCGGAATAATGCCTATGCAGGTTGGTACTTTTTCTCCTTCCATTATCTAAGAAAAATCAATTACAAAATCCTTATAATTTCCGGAGGGCTCTTTCCACCCCATTTCAACTTCCGTGACCCTAGCGAACATCGGCCCCTGGCCGATCTTAGCCAGAAACTTTTTTAACGTTTCCTCCTCACCTTCTGCAACCACCCAAACCGTCCCGTCGTTTTCGTTCCGGACGTATCCAGCAAGCTCTAACTTTCTCGCCTGACGGCACGTAAAATCACGGAAAAGCACCATTTGAACCCTTCCATAAATTTTAGCTTCAAGTCGCTTAAGCATATTTATAAGCCATTCTTACCTACTCTACGGATTTTAGCTAAATTGAAAAGCCCGCCTAAGTTTTGTTCGGCAAAATTTAGGTGGGCTTTTCTAAGGTTATCTTACAGAGGTCGTGGAGCTAGTTTATCTTTATTGCCGTATAACTCCGGGTCTATGGTCCTTTTAAAACACGCCTTGCCAGCTTCGTGGTTCCATACCTCAACTCCCGTTTCCATCGGATAAGCCCTAGGAGTATTCATTAACTGCTCTTTTCTCGTGGGTTGATTGAATGTCGCGCAAAGCTCAAACGAGAGAGTCCCGGTAGTTTTATATTCGTAAGAATTATTTGTTTCAGGATCGCGCGGCGGCACAAAACCGGAAATTTCATCTTTTAGATCGTCTAATGTCGGCGGCAGTTTATCTTTTTGCTGCCAGTAATTGACCGCCTGATACTGAATATTCTGCAAGTCGGATAAGCGCCTATCGTCAAATTTGCGCTCTCTTTCGGCGAACGGGGACCCGGCAATCACCAATCCGCCGGCAATGATAAGACCCACGACAAAACTAATAGAGCGAAGGGTCATTTTGGCTCTTTGCGATATTTCCGGCGATTTTCGGCGCAATTCCCAAAGGTAATACCCGAATATGCCGCCGGCAACAACGCCGATAACCAAGACCTTGAAAATAAATCTCACGGAGAGCTCGCCGCCCAAGAATTGATATACCAACGCCACCAAATCGCCGATGAGAGCAATGGAAGCGATAAAAAGCGTGAAATAAAGCAGCCATTTGCGCAATTTTCCTTCGCGTTTCTCGGGATTCGCGATAAATTCTTTTTGGAGCAGGCGAGTTGTCAGAATATGCACCGGGAAAATGATTATAAGCAGTGCTATAGCCCAGCGCACCGGGTCGCCGGAGTAATAAGGATTCAGCGGGTCGGGCAGGTAATAATCCACGTACTGGAACATCAGCATGATGGTACCTATAGCACTCATATAGAGTGTGGCCACGGCCAAAAGATGAAGGAATACGTCTTTAGGTCCGCTTTTAGATGGTGAAGAAAAATCCATAGTGTAATCAGTATAACATGAGATATACTAAATTCCATGCATTTCTTTCTTTTGCCGCATTTGCTCGCTTGGAAATCCTGGGCTTACATAGTTGTCGCTATCGGCATGGTTTTTGAAGGCGATATTTTTCTTTTCACCGCGTCATTCTTGACGCGTTCCGGATTTTTTGACTTTGCTAAAATGACAACCGCGGTATTGGGCGGACTCATCATCGGGGATTTTATGTGGTACTTGGCGGGCGTTTATTTAAGAACTACGCCGCATTTCGGTTTTGTCCGCACTTGGGTGGGGCGCCTAACTAGGCGTTTTGACGACCATTTAATGGGGCGAACCGGCCGCACCATATTCGTCTCCAAATTCATGTACGGCATCCATCATTTGCTTTTAATGCGCGCAGGGATGCTCGGCATGAACTCTGACAAATACATCCGCAAAGATTTTTGGGCTTCCCTCATCTGGGTCGCGATTGTCGGCGGACTTGGCTGGTTCTCGTCCGCTTCCTTTGTTTACGTCCGCCATTATTTGAGATTTACCGAAATCGCTTTGCTTTTGGCACTCCTCGGATTTCTCTTCCTAGAATTCATCATCTCGCGCCTCTCCGATCTGGGATAAAATCATACGTTGAATTTGCGGTCGCAAATTCAACGTATGATTTTATTTTCCCAGCTTTTTGTGCCAGTAAGTTGCGATTATTTTCCTGACGGGTTTTCCATTTTTTACGCCAAAAGTCCAGTGATGAACAGCGGGGGCGCGTTTAGCGCGGACATTGCTTACAGCTTCATGATTACCCAAATAAATCCCCGAGTGTTTCACTCTAGAAGAATACAATTTGCTATCTTTTTTCATTCTTTTGGGGTCAGCATTTTCTTCCGCCCAAACAATAACGCACCCAGGCCTTAAATTCTTGGTCCTGTGCCATCCGGCTTTCTCCATCGCGTCTAAAGTTCGGTGAACAGTTAGCTGCATTTCACCGATAAGCGAAAACATCTTAAGAATCCCGCTTATGTGAATCGCGCAACTTAAAAGCCCCGCACGCGTGACATCGGTTTTTTTGCCGTTAACTTTCGCAAAATATTGCCGGAAAATTCTTGACCCCGCGCTACCGCGAGCAAACGCAAGGTAACTTTCCAGCATCAACGGCTCAACTTTCACTGATTTTGTATTGCGCGCGTACATTTAGCAATTTATCAACTATTCCTGTATAACATTTTGAATTGTTCCCCTGATTTTTTCATTTAATTTTTTGTCTTCCGGCCTACTTGAACTTGGATTATAGTTCTTTCCCCACCGTTCATCTATAAATTCTGTTCCTTCAAACACTCGTTTCCCCTTATATCTAGGCACGAAGTGAAAATGAATATGCGGTGTCGCGTTCCCCAATTGAGAATAATTCCAGAAATCCGGCTGCCAAAGTTTAGTAAGTGCGCTCTGATACTCTTTAATGATTTTTTTAACTTCTAGAAATTCTTCATCCGTAAGTTCTGCTATATTTTCCTTATATGTATTTAGATAACATATGCATCTACCTAAGTACGATTGATTAGAGTGCAGAGTTAAAGTCCAATGCTGAAATTTCTTAATATCGTAGGATTTGTTGGTGAAATATTGATTCATTGCTTTTTAACAAACCTTAAACTTTTTGAGTTTGCCTGAGGAAACATGCGACCAAATACTGTAATCTAGAACACTAAGCCCTATATTCATTTCTTTTGCTGCATTCTCAACTATCTGCTTTGGCCTTGAATATTCATCATCTTTTACCTTAATACCGGCTACTCTAAGAAAATCCCTAATATTAGTGTCTACAGCAACTGCAGAAATACCAACGAGAATTTGAAAATAATCACTAGTTTTGTCTCCTATGCCCTTAATTGACTTTAATTTATTTATATTTGCGTCCTTTCCTAACCATTTTTTGAAATCATTTACTGTATCCACGCCTTCTAATTCTAGAAGGTTAACTATATCTTTTATGCGTTGGATCTTTGCCTCATTTCTAAAATTTATAACAGCATCTATACCAACTTCTTGAATCTTTCTCTTAAAGTCTGTGAGTGTTCTGAGCTTACTATTTGCAGATAAAAAACTTAGGACTCTAGGGAGTACAACGGCGTTATAGTTTATTCCAGCTTGCAAGATTCCATCTATTATAATGGCCCCCATGTTATCATATTGAAATTCTTGTGGGTATTTCCACTCGAAATCTAGCAATGAATGAATAAATTTTATTAGTCTACCCACGTCATCCATAATATGGAAAAACTGGATGCCTGCCTCTTCAACTTATTCCCTACGTCATGCGGTGGACCTATCGAGAATCCTCCTTCGCTAAAGCTCCGGAAGGACGCAGTCGAACCCAGCCTCCTCAATTTACCCCACGCCATGCGGTGGACCTAGCGAGAATCGAACTCGCGTTTCCACAATGCGAATGTGGTGTCGTGCCACTAGACCATAGGCCCGTAAAAAGACTTATGGTGTGGGGGTAAAAATGCAGCGTCTGCTCCTCTGCTTTAGGTCTTAGTTCTTAACGCAAACTAAGGTATCTTTGTCTATTTTAGACAGAATTTCAAGCAGATCGGGAAGTGAAAGCGCGATACAGCCGGCCGTCGGCGCATAATTTTCTCTGGCCACGTGCATGAATATGGCGCTGCCTTTCGCCGGCACCGGAGGATCATCGTTGTATCCGAGCGGAACAATAATGTCGTAAATATTATCTCCCCGCCAGAGATTTTCCACGCTGGCCGGATACGGCAAGCTTACAAGCTTATTATATTGTGAATCGCCCGGGTCATCACACCAGCCGTCATTTTCTTTCAGCGCTCTAGCTTGGAGAATCGTTTGTGGTTGGGATACACGGTCGGCGCGATAAAATACTTCTCGCATAGGAAAACAGCCGGCGGGTGTCGCCCCGTCGCCTTCCTTTTTATTTTCCAGAATGCCGCCTTTACCGAGAGCGCAGCGATACTCTTTGCCGTCAAACGCCAATTTGCCTGATGGAGAAACTTCTATATTCATGTCGGGCCGCCGAGAATCGAACTCGGACTAAATCCTCCCGAAGGACTCGTGCTACCACTACACTACAGCCCGATCATTAGTTCCTAGCCGCTAGTCCCCAGTGACTAGTAAAACCGAAGTTTCTCTAGACTAGTGGCTAGTCGCTAGTTGCTACTTAACGTAATATTTTCCTTTCAACTCCGCTTCGCGTTCATCTTCAATCAACTCTACTTTGGATTCGGCCGATTCGGCGAGTTTTTTAAGTTCGTCTATGGATAGCTTGTCTAACTCCCTGGCGCGCTCCGCCAACGTATCTTTGCTGTTTTTTGAAGGGTCGTCAATGACTTCTTCCAGGAGCGCCCCCAAAATAAACCCAACTTTGGGCCCGGGCTCAATACCTAAAATTTGCATTAAGTCGTTGCCGTCAATTGAGAGCATCTTGGGGGTGGGCGCCTCTTCTTCTCTTAGGATTTTCTCCACACGGAACTGGAAATGGCGCAGGCGGTAGGGGACGGCCTTGGGAACGCCGGAACCCATGCGGTCGCAGATGCGAAGCAAAACCAAATCGTCAATATTTTCCACGCCAACACGCCGAATCAGGCGGCGAATGGACGAATCCGTAATGCCTTCATCCGGGTCGTACTTGAAAAGATGCCAGCGGATCAGCCGCACAATTTTTACAATCACGTCGCGCGGAAAATGCAGTCGTTCAAGTATCACGCCCGCCATCTTGCCGCCAACCATATCGTGCATATAGAACGTAGAATTCAGCCCATCACCCTGTTTGCATCGGGGCTTGGCTACATCGTGAAGTAATGCCGAAATTTTCACAGGCCAGGAATATCTTTCCTTATCGCCCCAGGCGAGTGCCCGGATATTATGCTCCCAGACGGTATAAATGTGGTGCTTATTTTGCCCAACACCGATGCCCTCCTCCAATTCGGGCATTACGAATCTCAGAAGTCCCAGATCATAAAGCAGTTGGATACCGTTAGCGGAATTGTCCGATTTAAACATCTTTATAAGTTCATCGCGAATTCTTTCTTTGGCAATCGCTTGTATCCAGGCAACATGTTCTTTAATGGCGGACCTGGTTTTTTCTTCAATTTCAAATCCAAGCTCGGTCGCAATCCTAACGGCGCGCATCATGCGAAGCGCGTCCTCGCCGAAACGCTCTTTCGGTTCGCCAACGGTGCGAATTGTCTTTGCTTCCAAATCCTTTTGACCGCCAAAGGGATCAATGAGTGACATGGGACAAGGGACACGGGACATGTCGCTTGTCACCTGTCGCTTGTCGCAACCCAGGGCCATGGCATTAATCGTAAAATCACGGCGCGACAAATCTTCTGATAAGGTTTTGGCATATTTAACTTCATCGGGATGGCGCTGATCGGTATATCTGGATTCTGATCGATAGGTGGTTATCTGGATTTCTTGGAGACATGGATCGGACGCACCCGTTTTTACGGTTACCGTCAAAAATTTATTTTCGTAGAACGACTCGGGAAAAATTTTGGTAAGTTCCTCTGGTGTGGCGTTAGTCGTTATATCCCAGTCACCAGGGACCCTACCCAACATCAAATCACGTACGCATCCGCCCACGATGTATCCTTCAAATTTGTGTTTCGCGAGTGCGTCCAAAATAGCCGAAACTTCTTTCGGAATAGAGAAATTCTTATCTTTAATATCCTTACGCATTGCCTCCATAATAAGAAGCTTTAAGAGAATTAGCGATGTCCCCTCACTAGGAATCGAACCTAGATCAACGGATTAAGAGTCCGCAGCTTTACCATTAAGCTATGAGGGGTAAGCGCCCTCGGCAGGATTCGAACCCACAACACTTGGTCCGAAGCCAAGCGTGATATCCATTTCACTACGAGGGCAGATGCGCAATAACTATACTTATTTTCACGTATTTATCAAGATTTTTCGATAACGAGCACCTGCTTGGGGCCTGAAAGTATATCTCCCGGCACCAAATCGTGCATGGCATTCATAATCGTGCTTACCGAGTACCGAAAAGAGTCGCCACGGCGCGTGCCCGGGTCGTTCACGATAAAAACGTCCCCGTCAAATCCTTTAACGACCACCATATGGTATCTGGGCCCAGGGGAGACAAAGTTTGGATTTTTTAAGAGCCGCCCGGCCACGGGCACCAGAATAACATTCTCTCTCCTTATCTCATCTTTCATTGTTTCGGCGGTGGGATTTTCCAAGACGCGAATTTTTGTATATCCATAATATTCACTAAGCATCCTCGCGGTATCGGCGATATTCGTATCTTTTTCATAACCGAGAGTTTTAAGTTCGTAGACCGCAAGACGAAGCAGTTCTCTCGCCGCCGCGTATTTATTGGGTATGGTGCCCTTAACGTATGCGTAAGCCATGAGGACCGAGGACTCTTCGCAAAAATCCTGCCAGGGCCATGACCAATCACCCAGAGGCGCCTGCACCACAAAAGGCACGGAAAGCGACATAAAATTGAGATTGCTTTTATCAAGCTCCTCAACGGCGTAAGCGGGCCACGCGAACAAAAATAAAAACGTTATTATCAAATACCGCATACCCCATATTCTACAAGATAGTCCCAAGTTGGGGAAACAACCCGCACCCTTGTCCACTATCATACTCTAGAGTATGGTAGTAGATAAGTATGTCACACGTTTCACGATTCAAACTCTCATTTTCCGATATTGAACAATTAGGCCAACGAATTGTGCGCGCCTCTTTTCTCCTAAAAAATAAGGGCGAGCTTCAGCTTTTCTTTGACGATCTTTTGACATCAACCGAGAAAGCCATGTTGGGCAGGCGGCTGCTTATTGCTATGTTTCTAGAGAAGGGGTTCTCCTACGGAGAAATCAGACGGGCTCTTAGGGTCGGGGAAAACACCATTTCTGCCATAAGTGAACGCTTACGCCGTAGTGGAGAGGGATTCCGAGTCGCTTTGAAAAAATTAGAAAGAGAAGAAAAAATAGATCATCTTTTGGAATCGCTTAAAAAAGCTTGGAATCGTTTACCGTCAAAAGCCGGCAAGGGCCGCTGGCGCTTTCTCCACCCATAAACAATCCTACCCCACTACCATACTCTAGAGTATGGTAGTGGGGTAGGATTAAAGAATATTAGCGGCTGGGGGAGTGAAATTTTTGATGGATTTCGCGAAGACCTTTATCGGTTACGTGCGTGTAAATTTGGGTAGTGGTGATATGCGAGTGGCCCAAAAGGGCTTGGACCGAGCGAATATCCGCGCCGTTTCGCAGTAAGTCGGTGGCGAAAGAATGGCGCAATTGATGCGGCGTGACTTTTTTTGTGATACCGGCCTTGGCGGCGTAAAACTTAACCATGCGTTCTACCGAGCGGGGAGTCAGGCGCAGTTCGTCGTGTTTTGACGGGTCTTTGACGTCTCGTGCAAACATAGCTTCGTCCGTGTCTTTTCTTGCGTCCAAATATTTTTTCAAAGCATCACGCGCCGTATCCGAAAGGAAAACAATTCGTATCTTATCTCCCTTACCTCTTACGGAAAACTCACCCTTTTTCAAATTGACGGAATCGCGGTTAAGATTAGTGAGTTCCGAAAGCCGAAGTCCCGTGGAGAAAAATAGTTCCAATATGGCGCGGTCGCGGAGCGTTTTTAAATTATTGCCCTCGGGGGCTTTCAAAAGACGCGCGAGTTCCTCGCTTTCCATAAATTCCATATCGCGCGAAGGCATTTTAGCCAGTTCAATTTTTTCCGCTGCCAATGTATTAATGTCGCGCTTTGCCATATATTTCAGAAAATTGCGGAGCGCAATCAAGTGATAATTCTGCGTTTGTTTTTTCAGCGCCTTACCTAATTGGTTTTCTAATCGGTTCAAATGAAGGCGATATTCGCGGATGAGATCGGATGTAATCTCGGAAGGTTTATCAATTTTCGCCCAATCCAAAAAACGTCGGAGATAGTGATCGTAATTGCGCACGGTAAGCAGAGAACGGTTTTTTTCAACCTCCAGGTGTTCAAGGTATTCCTTTTTGAGCTCGGACAGGGCTTGCCCCGAGCGAAGTCGAGAAGTCATTGCTTACATTGTACGACCTATTGACTTTATATCAAAATATCGTATCATACTCGCAATTCCTATTCGGTATGGATAGGTCGTCTCTAAACGGAGACAAGGGCCTGGCTTCAGCCTAGTGGAGCCGCGCTGTTTACCAAGGAGGCTGGTATGGCCAACCGCTGGAAGATAAACCTGGGCCCATCTAAGTTCGACTTCGCCACCCGTTACTTCAACCGTAAACTTCAGGAACTGATGCCATTCCGGTTCAAAGTCGAGGATGATCAAGGCAACGAATTTGAGATCGGCGCCACCCTAAACGAGATCAGCTATGACGGGTCGGACGAATCCTGGAATATCGAAGGTTACATCGTCCCGGCTGCGGTCCCCGCAACTGCCTTTAGAATCGTGTCCCGATGGTTCAGAGGACACTACTCGACCACCGGGCGGTCCGGCTGGTTACAGTTCCGGTAAAGCTCCAAAGCCTCGAGCGATGCGGCATCGCTCGAGGCTTGCAATTTTTTATCAAATATGCTAGATTTTTAAGGCCTTTGCATACACGAATATTCATAAGTTTCGATGCTAAAAACGAGAGTTAAAGCGAAAGTCATCGGCGAGTTCCGAACCCATGAGAAAGACACGGGTTCTTCGGCGGTTCAAATCGCTGTGCTTACAAAGCAAATTGAAGAATTGACGGGACACCTAAAAGACCATCCCAAAGATAATCATTCCCGCCGGGGCTTACTCGCCATGGTTTCCAAGCGCCGACGCTTAATGGATTATTTATCCAAAACCGATCCTAAACGTCACACACAATTAGTCAAAAAATTGGATCTTAAGAAATAAATCAGTTTTTGGTTATAAGTTCTAAGTTTTAGTTATAAGTTTTTAGTCCAAGTTTCTGTTGACTAAGACCATTAACTAAAAACTATAACCATCAACTAATAACTTAAAACTAACAATGTCTGTCATAAAACATAAAAATCAGAGAGTTGCCATTCTTTTTGACGTGCAGAATCTTTATCACTCGGCCAAGAACTTGTACGGCGCCAGGGTGAATTTTACCAATATTTTGAAGGCCGCGACTGCCGGACGGCAACTTATCCGCGCCATCGGCTACGTCATCGCCACCGAATCCGGCGAGGAAAAAGGATTTTTTGATGCGCTCACCAAAATCGGCATTGAACTGAAAGTAAAGGACTTGCAGGTTTTCCCCGGTGGCATGAAAAAGGCCGATTGGGACGTGGGACTCGCGGTTGACGCTATACGGCTTGCGAACTTGGTGGATGCCGTGGTAATTGTATCTGGTGACGGAGATTATATTCCGCTCTTGGAATACATCCGCCAGGCATTGGGAGTGCAAGTGGAAGTCATGGCGTTTGGACGCTCGGCTTCCGGCAAATTAAAAGAAATGTGCGATGATTTTACCGACCTGGGGGCCGAGCCGGAAAAATACACTATCCGCATTTCGCGTTCTGCTTTAATGCCCCGTTCTCGTCGGGCCGGGGGATATAGCAAAATATTAAGTAATGATAACAATAACGAAAAAATAATTAATCCAACGGGAGAGTAAGAATGAAAGGAATGGGCGGGACTTGCGATCAGTGATGGACAGTTTAATCAGTTTAACGAGTTTAATCAGTTGATGAGTTCAAACTGAACAACCGATTAAACTGAAGCGAAGCGTAACTGATTAAACTATCAACCACTGACCAGGAGTCCAGCCGCGCCAAGCGCGGGACCCACCCTGTCAAAATATTCTCTCGCGACGAGAGAACAAATGAAAGACAAATTATATTTCCTCAATTTGGGGGGCCGGGAACTCGTGGTGGGGCTCGGCAAATTGGCCCAGCAGGCCAACGGTAGTGTTACGGTAAGATACGGCGACACGCTGGTTTTGGTTACGGCCGTGATGAACAAAAAGCCGAAAGAAGGCGGAGATTTTTTCCCGCTGACTTGCGATTACGAAGAAAAATATTACGCCGCCGGCAAAATTTCCGGCTCCAGATTCATAAAACGCGAAGGCCGTCCCTCGGAAGAGGCCGTGCTTTCGGGGCGCTTGATAGACCGCTCCATAAGGCCGAGGTTCGACCACCGCATGCGAAATGAAACGCAAGTGGTAGCCACCATTTTGGCGTTTGACGGCGTAAACGACCCGGACGTTCCAGCGCTTTTGGGCGCTTCCCTTGCGCTTTCCATATCCAATATCCCCTGGAACGGGCCTATCGCGGGCATACGTGTGGGAAAGATCGGCGGAAAACTCGTGATAAATCCAAGTTATGAAGAACGCAAGGGAGCGGAATTGGATATCTTGATATCTGGTCTGGCTGAAAAAATAAATATGATAGAAGCGGGAGCTAAGGAAATCTCGGAGTCAGGAGTTGCCGAAGCGCTGGAATTGGGGCATCAAGAAATAAAAAACTTAATTGAATTCCAGAAAAAAATTATAGCGGAACACGGCGTTCCCAAAATATCCGTACCGCTTTCCGAACCTTCTCCTGAACTTACAGGATTGATGGAAACCAAAATTGCCAAGAAATTGGAGGATACAATGTATGGCAAGGGTGATAAAACCGAGAAACACGCGGCCAAAGACGCAGTGGAAGCCGAATGGAAAGAATTGGTAAAAGAAAAATTAGGGGATACGGTAACCACCAATTCGGTGGAGTATGTCTTCCATGAAAAAATAAACGAAATTGTGCATCGGAGAATGCTGGAGCGCGGTGAGCGGCCGGACGGGAGAAGGCACGATGAACTGCGAACACTTGCGGCTGAAGTCGCCATTTTGCCGCGAGTCCATGGCTCGGGCCTTTTCCAGCGAGGCGAGACGCAGATCCTGTCCGTGGTAACCTTAGCCGCGCCCTCGGCCGAACAGTTGTTTGACACGATGGAAGGCGAGTTCAAGGTCAGATTCATGCACCACTACAACTTCCCGCCGTACTCAACTGGTGAAGTTGGAAGGATTGGAGGCGGGGGCAGGCGCGAGATAGGCCATGGAGCTTTAGCCCAGCGAGCAATGCAGGCCATTATCCCGCCGCAAGATGAATTCCCTTACACCATTCGTTTGGTTTCGGAAGCATTGTCTTCCAACGGTTCCACTTCCATGGCCTCGGTTTGCGCCTCCACGCTCGCCATGATGGACGCCGGAATTCCCATAAAAAAGCCCGCCGCCGGTATCGCCATGGGACTTATGACGGGCTCCGATGGGTCATATAAAGTTCTGACCGATATCCAGGGAGAGGAAGATCACCACGGCGACATGGATTTCAAGGTCGCGGGAACGCACGACGGCATCACGGCCCTGCAAATGGACGTGAAAATTGAAGGCGCCACGATTGAAATGCTAAAAGACGCCATGGCGCAAGCCAAAGAAGCGCGTACGTCAATTCTTAATGTAATGACTAAATCCATCGCCGCGCCGAGAGCCGAACTTTCCCCGACAGCGCCCCGCATCGTGACTCTGAAGATCAATCCCGATAAAATTCGCGACCTCATTGGTCCTGGCGGCAAAATGATAAACGAGATAATTGACACCACCGGTGCCCAGATTGACGTGGAAGACGACGGCACGGTGTTCGTTACCGCCCAAAATCAGGAAGCAGGTCAAAAAGCCGTGGAATGGATAAAGAAAATTACGCGGGAAATTATGCCGGGCGAACTCTTGGAGGGCCGGGTCTCCAGAATATTTAACTTTGGCGCCATGGTGGAGATCGGCCCAAAACAGGAGGGCCTCGTGCATATTTCGGAGCTGGCGCCGTATCGGGTAAATGAAGTGACTGATATAGTGAATGTGGGAGACGTCATCCCCGTCAAAGTTAAAAACATAGATGAGCAGGGGCGAGTCAACCTTTCGCTAAAGGATGTCCCCGGCAGATACTCAGATGAAGATATTGAGGCGGGACGAGCGCGACAATCCAGTTTCCCCGGCGGACTAGAAGACCAAATAGGACGACGAGGCGGCTCTCCAACTTACCGCCGCGAAGACAGAGGGCGCGGCCCCCGCCGTCGCTAAAGCTAAAGCGGGTGCGGCCCGACGCCGCTAAAATAAGGTAGCGCGGGAAGGCCAGATCTAATCAAGAACCATGGAACCTACCGCCGACCAAAACTCAAAAGAGTCGGAAAAAAGAGAGCCGAATATCCGCACCATGAAGTCGGATATTTCCGAATTCCTGGCGAGCACCAAGCCGTCGCTGGTTCAGATATTAACAACACAAGTTGAAGCCGAGAGAGCGGCCGAAGAAGAAAATCCGAAGGCCCGCCAAACAGCGCGCATATTCGCGGCTGTCGGTATTATATTGATAGTGGGAACGTTGGGTTACATTGGTTATCGCTATTTCCGGCCATCTTCCTCAGAAGAGGCGGGAACTCTTATTCCTCAACCGTTCTTTTCCGTGGATAAATCAATAACGGTTGAATATAAAACAGGGAAAAGTTTAATGCCGAGCATCTTGGATAACGCGAAAGTGGTGGAGGGCCGCGGCACCGTTAAGCGCTTGGTGGTGCTGGAAACTTCAGCCGACAAAAAAGTTTCTCAATTGAATACCGGCTCGTTCTTGAAAGCTATGGGTATTGAAATGCCAAGCGGCATTTACCCGGCACTAGCGGATACTCTAATGCCTTTGTACTACCGCGGTGAATTTGGTACTCGACTGGCGCTCGTTATAAAAACCTACGACCCCGCTCGCGCTTTCGACCAATTGTTGAGAAACGAACCGGAACTGGCCAACTGGTGGTCGGCCATATTCTTGGGGGAGAATATTCCTACCCGCATCGTTCCTTTTGAAGACCGCGTTTACAAAAATATCAGCTACCGCATTTTGGCGCTTGACGCTACCCGCGACCTCCAAATAGTTTACGCCGTATTCCCGGCCAAGAATTATTTGATAATTACTTCCTCCGAAGAGGCCTTTCGCGTTATCATTAACCGCCTGTTCCAGGCAAGCTAGACTTGTTAATTTTCTAACAGGATGAAATAATACCCGCAGACTTAAAACTCGTTATGCCGGAAAATAATCAACGTCAAGAATTAAAACAAGCGCTGGAGGCCGAAAAAACGCGTCTGGAAAAATCTTTGGCCGGTTTCGCGACACGCGATAAAAAAGATCCGGAAAATTGGGGGGTGAAATATCCGGACATGACAAGCAGGGGGATTTCAAAGGAGGACTTAACGGACGAGAACGCCGATGAGGTGGAAGAGTTTGACGCGCTTTTGGAAACCGAGGACGCGCTGGAAGATCGCTTAAGGGAAGTCAATCGCGCTTTGCAAAAAATTGATACGGACAAATACGGGCTCTGTGAAAAATGCAGCGAGCCCATCCCTATGGAAAGATTGTCGGCCAATCCCGCCGCGCGTTTTGATATTAAACACTCTGGTTAGAATTAAGAATTAAGGAATAAGTATTAAGTTAAAAAATTTCCCCAATAGGCCAACTTATTTCTGAATTTCCAGCTCTGAATCCTTATTACCGAATCCTTAATCCTAAGAACTGTGCCCAAAACCGTACTTTCTGCCCAACTGACCGGGCTGGATGCCGCCTTAATTCGCGTAGAGGTGGATATAACACCCGGCCTTTATCTTTTTTCCATTGTCGGGCTCGCTGACAAGGAAGTTCAGGAATCCAAAGAACGCATTGCGGCCGCCATAAAAAATATCGGGGCTTTGGCTCCTCACAAAAAAGCCCAGCGCGTGATTGTTAACTTGGCCCCCGCCGACTTAAAAAAAGAAGGGCCGGCTTTTGATGTGCCCATAGCACTCGGCTATCTTTTAGCGTCCAACCAAGCATTTTTTGACCCCGCGGATAAAATTTTTATCGGCGAACTGGGACTGGACGGTAAAATTCAGCCCGTGAGGGGAGCATTGGCTGCCGCTTCGCTTGCCAAACACGAAGGACTGTCGGGGCTATATGTCCCCAAAGGCAATGGCAATGAAGCGGCGTTTGTCTCGGGTATCTCCGTTTTTGAAATTGAGACACTGCAAGAACTTTTGGACCACTTAGAGAGCAGGAAAATCATGGCGCCGAAAGAACGCGTTGAAGATGAGACAAATGTAAATTTATACGAGCATGATTTCGCCGAAATTCGCGGGCAAGAGGCCGCTAAAAGGGCGCTGGAAATTGCCGCGGCTGGCGGGCATAATGTTCTGCTTCACGGGCCGCCGGGAACTGGCAAGACACTGCTTGCTAAAACCGTGCCGTCCATCCTGCCGCCGCTTTCCAGGGATGAATCCATAGAAGTTACCAAGGTATACTCCGCCGCGGGATTCACCAAGCATAATCGCAACATCATTAAAGAGCCCCCCTTTCGCTCGCCGCATCACACGGCCTCTTCGGCCTCGGTCATCGGCGGGGGGACAACGCCGCGGCCCGGAGAAATTTCGCTGGCTCATCGCGGCGTTTTGTTCCTGGACGAATTCCCGGAATTCCAGCGGCCGGTTCTGGAGGCCCTTAGGGAACCGCTGGAAGAAAGGAGAGTGACGGTCGCCCGTATGCAAGGCGTGGTGCAGTACCCGGCGGATTTTATTCTGGTGGCCTCCATGAATCCTTGCCCCTGCGGCAATTTGGGAAATGAAAAGGTCGGCTGTATTTGCACACCGGGCGCCATTGCCAAATACCAAAGGAGGATTTCAGGGCCGCTTTTAGACAGAATTGACTTGCACGTGCAGGTCCCCAATATTTCTTACGAAAAATTGGAGCACGGCCCGGCCGGAGAGCCGTCTTCAGCCATTCGCGAACGCGTAGTTGCGGCGCGCGATATACAATCAGCACGATTTAGAGACGACCCCATTTTAAAAAACAGCGAGATGGGCATTAAACAAGTGAAAAAATTCGCCGCTACGGATGATGACGGAAAAGATATCATGCGGCATGCCGTGGATAAATACGCGCTGTCGGCCAGGGCTTACCACCGAGTATTAAAACTCGCGCGCACCATAGCTGATCTGGCGAACGAAGAAAATATCAAAGCCCCCCATATTTTAGAAGCGCTAAGATATCGGCCGACGCGTGAGATTTAAAAAATGACGCCAAAAGCCACAAAGGCGGAAAAAATCTTGTTAGGGATTTTGTTAGCGGCCGCGTGCTTTCTTTTTCTTTTTCGTTTGGGAAACTTGGCTCTCTACGATTACGACGAGGCGCACTATGCCCAAGTAGTTCAACAAACTCTCGCCTCGGACGACTTACTGACGTTCAAACGTTTTAACACGGAATGGTTTGAGAAGCCGCCGCTCCTTTTGTGGTTGACGATGGCAAGCGTTAAGATTTTTGGGATTAACGAATTCGCAATGCGTCTCCCCACCGCGCTTTTCGGCATTCTGGGAATTTACGGGACTTATCTTCTCGCATTCGTTTTAACCAAGAACCGTTTTACCGCGCTTTCCGCGGGTTTCGTCCTGCTCCTTTCCGGCATGTTTCCCGCGAGCGGCCGACAGCTGCGTATGGATGTCCCGGCAGCATCGGCTATCGTTTGGGCAGTATACAGCTTCGTTAAAAGCTGGGAGAAACCTAAATATTATTTGGGATTTTGGGTCTGGA
>CAZBTX010000009.1:0-23168 GCA_964494945.1 uncultured Candidatus Saccharibacteria bacterium
ATGAAATAGCAACAATAGACATGAGACAAGGGACACGGCTAACGACAAAATATAAACTTGTCCCTTGCCGCTTGTCCCGTGTCGCTAAACAAATGAAAGTCAGAGCTTCTGTAAAACCCATCTGTAGCCACTGCAAAGCCATCCGACGCAAGGGTCGGGTGTTTGTTGTTTGCAAGAATCCCAAGCATAAACAAAGGCAGGGGTAAAACTAGCGACATGGAACATGGGACATGTGACAAGTTAATTATTGCGATTAAAGAAGCGCGGGCGCGTGCGACATGTCGCATGTTCCTTGTCGCTTGTCACTAAACGTATGGTTCGCATCGCAGGTATTGCCATCCCCGATAAAAAGCGCGTTGACGTGGCGCTTCGTTATATTTACGGTGTAGGGCCGTCCAACGCCAGGAAACTTTTGGCCATGACGAAAATTGATCCGGGTAAGAAATCCGATACTCTGACCCCGGAAGAAATAAGCCGTTTGAGAGAGGCCATTGAGAAAAATTATAAGATAGAAGGCGACTTAAGGCGCGAGATAATGATGAATGTGAAGCGCCTGAAGGATATCACGACTTACAGAGGTCTCCGTCATATGCGGGGTCTCCCGGTGCGTGGCCAACGCACTAAGACCAATTCCAGGACCCGACGCGGGAATGTCAGAAAAACCATGGGCTCGGGAAGAAAAACGGCGGCTAGCCCGACCTAAAAGAGACATGAAACACGGGACATGGGACAAGTTAATTATTGTAACTAAAGAAGCGCTAGTGCGTGCGACGTGTCGCATGTCCCTTGTCGCTTGTCGCTAAAGAGATGGGTAAAAAACGCGTAGCCAGGGAAACCGCGGAGGAGGCCTTGAAAGACAAGGAAGAATTGGAGTCCAAGGTTTCCAAAATGAAAGAAATTAAAGCGGGGGTGAGCCGCGAGCTTCGCCGCGGTGTGGCGCACGTGCAAGCGACTTATAACAACACCATGATCGCTATATCGGACGACAAAGGGAACGTCATTGCCTGGTCGTCAGCTGGAGCTCTAGGATTTAAAGGCGCTAAAAAAGCTACGCCGTTCGCAGCCGCCAGAGTTGCCGAGACCGTCGTGGAAAAAGTCAAAAAAGCGGGACTAGAGGACGTGGCGGTCTTAGTAAAAGGCATCGGTTCGGGCCGGGACTCGGCCATTCGGGCGCTGGCTAACCACGGTTTGAATATTGTGATGATAAAGGATATAACGCCGGTGCCGCATAATGGAGTCAGGCCTAAGAAAGTGCGCAGAGTATAAACATATGCTTAGATTAAAATCAAAATGCAAGATTTGCCGAAGATACGGCGAAAAGATGTTCATGAAAGGCGAGCGCTGTCTTGGGCCTAAATGCGGCTCCACCAGGCGTGGCACGCGCCCCGGCATGCACGGCAAGGCCTTTAGGCGCAATATTTCTGAATTTGGCCAGCAGTTGGCGGAAAAGCAGAAAATGCGCTATACCTATGGCCTCACCGATACGGGGCTTAGGCGCGTATTTACCGAGGCCTCCGAGATGCGCGGTAAAACCTCCGAGGTGCTCCTACAAATTTTGGAGCGTCGCTTAGATAACATTGTTTATCGGGCGGGATTCGCTATTTCCCGCGGAATTGCCAGGAACTTGGTATCACACGGCCATATTTTGGTGAACGGCAAGCGGGTCAATATTCCTTCATACCGCGTGCGTACGGGAGAAGTGATTTCTATCCGCCCGCAGTCGTTGGAGGGTGCTGCGTTCGGTGATCTCGCCAATCGCCTGAAAAAGTATCAACCGCCCGCATGGATCACGCTGGATGTGGAAGCCAAGACGGCGCACATTGCTGGCTTGCCCAAGGATGAAACGTATCACTCGGGTAAAAATTTAAGATTAGTCGTTGAGTATTATTCAAAATAATTAATTTAAGCTTTAAGACAAGCGCGGTGGACTGCCACAAAACGTTTACCCGTAAAATCCTAAAGCCGATAAATGATACCATCACCAGTCAGTCCTAAAGTCGTATTAGAAGAAGGTAATCGAGGAGTTTATGAAATAGAAAATCTCTACCCGGGGTACGGCCTTACCATCGGGAATTCTTTGCGCCGGGTCTTGCTGTCCTCGCTGGAGGGTGCCGCCGTAACTTCGGTAAAGATCAGCGGCGTGGGGCATGAATTCACCACCATTGAAGGAGTTTTGGAAGACGTAGTGGAAATTATTCTCAATTTGAAGAAACTGCGATTTAAACTGCACGGCGAGGGGCCGTTTACCGCGACCCTTTCCGTAAAAGGCGAAAAGGAAGTCAAAGCCAAGGACTTGAAAACGCCCTCACAATTGGAAGTGGTTTCTCCGGATTTTCACATCGCCACCATTACGGATAAAAAGACCACGCTGGAAATGGAATTGGAAGTTTCCAAGGGGCTTGGGTATCAGCCGGTAGAACAGCGCTCCAAAGAAAAAGTGGAGATCGGCGTTATCGCGCTGGACGCGGCTTTTTCTCCCGTACGGCACGTAAACTACGAAGTGGAAAATATGCGCGTGGGAGACCGTACCGACTATAATAAACTCCGCATTCATATTGATACCGACGGCAGTATCGCCCCAAGAGAAGCCCTGGAACAAGCTACCAAAACATTGGTCAGTCAATTTGAGTCGCTTTTGGGTGGCAGCGAGAGCGGGTCTTCGTCCGCTAAGGATGAAGGCGATGATTCCGTAAAATCCGCCGCCGGAGCTAAAACCAAAATCGCTGATTTGAACTTTTCTGCGCGAACATTAAATGCTCTGACGGAAGCGGGGATTAAGACCGCCGGAGCTCTCGCCAAGAAAAAAGAAGCCAAACTTCGGGAACTGGAAGGCATTGGCGATAAAGGCATTGAAGAAATCAACGAGGTACTCGGTAAATTGGGGTTATCGCTGAAAGAATAATTCAAAAATCAAACATCAAAAATCAAAATGACAAATCAAAATTCAAAAATAACTAAGCTTAAAATCATCACGCCCGCTTCGTCCGAGCTTCAACGAGGCGAGAGGGGATGCCTTAATTTTGCCTGCCCGCCGAAGCTTTGGCGCAGGCGGGACTTTTGCATTTTGAATTTTAAATTTGAGCGATAGCGAATATGCAACACCGACGCCGTGGCCGGATTTTCGGCCGGAAAACCGACAGACGCAGAGCTTTTATTAAATCGCTGGTAACAGCGCTGGTTTTAAGGCGCCGGATTAATACGACCGAAGCCCGCGCTAAAGAACTTCGTCCCCGAGTGGAAAAAATGGTAACCAAAGCCAAAGCCGGAACTCTGCATGTGCGAAGGCAGTTGGCTTCCGAGACCTCGCCGAAAACCGCGAGTATCTTGATTGAGAAAATCGCGCCGGAATATAAAGGACGCTCCGGCGGATACTTGCGCATAATAAAAACCGGCATCAGGCGGTCGGATGCGGCAAAACTGGCTATTATTGAATTCGTCTAGTAGCGACAAGGGACAGGAAACATGAGACATGGCAGATGTTGGTTATAAGAAATTGAATGTCTACAATAAGGCCCATGAGCTTGTTTTGTCTGTTTATGGAGCCACAAAGCTATTCCCTAAAGATGAATTATTCGGGCTCATATCTCAAATGAGGCGGTGTGCTGTCTCGGTGCCTGCAAATGTTGTAGAAGGGTATGGCCGGAGAACCGCAGGTGATAAACTTCAGTTTTATTACATTGCTCGTAGCTCACTTAATGAGCTTGAGTATTATCTTGATTTATCACACGATTTAAGCTATCTTCCGAAGGTTGATTACGACAAATTATGTGCCCTGAGAGACGATGTAGGCAGGTTGCTGAACGGCTTTATTAAGTCAATTCGGTAAACTTGTCCCTTGTCCCATGTCACTTGTCACTATGAGGGATGTAAAAATAGACGCATCTGGAAAAGTTTTGGGACGACTGGCTACCGAAGTCGCCAAATTACTGATGGGAAAGGGTAGCGCTACTTTTGATTACTCCAAACCGGGGGATACGAGAGTGATTATTTCCAATACCGATAAGTTAAAAGTTACGGGCAAAAAGGCGGACCAGAAACTCTATCGACATCATTCTGGTTTTCACGGAGGGCTGAAAGAAACGGTATATAAGGATTTGTTCGCCAGGGACTCACGTTTGGTCTTAGAAAAAGCCGTTGCCGGTATGCTTCCCAAGAACAAGCTTCGTATGGTACGAATGAAGCGCTTAGTTATGCATAGAGGCCAAGAAGCGACAAGCGACAAGAGACAAGGGACAAGGAATAAGAAATAAAAAAACGACATGCCGCATGTACCATGTCGCATGTCTCTTACTACAATGCCGGTGAAAAAAGAAGAAAAGAAAAGGGTGGGAAAAACAGCGAGAAAGCCTCGTGAGGTTAAGCTTGAGAAAGTTGTGGAAGTTGCCGCACCAGAAATTGTAGCCGCGGCCAAACCCCAGGAAGAAGTAGTGGATGAGTTTAATTTTGTGATGCCGAAGACCGACAGATATTTTGAAGCGGTCGGCAGGCGAAAAACGGCCGTCGCCAGAATCCGCTTATTTACTAAGGGTGAGACAACCACGGTTGTGAATGAAAGACCTTTTAAAGAATATTTTCCCACATTGGAACTCCAAACCATCGTTGAAGACCCTTTGAAAAAAATGAAGTCGGAAGGGAGATTTAGAGTATCCGCCAAGGTTTCAGGTGGCGGGATTCACGCCCAAGCTGAAGCTATTCGTTTGGGCATTTCCCGAGCCCTTACGGTTTTCAACCCAGAATTTAGAAAACGCTTAAAGCGCTCCGGCCTTTTAACCCGCGACGCCCGCCAAGTAGAACGCAAGAAGTTTGGGTTGAAGAAGGCCAGGAGAGCTCCACAGTGGCAGAAAAGGTAACTCGCTCCGTCTTTTCAAAATCGTTCGCTCGCCCCAGCGCGGCTCGCTCACTCACGTACGCTCTCACTCTCTCGCTTTACTCGAACCATGCCCGCTCGCGCTCCCAAGTGTTTTGAAAAGATGAGCTCGCTTGATGGATTTATTTATGAAGAAAAATAAAAAAAAGAAATCTGCAAAGATAGAGCAAAATCGTCGTTCTGCTTATAATATTACGGGAGTATCAGGAGAGTATTTCGTCGCTGCGGAACTTTCGCGGCGAGGTTGGATAGCTGTGCTTACACTGAAAAATACCCCCCAACATCGATTTAATTGCTGCTACTCCAGATGGTAAACGCGCGGTCAATGTTCAGGTCAAAACACGGTCTATAGGTAATCGTCAGGGCTGGATTTTGAATAAAAATATTGAGGCAATCGTGCCAGGAAAGAATTTTTATATCGCATTCGTTGATTTGCGGGGTATAGATTCAAAACCAGATTATTATTTGATTCCGAAGAACCTCTTTGCAAAATGGATAGCAAAACGCCATCGGAACTGGCTATCTACCCCAGGGCGCAACGGACACGTGCGCGTAGATAACCCGATTAGAGCCTTCGATAAACCACAGTTCCATGTTTTTGAGAAGTACCACAACAATTGGAACATTTAACAGCATCTATGAGTGACGATAACGACTTAAAAAAAGATACGGAAACTGACCTTGGGCAAGTTTTTGTTAGAAATTCCTGCGATACGACTGTGGTGGGCGAGCAGTACCGAGGAATTCTACATCTCCTTGATAGCGGCCATCCTGCCAAGACTGACAGCGGAGTTGGCAAAGCTATTTTGTTGTTAGCTAGCACAATACGAGAATCAAGCTTAACATCGGCGTTGATTAGTAAAAAAGCCAATCGTCTCATCAGGTGGTATGTGATTCTCACGGCAATACTTGCTGTTACAACGGTAATTGCGTTGGTTATAAGTTTGCTGAAATCCTAAAGTCCCACCAGAACCATAGCATTGCAGTGGGCGAAGCGATAAACAAGCATTGGAGTATTAACAGATTTATAAGCTAAATACGAACCTCGGCTATGGTTATAGCTAGCCGTGCTATACTAAAATCAATGCAGTATGACCTCAAAAAGTTCATAAATGCGGTTTTGTTTTTCGCTGAAAAGGTAGATAAGCTCGGAATCACAAAACTCAACAAGCTACTTTATTATGTAGATTTTGAGCATTTTCGCCTTTATGGTCGGCCCGTGCTTGGCGATCGCTATAGACGAATGGAGCAAGGACCCGTTCCCGAATTATCGTATTCGACTTTCAACGCAAACTTTCGAGATAATCAAGACTCGTCTCTGAAAGAGCTTATTGATGTTGTACCAGAAACAGTTTTTTCGTTTAAAAGAAGTAAAATAATTGCAAAAAGTCATCCAGATTTATCAATTTTTAGTAAATCAGAAATAGATATTCTTAAGCAAGTTGTAGAGAAGTGGCACAATGTAAACGCTCGTGAAATTGTGGGCCAGTCACACCTAGAAAGACCATGGAAGGAAACCCCAGATTTGGCCGTTATTGATTATAAATTAGCGCTTGATCAGCAGGGATCAATTTCGCATGAGTACGCTAACTACCGTGAAAAAGAGGATCAAATGCTGGAAGATGCTCTTTCAGCATAATGGTTAAGTTGCCCCCCGAGTTATCTGAAAAACATCTTCGTAGGGCTTTTGGCAAGGGAGATGTTCTTTTATGGGAGAGTTTCAAGGGTAAGGAAACTACCAAGGACTCCTATTTTTTATTGCTTTCGTGTTGTCGAAACGACAAGTTTTTGATGGCAAGAGCAACCAAGCAAGTTCATTTGTATGGTCATTCAGCGAAGCGGTTAGCTCATGAGTACATTTTTATAAAAGCTGGGGTTGTCTCTTTTTTTTCTAAAGATACAGTAATAGATCTGACTTGGATGCAGATAGTAACGATTTCTCAGATGTCGAAACTGTTGGGTTCGGGTATACGAAGGGTTGGTCGACTCACCCCCGATTTGATGATCCAACTCAACGATTATATCCGGATGGCGACCACCATAACTGGGGTTAACAAAGAATGGATTTTAACCTCTTCTAACGACAGTCCTATTGAGGACTAGGATACCTAAAGAACATTATGAGCCATAGCGCGCCAATAGCATAAACGCTAAGTGAATGGCACCAGACCCCCGAAAGGGGGTTTTGGTTTTGTTGACAGGGGCGTTATAACGTTATACTTTTCAGTTCTGAACGATCTTTAGCAATGGGGGGATAAGGCGATGCGAGCGAAAGGTCCTGCGGCACCGGGCGGTTTCATGACCATGACGGGAAGGGCGGGAGACCGGGAGGTTCACTGGATCGGGGACGAGAAGCGGGCGGAGAAGCTGGAGCAGGATTTCGCCAAAGCGTCGGAGCTTTTGCAGCTCATGATCCGGAACGCCTACACGCTGGAGGGGTTGAGTTCCGACGAGATCATCCGGGCGAAGAATCTCATTCTCGACACCCCCAAGACCGAAAGCGACTGTGATGGGGGCAGACCTTGCAGGGAAAAGGCCATCGGCGATACGGGACTCTGCCGAGCTCACAATCTCTACGCTCTCGCGACAAGAAAGTAAATCTTCGGTCTATGATGTACCCCGCCGTGCGTCGCCTGTATGGCGTGCCGGCGGGGGCTTTTTTATTGGGGGGTTTTTGAGATTTGCGGTAAGAGGTGCTTTGCAAACATTCCAACATTCTCAAGAATGTTGGAATGTTCTTTTTACGGGTGGCAGACAGTTTTTTATTGAATAGTGATTTCTTCTAAAGTTTGACCGTCCGTAAGATAGAAACGATCGGGACTCGCTGGAGAACCCGCTATTAAGAATTTGCCGGTTTTAAGAGTGGTGGCATTGGCGCCGAACCGAGGGTCGTTTTCCGCTATAAAAGCGCCATTTTCTGTAGTAAATATCAAGTGCATTGAATCTTTGCTAAACCAAATGAAATCATTTATGGGTGTCACGGCGTCCAAGATAACGGCTTTTTCGTATTTTTTGCGGAAGGGCTGTTTTGTTTCATCAGCCAAGAGGATCTGATTTATGGTACTGCCTTTGACGTACGCCAGCGTATCGGCGTTTTCGGCGAATCTCGCTTTTGCAACGCCGCCGTTTATGGTGACGAATTTTTTGGTGTTCGTATTTTCCAGATAAAGCCCGCCGGCGGAATCAATTACGGCGCGCTGGCCTTCAGCGTTTTTCAGGAATTGGAACGGTTTCTCGGCGATAAACGCCCCGGGGCGGTCCAGCGAGATACTGCTTTTGCCGTCCAGGTCCGATTCGGCCAGAAATCCATTTTCGGTAGCGAAGAAAATATTATTTCCCAAAACGGCGAACGAATGGACATTTTCCAGGATCTTTTTGGCTCGGTTCTGGCTGAAGTCCCACAGGTAAAGGTCATTCCCGGCTTTTAGGTAGAATTCGTCGGAGGAGCGCGGCGACCAACTGACTTCCTGTATAATACTTCGCGTAAGGGTCGTTATTTTTTTGTTCCCGTCAAAAACCGGGATGCTGGTTTTAGAGTCAACTAGAGAAACACTAGAGCGCTCTGCTGCCGGAAGTATTTCCCACGAGGTCGCGCCGCGTTCAACTTTTTTTACCATAAGCGAACTGCCGCCGTTGTTCCATGCTATATCAGCGATATCGGCATTTATGCCAAATATCAGGGGCATCCGTATTTCCCGGCCGCTGGCGGCGTCAATGATATGGATCACCATACGTGTTTTCTCTTTGGCGGCAAGCGCAAGTAACGCGTCATCCGGGCTCGGGATAATTTTTTGGGGGACATTACCGGCGGTCGCGGGAGTGGTTGTGCCAAAGACCAGCCGGCCTGGGAGTGTTTCCGGTATCAAGAGAATAGAACGGAACTCCTGGATAAGTTGCTCATTGATCTCTATTGATTTTCGCCACGGATAAAAACCGTCTTTAACAATTTGCACGGCCGCAGGTCCGGGTACAATGCCGTTAACCATGGCGCCGTGGGAGAGAAAATTTGTCTCTTTTTGCAGAATGCCGTTCACGTAAATTTTAATGCCGGTGGCGTTGGTTTTCACAAAAAAGCCGCCGGTGGCAGTCAAGCTTCTTTTGGCCAGATCCAAGCTATAGCCAAGCGCATAAAGTATCAGAAAAGGCGTAGTTACGATGAAAATTACGGTGAATCCGTAAAAAATTGTGCGCCGCAGAGGTTTTCGCATAAGGCGCTTATACAATATCGTAAAACCAAGCCCTTGCAAAGTTATTTGCTTGTCAGTATAACGTTATTTATACTTGCGGGTCGCGGCATTCAGCGTACAATAGAGGCGCTAATATCCATTGTTTTTATTTTAAATATAGCGATGTTTATCCGAAAAATTGGAATTGATCTGGGGACCGCCAATACTTTAGTTTTCGTGCCCAAGAGGGGTGTCGTCATCAACGAGCCCTCGGTGGTGGCGGTTTCGGCCGAAGATAATCGGGTTTTGGCTGTGGGCAATGAAGCCAGAGAAATGATCGGCCGCACGCCTGAAAACATCATTGCCTATAGGCCGCTGAGAGACGGTGTTATCGCGGATTATCGCGTGACCGAGGCCATGTTGAAATATTTCATCACTAAAGCCGGCGGCTGGATACGCCTGGTGCGGCCGGAAGTCCTGGTTTCCGTGCCGGCAGGCGTCACTTCCACCGAGAGGCGCGCGGTAATTGAAGCGACGGTGCACGCGGGAGCCAAGGCCGCTTACGTTATGAAAGAGCCGGTCTTAGCCGCGATTGGCGCCGGCATTCCCATTAACGAAGCGGCGGGGCACATGGTGATTGATATCGGCGGCGGGACAACCGATGTCGCCGTGATCTCTTTGGGCGGGATAGTAGCTTCCACTTCGGTCAAAGTAGCCGGCAACAAATTGGATGCCGCCATCGCCGACTACATTAAAAGAAATTTCAATTTGGCTATCGGAGACCGCACCGCGGAGGAAGCCAAAATTAAGATAGGCAGTGCTGTGGAAACCATCGGAGACGAGGAAATTGAAGTAAAGGGCAGGGACTTGCTGTCGGGTTTACCGCGCACCGTTAAAATTTCTTCATCGCAAATTACAAGGGCCATGGAGGGGGAATTGGCGGAAATATTGCGCGCCATTAAGACCGTGCTACATGAGACACCGCCGGAGCTTTCCGCCGACATTATGGACAGAGGTATCGTTATGACCGGCGGCGGGTCGCTTTTGAAAAATCTGGATATTTTAGTCCAGCGCGAGATCGGCATTCCGGCGCACGTGGCGGATGACGCCATGTTTTGCGTTGTTAAGGGTACAGGCATTGCCCTGGAGCATTTGAACGTTTATAAACGTTCCATCATGTCGAAGCGCTAAGTTATAGACAATTCTTAGGATATCTGGTAATCTATCTCGAGTATGCCCGCCTAAGTTTTTGTCAAGTTTAGGCGGGAGCGAGGTCGGCGAATTATTTAAGTACGGCAAAAATTTAGGCGGATATGGTAGTCCGAATGAAGCATACGAAAAGTAAACGGAACATGGCGCGTTCACACCACGCGCTTAAAGTTCGCGCCCTCGCCAAATGCGGACATTGTGCTGCAGCCGTTTATCCGCATACGGTTTGCTCTAATTGTGGCTATTACAAGGGTAGGATGGTAATCGACGTTCTGGCCAAGTTGGACAAAAAGGAGAGAAAAAAGAAGGAGCATGAACTTCACGAGCACGAAGATAATGCGGCGTCGAAAGGAGAGACCCTGAACGCCGAGGAGTTATCGCATAAATAGCCACTAGAAATTAGCCACTAGCAACTAGTACAATGAACTAGTGGCTAGGCACTAGTGGCTAGCTCCTACGTATGGCCAATCGGCACCTTTCAAGAAGTATTGCCATGCAGTCCGTTTTTGAGTGGGATTTCCGAGGCAAGGATCCCGCTATTTTGGACAGCATAATGGAACGCAATATCGCGGAATTCGGTCCGGGATTGGAAGAGACCGATTTTATTCGGCGTCTTGTGAACGGCGTCAAAGACAACTTGACCAAAATTGACGCTATCATTGAACGCGCCGCGCCCGAATGGCCCATTGACCAAATCACGGTTGTGGATAGGAACCTTTTGCGTTTGGGGCTTTACGAACTGCTTTTCGGTAATCGGGAAGAGGTGCCACCCAAGGTGGCCATCAACGAAGCCATTGAGCTTGCTAAAACTTTCGGCAGTGACTCGTCATCAAGATTCATAAACGGCGTTTTGGGCACGGTTTATCGCGAGATAGGAGAACCAGGCAAGGAACATCCGTCTAGGCACGAGAAAAAAGAACCTACAGATAAAACCCCGCAGACGGACAGCTAAGCATGAGAATAACTTGAGAATTACAAAATTAAGAAAACAGCCGGCAGCTAGCGACTGGGGACTCGCCACTAGGATTTACTAGTCGCTAGGCACTAGTCGCTAGTCGCTCGCAATACATGAGCGATTTTAAGAAACTGGAAGATAAATTAAACATTAAGTTCAATGAGAAAGACCTCCTGCGCCAGGCCTTCCTTCACCGTTCCTATTTGAACGAAAACCCCGGCGAGAGAATGGGGCATAACGAGCGGCTGGAATTTTTAGGGGACGCGGTGCTGGAGCTTGTGGTGACGGAAGAGCTTTACGAAAAATTCCCCGAAAAACCGGAAGGAGAACTAACTACGCTCCGAGCCGCGCTCGTAAATTCGCGCATGCTTTCTGATGTGGCGCTGGAACTCGGATTCAACGATTATTTACTGCTTTCCAGGGGCGAGGCGCGGGATATGGGCAGAGCCCGCCAATTTATCTTGGCCAATACCATAGAGGCCTTTATCGGAGCCGTATATTTGGATCAAGGATACTTATCAGCGAAGGAATTTATTGTGAATTTTGTCATGCCGCGACTGGATGTGGTCTTGGAGAAAAATCTGCACAAAGATCCCAAATCCCTATTTCAGGAAGAGGCGCAGGAAAGAGTTGGCATTACGCCGAGCTACGAGGTCATTCGCGAATGGGGGCCGGACCACGACAAACATTTTATCGTGGGCATCTATCTGGGGAAAGAACTTGTGGCCGAGGGGGAGGGCCCTTCTAAACAAGTAGCCCAAGAAGAGGCCGCGCGTTCAGCCCTGCAAGTTAAGAGCTGGGGATAGCGCGAAACTGATAACAGACAGCCAATTGCAAATTCTTATTACCGGATATGAGATTTTCTAGGTTGGAACTTTCTGGGTTTAAATCATTTGCCAAACCGACCTCGCTTGAGTTCCCCGTATCCGTTTCAGCCATCGTCGGACCCAACGGTTCCGGTAAATCAAATATTGCCGAGGCCGTTCGCTGGGTTATGGGTGAGCAATCCATGAAATCGCTCCGGGGGAAGAGGGGTGAGGATTTGATATTTAATGGCTCACCCAAGGCCTCGAGGATGGGGAAAGCTAGTGTTGTGCTCCATTTTGATAACAGCGACGGCAAGATACCCGTGGATTTTCCCGAAGTCAGAATTGAGCGCAGGATATTTCGTGATGGCACAAATGAGTATCTATTGAACGATTCCACGGTCAGATTAAAAGACATCGTGGAATTGATGGCCAAGATCGGCCTGGGAGAAACCAAGCACAATATTATCGGTCAAGGGGAAGTGGACAGGTGGCTTTTGTCTTCCGCTCGCGACAGGAAGGAAATTCTTGAAGAGGCCTTGGGGCTTAAAGTTTATCAATTAAAAAAAGACGAAGCAGAGCGCAAACTCAATTCCACCCAAGAAAATATGCGCCAGGTGGAGGCGCTCTTAAGAGAACTGGCACCGCACTTAAAATTTCTGAAGCATCAGGCCGAAAAGGCCAGTGCCCGGGAACGTCTGGAGGCCGAACTGAATAATCTTGAGCGGATTTATTTCGCCAAATTATCGGCGGATATTGAATATCAAGAGGCCGAAATAGCCAAGGGCGCTTCACCGATAGAAAAAGAGTTGGCGGCCGCGGAGAATGCCGTTCAGCACCTTAAATCTAAAATTAAGGCGCGCGAGTTGGCGGTAGCCGATGCCCAAAACGCCAAAGACCTGGAAAGCCGCGTAGCGAAATTGGAGGAAGCACTGCAAAAATTGGAACGTGATTCTGGCAGGACCGAAGGCAGGTTGTCAGCCGAGAGGGAGAAATTTACCAGGCCCCTCTTGAGGATTGCTGACGCCAGCTACGTGAAAGAAAAAATCTTGGGGCTGCTTAAGTTTTTGCGTTTGCCTTCGCAAAAACCGGAAGAACTTATTTTACGTCTCGAGAAAGCTATCGCTGATCTGGAGTTATTGGTCGGTGATATTGAAAAAGGCAGTGTTAAGTCAGAACCGGATGAAGAGTTGCGCAGTGCCCTTTCTGAGCTAGAGCGCGAAGCGGAATTGCTGGAGCGTGAACTTAGCAGCACTCGCCTCGCACTTCGCGAATCCAAAGCCAAACTTCAAGAGCGCGACCAAGAATTCCGCACCGCCGAAACCGATTTGCGGAGGTTGGAGCGCGAACTTAGAGAAGCGGAAGAAACCAGGGCCAAGATACGTTCCAAGTTGGAACGCGCTACCTACGAGCGCGAGAATTTGGCAACGCGCCGGGAAGAATTTAAAAAAGAATTGGGCCTGGTCGGGCTCTCTGAAACGCATCTTCGCGAAGTCAGTAAAGACGACATAGGGTCCGTTCAAAATACGCAGGAGCTGTTTAAAAAAATCGAGCGATTACGTGGAAAGCTGGAAGAGATCGGCGGTATAGACGTTTCCGTGATAAAAGAACACCAAGACACGGAATCGCGCTATGCGTTCTTGTCCAAAGAATTAGAGGACTTGAAGTCAGCCGTGGATTCTTTAGGTGAGCTGATTGAGACCTTGGATAAGCAGATCGCGGAAGATTTTAAGGTTGGGTTCAAGAAGATAAATGACGAATTTAACCATTATTTCAATATAATTTTCGGAGGCGGGAAGGCCAAGCTCATCTATGAGCCAATCCAGCGAAGGGGCGCTGACGAAGAAGAAACTATGGAGGAAGCCAAAGAAGAAGTTGAATACGGCATTGATATTGACGTGGACATACCGAGAAAGCGCATTAAGTCGCTAGCCATGCTTTCCGGCGGCGAAAGGGCCTTAACTTCCATCGCGCTTTTATTCGCCATGGTTTTAGTGAATCCGCCGCCCTTTTTGGTGCTGGACGAAACTGACGCGGCGTTAGACGAAGCCAACTCGCAAAAATACGCCAACACACTGGCCGATCTGTCCCAAAAGAGCCAGCTTATTATCATCACTCATAATCGCGAGACCATGATGCGCGCCGGCATCCTTTACGGCGTCACCATGGGGGATGACGGCATCTCCAAGCTCCTTTCCATTAAGCTGGAGGAGGGGGAGAAGTATGTGAATCGGTAGCTATTGACATATGAATGTTTATATCGTATGATGGTAAAACACATCATATTTGGTGCTTAGGCACCGAAAGGAGCGCTTATGAACCAGGTGTGGCTGGATTACAGCTTGCTGATGCATCGGCAGATCGAGATCGTGATGCAGATCGCGCGTCATGATCTCGAGCACTGGAAGTGGCATGATGTCGACCGAGAGAGGGCGCGGGAGGAGATCGTTGAGAAAGCGAAGTTGCAGACGGAGTTCTTGAGCAACAGGGATCGTCTCCTGGAGCTCAACGTGGCTCTCGCTGGATTCTTCCCGGAGCGGGCGGTACTCGCCAACGGCTAGAGCTGGCTTCATAGTTAGTACCGAGCCGCGGCGGCAACCGCGGCATTCTTATTTCTTGATCCCGTTAGAAATCTAGCAACAGCCCCAACTTTTTAATTATTTAAGGTGATTTAAATTCTATCTTTTTAAAATAGGAAAGATTCTTCGCAATTTCTAACGGGATTGACGGTTAGTTTAATTTCCGGTACTCTCGTAGAGTTAGTTTTAAAGTCCGCTTTTAATCATTTTATTAGAAATTAGTAATTAGATATTAGAAATTCGTTACAGTATGCTGATTATCCGTTTCCAGCGCGTAGGCAGAAAAAATGACCCGGCGTTCCGCTTGGTCGTAACTGAACACCAGAATCGTCCCCAGGGTAAACACCTGGAGGTTTTAGGTTCGTATCACCCCAAAACCAAGTACACGGTATTAAAGCAGGAGCGCATTCAGCATTGGCTCTCGAAGGGCGCCAAACTTTCCGATACGGCGCATAACCTTTTAATAAAAAACAAAGTAATTTCGGCTAAAACCAGGCCGGTAGTAAGAGCGAGAGCAAAAACGGAGGCCGCGGCGTAAATCCAGCAAGCCTGAAGTATATTGGGTATGTCTTTGCTGAGGGTGAATACCATATATGTTTTCTATAGGAAACATATATGGTAAATGGTGGTATTGATTTTTTGCGTCAGAGAGTTATGATAATTTCTACACAGTAGCTCTGTATAATAATATGAAGGTCGAAGCTACCGAAAATCTGAAATACCAGTATGGAAAAATATTCTGATCAGGAATTTCTGGAGCATGTCGTAAAGGCGCTGGTGGACGAGCCGGATGTGGTGAAGGTTGAGCGCAAGGTAGACGAAATGGGAGTGCTTTTGACTCTCAATGTGGCGCAAGCCGATATGGGAAAACTTATCGGCAGAAATGGTTCTACCGCCAAAGCCATTAGAACATTGCTTCGAGTAGTGGGTATTAAAAATAACGCGCGGGTGAACTTGAAAATTGCCGAGCCGGAGGGTTCCACCTACGTACGAAGAGAAGACCGAGTAAGTGATCGCCCCGAAGTTAGGAACGAAAAGAACCGCGACTTAGACCAACTCGTGGATGAACTCGGAAGTATATAAGTTTTGACAAAAAGCTAAAATCCCTCCTAGCGAGGGATTTTAGCTTATAATTAACATATGTGTTTTGACATCATTACGATTTTCCCGGAGGCCTTTGAGTCGTATTTAAATACGTCCATTTTGAAGCGCGCCCAAGAAAAACACTTGATTGACGTACGTTTCAAATCGCTGCGCGATTTTGCCAAAGGCAAATACCGCCAAGTTGACGATAAACCTTACGGCGGCGGGGCGGGAATGGTCTTGATGGCGGAGCCAATCTTGAAGGCAGTGAAATCGCTAAAAACAAGAAACAAGAAACAAAAAACAAAAGTTATTGTGTTGTCAGCTAAGGGAAAACAATTCAATCAAAAAATGGCGTATGACTGGGCTAGAAAATATAACCAGCTAATTCTTGTTTCCGGCCGATACGAGGGGATTGATGAGCGAGTAAAAATGGCTCTAAAAGCCGAAGAAATTTCCATCGGGCCGTACGTTTTGACCGACGGCGAAGTTGCATCAATGGTGGTCATTTCGGCAGTCGCGCGTCTGATCCCAGGCGTTATACGTTTAGAGTCGTTGAAGGAAGAATCGCATTGGAAGCTTTTATTAAAAGACGAGGAAAAGATAGGTAAAGGCCTTGAATATCCTCATTACACCCGGCCGGAAGTACTGATTCATAAGGGCGAGAAACTCCGTGTGCCCAAAGTCCTGCTTTCCGGCAACCACAAAAAAATCGCCGAGTGGCGAAGAAAACAGATTTCATAATAATCTCGGCTAATGTTAACAACCCTGTTGCGGTCGCTTGTTATTTGTTAACATTACTATATGACTTTAAAGGCCCTTATCTTGGAGAAATTAGGTGAAATTGGCGAAGGTGCGCTTGATACATTTTTTCCGGCCAAATATCCTGAAGCGCGCATTTGGAGAGCGTTACTCGGTTTAGATAATAAATACCGCTTTTCTAAACGCTCATTTTCTTCGTTACTTTCTCAATTGAGAGCACAAAACCTCATCGAGCGATCGGGAGCCAGACGTAAGACTCAATGGAAACTTACTAAACTAGGAAAGGAATATTTGCATAAGCGAAATCAGGCGGTGCCTAAAAAGGATGGCGTAAGGCGTTTGGTGATTTTTGATATCCCAGAAGACAAAAAGAGCAAGCGGGAGGTGATTAGAAGGGAATTAATCAATATTGGATATACGCAACTTCAAAAGAGCGTGTGGATGGGAGAATTTGCTCTTCCCTCGGAATTTATTGAACTTCTTGATATTCTTAATCTACATTCAATGGTGCATATTTTTAGCGTAAAAGAGTCGGGGACTCTAAAGAATTGATTGTTGATAATTCTCAAGCGATCGCGTGTGGATTGTTAACATAACTTCATGACAGAAAAATACTCATTTCCTAAGGGGTTTTTGTGGGGAGCGGCTACTTCGGCGCATCAAGTTGAGGGCGGGAATCACAATGATTGGACGGAGTGGGAGCTAAACAATGCCGAACGGCTTAGCCGCGAGGCAGAAAGACGTTTCGGACATCTTCCTCATTGGGCCGAGATCCAAAAAGATGCTGAAAACCCGGCCAATTATATTTCAGGCAGGGCTTGCGACCACTATAACCGTTTTCGTGAGGATTTTGACATCGCCAAATCTCTGGGTCACAACGCGCATCGGTTTTCCATCGAATGGTCTCGCATCGAGCCCGGAGAAGGAAAGTTCGACGAAAAAGAAATCGAGCACTACCGAGAAGTCATCAGGGCGCTTCGTGAGCGAAGTATGGAGCCGTTTGTAACACTCTGGCATTGGACAATTCCTACTTGGCTTCGCGACAAGGGTGGAGTTATGGCATTCGATTTTCCACGACTTTTTAGCCGTTATGCGGCGTATGTCGTAGACCAATTCCCCGAAGTGAAATTTTGGATGACACTGAACGAACCAACTTCGGCAATTGTGAATAGTTATTTCCTTGGTATCTGGCCGCCTCAAAAGCGGGGGATTTTAAAAACATTGCGAGCATACTGGAACCTAGCCATGGCGCACAGCTGTGCATATAAAGAAATAAAAAAGGTGAACAAAAGTGCGCAAGTTGGGTTTGGAAATATTCTCAGTTATTGTGAGCCATATTCTAAAAATCTGCTTGATATTATCGCAACTAAGTTTGTGGATTTCTGGTCTAACATCCTGTTTTTGCGCCTCACCGGAAATGCTCATGATTATTTGACACTTCAATATTATTTTCACTATAAAATTAAGTTTCCCGGTATTCGTAATGAAAATAAAAAGGTGTCTGATATGGGATGGGAGCTTTATCCAGATGGAATTTATCATCTATTAAAACGCTTGAGTAAATATAAAAAGCCAATTTATATCACTGAACATGGTCTTGCGGATACTAAGGATCTTTATCGCGCTTGGTATATATCCGAATCTCTAAAGAGAATAGCTCGCGCAATTAAAGAAGGTATTGATATACGTGGGTATTTCCACTGGTCCCTCCTGGACAACTTTGAATGGGATAAGGGTTTTTGGCCTCGTTTTGGCTTAGTTGAGATTGACTATAAGACGCTCGAGCGGAAAATCCGGCCCAGTGCTTTAGAATATTAGAATATAAGAAGATTATTCGGGATAATGCGATTGAACTAGAATGATCTAGTTAGAAGCCACGATCGCGAAAGCAATTAAAAGTAAGTTATGATGTTATTATTAAAAGGTTATTATCAGCAGAAAAGCGACTTTAACTAGCGACCTGCCTGCCGGCAGGCAGGTCTGCTTATAACGGGATGAATTGGCTTTATTTGGCGCTGGGGGCGCAGTTTATTTTCGGAAGTGCCGGGGTTTTTGACCGAATACTTTTGAAACAAAAGGATTTCAGCCCTTGGCCCTACGCTTTTTGGTTTGGCATTTTGGGATTTTCATCAATTCTGGTCCTGCCTTTTGGGTTTCAAGTACCCACTTTGATAGCCGTAGCGCTCGCAATCCCGGCCGGTGTTTGTTTTATAGTATCCGCTTTTTTCTTTTATGAGTCATTGGAACACAGCGAGGCCTCGGAAGCCATGCCGTTAGTCGGAGTCCTCTCGCCGGTATTCACTTTTGTATTAACTTCCATTTTTCTGCAGAGCCGCATCGGTTTGGCCGAAGGCGTCGGGTTTATATTTCTAATAATCGGTGGAATTATTTTATTTGTCTCCGAGAAACGCCGCGGGAGACGTCGACTTTTCTTTTACACCCATGCCGCGGCCCTTGCGGGTGCCATATCACTGGTGCTGACGAAGGCGGTATTTGCCCAAACCTCATTTGCCACAGGTTTTTTCTTGGTGCGCACCGCGGCGGCTATATTTGCGCTTTCACTTTTGTTTCTGCCGCGCTTAAGAAACGAGATTAAGCGTTCAGAATTGCGCGCCACCAGACATGAGAAGATTTTGTATTTCGCCAACCGCGGATATGCCGCGGTGGGCTCGCTGATGTTTGCCGGAGCGGTGTCTTTGGCTAATCCCGCCTTGGTTGACGCCACTTCTAATGTTCAATACATAATTCTCTTTTTCTTGGCGTGGGCATTGGCGCATGAAAGATTCCGCGGAAAGATTTTAGTTGGTAAATTAGCGGCGGCGGCACTGATTGCTATAGGACTCGGCTGGCTGTCATTGGGAGCGTATGCCTCAAGTTTGCCGCCGGTCAATCCCGCGCGCCCGATTGTTTGGGGCGTTACTTTTTCGCAAAAATTCAGCGAGGAGTTGGGTCTTGATTGGCGGGAAAATTTTCGCGCCGTTTTGGATGAATTGCATCCGGCTCGACTTCGCTTGATGGCTTATTGGAATAAAATTGAGCCGGAGGAGGGGGAGTTCTCATTTGATGACTTAGATTGGCAAATTGAGGAGGCGCGCTCACGCGGAACCCCCGTGGTGCTGGCTATTGGTATGAAATTGCCCAGATGGCCCGAGTGCCACATTCCGGAGTGGGCCAATGCGCTTTTACCGGAAGAACGCGAAATTGCGCTAAGGCCGTATCTCGCCGCTGTAATAGAACATTATAGGGATAAGAAGACGATTTTTATGTGGCAGGTAGAAAACGAGCCCTATCTTTCGTTCGGGGAGTGCGTTTCGCGTCCAGATGGTTCTATTCCGGAAGAAGTGAAGATGGTTCAAGGAATGGATGCTTCACGCAGAGTTATGGTGACCGACTCGGGAGAGGTGGGTGAATGGATTCGCGCGGCTCGTTTGGGAGACGTTTTTGGCACTTCTATGTATCGCAAAATCTATCCAAGATTCGGCGGGCGGTTGACAGGTACTATAGAATATCCTATCAGTCCGGAATTTTTTCGCGTGAAAGAGCGCTTTGTCCGCTGGTTTATAAACGAGCCGGAAAAACGCTTCATTGTGCATGAGTTGCAGGCCGAGCCCTGGGAGCCGGAATCGCTTGGCAAAGTTCCTTTAGATGAGCAGATGCGTGTTTTCAGCCCAGAATATTTTTCAGACACGATTGATTTCGCTAAACGCACCGGATTTGATGAATATTACCTTTGGGGCGCAGAGTGGTGGTATTGGATGAAAACAAAACAGAGTGTGTCAGATTATTGGAATATCGCCAAGGCGCTCATGGAGTAGAAATTTACTTTGCCGCTATGCCGCTATAATAATACTAGCTAGTATGGGGGTATATAATAATGTTAATGTATAACAAGCGATCGCAACAAGATTGTTAACATTGGTTCGATAGTGGGAGTGTAAAAACTATGCGGATTAAATATTATTTGGGAATTGATATTGGAGCCTCTAAGGTTGGCGCCGTGATTTTGAGCGGCCATAAAAAAGAACGTGTGAAATATTGGGAAGCATCAACTGCTAAAAATTTAGCGGGCTGGAAAAAGGATATGGAACGTTTGATTATTCGCTCGCGCGGTAACGCAAAAGGCAGTATTTCCGGCATTAGCGTAGGTGTCGCGGGAGTCGTTGATGTTAAAAAGGGGAAAGTTCTAAAATCGCCTAATATTCCGTTTCTCAACGGATTCAACGTCGCCAAATTTTTCAAGAAGTTTGCGAGTAGAGTGCGCGTGGATAATGACGTGCGCTGTTTTTTGCGCGCGGAAGTGGCTTGGGGTGCGGCTAAGAATCATAAAGACGTAGTGGCATTGGCTGTGGGCACGGGTGTCGGTGGTGCTGTTATGACGAACGGGAAAATAATTTATGGCCATGGCGGGAGCGCGGGGGAGTTCGGACATATGGTGGTTGAAAAAGGTAAAACATTGGAGGAGTTGGGGAACGCTAAGGCCTGCAAGAGTTCATCTTATTGCAATCAAGTATTAGGGCTTGGTGTAGCCAATGTTATTAATGCCTTAAACCCGGAGATGGTGATTTTAGGCGGAGGCATCGTTTTTTCAAAGTATTTTCATTTGGGCGAGGTGCGCCGCGTGGCGCGTAGTAAGATCATTTCACCCAAAGCCAAACATACTCCAATCGTGAAAGGCAAATTGGGGCCGGCGGGGCAAGCTATAGGCGCGGCGTTGCTTTTAGTTAGTAAATAATATATTTATAAGTAAACAGTTTTAAGGGGAAGGTAAAGCAAAAAGAGGGGGACTCATGATGGGGCTCTTTGATGAGTTTTACTACGGTGTCCTGATTGCTGTCTTTGCGGGACTCGTATGCTACGTCTTCCTTCCACGTTGGGATCGTTTCCTGGATCGGCGGTTCGGCAAACGAGACTCGTCGGTGCGGCGGCCATAACGGCGTCTGCTTGACTTTCGGGCTTGTCGGCAGTAAGGGGCGCGTGGGACGTCTCTCCGCCGCATCATTTTGGGTGCCCGCTTGGCGAAGTACGCCGGCGGGCCCATTACTCATTAGAATTGATCTCGTTAGAGATAGGAAATGACAGTCATTTCCGTCCGGCACTTCTTTAGTTTGAGGATATAACTTTGATTAAGGATGGTATGATACAGTTTCAGCATGGCGCCAGCATCTCTAACGGGGTTGACATATAGACACCAGTATCTATAATAGGAAATACCTTTACACTTGGTGTTAATGCTCGGCTTATCGGAGTTTCGGAGCCGAGAAACAAAGTTTATCCCCTGCGGGATTTACAAGTGAATTTAATAGAACCGCGCAAACCCGCCTTTAGGCGAGGTCTCGTCCAAGAGGACAGATTTCTAAAAGATGGTTTTGCGTGGTTCTGTTATTGAAGCCCTCCTTCGCGTAAAGCTTCGGAGGACAAAGCAGAATAGAAATTTAAAAAATGAATATTACACATTTGGATTTACAAGATCCAAATGGTGTAGCACAGTCCCGATTAGAAGTCCGCCTTACGGCGGCAGAAACATTCGTTTCTTACTTCTAACGGGATAAAATTCCAGCACACATTTTTGGAGAAAAAGAAATACCGCGACTCAGACATGAGCCCGAGTCGCGGTCCAGCGGACACCCCGCTGACTAGAAGGTGAAGGGCCGCACGTCGGCCCAGTAGGCGCCATCGCCCTCCGGCATGATGCGTAGGACTTCCCACGCCTCGCCGTCCGGGGCATCGATGATGCCACCGACAGCAGGAAGTCGGGGGGAGACCACCTCGGCGAATTTCCCATTGTCACCCCGGAAGAGGGAAACCCTGAAGTCCATAGCACACCTCCTGTGTAAGCATACGATATACTATATTATTTATCATGTCAAGTATGCTTTGACTCCAAAAATGTGTGCTGGAAATAGTAAACCCCCACACTAATCTTCTCGTGATTATCACGGTTAAGGTTAGTGTCAGCCGCTAGGCGGCTCCGCCTTATATTTTTGCAAATGAAGAAAGTGTCGCGGTGAGATTAGTGTGGGGGTAAACCTGGAAAAATTCCAACTGTTCCGACAAAACACGGACTTTTGCTGACTATACACTGACTCTGCTGACAATTTATTTTGTCTGCGTAAGTCCGCGTTAAGTTAGTGTAGGTCTGTGTATAGAGAACAAGAGAAAGAAGGGAAATAAAAAGTGAGGTGATGAGAGTGCCGACTATACTCGGCGTGGTGAGTGTACTTGCGCTGGAGTTGCTGGTAGTTAGCCTCGTTTCACTTTTCATGCTGAAATGCGGTTTCAGGCCCACGCAGTAAGCTGTGCGGCAGCTAATTGGGGGTGATGAAGACGGCAAAAACGATCGCTGCGAACGAGCTATTCGCGTGGCTATCCGAACTCTTCAGGACGGGCGGCGAGATCAACGTTGAAATCGAGATCGTGGAAGTTGACGGCGGACCGTCCTCGGTCCAGATCACGCTTCATGGCGTTAACGCCGGTGAACTCGCAGGCCTTGTTGCAAGACCGATTGCTTCTGGCGCCGGCGTCGGCTCCCGTTCCCGTAAGCCAGTCGCGCGCGTATAGACGCGCGCGACTGATACCTTTCTTTCTCTTGTTCTCGCATGGCACGGACCATGCGGACTTTACGCGGACCATCACAGAAACTTTCTGTGTAAGTCCGTGTTTAGTCAGTGTAAGTCCGTGTTGTGATCTATTAGAGGATTTGATCCTGGTCCAGGATGAACGCTGGCGGCGTGGATAAGGCAT
>CAZBTX010000010.1:0-21423 GCA_964494945.1 uncultured Candidatus Saccharibacteria bacterium
ATCAGCAATCGAGGTTTGCTTGAACCACGTAATAAAATTGGCCTTAGTGGTGGAGAGTTCTATCTCCGAGAGTGCTGTACGCCAAAGTTCGTCGTGGGTCATGATCAAATCTGTTTAAGTCGCCCTTATTATACTCTTGAAGTTAAACGGGGGAAGGAAGCCAAATTTATGGTCTAATGTGGAAAAGTTGTGGAACGTTTGTGAATTGTGAAAATATGATATGATATTGCCACGGCAATGTCCATTACCTACCAACCTAAGAAAAGAAAACGAGCCAAGTCGCATGGATTCCGCGTTAGAATGCAAAGTCCGGGCGGCAAAAACGTCTTAGCTAGGCGCCGCCAAAAGGGGCGGAAACGCCTTACAACCTAGCTTTTATATGGCCTTACCGAAGTCCGAGCGTCTTACTAAAACCCGGGACATAGAACGGGTCTTTAAGCGCTCGCAGAGAGATGAGGGGGAGTTCGTCATAATTCGCTTGCATAAAAAATCAACTTTCCCGGGACGAGCCACCGTAATCGTGTCTAAGGCCGTTTCTAAAAGAGCCGTGCTGCGAAACATTTTGCGCCGGCGCATCGTTGAATGGTTAAGGGTCAGGGCTTGCATATCCTCCCTTGGGGTAGATTGCGTCGTATCCGTAAAACCGGCGGCCGCAAAATCATCGCGCCAAGCGCTTTATCGGGACTTAGCAAAAACCGCACGGGGGCTCGGTATCACTTCATGAAGAATATTTTAATAAAATTTTTTTCCGGAGTTTATAAGATTTTAGTGTCCCACGCGCTTCACGCTCTTCCCCTTTTTCTGGGTAGCGGGTGCCGTTTTCACCCCACTTGCTCTACTTACGCCGCGGAGGCGCTTGAGCGATACGGATTTTTCCTGGGTTCTGTGAAAGCGTGCCATAGGATTTTACGCTGCAATCCTTTTAACCACGGTTGGTACGAGCCACTTTTATGATAAGTTCTTTTTATCACGAAATATTCTACAGACCCCTCGTCAATCTCCTGGTATTTTTTTATCAGGGAATTCCTTATCACGATTTGGGCCTCGCCATTATTCTCGTAACAGTCCTGATACGTATTCTGCTGTATCCGCTGATGACTAAATCGCTGAAATCGCAGAAAGAAATGGCGGATATTCAGCCGCAGCTGAGGGTCATTCAAGAGAAATATAAAAACAATAAAGAGGAACAAGCCAAGCGCGTAATGGAATTTTATAAGGAAAAGGGCGTCAACCCTTTTTCCGGTTGTTTGCCTATTCTAATCCAGCTCCCCCTGCTCTTCGCGCTTTATCAGGTGTTCGCGGGTGCCGCCAACGGCCAGCTTTTGCGGGAAATTTATTCCTTTGTGCCGCGGCCGGACGCTCTAAGCCCGATAGGATTTGGTTTTTTAGATTTATCACACCGCAGTATAGTGCTTGCCGTTGTAGCCGGGATTTCCCAATTCCTACAGGCCTATCTTATGCCAAAACCCGTCAAGAGTTTGGGGCCGGAGAACGCCATGCAAAACGCCATCCAAAACCAGACCACCTTCGTTTTGCCCATAATCATTACTATTATATCTTTTAATTTCCCCGCCGCCCTGCCGCTTTACTGGATAGTGTTGAATATCATCGGCATTATTCAACAGGAAGTCATAAAAAGAAAAAAATGAAACTCCGAAACCCTGTTAGTTTTCGCGATTGTCGTTTCTTTTATATAAAAATGGACAAGCCCTACACGCTCTGGTACTCTGATAGCCAGAATTTTGAATTTGATTATGATAGCCGCCGATTTAGAATCTACCATTTGCGAGGAGATCGCGACCTTCTTGAAACTCGTGAACACCCCGGCCAAAGTAACACCGGACGAGTCAGCTAATTTTGGGCTCCGCTTTAATATTGAAGTCAATGACGCCCGATTTTTAATTGGGGAGCATGGCGCTAATTTGGCGTCTTTGGAGCACTTGGTAAAAAAGATAGTCCAAAAGAAATATCCCGAGGCCCCCAATTTTTCCCTGGATGTCAATGATTACAAATTGCATCGCGCCGAGGAGTTAAGAGACGAAGTGAAATCTATTGCTAAAAAAGTAAGGATGTACAGAAAAGAAATAACATTAAAACCCATGTCGGCCGGAGACCGGCGCATCATCCACATGGCGCTGGCGGAGTACCCCGATATCACCACTGAATCAGTGGGTGAGGACCGAGAAAGAAGGGTCATCATAAAGCCCTATCCTTAGAAGTTTGGGATCCAGGATCACCTATAGCCGCCCCTCCACATTCGGGGCTATTTATTTATTTCTGCGCGCCAGAGATTTCCGTCAGCTTTGTTTATAAAAAATACAAATCTTTCATCGGGTGTTATAAAGATATGCGTGGCGTCAAACGAGCCGTTAAGCGTGATGGTCGAAGCGGTCATATCCAGAGCATTGATCCTTACGATGTTGTCGGAAAATAGCATTTTGCCCTGGTACCAGTCGTCGGGTAAGCGCCAGGGTGAAAGATCGCCGGAGGGCTCGGCACAATAAAGCATCATGGTTATCCCCCAGGCGCATTTTTCCGCCAGGGTGGCAACAGTAGTTGAAGTAGCCAGGCGCGAGACGCTGGCAAATCTCAAGAAACCCATAACACCCTCCCCTGAAGTTGAAGTAATGGTTAGCACGTCTTTTACGCTAGTGGCGCTGCCCCCCGCAAGTATTGAGAGGCCGGTGCCGGAAATTAGGTCCTTCGCGGGTTTCCCAATCGGTACCAGGAAAGAAACGTTTTTAACGGCATAGCTCGCGGGCGGCGCCAAAATAAGGTTTGATCTACTTTGCCAGGCAACTCTTAGATCCGCGATGGGGCTCTCTAGCGCGGTTTTCACGTTTTTCCCGAAGACGTCGGAAGTAATAACTCGTACCCCGTCTGCGAAAGTTTGGGTGTAAGCCAAAAGTTTTCCGTCCGGCGACCAGTCAATGCTTGTGATCCCCGCCGGAAGAAAAGAAGTCGTTGACGAGGCCGCGTTAAATATGAAAGTTTTTGTGGCGCCGTTCTCGTCGAGATAGCGCACAATGGCCAATTCCAGGTCCGGCGACCACTTTACTTCGTATATCCCCAAAATAGTCAGATTGGACAAACGTTCTTCATTAGTACCATCCAAGTCCGACCTGAAAAGATTACCGCCGGCGCGCTTGAAGTAAAGAAGTTGAGACCTGTTGCGGTCAAGCGTCGCGCCAATCACCGGTTCTTTGACGATCTGTGATATTTTAGCTGACGTCTGTGTCGGCTCCCCGCCGCCCGTCAACGACTTGGGCGGAGTCAACAACCCGCCGCCCGGGAATATTTGCGGAAGTTTTATGCCACTCGTTCCATCCTTGGATGGCGGGGAAAAATAATTTAGCCCCGCCCAAACCAAGAGAAGCGCCAGTATACCGGCCCCCAGGAAAATCACGATTTTAGCGGTGCGCGTCATTTGGTTTGCGAACTTGGCGTTGATGAATAATCACGTATCTGGAATTTTACGAGGTCGGGGTTGATAGTGCGAAGCAGTGCGTACGAAGTGGCAGCGATGAGTATGCCAACAAGCGCGTTTCGGATGCGCTCCCTACCCCTTTGCACCTGCGAAGTATTTTCGCCTGCCCAGATATAGTTAAGTCCGCCCCAGACGATCACGAATAGCGCCGAAAGGCCGACCAGCGCTAGACCCAACCGGTAAACGCCGGTCAAGCCGGAAAAAAACCCCCCTCCGCCGCCGAAATTTTTACCCACATCGCTGCCCTGAAAAGCTCCTTCCGGATTAAAGTTGCTAGCTTCTCCGCTAGCGCCTGCCGCGTGGGCGGCCGTGACAGGACTCAATACGATGACTGCTAAAAGCAGCGAAACGATCAGAGTAGCAAAAAAACGTAACATAACCGTCATTTAAGATTTATTTCAAATGATTTAAAGGCGCGCAGCAACTTCTGGCGCGTGTCCTGGAGCGACACCGAGAGCCGCTGGACTCCGGTGGCATCAGATTTGGAGTTTAGCATGAATTTTCTCGGCTCGGTTACGCCCCCCATGGGAATGGCCCGCCCGTTCAGGTTCCACTCGTATTTAAGCGTTGTCAGCGCTGTTTTTGGCACGAAGAACGGCTCTAATAATATGTCCAGAGTTTTACCCGCTGGATAATCTCTTTGGTGTAAGACGCTCGCCGCATTGATGCCCTGTAAGGGCACCTCTTCATAAGCCAGTAATTCGTAGTTTGCGGCCGGTAAGGTAAAAACCGCCTCGTTCGCAATAGTGCCGCTAAGGTTTGAGACCCTAACCGAGACGGCGTCAGGCGGTATGGGCGGCAAGGGCACGGTGTAGTTGAAAATTGATTTGCCGGGCCCGGAGGCGGCGCGCACCACCTCATCATTTATAAGCCAAGTGTAGGTAAATGATTGTGAAACCGCGTCAGGAAATGAAGGTCGGGCCTGTATGTGAATGGTGGCACCCGCGGTGGGCAACGCTTTGCCAGGATACCAAGCGGGGGCGTACGTGTCCGCCCACCAATAGAATGAGATATCACTTGTTATAAAAGAAAGAGAACCTTTTACTTCTCGGCCGTTGGGAAAAGTAACCGCCAAAGCCACAAGATTTCGCTTCCCCGCGGGGCCCGCATTGATCTCGATCGTATTCAATCCTCTACCCTTGGCGACCTCTTTTCCGTTATATAGCCAACGAAGTTGGGCCGTGTTTAGATCGGAAAGAAACGATCTGGCCGAAATTTCCACGTTCTCAAGGGGCCGGGGCGACTCGGGGTCGGAGGAAAGATTAACATCGCCCCCAAAGCTTAAGTTGGTTAAATTCTGGCCGAAATTAACGGCCGCTTCCGCTCTCTCGCCGGAAACCACTACACCCGCGCTGTCTGAAATAATTGCGCCATTGGCCAGCTTAGCGTTTACCTTAATGACCATGACATCGTCATTTTTGGGTGCTGTAAATTGCGCAACGGATTTGCCCTGGCCCGACAAAGAGGCCTGCAGGGCGTTATTCAGAAACCAGGAGAAAAAAGTTGCCGCCGGATTTTCTCCCGAAGAGAGACGCACGCTCGCGATAAAACTTGAGCCGATCCTAACTTCAAATGGCGCGGAAATGGAAACACTCGGCGTGGAAGTCGCAGTGATGGCGGTTTGGGCTACAGCCGATTTGGCAATACCAAAAACTAAAGCCGCTAAGATAAAAAACAATAACCAATTTTTCAGGAGGGGCGTTCTTTGCGATTTTTTGCTGAGCGTCATGCAATTTTATTTTAACCGTTATTCATCCAAAGGCCGAATATATACACCGCTGGGCTTATGCCGCCGAGCGCGATAAAAATAATATCGTTGCCGGGTATAGCGCTCTCAACACTTTCCAGCGCCCCGCCAACCCCACCCGCGCCGCCACCAGTAACTCCCGCCTGATTCATTTCTGATTCCCATTTTTTATATGTAGCCAGTGCCTTAGGGTCTTTAATGGTGAATTTGGTGCTGGAAGTGAAAGTTGGGGGCTTCAATCCTTTACCTTTGGCCCAGATCCAGAGCATAAAAACCGCGCCATAATTTAATGCAAAACCGAGAACGCCCGAGATTAAATTGAGACCCGCACTGATAAGAGTAACTACGCCGGCGACCGCGAAAAGCAAAAGCCAGACAACCAAACTAATGCCCCCCGAAGAGAGTGTTAACGGAGAACGCCGCTGTTTGTCAGCAGTAGAGCGCGCTGACTCCGCTGTGTCTTTGCGATCAGTATGTTTGGCTTCGGCCAATCCCGCTGCTCGGCTATGTTCATTAATTTCCGGCATAGTAGTAAATAATTATTTTCCTCCCGCGAATTCTTTTTTGGCTTGTTTTATCAGGAGCAATTGGGCGGGGTCGGAAGTGATTATTTGGTCTTCGGTGTAGGAAGCGATTATTTTAATGGCTACGTGTTTCATGCCCGCGAAGAATATTCCCTCGCCGACATCCGACTCCAAAAGCAGGAATTTTTCCTCATCCGTCAAATTGAAAGTTTTCACAATCGTATCAATCGTGGCCGGCGACTGTTTCAACAAAAGCTGAATGGAAGAGTTGGTGACGATCGGTTTGCCGTAAGGAGAACCCATGAAGTCGGCCACATCCTGCGTGATGGTGGAAAGTCCCAGATAATATTTGCGGCCGCGCTTAGCGATACCGTAAAGGAACGAGGCTCCGTCCTCGTGCCGCATCAAAACCCAGGCCTCGTCCACCACCAGCAAGCGTTTTTTCAATTGGGCCCTGACCACGTTCCATATATAGTGGAGCACAATGTACATGGCTATGGGGCGGAGTTCTTCCTCCATGTCGCGAACGGAAAACACCACCAGTTTCGGCCCCTGAAAATCAATGTTGGTGGGCTGGTTTAGAAATCCGGCCCAGGAGCCCTCGGTGTATTTTTTAAGCCGCATGGCCAAAGACCCGCCGCCCTCGGTGTTAGTGAGCACTAGCGCCAAGTCGGAGAGTGTCGGGAAATCGGTTTTGGAAAAATCCGATTCAGGCGTGATGTCGCGGGAAGCGTAAGTGTCGGTGATGGCGCGGTCTAAAACAGAGTCCTCTTCCGGGCTTAGTCCCCCCAGCATGATGCGGAAAAGGCCAACCAGATTGATGATGTTGGAGCGGAGTATATCCGCGGGCGATTCGTCTTCCCGAGGCGGCGGGAGGTCAAAAGGATTGATGTGGTGCTGTGAGTTCAAGGAGATGTTGAAATATTTGCCGCCCACGGTCTCGGCCAAGTACTCATATTCGCGCTCGGGGTCAATCACTATGACATCCATGCCTATCATTAAGGAGCGCAGTATCTCCAGTTTTGAAGCATAGGACTTGCCGCTGCCGGACTGGGCGAAAGTTACGGAATTGGCGTTCGGCATGGAAAATCTGTCAAAAATAATCAGCGAATTGTTGTGCCGGTTAATGCCGTACATAATGCCTTTGGAAGACGTCAGGTCAAATGAAACAAAGGGAAAAGTGGATGATATCGGCGAAGAATTCATGTAGTTATGTATCAAGAGCTCGTCTTCGTTTAAGGGCAAGGTGGAATGAAATCCTTCTTCCTGTTGAAATAGGGCCGGCTTCATATAGACCAGTTTGGCTTCCAAAGACGATTTGATGGCCGTTTCAATTTTATTCAGGTCTTCTTCGGTGTCGGCATAGATGGTTATGTAAAGCGCAAAGTTAAAAAGTTTTTCAGTGGCTTGCTGAAGTTTGTCGCGAAGCTCTTCCAGGTCTCGGTAGGCCGTGTCCAGTTGCGGATCCCGCACTAACCCCTTTTCTTCTCTGGTTGAAATTTGGGACTGCACTTGCGCCACTTTTTTTCGCAGTTGGTTAAGCACTATGGCCGTATCCACCGGGTGCACGAACATGGAAATGTCATAGACCTTATCCATATTGATAATGGGCGTGAACCAGTTGGTGTGGAGATACCTTGGATAAGAAAAGGCAAAAAGCGTCCGCGAGAGTTTTTCTCCGAGGCGAAGGAATGAAGGATTGGCCTCCAGAGCCGAGGGCGAAATGACGTCTTTTAGCGACAGTTCGCCGGAACGGTAAATCTCCTCGGGAAAGACCTCCAGAATTTCTTCTTCGGGTTTTTTCTTGGGATTTAGAAAGTCAAATAAAGCCATGAGTTTTACAGGTTAAGTCCGCGGTTGGCCGATTTTTCCTTTTCCAGTTCCTGCGGGTTGTATAAGCTGTAGAAAAGCTCGATTAGTTCGTCGGTTTTCAAAATGATGGTCCGGATGCCAAATCTTTGCAGACCCAGTTGCACGGAGTCCACCCTTTGCAGAAGCTGGGTTTTGTATTCCATAAAAGAGTCGTCTTTCAGGGCCTCGGATGATCTTTTAGTTTTGGGTTTCAGGAAAGAACCTAGGAAAGAAACCGCGCCCAAGCTCTCGGCAATGGACGGGCTGAAAGGCACTACTATGTAGAAGGTCTTGGTCACGATATTAGAAAGCTCCACGAAGTTCCTTACGAACTCAATGTATTCGCCGGTCTGCATTTTTAGAAGTTCGTTTTCCTGCGCTCTCTCAAACTCCCTTAGGCCGGCCAAATACGGCTCAATGTTCAATTTTCGGGATTGCACCACGAACTGCACCGGAAAATCAACCGAGTTGAGAAAGTTCTGGTATTGGTAAATTATGGCGTCCTGCTCCTCCGGGGATTTCAAGGCGAAGTTAAAAGCCGAAGCCATAAGGATCATGCGGAAACCCCCGTCTTTTAGAACGATGACACCGTCGCGAATGGAATCAATCGTCAGGAAATCCTGCGAGGCCCTGGCGGTCTTTGATTTTTTTGATTCGGGTAATTTGGGATTAGCCATGCGTATTTTAGGGTTAATCTTCCATTTTTTCTTTAATGTCCAAGCTCCAGGCCAGATCCTGCAATTTGGATTCGGTGAGCACCGGCACTTTTGAGATATTGGCGGGGGCGGGTGTTTCCGCTGTCTTCTTTTTCCCTGGTGGGCGCTGTTTCCATATATAGAGGTGGGGTTTGGAAAGATAACCTATCATATGTGTCATAACCTTGGGGAACGGCACGCCGTTGACCTTAAAGAATGCAAGAGCTAACGCCAGAACCGCAACCGGCATGATGATGATGATAAATACAAAGAAGTTAAGCGTGTAATAGCAAACGAGGCCGAAAGCGCCAGCCGCGGCAAGATAAAGGAACTGCTTGATCGTTAAGGGACCAATTATCTTGTCTTCTATGTCTATGAATTGCGGTACTTGGTATTGTCTCATAGTCTGGAATTAAGAATAAAGAATTAAGAATTATGGATAAGAATTAATTTTTCTTGATTCTTGCTTCTCGTTTTTAATCTATGGGCTCCCGATACGGATCTCCCCCGCCATATGACTTGGGGATTTCGGGTTTTGGTTGTGTCGCGGGGCTGGGCGATAGTGGAGGTTGGGTGGCGGTCGGTGCGGGAGCAGGAACCGGGGGCGTTTGCGACGTGGGCACTGGAGTCGGGGGTTTGGGCAGTTCTTTCACCCGAGGCGCTACTGGCGGCGGCGCAGGTGTTACAGCTGGTGCTACAGGTGTTGTCCCGCTTTTGATTTCTCGTTTGATCTCTCGCGGTGACCCGCCTGCGGGGCGAGGCTCGCCCGCTGGCGGCTCGGGTTTGGAAAGCGGGGTTTCGATCGCCGATTTTTTAACACCAAGAATTTCATTTACCTCTTTTTTTAAATTCTCGCCGAGGGCCGGTAACTCCCCAGACGTTTTGGGTGTTGGTGGTTGGGGCGCGGGAGCGGCCTTGGTCAAGTTCAGATTTCGCCAGTAGTTCGCGTCTCTGGGGGGTCCTGCGGGCGGCGGTGTTTCTTCGGGTTTTCCCGGCAGGGGTCCCCCGGCGAAGGTCTCTGGAATTAAAGCGTCGGCCTGCGGAATGTCATGGAGCTTTTTTAGGTTTTCGCGTATCTCAAAGAATATCTGATGATTAACGTCTTGCGCTATCTCGTAGGCCTTTTGATGCGGTAGGCCGATGGTCTTGGCTAAATTATCCACGAATTCGCGCGCCCGTTTTTCGCCGAGCATCACCCAAGCGATCTCTTGGGTGAGAACGCCAATTTTATCAATTTGCAATCCGTGTTTTTTGCCGATGTCAAAAATCCTATCGGCCGTCACCACCGAAAACATCGCCCTTTTGACGTTTTCCGGAAGTTTGGCGTATTTTTCCAAAATTTCTTTTTGTGAGAGCGGCATATTTTTATACCTATACTTGCCATTACGTGATATACTCTTCCGGATTACGCGGATTATCGGTTGCGGGCTGACCGCCGGCAATTCTATGTGCTGTCGGAGCCATCCTCGCCAGAACTTGGTTTTGCGCGACAAAGTTCTTCTTGGAAACGTCTTGGATTAGATTACTAAAATCGTGGCGTTCCTCTCGAGCCATACGTTCAAGTTCCCGGGTGTACTCATCAACAAACCCCTCCACTTTATCCATGGCGGTTTCCAGTTTCTTCACTGACCATCCTTTGGCTATTTGGTTTATCACACCTTTGGCCTGCAAAAATCTTCTATCCACCGTCCCGTCTTCAATCGCCTTTTCAGGAATTGATGCAACAACGCGTCTTACTTGGTGGTCTATTTCATCTGGAGTGTATGGTATTCTGTTTTCGGCGGTGGTGCCACGGGTGTTATAGTGCTGGATGGCGATATCCGGCCTCTGGCTTTCAATCTTGCGTATGGTTTCCCTGTCATTGGTTGCGAGGGCGACTCCGTAGCCATCTAAGAGTTGAGTATCGGGTAGGTCAGTTAGCTCATTTTGTTTGGCGGCGGCTTGCAGCTGCAGCCAAGGGTTGGTGGCCGCAAGAAGCGGATTGCCAAGATAGAATTTCCTCATTTTCTCGTTCTTGAAGATTTCCTCTATCTTTTTGGGAGTTCGCGCTTCAACCCTGTTGTACGCTTTCGCCAGCGCTTCCAAATATTGTGGACCGAATTTGTTGGCGGCGGCCTCGTGCTTTTCCGGCGTCCACTCTTCCGCGGCGGCGTCCATAAAGGCGTCGTTTTCCATAAGTTCTGCCTCAACGCGTTCGTTGATGTCTTTTTCGGTTATACCGGCGGGAATGCGCTTGATTTGAGTTAGGGCTCGGCGGCGCTCATCTTCGGTAGTCGCGTCTTTCTGAATTTTATCCCAATAACTTGCGGCGATATTGGGATGGGCAGTTTCTATCTGGCGGCGCATCTTTGTCTTAGAAGGATCTCCGACAACGCGCGCATAAATTTCCCGCTGGGCTTCAGGGCGGAACTTGCCGAGCTTGCCGGTTTCGGCGGCTACGCGCTCAATGATGGTCTTGGTTCCCGGGGCGACAGCGCGGTCATATTCCACCGCAAGGCCTCTGGCATCCAATTTTTTCAGCGCTTCTTCTCTGCCTTTTTCTTCTCCCGCAGCGGCTCGGGCTAGGGCTTCAGTACCGCGAGCAACTGGTCTCAGCGGGCTTGCTAATATAGGATGACGGCCAATAAATTTAGCAAGCCCGCTGGACATATCCTCGGCTCCAGTCTTGGTTGCGCGCAGAGCGAATGAACTGGCGCGGCTCTTGCCGTAGTCCTTGATCTTGCCCAAATATTTTTGCCCAAGCCCGATGGCGCCGCCTGCCCCGTACGCTCCCATTTGCTTGGCCGCAATTAGAGAGCCGACCATAAGCCCCGCGCCGACGAAGTACGAAATTATAGTCGGCAGAAGCGGCGTCGAGCCGCTGCCATTGGTTGTGGCAACGATTTGATCTCTGATGCCCTCAAATACTTTCACCGAGATCATGAAGAAAAACATGAAGGCGGGATAAAAGAAAGATTGATCAAACAAGGTTTTCCACCATTTTGACCACTGGCTCTGCATGGTGGGCACCAAGTACGCCATGAAGGCCAGCGGCGCCAGGATCAAAACAAAGATGAGTGTAATCAAGCGCGCTAAGAGCATAAAAGCTCCGGCCAAGAGCACGAAAATAGCTACCGGGAAAATCACAATTTTAACGACGATGGCATACGCTAAACGCTTAGTGAGATCTTCCACCTGACTTACCCTAGCTGCGATCTGGGAGGTTAGTGTCGCGCAAGCGCTATCTAGCTCTCTTAATTCTTCCTTGGCGATTTTTTCCGCGGGGTCAATATGGTCTATATTCGCGCAATCTTGCAGCCCGACAGGCCGGCCATTAAGCATTACTTTCTCTTCATTTATGATTTTTTTGGCGTTTTCTCCCGCGGTGCCGCCGGACGTGTCAATGGTCTTAATACCTCCCTGCCCCAAACTTTTTTTCAAAGCATCGGGGAAATTCAGCATTTCGATAATTGCGCCTCTGGCCCCGCCGTTTGCTAGAAGCTGGTCGTAGAATATCTGGCCGAGATCGTTAGCGCGATCAATTACGAAAACACCGATAATCAAGCTAAAGTTAATTAAAAGCGCGATGGTGATTAATCGCGGCAGCACCGATTTCACATTGAACGTTTCTAAATCAAAGATGGTGGCGAGCGCCACGATTATCAAAATTATGATAAAGAACATATTGGCGACGTCTCTCGCCACACCCCAGCCGATCTTCACCGCCTCCACGCTGGTTATGAAGCCGGATTGGTTTATTTGGATCGCCCCGTTAAATAGGGCCGCGGGTATAGTTAGGATGAGATATCCGATACCATAAAGCAGTTTGTCTATAGCCCAAAGGATACTGCAAGTGATGTCGGTCCAGCCGCATGTAGCGCCGTAATCAGGCGCGCCTATGGGAGAATTCGCGGCATCGGCCTTGGCTTTGGCTGCTATTCTTGCTGCCTCTTCCTGACTTACAGTAGGTTTTGCGCCGGTGTTAGTTTGCGCCACGGCCATTAAGGGTGCGCCCAATGATTGGAACACGAAAAGCGCCAAGATAAACCAGGTTATTGATTTTTTGGTGAGCAAGTTCATCACTTTTTGAAGATCTTATTAATGCCGCCGTTCACCACTTTGCCGATGACGGTGTCTATGATCTGGGCCACGGCCTCGCCGATCTCATCGGCCAGGTCGCGGTTTCTGGTCTCGGATTCAATCGGTTGTTCAAAGATGCGCTTAACTCCCGAGCCCGGCGTCGTAATTTCGCCTCTGTTGTTTCTTTCGCCATAGAACCCTCCGCCCGCCAGAAGTTCATCTCTAGTGGCTTCTTTGGCTTTAGCTGCTTCCTGCGCCGATCTTCTCGCAATTTCCAGTTCCACTTCCAGCGGATCATTTTCCGAGAAGAATCCGAGAATTCTGTCTTGGAAATATTGCGGGTTTTGGGTTGGGAATTCCAGTCCCCTAATATAATCGCCAAAGGGCCGCTGTAAACTGCACTCAATGCCGAATCTGAAGTTGAACGGGAAATTGGGAATAGTCGGCACTTGCGGGAAGTAGTTGCAGAAATCAATGCCGGTAAGCTTGGAAGCGAAAATGCGAAGCGCGTTTTCCGCCGATTTTTTAAGGTCGGCCTCAATGTTCACGGAAAAGAAGGGCTTTTCAAAATTCCCCGTCAGGATCCATTTGATGATCATGTTTTTCACCGTCTGTATCACGATGGACATGAGCCCTTTGGCAATGCCGTCCAGACAGAATTCTTTTTGGACCAACTTGTCCTGGTCAGATAAAATGCCGCGCTGGACCCCAAGTTGCTGGGAGTTCAGTCCCTTGATGCCGCCGAGTTGTGCGTTAGCCGTGCTGAAGCCCGAGGAAATCTTCTGAACCGCCGCCGCATCAAGCACTGGGACGAACATCGCCACACCCGTCGCTCCTTGTTCAGCCCCTGCCGCTAAGCTGGCATCGGCCCCGCTAAGCGCCCCCGCTACACCTGCCACAGCCCCCACCACGGCACCCGCATTTCCGCCCAAAAGGCCGGACAGAGTGCTTGCGATACTGCCGAAGGGTAGTTTGCTCAAAAAATTACCGATATTGCCTATGAGACCGCTGAAAAATCCTCCGCCGGACACGGCCGTCAATCCTCCCTCGGTAAGCCCGCCAGGGTCAAATACGTTCTCACCCAGGTCTATGCCGCCGGCGGGGAATCCCGCTTCAATCCCAGGCCCCACACCGTTGCCGTAAGCGGTATTGTCAATTACGGCCTGGTCCTTAAAGGCCTCGTCAACGGAAGCGGAAGCCGCCACATCAATTTCCCTCATCACTTCAGTGCTTGCGGCTTCAGAATAGTTACTAGCAACTCTTTCTGCCAGAATATCGTCTGCGAACATACTGCGCGTAGTATCATCCATCGCCAGGAAATCCTTTTTTTGGTCCAACGGCAGTTGGCGGATAACATCACGTTCTTTTTGCGACAGCGCGAAATACTTCGTCTGCTCCTCCGGCGTCAAATCTCTAGATGTATTAAAATAGCTACCAACTTCAAATGTTTCCCCCGTGGCGCCAAGCTCCGCCTCGGTCTGCAGGCGAAGTTGTTCGGTTAGTTCCGGATTTCCCTTAATCTCATTTTTCAGTTCTGTTTTGAAGAGATCTTTTATCTTGGCCAAATTATCTTTCAGATTCTGCCCTTCAAACTGTTTCAGCACTTTGCCCAGCACCGATTTCATAACGCCTCCCATTACGCCGCCGCCTGAAGTGCCGCCCCCGGCGCTTCCACCGCCGCATCCCGCACCCGGCAAATACGGTTGCAGAACCTGCGCTACTTTATTGTCAAATGCCAGCGCTTCATTATCGGTAGGACCAGGATTAATAGGCAAATTATTAGACCCGCCGAACTCTGTGTCTGACTGCTGTGTTAACCCCGACTCTTGTGAAAAAATCACTTCACCGGAAAGATTATCAATAACGCCCCCATCACTCTGCACCCTGAGGTTTGAGGCGTCCCCCCCCGTGTAGACATCAAGCGTTTTGCCCGTCTCGGTGTCAGTCACTGTGGTAAATCCCGACTTACCGGCAGCAGAACTTGGGTTAGTGCAAAGCCGCCCGCCTAGGGGCGTGCAAAATTCGGTCTGTGCCAGTGCCGAAATCGGCAGCACGGATGAAGGCAAAAGAAGTGAAAGCAGAAGCAGGCCCCCCAGAGCTTTTTGCGAAAAGAATTTTATTTTTTGGGGAGTAAACATAAGCTTACGGAAGGCGGAATAATTTTTTTGCCGGATCATTGGCGTTAAACGACAATTCCAACTCTTTTATTTGCTGGGGGACCACGCTGCCGTAAAGTCCCGCGAGCTGTGCCAACGTTGCTTCGCGGTCCTGCACTGCGATTAATGCCGCCATCGGGTCATCGGCTGCGTTTCTAAAGGCCTCAAACTGCGTTTTGGTTTTGGCCATGAGGCCGATCTGGAAAATATGAAAATCAACTAGGGGTTTAGGCGTGGGGAGCGCTCTCAACTCGCGCTCGGCCGCGGCCGCGGCCGCCACGTAATATTTGAAAAGTCCAAAGCGATATTTTTGATCTGGACTTTGCAGGATTTCGTAAAGCAGGGCTATGTCATTTCGGTAGAGCGTTCCGAAGTTTTTCTGGATGATGCCAGCCACCGAGTTGTAATAGTTTTTTATCGCGTTTTTATCGGCAGTGTCTTGGATGATGATGTCTTTTTCGCTGACTTGGGCGGCTATAGTCACGGACTTTTGATAAGCGGCACTCGCTGCTTCTAGGTCCGCGGCGGGGATTTCCGGTACCGGCTTTTTGTTTAAGACGCTTTGTATACCGCCATTTTTTATGATGGTTTCGGTAAGGGTCCGAGTGACGTTAGCGCTCCCCGCTCCCGGGGTTGACCCGAAAGCAATGTTCCCGGGTCCGGGGGTGAGGGGGTCGCGGCCCGCTTTGACCTCGCCTCCATCGGATATCCCATCCCCGTCGGTGTCCGGATTTGCTTTGTCGGTTTTCCAAAGGTCTTCCTCCCAATTCTTAAGCCCGTCTTGGTCGGGGTCGTCCACTAAATCGCCTTTCCCGGTCAATACCGAGATCAGCCGACTCTCCTGGGCTCTTTGGTTTGTATAAAATTTGGCGTGGAAGGCAGCGGCTGTTATAAGTCCGAACACAACTAACCACGCGAGAACAGGCCTCGCGTACTTGGCGTTAAACGAAAACTCACGGGCCAATATGCCCATGAGTTAATTATATGCGGAAAACCCCTTAATTAGATGTGTATAACCGTTCTATTTTGACGTGCCCATCATAATTATTGGCTTGCCACTGCCGGCACTGACGCAACCAACACCTGCGTAGACGAGGCAAGCTTGTTCCGCGGGAGAAGCTATCCCAAGCACCCAGCTCCCGATTTTTACCGAACCGAAGGCGTAAAGTCGTGTAACGCCCGGGAAAAACAGAAAGTTGCCGGCTCTAGGCGGACCGACAATTAGGAGTTGCGCATTTATGCAAGTGCAATAAACAATGTTAGTGATAATGCCGCCCAAGAGCGCCCTGGCGAAACCCGCGCCAGCCGGTGGAAGAATCGCGGCGGTATTATATCCCGCCGGAAGCGGTATAAAAAGCAATGCCAGAACGGCAATCAAGCCAGTAGCGACGATAAAGATATTTTGTTTCATAAACAAATTTTACTCCTCCGGCAACTTCTTGGCGAGAACGTCTGTTAATCTAAGCCATTTATCCACGGATATGGTCTCGGGGCGATCTCCGAATCCTAACCCCGCCTGTTTAATTAAAGAATCAACTTTTTCTTTATTTATTTTCAGATTATGCGACAAGGAATTAGCAAGTACCTTGCGTTTTCCTTGAAAGGCCGCGCGAATAATCTTAAAAAATAATTTTTCGCCAACCTCGGCCTTAATAAATTTCTGACGTGAAATGTTTTCGATCGCAATAACCGCTGAATCCACTTCCGGCTCCGGCCAGAAAGCCGATTTTGAGATGGGAAATATAATTTTCGGTTCTCCGTAGACCTGGACGGCCAGCGCCAGCAAGTTCATTTCGGGGGGTTTCGCGGTTATGCGTTCCGCCACTTCTTTTTGAACAGTTAGCATTATACTCTGCGGTTGTTCAACTTCTTCCAAAAGTTTTCTGATTACACGCGCCGTCAAGTAATACGGTATATTAGCAACCACATGATATGGGCTAATTCGTGCGAATATGCCCATGTCAATTCTAAGAACATCACCACATATAAGTTCAATATTTTTTACCCCCACACCGAAATCTTTGGTGTGGGGGTTTATACCGCGCTTTGCGATTTCATTCTTTAAAATTTCAAAAAGTGTTCTATCCTTTTCTACGGCGATTACTTTTTTGGCGCGCTGGGCCAGTTCAAAAGTTAGTTCTCCAAGCCCCGGCCCGATTTCCAGAATTGTTTCATCAGGTTTTATATTGGCAACGTCAACTATTTTTTTGAGAATATTTTCGTCAACCAAAAAATTCTGCCCCAGAAGTTTATTGGGGCGAATTCCGTATTTTGCCAAAGCATTTTTAACTTCAGAAATCGTCATATTCTTCCACTTCTTCGTCGTCAGAAATGCCGCTAGCAATACCCATTAGAACCAATTTATCTTGCGGCAGTTCTTTCAAAAATCTGGAGGGGGGGTTTAACTGTAAAGAGCCGTAAATAAGCCGTTTTTTAGCCCACAGGAGATACACTTTTTCTTTGGCGCGCGTAATTCCTACATAGCAAAGCCGCCTTTCTTCTTCCAGCTCGGCAGGACTTAGCATGGCACGTCCGTGCGGGAAAATTCCTTCTTCCAGACCAACGATGAAAACAATCTTGAATTCCAATCCTTTGGCGGCATGCAGGGTCATTAAATGCACCGCGCGCGATCCCCTGTCTATAGCATCGGTTTCTTGAATGAGCGCTATATCTTCCAACAGTTTCACGTATTGTTCTTCTTTCGACAAATTATCATAGCGCTTGGCGAGCCCAATAAATTCTTTGACATTTTCCCCGCGTTCCTCGGCATTTCGCGACTCATCCGCCAGGTATTCTTCGTAACGGATCTTTTTTACCAAGTGCTTCAAAAATAGCGAGGGAGTCAACACCGCTTTTTCTTTACGGAATTCGTCAAGAAGTTTATATAGTTTTTCGCGCTGTTCTTCTTCTTTGGAATTAAGATTTTTATCATCCGAAATGATTTTTGTAAGCAAGACCTTGCCGATGCCACGCGGCGGAGTGTTAACGATACGCTTAAGCGATACTATATCTTTCTCATTTTCTAAGACCCTTAGATAAGCTATCAGGTCTTTTATCTCGCGGCGCTGGTAAAATTTTATACCGCCTACGATGCGGTAGGGAATGTCAGCCGCCAGAAATGTTTCTTCAATCAATCGCGATTGAGCGTTGGTGCGGTATAGAACGGTGAAGTCCTGGGGTTTATAGTTGCTACCCAAGTATTCCGAAATTTTTTCAGCCACGAACGCCGCCTCATATCGTTCGTCAGCTACTTGGACGAGCGTGATTTGTTCGCCCTCGGGATTTTCCGTCCATAACTTCTTTTCTTTTTGCAGAGTATTTCTGGAAATTACGCCGTGGGCCGCGTCTAGGATAGTTTGTGTGGAGCGATAGTTCTGGTCCATAACGATGACTTTGGCGTCCGGCCAATCCTTTTCAAACGAAAGAATGTTGGTAAAATCCGCTCCGCGCCAGGAATAAATGGACTGGGCGTCATCGCCAATCACAAAAAGATTCCTGTACTTTGAGGCAAGCAATTTTACAAGCCGATATTGAGCGCGATTGGTATCTTGGTATTCGTCAATATGAATATAGCGGTAAATATCCTGGTAGCGCTCCAAAATATCCGGGTGTTTTTCGAAGAGTAAGACCAACTTCATCAATAGGTCGTCAAAGTCCATGGCATTGGCTCTATAAAGCTCTTTTTGGTACTCCTCGTAGACGCGCCCGACGGTTTTGGCGAAAACACCCGATTCTTCCCCGTAGATCTCGGGCGTTATAAGCTCGTTTTTAAGCGATGAGATGACATTTTGCAGAGTGCCGGCCGGGTATTGCTTGGGTGAGATGTTCAGCGACCTCATCACCTCTTTGGTTAAAGCCAGCGAATCGTCTTCGTCAAAAACCGAGAATCTCGGCGTAAATCCCAGAATTTTGGCTTCATTTCTTAATATTTTTAGGGCGAAAGAATGGAAGGTGCCGATGAAGGGCCCGTTTTGACCAATAATCAATGACGAATAACCAATAACCTCGGGACTTTTAGGTGATTTGTTATTAGTTATTAGTAATTTGTTAATTCTTTCCCTCATCTCATCTGCCGCCTTATTGGTGAAAGTAACGGCTAGAATTTGTTCGGCCGGGACGCCGCGTTCTATCAAATAAGCCACCCGATGCGTCAGGGCTTTGGTTTTGCCCGAGCCGGCCCCGGCAATTATCAAAACCGGCCCGTCGGGTGCGGTTACGGCCTCTTTTTGCTTTGGGTTGAGTCCCTCTAAAATATGCTGCACGAAAGTCATACTAACATTCGTTCCGCGGGCCATAAACCCCCACACCAATCTCGGCGGGACACTTTCGTATATCGAGATGGTAAGGCGAAGCCGCCTATCAGTTTGCACACTTATTGTTGAGAATGTCTTTTCAAGATTGGTGTGGGGGTAAAAACAGCGACACCCCTCGGGGCTTCCGCGGGGTGTGAATGTTCAAGAGCTTCTCGAACCAAATATTAAGTTGTTTGGCCCCGAAGGACCGGATAATTGAAGAACTGATTTGTCCAAGACGGGTCTGCGGCAATATGAGGGTTCAAAAAAGAGGCCTAAGGCCTCCCTAGAAAGTGCCGCCAGCGTTTCCGCTCGGCATAAATATACTACCCAAACCCAGGAATTAGAGCAAAACTGATTATCCACACCCCACTTTTTAAGCCAAGTAGTGTGTCTAAATAAGAAACAAACTGCGTTGACCCGCTGCGGGGCGTTGCTAAACTGTACAAGAGTATGGTTGCTTAAGCGCCGAAACCCCCAAAACCCCTTAAACACTTGATTTTACTGCGGCGCACATCCCTAAATGACCAATCCATCTTTAAAAAAACCCGGCCGTGTTAGACCCAGCCCGATAGGCCGGGCTATCCTGGTTTCCGCCGTAATTCTGGCTATAGTTTTGCCCGCCAGCGAGGTCTACGCCGGATTTTTCTCGGAACTTCTTAAGCTATTTGCCAATATCTATATTGGAGACCGCCGGTCCCAGTTTATAAAGGAAACCGAAACCGCCTCTAACGCCGCTCCCGTTTTGAATTCAACCCACAATCCCGAAAAGTCCTCCCCTAACGAGCCGCCGGACATATCATTTGTCCAGGACAGCTCCGTGGTTTCCCCCGCCAATCCTATGGGTACTTTGCAGGACCAGGCCAACCCCGATCAGGTATTCCTTTACACGGTAAAACCCGGCGATACCGCCTCTTCTATCGCCAGGTCTTTCAAGATTTCGGTAAACACTATTCTCTGGGCCAACCAGTTAAAATCCGCTTCCGCCTTAAAGATCAACGATGAAATCGTCATCTTGCCGGTCGTCGGCATTAAATACGTGGTCAAAAGGGGTGATACCGTTGAGTCCATCGCCAAGAAGTACAATCAGGATGCCGCTGAAATACGGACCCTGAACGGTTTGCCTGTGGGCGGGACGCTGGAAGCCGGCAAGGAAATTATAATTCCGGGCGGAGAACTGGATGCTCCTCTAACGCCGGAGACCTCCAAGCGCTACGCCGCTCTCCCCAACATCAAGGGCTATTTTGCGCGTCCCATTGACGGCGGGTATCGTTCGCAGGGGTTACACGGCGCGAACGCCGTAGATCTTGCTTCCGGCACCAATTGCAACGTAGTTGATACGCCCATCCGCGCGGCCGCTAAGGGATATGTCTTAATAGCGCGGGAAACCGGTTGGAATGGAGGGTACGGCAAATTTATTGTTATAAACCACCCCAACGGCACTCAAACGCTGTATGCTCACGCCAAGCGCCTGCTGGTCGCTCCGGGAGAAGAAGTAAGTCAAGGGCAGATAATCGCCATGGTGGGGAACACCGGCAATACCAGAGGACTCACCGGCTGCCATGTGCATTTTGGAGTGGTTGGAGCTGCAAATCCATGGTGAGAAATGGAGATTATCGGCAGAATTTTGCAGTGTCCTAATTCTTGCTTGCTTTTTTTGATACTTCCACCAGCGCTAAATTCGGCCCTCGGTACAAAACAGAAGTTCCGGGTTGATAACTAGAAGGAAGGTACAACCGCGGGATTATCAAGAAGTACGGCATGGGGAATCCCCGTTCCAGTTCTTCTCTTGAAACCAATTGGATCCTGTTGGTTTGCTCACTGTAGAAATAGATTGTTTCGTAACTTTTCCAGTCGTAACTGTAAATCGAGTGCCCCGCCATTCTTTCCTTGATGATATTCCCGATAGCCCGTTCTTCGCCCGCGTAGGAATACGAGTAAGGGGCGCGGTAATAAAACAACTGGGCGGCAGTGCTAACGGCCGCTATCAGAAACATGACGGAACCGCATCCGATCAGAAACTTCTTCTTTTGCCGCCATCGCGTATTTTGCCACAAATAGAAGGCACTCGCGGCAATGAAAAGCGCCTCAAATGGCAAAATAGGAACAAGATAAAACATTAGCTTGGTTCTGGCTAGAATAAAAACAAAGAATATAAAAAGAACCGAAAGAAGTGAAGCTGCAGCAGCACGACAGGAGAATAATCTGGGGCTATAAAAAATAGTTACACCCCCTAGAATGATCGTTAATATAAACCACGGCTCATTTAGTATGAGCAGATGCTTGAGGTAATCAAAAGTGGTGACATTCCCACCCAAGATTTTCTCAGTCGCTCGTCTGAAGATATGAAAACCGAAGTATTCGCTCCAAAAGCGCGACCCAAATTTGCCGGTTTCGTATATATGCCAAGGAACCACGAGGAAAAGAAAAATAAGGATTCCTCCGTAAAAGTAGCGGTTTTTCAGCCAGCCCCATTGCTTGCATATGGCGCTAAAAATGAAAGAAATGGGCCAGGCAAAAAGACCGACCACGCTTTTCAATAGGACGCCGACGGCAGTCCAGACCCAAAATCCCAAATAATATTTAGGTTTCTCCCAGCTTTTAACGAAGCT
>CAZBTX010000011.1:0-10789 GCA_964494945.1 uncultured Candidatus Saccharibacteria bacterium
TGCGTACAAGAATCAGTACTGGCCACGGAAATACCTTATCGATATTGACGGCTATGTCGTCTATGATCACATCGGCGAGGGGGCGTATGAGGAAACGGAAAAGAAAATCCAAGAAGCCCTCTCGGAGCGCATGGCCGTCTTAGGAGAAAGTGGAGCAATTAGCCAGCCGCTGACAAAAGAAATTCTTACAGAGAACGGAGCAAGAAGCCCGGAAACGTATTTCGGGTCGGCGCGCAATGACCAGCAAAAGAATCTCCTTTTCCCCAATGATAGCTGGGATATAACACCCGAATTTGCTCAAAATAATTCTGCAAATGCCAGCATTATTTATACATATACAGCCAAAGATGTTTTCTTTGTTGCGGAGGCGAGTACGGAAACCGTTGTTGAGGTGCTGCTTGACGGAAAACGCCTTGGCTCTGAAGCCGGAATGGATATCATAAAAACATCGGATGGAAAGAGTGTAGTGAAAATAAAAGAAGCGCGACTCTATAAAATCATTCAGGACGACAAATCAGAGACTCACAAGCTTGAGCTAAGAATCCAAAAGCCAGGACTCAAAGCGTTCACGTTTACTTTTGGGTAGCTTCAATCCGCCGTTTTCAAAAAATCTGAGCGAGCGGCGGCTGGGCAGCTTTCTTAGTTCAGGAATTTTTGATAAACCCCCACACCAAAATTTGAAAAATTTATGGTGTGGGGGTAAAGTGAGTTCGAGCGCAGTCGTAAATATACTTCGAAATCAATATGACCGATATCAATGAACGTTTGGAAGAGATAGGTACGAAACTCCGCGTTCTTGCGGACCGGCTTTGACGCACGTCAAATGCAAGAAGACGTATTGAAATACGAGCAAGAGCTCGCCGAGCCCTTTATTTGGCAAAATAATCCGGATAAAGCCAAGGACTTAGGCATAAAAATTTCCGGACTCAAAAAAGAGATTGAAAGATGGGATAAAATCACAAGCGAGGTCGGAACTTTAAAAGAACTTTGGGAAATGGCGGGGAAAGAGCCCGATGCCGCGTTTACGGTTGAGTTTGAAAAACGCCTTAAAGTACTTGAAAAAGACGTCCGCGAAGTTGAAATTGAATATCTTTTTTCCGGAAAATACGACAAGGGCTCGGCCATCCTTTCTATTTATTCGGGCGCGGGCGGGAAAGATGCCGAGGATTGGGCAGCGATGCTACTTAGAATGTATGAGAGATACATTGAGACCAAAGGATGGAAGAGCAAAAGAATTCACGAGCACTACGGTGAATACCACGGGCCGTCCGGCTGGGGAATAAAAAACGTTACTCTGGATATCAAAGGCGATTTTGCTTATGGCTATTTGAAACACGAAAGAGGCGTGCATCGCTTGGTGCGCATCTCACCCTTTTCGGCGCAATCCCTGCGACACACCTCATTCGCGCTCGTGGAAGTTTTGCCGGAATTTATCCCGCCGGAAGAAATTGAATTAAGACCCGAAGACATCAACATTGATTTTTTCCGTTCCTCGGGCCCGGGCGGCCAAAATGTGAATAAGCGAGAAACCGCGGTGCGCCTAACGCATAATCCCACCGGCCTTCAGGCCTCGGCCCAGTCCGAGCGCACGCAAGAAAGAAATCGGGAGCTCGCTATGCAACATCTTCGCGCCAAATTGTATCAGCGAAAAGTGGAAGAACAGGAGCGTGAGCGGCGCGGCATTCGCGGAGAGCAGGTTTCGGTGGAATGGAGCTCGCAGATAAGGTCTTATGTCTTGCATCCTTATCAGATGGTAAAAGACCACCGCACTGGTCACGAGACCTCGGATGTGGAAGGCGTTTTGGAAGGCGATTTGGAGGAGTTTATTGATGCTTCTATCCGCCAGCAAGCGGCTGATTAACGGTATGTGCTATAATAAGCAAGGTAATTGGCAAAACGTAAATTAATTCTCTAACGGGATGCTTTTTTTTGATAAGGTTTCTAAAATTTATTCCGCAACCTCTCAAGCGTTAAAGGACGTAACTCTTAAGATAAAGCCGAAAGAATTTGTGTCTTTGGTCGGCCCCTCCGGTTCAGGCAAGACCACGCTTTTTAAGCTCATAATCGCCGAGGAACACCCCACCGAGGGCCGAATTTTCTATGCCGAGAACGAAGTCACGGGCATGAAGCAAAAAGACCTGCCGTATCTAAGGCGAAAAGTTGGTCGTATTTTCCAGGATTACCGCTTGCTTCCGACTAAAACCGCTTTTGAAAACGTGGCTTTCGCCATGGAAGCGGCTGGCAAGACCCGCGAAGAAATAGACCATGATGTGCCGCAGGTTCTGGAGCTGGTAGGCCTTTCCGATAAATCCCATCAATTCCCGCATGAGCTTTCCGGCGGCGAATCACAGAGAGTAGCTATCGCCCGGGCTGTCATCAACCGACCCGAGGTGATTCTTGCCGATGAGCCGACGGGGAATCTTGATCCTCTGAATACCTGGGACATTATCCGGCTTCTTTTGAAAGTCAACGAATTGGGTACAACCGTGATCTTAGCGACCCACGACAAAGAAATCATAGATTCGCTGGATAAAAGAGTGGTAGCATTGGAGAAGGGGGAGATAGTGAGAGACGAGGAAAGAGGCAAATACGTAGTATAGCCACTAGCCACTAGGAACTAGTCGCTAGGAACTAATTAAATGATTGAATCAACAAAAAGGATAATAAAATCAGCGGCACTTTCCTTCTGGCGAAACGGGCTTCTTTCCACAGCCACGGTGCTGGTGATGGTACTGACCCTTTTTGTCATCGGCGGGCTTTTGCTCTCATCGGTTTTGATGAACACTATTCTGGATTCTTTGCAGAAAAAAATTGACGTTTCGGTTTACTTTTTCCCAGGTACGCCCGAAGAAAATATTTTAAAACTGCAGGATCAGTTCAAACTAATTCCGAATGTCAGTTCCGTTTCCTACGTTTCGCAAGCCCAGGCCCTGGAAGAATTCAAGCAAAAACATAAAGACAATCCTTTGATAGTTGAATCCTTGGCGGAGCTGGAAGGTAATCCCTTAGAAGCGTCTTTAAATATCAGCGCTTCAGATCCCTCAAAATTCGCCGATATCGTATCGGCGATAGAAGCCAAGAAGGACAAATCCATAGACAAGGTGAATTTTTATGAGAATCAGAAAGTCATTGAGCGGCTTTCGCGCATTATGACGGCCGCCCGCACCGGCGGGGCGTCGCTCGCGGCCATTTTGGCATTTATTGCCGTACTCGTGGCGTTTAACACCGTGCGACTTGCCATTTACACCGCGCGTGAAGAAATAAATATTATGCGCTTAGTAGGCGCCACTTCTTGGTATATCCGCCTACCCTTTTTGGTGGAGGGCGTTATGGACGGGGCACTGGCCGCGGTTATTACGGCACTCGCTTTCATACCCATAACCTGGTTTGTATCCCCCAAGATCGGTTTATTTTTGGAAGGAATTAATCTTTTTGACTATTTTAAATCCAACTTTTTTGAGTTTTTCCTGATATTACTGGGAGTTTCCGTGGTTTTGGGCGGCCTTTCCTCAATTCTTGCCATCAGGCGGTATCTCAAAGTATAATAAAGACCATTTCGGTTCTTTCCTAGTTGTAGTTTTTAGAAGTGCCTCGTGTTCCTAAACGCTTCGGGGGCGGATGATATCCGCCGCGGAGAATGAAATGAGCATGGTCTGGACGGTAAAGTACTTCGGGTCCACCGAGGGCTCGGAGACCGTTTCAGAGGAGTGCCTCGAGACGGTTTTGGTGCGTCCTCTCTTTGCCCTTACGGAAGGAGAGGACGGCGCTGACGCGAAGACGCGCGTGGAGTGGGAGTTGAAAAAACGCCGCGCCTCCGAAGAGGCCGTAGTCGGGCCTCATAGAGAGCGCTGGCAGAGGGAGAATCCGGGTTCTCCTGTGGTGGACATTAACCTCTGCTTCGTGCAGGTACTACCCATCTGCCCGCACCGGTGGGAAGTGACCGAGGGAAAGAACCCCGAGGTCCGGTACAACCTGGATCTCACCCGTAAGCACGAGCTTCTCTAGCCCACGCTTTGCGAGTCCGTACGCGCGGGGGCGCCTTCGGCGCCCCCGCTTTCTATTGCTTATTAAACCCAACAAAGGTTTTTGGGGGAGAATTTTGGTCTAGCAAAATCAGGTGTCCTAATCTGGTTTTAATAATTTTCACATTATTTCAGGGGACCCTTCTTGATTGTATTTAATGAAAACACTTGAACAATTACTATTGTCATATGCTTGGAATCTTCTGTTAGATTCATAAAAAGGGTCTTCTTTTAATTTTATTGGATTAATGGAGTTATCGACCCTATCAAATGGGTTATCATTAAATACATAACAAATTCTAACTCTAATGGTCTTTCTTTCAGTCTTAAAATTACTTGGTATTGAAACAACACTTTCTTTGCCAGGATCCATATCATATAACATAGTTTCAAGTCCACCAAAAAATTGCGTAGTATTAGGGTTAAAATATATATCAACAAACTCGGGTTGAACGTTGTGTAAAGATACCTTACTTATATTTTCTATCTTTAAGTCGGTTTCAAAAATACTAAATTTTATAGCTTGATTATATTTTGGCGAGTTACCGAGTAAAATTAATTGTTTGCTAATCTCATTTTGCTGAATCCCAATGCTCCATGCAAAGTATGCAACTACAATAACCACAAGCGTGTGAAGAAAATTAGAATTAAGAAAATACACAATATGGGCAATAAAATAAAGTTTTGATTTAAACCAAGACTGTAATTTAATTAGATTTTTCAAATAATTCTTCATAGAGAATATAAATCTATGTATTTTAGCCACTTGACTTAGCATGCGTTGGCTGCGGGACTTGGACTTTCACCCCGTTAGATATTCTGGGCAAACCTGCGGGACTTGGATTCGAACCAAGATACCCAGGTTCAGAGCCTGGTGGCCTGCCGTTAGCCGATCCCGCAGGTTCGCACAGAACTTCACGCAAAGACGAATTGATAATGCTGATTTTACCATATAATATCAAGTAGCGCCGTTCGGGGTAGCGTCAAAATCTAATAAAATTGTGCTGACTTTATACAATGTAATATCATCCGATGGTTTCATCACCCGGAAAGACGGCAGTGAGGATTTTATTCCGGATAGCTTGTGGCCCAATTTTCTTGATACTTGCCGGAAGTATGGAACACTGATAATGGGCCGAAAAACCTATGACGCCATACAGAAATACGACAAAGAACAGCTTCAGCCGTTTGAAGAATTGCATATTAGGAAGATAGTAATAAGTGGTAATCAGAATTTCCGTCCTAAAGAAGGGTACACGGTTCTTCATTCGCCGGAGGATGCTCTGGCGCTAGCGCCGGATGCGTTGGTATCAAGCGGCCCCACGCTAAATAATTTTTTATTAAAGCGTGGTTTAGTAAAAAAGATTATTCTCCACGAAGTTCCGGTTAAAATCGGAGGAGGAATTAGGCCGTTTGATACGGATGGAGTTTCTCTAACTCCGATAAATGAAATTCCTAAACTTGTGGGAGTAATAGTGCGTGAGTATGTAGTCAATTAAAATGTATGAGCTTTTGAAATAACCATGAGTAATGTTATTTGGGTAGATGAAAATGATAATGTGCTTGGCGAGACAACTCGCGAAAAAGCACATAAAGAAGGATTACTCCATCGAGTAGTTGTGATTTACGTCGTAAATGACAAAGGCGAGATTATCGTCAGTGAAAGAGCAAAGGGTGAGCACCTCCTTGATCACTCTTCGGCGGGGCATGTTGATGTGGGCGAGGATTATCTTAGCGCGGCGAAAAGAGAGTTAGAAGAAGAGCTCGGTATCGCCGATGTAGAGTTAAATGAGATTGGTTACGCTCAAGCGCAAGACAAAAAAGAGAATATATATGATCGTAAGCATATGTTCAGAGTGTATGTTTGTAAGGCGGCTCCCGTAAAACTCAAGTATGACGAAGTTAAAAGCGTCTTTTGGGCAAATCCCAAAGAGATTTACGAAGATATGCAAGTTAACCCCGGAAAGTATACTGGCGGGTTCAAAAGTACGCTAAAGTTGTTTCTTTCTGCAAAACTATAAAAGTAATTCTCTGCATGGAGATAAAAGATACTTGGGATGAGCACCAAAATAGTGGAATAAAGAGTGTTAGAAAGGCCTCGTTGGACTTTATGGAGAATTTTCCGATACCGAGGCGGTAAGCACTGTTTGTGAAACAGTCATCTTTCGTGCTATCATCAAGCTATGTTAAGCGAATATACAGTAAAAAAACTGAAACAAGCCCGGTATAAGCTTCTAAAAAATGGAAGCTATTTTGGCGAAATTCCCGGGCTTCGGGGCGTGTGGGCTAACGCCAAAGGTTTAGAAGATTGCAGGGAAGAACTGCGGTCGGCATTGGAGGATTGGCTGCTTTTTAAACTTAAGGAGGGAGATGCCATCCCGGGGTTACGTATTGGCGTAGACCGGAGACGGTTAGTACGCACTCCCGCTTATGCCAAGTAATATATCTTGGCGAAAACTGATCAAGAAATTTCGTCGTTTGGGTTTCGACGGCCCCTATGCTGGAGGCCGCCATTTATTTATGAAGAAAAACAGTTTGAAAGTGATAGTACCCAATCCTCACTCCCGCGATATAGATAAAAGTCTTGTTTCAGAAATTCTAAGTCAAGCCGGCATTTCCCGTGACGATTGGAAAAACGCTTAATAAACACCACCCCGAGACCCTCAATTGTGAAGAGTAGAGCTGCATCTCAACTCCCGGTAATTAATTCTTACAAATCCGATACTGGAGTGACCAACCGACCCGAGATAGATTCAGAGTATTAAGAAGGAGAATACATAAAACCCAGTGGGGTCTAAAGGAATTATTGTAAAAAAGAGGCGGTTAGCGGTTATATGATATAATTTCCACATATGAACCCTATCAATAAAAATAAAGTAGGTCTGGTTTTCGCGGCCTTTTTCGGGCTCTGGCACGTTTTGTGGTCGGTCTTGGCGGCTTTGGGCTGGGCCCAGCCGCTCATTAATTGGGCCTTCCGGCTGCATATGATCCAGCCGCCGTTTACGGTCGGCGAGTTTAATTCAGGCACGGCGGCCGTCCTGGTGGTCGTGGCCGCGATTATCGGCTACATCGCCGGTTATGTCATCGGCGCCATCTGGAACCGCGCCCACCGCATCTAGCTATCACACAGTAAATCTATAGCCGCATACAACATTCTCATATTCTTAAGAATATGAGAATGTTGTATGCGTAAGTGGCGTTAGGCGCTGGATGTGTTAAAATGAAAACGTACGGATTATTAATGATAAATTTACTTTATGGCGTATTTATTTCTCATTAGTCGGGTGTTATTTGGCGGATATTTTTTGATGAACGCGTTTAATCATCTAACCAAAAGCGGGATGATGGCGGGTTATGCGGCCTCCAAAGGAGTACCTTCGCCTAAACTTGCGGTGTTGGGTTCGGGTGTTTTGCTTCTCATTGGCGGAGCTGGGATATTACTCGGAGTTTACATTCCATTGGCAGTATTGGCGCTAGTTGTTTTTCTTATCCCTGTATCTTTTAAGATGCATGCTTACTGGAACGATACCGATCCCAACACGAAAATGGGGAATAGGGTGAACTTTATGAAAAACATGGCGCTCTTGGGCGCATCACTCGCTTTTCTTTTTATTCCAGAGCCATGGATATATTCATTGTTCTAGCAACTCTTAATTAGTAACCTCACATGGAAAAATCGCGCCGGCCCAGTAAAGGCGGCGCGATTTTTCTAAATGATTTTATGGCGAGTGACTCGGTGTTATACTGCGAATAATAAATAGTCATTATATGGACGAGTTGATTGCGTCATTAGAACGAAAGGGCATTTTGAAGTCCGCCTCAATTAAGAATGCTCTAAAAGGTGTAGATAGAAAATACTTCGTGCCGGAGGGTTTTATGAATCTGGCGTATGAAGATACGGCGCTGCCCATTGGAGAGGGGCAGACCATTTCGCAGCCCTACACCGTGGTTTTCATGCTGGAGCTTCTGTCCGCTAAAGCCGGAGATAAGATAATGGATGTGGGGCACGGCTCGGGATGGCAAACGGCGCTTCTTGCCGAGATTGTCGGTGATAAAGGAAATGTCTACGCGATAGAACTTTTGGAGGGACTTTGCCGATTGGGCGAGAAAAACGTTTCTAAATATCCGGCGTTAAGAAAGCATGTCAGATTTTACTGCCAGAATGCCGCTCCGGGTTTGCCGGAAGTTGCTGGAGATATTGGCGGGTTTGATGGAATTATTTCGGCGGCGGAAGTAACCGAGGTGCCCAAGTCCTGGCGAGAACAGTTAAAAATCGGCGGCCGCATGGTATATCCGCAAAGTCAGGCCATCGTACGGGAAATAAAAAGTGATGCGGGCGTCTTTGAAACCAGCCGCTATCCGGGATTTGTCTTCGTGCCGTTTGTGAATAAATAAATGTACGTCGGGTGGTATACTGAATTTAAAGCAATATGACTCAATCCCAAAAATTAACTCTCTTCCTGCTTCGCATCGGCATGGGTTGGATGATGCTTTATGCTGGAGTCACGAAAATCACGGATCCCGCGTGGAGTGCGGCTTTTTATTTGAAGGATGCCAAAACCTTTCCCGAGCTTTTCCATTGGTTCATGCAGCCGGGGGTTTTGCCGATCGTTAATTTAATCAATGAGTGGGGGTTGACACTACTAGGCGTTTCCCTGATACTCGGGATTTTCGTGCGGCTGTCTTCGGTTTTGGGCGCACTCCTTATGCTACTTTACTATTTCCCCATACTTAACGGCGTTTATCCCAATCCGCACTCATATATTGTTGACGAGCACGTGATTTATACGCTGGTTTTATTGTTTTTAGCGGCTGTACGCGCCGGCAGAATATGGGGGATGGAAGATTGGTGCTCACATTTGCCGATTTGTAGCCGATTCCCCAAATATCGCGCTTGGTTAGGTTGATGGTTTGGTGCGGTGAAAGATCTAGGCGCCGGCCCCCGCGGGGGCCGGCGCTCTTTGTGCTACAATAATTTTGATGAAATTCAATCCGGTATTTGTACTTTCGGGTCTCGCTATTTTACCTTTGGCGGCGGCTGTTGTAATGACATCTAGAGCTGTTTCTCCAATTTTGATACAACAAGAGAAACAGATATTGGTAGGCGTCCTGCCGCTGGTGGAAAATCTTTTATTTTCCAGAACGGGGGCTGGAGAGGTGGGTGTTTTAAAGATTGGTAAACTGGGTGGAGTTGATATTACGATTCTTAACGACTCCGGGTTGATTGAAGACACAACCATAACTGGCGGCGCTGTCAGGGGCGGGCGCCTCGCCGCCGGCGAAGGCGAAGACACGATCTTTGAGTTGGCGGTTATCAACGATATTTCATCGTTCGTGCTGTCTTCACCCATCAAACTTAACGGTCAGGATAAACGCCTGGTTATCAGCCAGCCGGATGAGTTATTGGGGCCGTTCTTTGACGAGCTTCTGACATCAGCCGTATTCGCGGCTCTTTTGGGCATGGTATTCGCCATCGGCTACGGGGCATATCTTAAAAGTTATTACGCGGTCTCTACTGCGACAATCCAAAATGTTGTTTCAGCTAAAGCCGCAGAACATATAAAGGAAGTCAGTGCCTCCGCGGAAGAATTGATGCGTTCCCGCCTGTCTCTCGGTGAAGATGAAAGAAGAGCCATGGTCGCCGCGCTTGGTTCGGTTTCGGACGGCGTTTTAGTAATTGACGTTTTGGGGAGGATCACAGAATTCAATTCTAAGATGGAGACCTTGACGGGGTTCGGCAGGGATTTCGTAAAGCAAAAAGTCCTAAGCGATATTCTGGCGCTTACACGCACGGGTAAGATTGATCAGTTAACGGGACTCATTCCCAGGATATTATCCACCGGAACAGCAGAAGTGTTCCCGGAGGACACTTTATTGAAAAGGAATGATGGCATGTTTATTCCGGTGTCGGTCAAAACCATTCCCGTAAGAGACGAAGCGCGAAAAAATACGACACACGTGGTGGTGGTCATTTCCGAAAGAAAAGAAAAAATACCGGAAGTTATCAAAGAAGCCCCCAAAATCGCGGAATCCCCCAAAATTCTAACTGTTCCCACGGGAATCCCTAAGTTGCGCTCCACCCCGCCAGCTGTGTCCGTACCCGCCAAAGTTTTTACGCCGTTCCCGTCCGCATCACCCAAAATCTCGCCGGAAGTTCACAAAGATACGGAGCAGTTGCCCGCATTGCCGCCGCACGATTTGCCTATGAAAGTCGCGCTGGCTTCTACGGCGCCAATATTACCGGCGGAAGAAAAATTAAAAACTGAACTGGAAGAATTCGGAAAAGAATTGAAACAAGAAATAGCCGTAGAAAATCCACCGCCGTCCGGCGAATCAAAACCAAAAGATGAACCTAAAAGCATAGAACGTGTTCTCGCAGAAAACGAAGAAGGTACCCTCCGTAAAATGCAGAAAAATGCAGCACCCTTATCGCCAGTTGCGCCAGTAGCACCTCCGCCTAATTTGCCGATATAAATCTATGCAAAGGATAGTTGATATTAAAACAGAAAAACCTGCGATATTCGGGCTTCCCCGGAACATAATTTTCATGGGCGTAGTGTCGTTCTTGAACGACCTGACTTCCGACATGGTTTCTTCTCTTATCCCGATATTTTTGACGACGGTGTTGGGGGCGCCGCTGGCTTTTGTGGGGGTGATTGAAGGTGTTGCCGATTCAGCCGCCAATGTAATGAAAATCGTCTCGGGGCGCATCTCGGATAAAATCAGAAAACGCAAGATTTTCGCCGTCATTGGCTATTCTTTATCCG